>JACYMD010000045.1 GCA_015272215.1 Rivularia sp. T60_A2020_040 | reverse complement strand
TTATCAGGCTTACTTTTCCTAGAACAAAACTCAGTCTATGACCGTGCAAAGTATAACGAGTTGGAAATTCCAAAAAATAATTTATCCTTTAAAATAGTGCGAGTTTATAGTTCGGATTAAATCACAAATCGAATATTTTTTTTCGTTTACTCTTCTATTCCCTCTTTGTCGTTCTTAACTCCAAAAACCCAATAGATATTGGTTAAGATGATACACAGTCTCCTACGGTTTGCTGTATATTCTCATATCATAATAAGAACTGCAATAACTAGTTTAAGATAACGCTCCTCAATCAAAAGGTAACTTATGCAAACAAGTACTCTACTTCTTTCCCAAGAACTTCCCAATTTACAATACTCTTCCACAAAAGAGCATTTTGATGAAACTTGGGCAGCACCTTTATCTATTTTATTAGGTTTAGGACGTGCTGCTGGCGCTGATTTTATTGAATTCTTCTTAGAGCGCGTCAGCTATATCAGTTGCTTAGCAGAAGAAGACACTATTACTAGTATTACACCCCGTCTTTCTACGGGTGCGGGGGTGAGAGTATTTCGCGGTAAGGCTGATTGCTACGTCAGCACCAATGATATTTCTTTTACTGGTTTAAAATTAGCTTTGGAAAAAGCTTTGGCAATTGTTGGGCTAGAATTACCCGTACCCAAGGCTTTTATCCCAGAGATTAATCTGGAATTACTCAGAGACTACGCAACAAAAAGAACCAAAGATGCATGGCTGCCTTTGTGTGCTTCGATGCGGGAAATGGGAGAAGTGTTACTTGATAGTACCGCTCAACTAAATAAAAAAGCGAGTCACATTCAATCCCGTCGTGCTTCTTATTTCCGCGATTGGCAAGAAATTTTAGTTGCAGCTAGTGATGGAACTTTTGCCCGCGATATCCGCTTAACTCAATCGGTAGCATTAAGCTTACTCTGTGCTGATGGTGCCAATCGCAGTTCTATAGCCGAACGTGCCGGTAATACCAGTGACCCGAATTTTCTCAAAACTTGGGATTTTCAGCAAGCAGCGGAGCAAATCGGTGAATCTGCTGGTAAAATGCTTTATGCTGACTATGTAGAATCGGGTGATTATCCGATTATCATGGCGAATCACTTTGGTGGAGTTATCTTTCACGAAGCTTGCGGACATTTACTTGAGACTACTCAAATTGAACGCAATACCACTCCTTTTGCTAACAAGAAAGGCGAAAAAATTGCCCATGAAGCCTTAACTGCTTGGGACGAAGGACGTACTGATAATGCCTTTGGCACCATTGATATGGACGATGAAGGGATGCCAGCCCAAAGAACATTATTAATTGAAAAAGGAGTTCTCAAAAATTTCCTGGCAGATAGAGCCGGTTCAACACGTACTGGACATCCCCGCACAGGTAGCGGCAGAAGGCAGAATTTTACATACGCTGCGGCTAGTCGGATGCGAAATACTTACATTGCCACTGGTGAATATTCTACAGATGATTTATTCGCTTCCGTTGATAAAGGCATTTACTGTAAAAAAATGGGTGGTGGTAGCGTTGGTACTACGGGTGAATTTAATTTTGGCGTAGAGGAAGCTTACTTAATTGAAAACGGTAAGATGACTAAGCCTCTAAAAGGAGCTATTCTTATAGGTGAAGCCCAGGAAATTATGACTAAAATTTCCATGTGTTCCCAAGATTTGTCTTTAGCTCCGGGTTTCTGCGGCTCGGTTAGTGGTAGCATTTATACTACCGTAGGACAGCCACATATCAAAGTAGATTCAATTACTGTTGGCGGACGTTAGGGAGTTTTCGATTTTAACTTTTGGATTGTCAACAAAAATGATTTTTTGTTGGGTAACATTTATGCTTGACCCAACAAAAAATTTCCAATCCAAATTGATCAATTTAATTTATAATTATGATTTTATAATTAAGGATTTAAATTTAAAATTTCAAAAAATTTAAAATTTAAAATTTAAAATTATAAATCTAAAATTATAAATCTAATTGTAAATTTAAAATCGTTTTCCTTCCTCCGCAGAAATCCCTCTATCCAAAATTAACTATGCCCAACATACAAGAAATTGCAGCTTCTGCTAAGGAAAGTGCCGAACAACTTGGTATCAAAAAATTTGACATTTACGGTTCTATAGTAGATTCAACTAGTGTTCAAGTAGATCGAGGAGAGCCGAAGCAAGTTAAAGCCACTAATCTTTCTGGTGTTACCGTCCGAGTCTGGAATGAAGATAATACAATGGGTGTGACTAGCACTACGGATGTAGACTCCAAAGGATTAGAATTGGCTTTAAAAACTGCATTTGAAGCAAGTATATTTGGTGTAAAAGAAAACACACCTGATTTTAGTCCAGAAGCTAAAGCTGAGATAAACAACGGTAAATCCGAACAGAAAGCGACTCCAGCACCTGTTTCCTCTTTGATAGATAGTTTATTAACAGCAGAAAAAGAAGTACTTGCAGGTCATCAAGCGATTAAAGGTGTACCATATAATTCTCTATCGCAAAGAGATTTTGAGCGGTTTTATCTTAACAGTGATGGTGCAATGAGAGCGGAATCCCATTCTTTAGCATCAATTTATCTCTACAGTAAAACAGAGGAAGCAGATAGAAAACCTCGTAGTGCTGGTGCTTTTAGAATTAGCCATGGAGTAGAAAAATTAGATGTTAAAGGCTGTATCAAAGAAACTGTAGAGAAAACAATCAGCCACTTGAATTATCGAAAAATTCCCACTGGCAAGTACATGGTTGTATTCTCTCCCGATGCTTTCTTAAGTTTACTGAGTGCTTTTTCTAACTTATTTAATGCTCAAAGTATTCTTGACAAACAAAGTTTATCGACTCCAGATGATTTGGGTAAACAAATTGCTTCTCCCTTGCTTTCCTTATACGATGATGCACTACATCCAGCAAATATTGGTGCAGAAACCTTCGATGGGGAAGGAACTCCCACTCGTCAGGTATCATTAATTGAAAACGGAGTATTGAAAAACTTTCTCCACAGTGCCGGTACAGCCAAACGGATGAATGCTAAACCTACGGGTAATGCGAATATTGGGGCAAAAGTTACCGTTAGTCCGAACTTTTATCACGTTTTTGCCAGTGCAGCACCTGAACAACAATTCAGTTTAGAAACTGCTGAAAATGTAGTTTTAATTGATGATTTACAAGCACTCCATGCAGGAGTTAAATCTTTACAAGGTTCATTTTCTTTACCATTTGATGGTTGGTTAATCAATAAAGGAGAAAAAACCAGTATTGATTCAGCAACTGTCGCTGGTGATTTTCTAGAACTTCTTAAATCAATAGTTTTTGTAGAGAAAGAAGTAGAATTAACTCCGGGAGGAGTTTGTCCCCGGATTTGGGTTGAGAGTTTGTCAATTACCGGAGAATAAAACACAATTATACTTTCGTCAACTATAGAAATCGGGTTTTTCACATAAATATCTGTAACAACAGATAATCTTTGTAAAAACCCGACTTCTTTCCGAACACAGAGACGTTGCAATGCAACGTCTCTACATAAATGTTATTCGTAGTAGTTTAAAACTTTATTCTTCTTCTGGTGATTCTCCACCAACACCAATTGAAGTATTAAATACGTCCGCACCATTCAAATTTGCACCAATTAATGTAGCGTCTTCTAATTGAGCGCTATAAAGTTGGGAATTACTCAAATTCGCATTTGTCAAATCAGCTTTATTCAATGTCGTACTATTAATAAAAGCACCAGATAAATTTGCACCTTGCAAATCAGCACCTGTTAAATCAGCACCTTCTAAATTAGCTTCTTCAAGATTTGCACCTGTTAAATTGGCATTTCTTAAATCAACACCAATTAAATGAGCGCCTCTGAGATTAGCACCTCTTAAATCGCAAGCAAAACATTCTCCGGTTCGACTTAATCGTAATACTTGTCGTAATACTTGTGTAGATACAGGGGCTTCGGCTTTAGCTGGAGCGCTTAAAAACATTGTAGTTAAAGCTGCTGCCGCTGCAATTATTTTAGTTCTCATATTAGTTTTCATCATTTAATTCCTCCACCACTCAGCAATTATTTGCGATTTTCAGTTATATCTACAAAACAGATTTGGATTTTCCTGAAATCATCAATAATTGTCAAACTCTTTGTTTAATCAACTGTTTACATCATCACTCAAATGAATCGTCATGTCTTCATCCTAACGATTGAAATCTTAGGGATGAATATTTAGTTTTGGCTTTTTTATATTTCTTAAATAAAAAATTAAATCATAAATTAAATCATAAATTAAACAATCAAAACCCTTTCTACCTGCATCAATAAAATCGAGCATCAAGACGAATTAACCGCAAAAATCCCAAATTAATCCCAAAATCCGAATTTTTCGCTGATTACTGCTAAATTTGACCTCACTGCTGTTCTTACAATCGGTAACTCTATCCCTAGATATAAAGCTTGTTCAGATGCTCAACGCCATGAAATTTTTATAAAGTTTTGTAAAAGTTACACAATACCCCGGAGAAAGAAAATTGTGTTAGAAGCAAAACTCACTATTAGATACCAAATGTGACAAAAATACTGACGTTTTATGAAAATGCGTCGAAGATAACATCAAATAAAGTTAAATTATTGTAAGTCTAAAGATAGATAGATCGTAATTCCGTGCTTGAGAACTTAAACTATTAAATTGGAACTATTTGTATTTAAAATGCGTATTTTAGATATAACCAAGTCGAATTTTATGGCTGGAGGTATAAATCAACGCTTAATTGTCAAGTATTAGAGATTTAGTATGGAAGTCAAAAACTGGTACCGTCATATCAGTTGTTGTCGATCAAAGAGCAGTTTTCCGAACATTAATTGAATTTCCTTGCCTATAGGCTTAACTCAATGCATACAATAGAGGGTTCAAAGCTTATCTATAGTCTTCGGAGGCTGTTCTAATTTCGGATTGCAAAAACATTTATTTCCGTGGTAATTAAAAGAGTAACGAAAATTGAAAATGAGATAACCGCAATTCGCAGTTAAATTTATAAAAATGATGTATAGTTTACTCTACTTACCTGCGTACAATCGCGAATCCGCTAAAATAACTAGGACATATCCGTCAAAACTCAACATAGCTTGAAAAGCGTCTAAATAAACGACACTCATGAATCAACTTAGCAATGGTTTCACCATATTCCTTAGCCTGTTAGTAGAGGCAATACCTTTTTTATTGCTAGGAGTTTTGTTCTCCAGTACGCTGCTATTTTTCGTCGATGAGCGTATGTTGCTGGAAAAAGCTCCCAAAAATCCCCTACTTGGAGCTTTGGCTGGTAGTATGATCGGCTTTCTGTTTCCAGTGTGCGAATGCGGTAACGTACCTGTAGCGCGACGATTGCTGATGCAGGGAGCGCCGACATCTATGGCAATTGGTTTTTTGCTCGCAGCACCGACAATTAATCCGATTGTAATTTGGGCAACATGGATTGCATTTCGAGATCAGCCAGAAATCGTTGTATTAAGAGTAATCTTATCTTTACTAATCGCTGTAATTATTGGCTACGTTTTTAGCTTTCAAAAAGACTTAAGCCCCATTGTTCAACCGACAATTGCTCGTTATTTAAAATTTAATCAACCCCGAAAAGCCGAACCTAAAGAAGTTTTAGAACTTTCTAGCTTAGAGACACAAACAGCGGTACCAACTTTGCTCAAACCGGGTACTTATTTACTCGGTGGAAAACTTGGTCAAACCATGCGGATGGAAACCATGGGAATGGAAGCGGCGATCGCAACTTCTGCACCAAGCAAACCCCTAGCCGACAAAATACGACTAGTTATAGATAATACAATACAAGAATTACGAGAATTGAGTGCCATACTCGTTTTAGGAAGTGCGATCGCCGCTGCGATTCAAGTATTAGCACCCCGCGACTTGATTTTGAGTTTGGGTGCCGGTCCAGTTAGCTCCGTAATTACAATGCTGGTACTTGCGGCGGTTGTATCAATTTGTTCGACAGTTGATTCCTTCTTTGCTTTATCTTTTGCTTCGGCTTTTACCAGCGGTTCGCTATTAGCATTTTTAGTTTTTGGTCCAATGATTGACATCAAAGGTATTGGTTTAATGTTAACAATATTTAAACCAAAAACAGTTTTTTATCTGTTTGCACTAGCAGCACAATTAACATTTCTGTTCTGCTTAATAATTAATCTACATTTTATTTAAAAAAAAAATCAAAAAAAATCAAAAAAAATCAATATTTCTGGGCAAATCCATCGGCTAAATCAGTGTATCAGTGAATGATTATTTTCAATTTAGTAAAGTTTAAAAAAGTCCAATGTAATTTATTTAGTGTATTTCGATATTAAGGTAACTTGCGAGTAAATTTGTTCCCATTGATGTTCCGAGCGCAACTGTCTTCGCTTTCTCACACCCATAAATAACAAGCAATGAGTTCAAGAAAACAATCCCGATCAAAAATCTTAAATAATTTACTTCCTTGGCTAGATGTAATCGCTATTGTAGCCTGGGGATTTTTAATGTTGAAATATTGGCTAACCGAAGAATTATATTTACTAATTCATCCCAACTATTTCCCATTAGTTGTTGTAGCCGGTATCGTCTTAATAATTATTGGAATTGCCAAAGGAGTAGAGCTTTTACGACAACGTGGGGCGACTCCAAACGTCCAACACATGAACTTAATACCTCCTCGTTTGGGCAGTATTTTATTAATAGCAGTAGCAATTGTTGGTTTTCTTATTGCACCGCCAGTTTTTGCTAGCGACAAAGCATTACAAAAAGGTGTCACCGACTTATCAACAGGAAATTCTCGTCTTCAGCCCCAGTCATTCCGGGCTTCCATTCGTCCCGAAGAACGTTCCTTGGTAGATTGGTCAAGAACACTTAGCGTTTATCCCGAACCTGATGCATATACTGGACAAAGAGCAAAGGTGACAGGATTTGTCATATATCCGCCAGATTTAAGTAATGAATATGTATTTTTAGCAAGATTCGTGCTGACTTGCTGTGCCGCAGATGCTTATCCAGTAGGTTTACCCGTTAAATTACCACAAGGTCAAACAAGAGAACAATTCAAAAAAGATAGTTGGCTAGAAATTGAAGGGAAAATGGCAACAGAAAATCTTGCTGGAAAACGCCAATTAGCAGTTATTGCTAATGCTGTAAAACCAATTTCTCGTCCGAAAAATCCTTATAGTTATTAAATAGTCAATTTTAGATTTTAAATTTTAGATTTTGGATTACAAAGCAAAAGCCTCATGATTCTAATTTTGAGGAATAATCTAAAATCCCTGCGTCATACAATCAAAAATTTAAAATCAGCTGTGGAGACAATCAAAAATTATAAATCCAAAATCCAAAATTGAAATGACAACTAACAAGACATCTTTTCAACCATTAGACCGAGTTGCTCTAGGACTAATATTAGCGTTAACCGTATTAATTGGATTGATTATATTGCAAGGTGATGGGGTTAAACCAAGCGTCCGCAATTTTAGCTGGGAAAATTCCAAAATTGGAGCGGATGATATATCTTTTAACCTTAATTTTAGCCGTCCCATGGACATTGAAAGTGTAGAAAAGCACTTGAAAATCCAACCACCTTTAGCGGGAAAAATTAGTTGGTCAGGACGAAGAATGGCTTATACGCTTTTGACACCAGCTCCCTATGGAGAACGGTATACAGTAGAATTACAGAATGCTAAAGATAAATTTGCTGCAATGAGAGGAGAAGAAAAATTTATCCAGCCATTTGTAGGTACTTTTCGCTCTCGCGATCGCGTTATCCTTTATCTTGGTATCGAGAAAGAAGAAGCAGGAAGATTAGTTCTCTACAACTTAACCCAAGAGCAAAAAACATTACTGACTCCTAAAGACTTAGTTGTATTGGATTTTGAAGCATTTCCGGATGGGGAGAGAATTTTATTTTCTGCTCATAGTGCAAATAACCAAGATATTTTATCGGCTCAATTATATACAGTTACTACGGGTATTTCTGGAGAAACAGAACAAAATCCAAAAGCAGCAGCTAAGGTTGATTTAGTTTTAGATAGTAAAGAATATCAAATTCTCAAATTTGACTTATCTCCCGACGGTAAAACTATAGTTTTACAAAGAGCGCATAAAAACAATCCCAGTGATTTTGGACTGTGGTTTTTCCCAATGGGGGATCAGGGAAAACAAGATGAACCTAAACCCATCAAAAACGAACAACCAGCAGGAGATTTTGTAATTACTCCAGATAGTCAAGCTGTAGCAGTTGCTCAAGGTCAAGGAACAGCCATATTACCGATACAAACAGACGCTAGCAAACCCCTAGATTTTCTCCCACAATTCGGCGTACTGCAAGCTTTTTCAAAAGATGGCTCCCAAGCGGTTTTAGTCAAATTCAACACCGATTACACGCGAGATTTGTTTTTAGTCACCAATCAAGGTACTCAAAAACAATTAATCAAAACTACAGGTTCCATTATTAAATGCGAATTTGACCCAGCTTCACCTAATCTTTATTGTTTGTTAACCCAGTTATTACCAGGAGAAAGCTATCAAGAACAACCATACTTAGTAGCAATTAATCTAAAAACCGGACAGCAGAAGCCATTATTAGTATTGCCTCCCGACAAACGAGACTTACAAATGAGTTTGTCTGCCGATGGTTTGGGGCTATTATTCGACCAAGTAGTATCAATCACAGATACCAGTAGTCCAGTACGAGGAAAAGTTTTAAAAACACAAGACGGACAGGAAATCAGTACAAGCAGCTTATGGTTAATGCCCTTATTACCTGTTGGCGACAATAATGTGAATGCACAACCAGAAGAACTTCCTTTAGTCGGTTTTCATCCCCGCTGGCTTCCTTGAGGAGAAGGGGACAAGGGGATGGGGGGACACGGGGATGGGGGGAGTTATTTGCTCCCATTAGGAGACAGAGTTAAAATCAATAAAAGCAACTATAAAAAGTAAGGAAGCTGCGCTGTATTAGAATTTACTTTCATGGCTTTCGATGAGAAACTGTTGTGAATTAATTAAAAATCGTCATAGACTAAAATTGCTTGGGGTTGTGTGGAGTTTATTAAATTTTTTCAAATTGTATTTTTTAGGCTAAAAACTGGGAAAAGGACAAATTATTGTTATTGAATAACTTATATCGGGGAAAGTATCTCTTGCCTTAAGGGGAAGATTTTGTTAAGACAGCATACATAAATGAATAATTATACCGTAGTGTCTGCTTTTAATCGAAGCTGGTGGGTGAAGAGTAATGCATGAAACCGAAACCCCAGATGATGGGGCTTATATTGAAAAATTAAATTCTGTTGATTCGTTGCAATCGTCTGAGAGAGCAACTCAGAGAGCAACTAATCCTTTTCATGGGATTTTAGCTGGTGAAAACAAAGCAACAGAAGTACTGTTGTTAGCACCAGCCTCTGAGGAAGCGTCGCTAAATCAAACTGCGAGTTCTTCAGAAGATATTGATACAGCAGTAGAAATAATTATTGATTCTCAATTGAGTCAGTTACCTGAATTTGAGCAACAAACCAACTCAGAACAGCCTTTAAAGGATGAGTGGGTTGCTGAACCCAACGCTCAACAACAAGCGGTGGTAAATGCAGAATTTGAGAAACTGCTGCAATTGAATGAAGAATTACGTTCTGCTAATAATCAACTGTATGAGCAAGTAGAAGAACTAACCACGGCTTTGGGTGAGTCACAAGCAGCTTTGCAACGACAAAAAAAGCGTTCAACCGTTGCAGAATCGATGTTTAAACAGCAAAGTCAAGAATTAAATGCTGCTCAAGCACAAATACAATCTTTGTTCGAGCAGTTAGAAAATACCGTAAATAATGCTCAACGTCAAGAAAGTTTGGCTGAGTCTTATAAAGGAATTATCGAACTCAATCAGCAACGTCTTGCTCAAATTGAACGGGAATCTTCTTTAATACAAACTAAGTACAACGAACAATCTCAGCTTTTATCCCAGTCAGAAAATGATTGTCGGGAGTTGCGTACTAGACTCAAACGTCAGCAGCGTCAAACTTTACAATTTAAAGCTGCTTTGGAAAAAAGTCTAGAAACAACAATTCCTGGTTACGATATCCTTGATGATACCGACAGTAGTTTTTCCGATACAACAATTAATTCAAAATTAAGTAAATTTAAGCAAACTCAAACCATAAAAAGTATACAATCAATTCAACCTTGGTCGGCTCCACCGGAATCATACCAAATACAAAATGACCTTTGGCAAGAAATTCTGACAACATCCGCAGCTAATGATAGTGAAAATTCAATTCCAGAAGAATCTTCTACTTGGGAATTTTCAGCTAATCCAGATATAGTGCCAAAAGAAGATTTAGTAAATGATGCAGCAGCCGAGGAAGCAACCGAACAGCAAATAGTTTCCCCCTCAGATTCATCGGAATTAGAAGAAAAGTTAGATAGCGTTATCCAAACATTTTTTTCTCAAACTGAATCTGGATTGCAAAAATCTCCCCCAAAAGAAAATGTAGAAAACTCATCCGCGATAATTCCTAATTGGAAAACTGTTATCGAACCCCGTGGAACAAATAACGATGATAATCTCATAAATAATCTTCAAACCGATCAAAATTATTCCACAAACAACGAGCAGACGATAAGTTTTACCTCATCGATGAATGAGAATAGTGACAGTGAAACTCAAGATTATTGGGAAGAAATTTCTCATTTTCCAGCTTTTGACTTATCCGAAAATGCCGCATCTTTTGAGTTGATCAACAATGATGAGTATCATACTAATTCTCCTTCCCCATTGATTTATCCCAAACGTCCACCTAAAGGACGAAAATCATTATCCTCCGTAGAATTACCAAAATTTCCTGAAAAAGGTTAAAGGTCAAAACTAACCTGTCAACTGTCAACTGTCAACTGTCCACTGTCAACTGTTAATTGATAATTTTGGTTTTTGGGAAGTGGTTTACCCGCGCTAAGTGCATAATTTATAGCCAAAAGCCGTAACCATAACCCTGGGAACCGAGATTCTAACTTTGGCTGTATTGAGCGGATAAATCCCTCAAACCATTTACCAAATACAGCACTAACTATGCTGTGACGGGCAAAGTCAATATAGTTACCAACCCATCGCAGTAAATCTTTTGCTCCCGCAAGTTGCCAAATCCACAGTAACAATGCAGGATTTTTCTTCGCTGCTTTCAATGCGAGTCGATTAAAAGTTGATAAATCGAACCTATCTTTGATAAAATTATCCGCTACTTCCAACGGTTCATCTGCTAATAACCCAAAGAAGTTATTTAACATCGCATTGATACGCTCCGGTGGGATAAATTTCCCCGTAGGAACCATCATACCTTTGGAAAACATCCAAGTTACGGCAATATTACTTTGAAAAGCGCGAATTTGATTTAAATCTCTGGCAGATAGTAAATCATGCTTGAGCGCAGTATCTAAAAGTTCCGTTAACCTGCCGAGATTGCGTACTAAAGAACCGAAGCCGGTAAACACTAGGGGAGACTGAAGCGATGCCGCATCACCAATCGCAATTAAGCGATTCACAGCAACAGTACGATCGCGACTACCAACACTGAAATGTCCGGGTATATATCCAAACGTAGGCTTTTTCCAGACTAGTTTATCCATATCGCAGCGGCGATATTCTGGCAAAATGTTGAAAAAGTCTTCGTACATCTCCATTAAGGAGCCAGGATTTTCAGAATTTACTTGATGATAGTGAAATAAATAAATCGTCAGTTCTTCGTTTGCTCCAGGGAATAATTCCCAAATCAACTGTCTTCCCCGTGAAATATCCCCATGACTATTAAGAACATCACCGTATTGAGAATCCCAAACTTCAGGTTCAAATCCGCTTTCTACGACTGCTCCTACCGTCGGACATACGCTGTCAAAAGCCCGTTTGGGGTTGAGTTGCCATGCAATCGGTGATGCTGTTCCCATGGCATCTACCAACAATCTGCCACTCACAAGATGTTGAGTTTGTGATGATAAATCCTTGAGCGTCAAAACAACTTGAGATGCATCAATATCTGCTTTGATAAACTCCGTTTCATCCCAAATTTCACCGCCTGCCCCTCGCAATTTCTCGCCACACAAAGCCAGTAATTTCTCTGAATCTAAAGCTATATTTAGTACCGTTGGTGTATGAAGAATCGGCGATTTGAGTTGATCGGGAATATAAGCATCAAAAAATTTATTAAATCCGTCTTTATATTCGCGGGCAATAATTGATTCTACTTCCGCAGCAGTTAGCAAACCCAAATTTACCAAATTTTGAATTTCCGAGCGGGAAATATTCCATTCCCGATTCATCTTGCCAAAAGGTAAGCGTTCCACCAACAGTACTTTATAGCCTAATTTAGCCATTAATGCCGCATGAATCACCCCTAAAGCACCGCCGATATAGATTAGGTCGTAACTAGAAGAAGACAAGGGAAATCCGCTTGTAGCCGCTTCATGGTGCGAAAATATAACTTGCTTTGGCTGTTGGGGATTCCTTACACCTTCACGCCAGCGTTGTTCCCACCAGTAGGCACGGTTTAAATCGTATTCTCCGTTAGGCATTTTCTGAAAATACTTAACAGTAAGGGGATAATGAGCAGCTAGCGCCGCAAAAATTGATTGTTTGGACAAATCAATTGCTGGTGGTTCAGGATAATTATGAGGAAAGCGATCGCGCACCTCATCCGTGAGCTTGCGTAAAATTTGTATCTCTTGTGCAAATTTCTCACCCCATCGAAACACCTTTAAATACGTGGTTCGCTGCACATTCCACACAAATACAGATAATTCGTTTGGTAACTTTTCCGTAATATCTGAAACAACAGATGTAGTATCAGACGACTTCAAGCGAATGCCATCAGACGTTAATATCTTGTCACAAGTTCCCGGCTCAAAGGAATTTTGCAACCAGTCTCTTACCCTTGCTGTGTCTGGAGTTGGGATTTCTAAATAAATAATTTCTTTCATTTTTAGTGGCAATATACCCAAAATCTACTCATTAAGACAGATTTAAGAAAGTTGTAAATCGCGGTAAACTCCGCCCTATCAGTTGAATAAATATTCTGTAAAGAAAGTTTAAGAGTTCGCAAGTTTTTTTTGTTCCTTTAATTATTCACACACACGCCATGAATTATCCCATCCCAGATAACCCCCAACAAATCTTTGCGATGAGACAACAGCCAGTTAATGAGGAACTGGTTGCTGTTGCCATTGCAGGCGTAATAAAATTAGTCCGTTCTCAAGGTCAATCATTAGAAGAGTTGACTTCACAACTTTTAGCAGAAGATAGTGTACTTGATAAACAGCAACGTCGTTGGTTAAGCCAAGTCGTAGCCCAAGCTTGGGAAAGTTTAGCTTAAATTTTCAATCCTAAAAATCGAGAGGAATAATACCCCAATTAAGCAAAGAATCTGTTTTAAGCCTGCTACGCCAATCATAAATTAGGTGTGAGAGTGTTTTTAATATTTTGTCTGAAATTTGGTAATTGGTAATTGGTAATTGGTAATTGGTAATTGGTAATTGGTAATTGGTAACTGTCAACTGTCAACTGTCCACTATCAACTGTCAACTGTCCACTATCAACTGTCAACCATCAACTAACCATTTAATTGCGAGTGTTTCATTAAACCATATTCCAATCCTTGTACTACTGCTTGATAAGAAGCTTCTAATATATTGTTAGAAACTCCGATGGTTGTCCAGCGCTGATGTCCGTTTCCTATTTCCACCATTGCCCGCGTTGTGGCTGAAGTGCCGCTATGTCCGTTGAGAATCCGCACTTTGTAATCTGTTAGTTCAAAAGTATTAATTTGCGGATAAAATTTGAGTAAAGCTTTGCGTAAAGCTGCATCCATTGCAGCAACTGGCCCATTACCTTCGGCTGCTTCCCAAATATCTTCACCAATCACCGCGACTTTAACTGTGGCGAGGGCTTTGGTTGTTTCCAAAGATGAACTTAAATCGCAATGAATTTGAAAGCCTTTGACTTGGAAAAAACAGGGACGAGTTTGTAAAACCGAACGCATCAACAATTCAAAACTAGCTTCGGCTGCTTCAAACTGATATCCTTGACTTTCTAATTCTTTGAGACGCTGTAATATTTCCCGCGTTGCTGGATGATTTTTATCAAGCTCAATACCAAATCCACTGGCTTTAGCTAAAACATTGCTGATTCCTGCTTGTTCGGAAATTACTATCCGACGAGAATTTCCGACTTTCTCCGGTTCTATGTGTTCGTAGGTTAGGGGATTTCTTTGCACTGCGGATACATGAATACCTCCTTTGTGAGCAAAAGCCGAACCTCCGACAAAAGGAGCGTGTTCGTCAGGAGCAAGGTTAACTACTTCACTGACAAAACGGCTGGTTTGTGCCAGCTTTGATAGCTGATCCGGAGCAATGCAATTGTAGCCCATCTTTAGCTGTAAATTCGGAATTAAAGAACAAAGATTGGCATTACCGCAGCGTTCGCCATAGCCGTTAATTGTCCCTTGTACCATTGTTACCCCCGCCATTACTCCAGCCAGAGCATTGGCGATAGCTGTATCCGAATCATTGTGAGTGTGAATTCCCAGTTGAATATGTTCGGGAAAATTTTTCTTGACATCGGTAACAATTTGTGAAACTTCGTGAGGTAAAGTACCACCATTTGTATCGCATAAAACTAACCATTCCGCACCCGCAGCAACAGCAGTTTTGAGAGTCTGTAAACTATAATCCCGATTGTGCTTATAACCATCAAACCAGTGTTCAGCATCGTATATAATACGACGACCATGGGCGTGAAAATACTCAATCGTATCGCGAATCATTTCTAAATTTTCTGCTAAACTGGTTTTCAAACCTTCGGTAACGTGCAAATCCCAAGACTTACCAAAAGTAGTTACCCAATTAGTACCCGCAGCAAGAATAGCTTGCAACATTGGTTCGCAACTTGCCTGTTTATTCGGTCTTCGAGTCGAACAAAAGGGAACAATTTGGGCTTGTTTGAGTGGTTGTTCTTTCAATTGCCAAAAAAGTTGTACATCTTTAGGATTAGCTCCGGGCCAACCACCTTCAATAAAAGGAATTCCCAGTTCATCTAGTCTCCTAGCGATACGTAATTTATCTTCCAGGGAAACTGATAAGCCTTCACGCTGAGTACCATCTCGTAGCGTGGTATCGTATATCCAAAGTTGATGTGAGGAATTTACGGTCATAATTAGTAGAGAGTAGAACAACAACTCACAAAGCTATGTGTCAATGTATAAGAATAAAAAGCCAGTTTGGTAATGTAAGATGCCTGTTTTTTCAGATCAACCTAAGACGATGATTATATATGCAATTCCGGCGTTACAGTTCCCAGGGACAAGCTGATATTTTGATTATTTGTTTTGCAACAAAATGGCATTGACCTTTATCACAACAGTGAATACAGTAATTAACAATTAACTGTTAGTAATATTGGTAAGTGTACCGATACAACCGTTGTATTGTTCAAATGTGAAAAGACGGAAAGTTTCCATTTTCTTCGCTGAAAATTTTTGACAAAAGTCAAAAGGTTAAGCTTTAAGTAGGAAAACGGAAATATCGAAAAGTAAAAGAATATACCATTAAGTTGGAAAAGGAGATAAAACAAAAATGGGTAGATGGACACCGTTAATTTTGATGGCAGGTGGCTTGGCGATTTTGCTAGGTACATTGTTGGGTATCAATTTTCCGATGGATGGACGTAATGCTGAAGTTCCCACAAGGAGAAGAGAATCGCAAGTTCTGCCAGCGAATATTAATGTTAATAGTACTGCTACTGGGTCTTCTGGAGAAAGCAGCGTTGCTCAAAATAGCAATAATAACCAAAAAACTGTTCAAAGTGCGCCCACAACAACCGCTCAAGGTAGTACAACAGAATCTACTACACCATCAACTAGTGTAGGTCAAAGAAGAAGTACATCTGACAATAACGCACCAATTCGGGCTTTATGGTAAAAAATGCTGGTTATTAGCAGTCGATTATCAGTTGGGAGTTATAAGTTATAAGATATAAGTTACTAGTTATTTGTTACTAGTTAATAATAACTAACGACTAATGACCGGCTGACTAATGACTAGTGACATTTTAATTATTGGTGGCGGTGTTATCGGCTTAGCAACAGCCATTGAACTCAAACTACGCGGTGCCAAAGTCACCGCTATAAGCCGAAATCACAAAGCAGCAGCAGCAACAGCCGCAGCGGGGATGTTGGCACCTTCTGCCGAACGGATTTCCCATCGGGCAATGCTGGAATTATGTAATCGTTCCCTATATTTATATCCAGATTGGACGAGAAAATTAGCTGACATCACGGGTTTAGATACTGGTTATTGGGCTTGCGGTATTTTAGCTCCCGTTTATGAGCGACAAGGGGACAGGGAGACAAGGGGACAAGGAGATAAAGCAGAATTTTCCTTTGTTTCCTCCCATGCTCCTATCACCCCATCTCCCTGCTATTGGTTGGATAAACAAGCAATCCATCAATACCAACCAGGATTAGGTGAAGAAGTAATTGGCGGTTGGTGGTACCCTGAAGATGGTCAAGTAGACAATCGTGCTTTATTCCAAACACTTTTAACTGCTGCTGAAATTCTTGGTGTGGAAATCCAAGAAGGGATTACGGTAAAAGGAATTATTCAACAGCAAGGACAAGTAACGGGTTTACAAACTAATGCTGGCACCCTTAGCGCTTCTGTATACGTATTAGCAACGGGTGCTTGGTCTAATCAATTATTACCTTTACCTGTGCGTCCTGTCAAAGGACAAATGTTGAGCGTCAAAGTACCATTGTCTACTCCAGAATTACCTTTGGGTCGAGTATTGTTCGGAGATGATATTTATATTGTACCCAGACGCGACGGCAGAATTATTATCGGGGCTACCTGTGAAAATGTTGGTTTTACAGATGGAAATACACCTGTAGGCATTCAAAGTTTACTTGTAGCAGCTATTCGGCTATATCCTCAATTACAAAATTATCCCATCGAAGAATTTTGGTGGGGATTTCGTCCGACTACTCCCGATGAATTACCCATCCTTGGTAATAGTTGGTGCAAAAACTTAATATTTGCCACTGGTCATCATCGTAATGGTATTCTGCTAACACCAATCACAGCGAAATTAACTGCTGACTTAATTTTGTCAGGAAAAGTCGATCCGTTGCTAAATCACTTTGATTATTCACGCTTTCATAATTCATCATCTACATCTACCGCCATGCTCACGAAGGAAGTAAATTTTTCTCATGGTAATATTTCTGCTCCATTACCCATTAAAGATTCTATTTTAAAAATAGCTGGTAAAGAATTTACGTCGCGTTTGATGACTGGTACGGGTAAATACCAGAATATTACCCAAATGCAGCAAAGTGTGGCAGAAAGTGAATGTGAAATAGTTACAGTTGCAGTACGTAGGGTGCAAACCAACGCCCCCGGTCATGAAGGTTTAGCCGAAGCATTAGACTGGAGTAAAATTTGGATGTTGCCCAACACCGCCGGATGTAAAACCGCAGAAGAAGCAATTCGCGTTGCTCGTTTGGGAAGAGAAATGGCGAAAATTCTCGGTCAAGAAGATAATAATTTTGTCAAATTAGAAGTTATTCCCGATGCCAAATATCTACTTCCAGATCCCATAGGTACTCTACAAGCTGCCGAGCAACTAGTAAAAGAAGGCTTTGCCGTACTCCCCTACATCAACGCCGATCCGATGTTAGCGAAACGCTTAGAAGAAGCCGGATGTGCAACAGTAATGCCCTTAGCAGCCCCCATAGGTTCCGGACAAGGATTGCAAACCACCGCCAACATAAAAATTATTATCGAAAACGCCAAGATTCCGGTAGTAGTAGATGCGGGAATTGGTTCCCCGTCGGAAGCAGCCCAAGCAATGGAAATGGGTGCAGACGCTTTGTTGATCAATAGTGCGATCGCCCTTGCTAAAAACCCACCTGCAATGGCAAGAGCGATGAATATGGCAGCAGTCGCCGGACGTTTAGCATATTTAGCTGGTAGAATGCCCCTTAAGGATTACGCTAGCGCTTCCTCTCCCTTGACAGGAACAGTTGACAGTTGACAGTGGACAGTGGACAGTTCCCTATTCCCTATTCCCTATTCCCTATTCCCTATTTTTACAAACTATATATTTGGGAGAGTAGATATACTGGTCATGTAAAATAAGATTGAGAGAAAAACAAGGATATTATTATGCCATATACCACAGAAGAAGGCGGTCGTTTAAATAATTTTGCTCGTGAACCAAAAGTTTACAAGGCTGAACCTCCGAATAGAAAGCAGCAAATAACTTATGTTGTCTTAGGAATTGGGGCTGCTGCATTGATTGGGGGTTTATTTTTCGTCGCTTTCTCGGTGTCTAATGTTGGTTAATATAACTTTCTGACAAAAATTTATCTACTTTTGGTATCACAGGTTCCAATCTATCTAGGAGCCTGGTTTTTTATTTGTTAGAATACCATCAGAAGACAAGTATAAAATAAAACTTTTGCCATCCGTAAAAGCTGAAAGACCGGATTTTTCCTGAGCAATGCAATAATTACTTGAAAACCGTAGTCATATTCACAACGAAGGTTGCTGCTTATATATTGTCCCTAAAGGGAAAGTAAACTGCATTTGGCTGATGATGAGCCGCTATGAGCTTAAAGGATACTGTAACATCGGACAATTCAGCTTGGAACCGGCAAGTATATCACCGCTTGAAACTTGCTTTGAGTCTGGGCTTGCGAAGACAAATTTTCATAGCGGTATGTGACGATTTAAACCTGAGAAATCAGGTGGCGGCTCGTTTGCATTCAACTTTGGCATATCCCGTAGGGCAGGTGTTGTATCAGCCTATCAGCAATGAATCTGAAGCTAGTACCCCAGCTTATCCGCGATTGGTCACTTTACGGTTGAATTTAAATGATCCAAATCCCATAGCGCAAATAAATCAATGGTTAACTAATTATCCCCCACCAGTTGTAGGTGGTTCCCAAGATGTGCCGGGAAGGGCTTTGCCAATACCGTCATTTCAAATGGTGGGTACAGAACAATTAACTAGACAACCTGTTGCGATACAGCGTTTATTTTTACATTATCTACGTTTAACAGAACAGCATCTGTCAAGTCAAAAAGACAGCAGATTTTTAGAATCAAGCTTGTTACTATGGGTTCCACGTCCGTGGTTACGCGCAATTGAACAGTCTGCACCACAGTTTTGGCGTTGTCGGACGGGTATATTTTTGTTTGCTGGGGAACCAACTCCAACTACCCAAACTAGAAGTACGCCGCGACGTTTTTCGGCTCAAAGGAGTTTTGATTTAGACTCTGTGGAACAACCACTGATAGACGAAGAACAATTAACAATGCCGCTTGAGGATTTGGAGCTTGGGGAAGATTTGGATTTTCCGCTAGCACAAACGGGTTACGATTCTGGTAATTCCTTGGAATTACTACCAGAATCTTTGACACCGAAAGAAGAAAATCCCCTATCGGCACTCGAAGTATTTATTCCTGGAATGGAGCAGGAGGAAAATACCCAACCCATCGGCAAAAATAGTTCGAGTCAGATTCCCAATTCGTCAGATTTGCCTCATATTAGCAAAGAGTTAACCGAGTTGATATTGGCAACCATCGGCACTACAATCGCTGACGATTCACAGCAAAACTTGCAAGTACAGCAAATTTTGCCAGAAATTGAAAATTTACATTCACAACAAGCAAATGAAGCAGATATTGGAGCTGCTTATTATCGCTTAGGAAATATTTATCGCATCCGTATAGAACAGGGGCAATCGACTTTAGAAAACTTAATGATAGCAATTCTGGCATATCAAGAATCAATTTCCTATGATGATTCTTCTCCTGTGGTACCAGATGTGTTAAATGACTTGGGTACGCTTTATTGGATGTTGTATCGCACCCCACCGAATTCTCAGGAAGGTCAGGCTTATATTGAACAAGGTATTGAATTTTACGAATTAGCGTTGAAGTTGATTTCAGCGGAAACCCATGCAGAAACTTATGCTAGAGTACAAAATAATTTAGGAACGGCTTATGGGGATTTAGCTCGTTTTCACAATCCAGATCAAAATTGGCAAAATGCGGTAACAGCATATACAGAGGCTCTAGGTTTTCGTACTGCGGAAATGGAACCGTTAAAGTATGCAGCTTGTCAAAATAATTTGGGTACTGCTTACTGGCATTTAGCGCAATATAATCAACCTGTACCAAATTTAAAGCAAGCTGTAATCGCTTACAACCATGCTCTTGTTTATTATAATTCCGAGCAAGAACCCTTGAAATATGGCATGATTCAAAATAATATTGGCACAGCTTACTGGAATCTTGCCCAATACGAACAGCCAGCAGAAAACTTGCAATTAGCTATCAATGCTTATAATGAAGCATTAAAATATCGTACACCAGCCAACGTTCCCACAGCTTGTGCCGCTACACAAAATAACCTTGGTACTGCTTACTGGCATTTAGCAAATCAACCCCAAACGGATAAAGAAGGTAAATTAAAGTATTTAAAAATGTGTATTGAGGCTTATGATGAAGCCTTAGCTTTAGCTCATTCACTTACAGGTGTATCTTTAAGTTTTGATGTGTTTGCAACTCATAATAATTTGGGTTTAGCAAACTATCAATTAGCGACGGATAAATTTTTTACAGAAGATAAATCGATTCGTTCCCAATATTTAGAAAAAGCATTAGAGAATCATTTACAAGCTTTAGCAGGAATTAATGAAGATTCAGTTTCTTATCAAAGTACGATTACTTATATGGTTAAAACAATTCGCGGTTTTCACGACGAATTAGGAATTCAAGGACAAAATTTAGCTTTATCCAAAGTTCCAGGGCAGTTGTTACCGGAGATTTTACCAAAGTTGTAAATTGGTAATGGGTAATTGGTAATTGGTAATTGGTAATTGGTAATGGGTAATTGGTAATTGGTAATTGGTAACTGATAACTGATAACTGTTAACTGATAACTGTCAACTGTTTACTACTCTCCGGCTTTAATTGCTGCAAATAAGGATGAATAATCTTGGTTTTTCATTCCCATTTTCATCGCCATATCGAGAATTTCTCGCACTCCTTGAATACTACTAACGTTTAATCCTGCTTCTTTGGCTTCTTCAATAAAATAATCTGTGTCTTTAACCAAGTGTTTCATGGGGAAATTGGGATTAGTATAATTTCCGTCTACCATACGCTGTAATTTTTTATCAAAAGTGGGTGCATAAACAGCACTTTCACGTAAAATCTGCATAAATATGTCTGGATTAATACCTTGACTTTGAATAAATCCCAAACTAACACCAAAGGCAGATGTTAAGGATGCAATTAATTGGTTTAAAGCTAATTTTAAAGCTGCTGCGCTGCCTACGGGACCTACTAATATGGGTTCGGGACCAAAATGTTTTAATAGTTCCAAACTGTGTCTATATTGGTCTTTATGTGCGCCTACCATGACAATTAATTTACCAGCTTTGGCTTCGGGGATACTACCGAGTACTGGTGCTTCAATGTAGTCTCCACCACCAGCAACTACTGCATCTCGAATTTCTCTACTTTCGGTAGGGGTAATTGTCCCCATTTGAATAACTTGTTTTCCTGCTACACTTCTGGAAGACATATCGGAAAGTAAGACGCTGTAAATAGCTGCGGTGTTAGTAAGCATCAGGATTACATAGTCCGCAGCACCAATTGCTTGATGGGGATATTCGGCAATTTCGGCACCTGCTGCTTTAATCGGTTCTAATTTTTCTGGGGTACGGTTATAAGCTATTAACTCCACATCTTTTTCTAACAACCTTTGTGCCATTGGTTGTCCCATTAATCCAGTACCCAGAAATGCAACCTTCATTTTTTATTCCTTCCTTATAATATATACTTGTTTTAAATCAATATTGGGCATTGGTTATTGGGCAAATATAGCGGTTTTCACTTGGGTGCAATACAAATTTTACCTCACCCCGCCCTCTGGGCACCCCTCTCCTTATGAAGGAGAGGGGAAGGGGGTGAGGTTTTAGTGTATTCTACTCAACTGAAATTTGCGATATTTGAAGCTTTAACCGCAGTGGCTCCTAAATCCTAATTTTCGTAAATACGTAGCAATACGCCCCGTCTCTACAACTCCTAACTCTTAACTCCCAATCCAAAATCTAAAATCCAAAATCCAAAATCGAATTAGCCTCCAGCAGCGAATGTCACCATAATTATCACTGAAAGCAATATTCCGGGAGTAAGTAATCCAATTAACATTAATAAGTCATGAGTAGACATAATTATTACCTTTGTGATGTTTATATAATGTTGCAATTACTGTTATGGTAAACCAACGATCGCGATTATAAAATAAATAATTTGGGAATTTGGGAATTTTGAAATTTTGGAATCTTGGAAGTTTTGAGGTTAATTTTTCAGATTTACGCTTATTTAGGCTTACAGTGGTTGGATAAAGCCTTGAAGTTGCTGAGATATTTCTGTTGTTTGTAAACCTTTAGCTTGAACTAAAACATGGAAACCACCAAGCCCTAAAGGATCTAATAGTTGATGCAATGAGTCGCGCCGTTGGAGTATGCTAGATAAAGGTTGTTTTGATTGGGATAATGTCGCTACACGTTCACCTAATCCTAAAGCCATTAAAAATAATCCTTGCTGGGTTAAACCAACTTTTTGTAAATTAGTGCGATCGCCATTTTTTTCTAAGGCTGTAAAATCAACGTGAGCGGTAATATCTTGTTTTCCAATGTTAATGTAGGGGTCATTATGGCGATGATGTCGAGTGTAACACTGCAAGGTTCCTTTATCCCGTCTGGGATTGTAGTAACGGTTTTGAGTATAACCATAATCAATTGTTAACATATACCCGCGCTGCAAACGGTTTGCTATTACACCTAACCATTCTAAAGCTGCTAAATTAATTTCACTACGATATCCGGAAGGATATTTATTAATGTCAATTTCTAACAATTTTAAATAGTTAACAAGTTCGGGTGTAGAAGGTTTATCTGCAATTTCTGTAAATAAGTCCCCTGTTTCTTGTTCTGCTTTTATCGTTACATAAATTTCTCGAAATTCTCCGTTTTCTAAGATGAATTGATGCACGGGAAAAGCGTCTATTAATTCATTTGAAAAAAAGCATCCAATTACAGAATTATTTGGTATTTCTTCTAAGTTACACCAGCTAATTTCAAATTCTTTTAATCGTTGTTGTTGAATATTTTTTAAACCAGGTGATTTTTCAACAATTATATATTTTAATGCTTTGAGAAAATCGGGATATTCTTCTTTAATATAGCTAATAATATCTGAAGCTAAATGTCCTTGTCCAGCACCCATTTCTATTAATGAAAAATGTTCTGGTTTACCTAATATTTCCCACATTTGGAAGAATTGAATTGCTAACATTTCACCAAAGTCAGCACCAAGATGTACGGAGGTAAAGAAATCACCTTCTTTCCCTAGATTTGCCGCGTTTTGGGAATAATAGCCATATTCTGGGTGATATAGTGCCAATTCCATATATTCGGCGAAAGTAATCCTTTGTTGAGGACTTTTGGTGATGCGGTTGGTAATTTCTTGATAAAGTTGGGGGTTGTATTCCATATTGAGTTTAATTATATTTATTATTTTTGGTTATAAGACAGTCTCATGAAAAAAATTGCACTACCAATTATCTAGGCATAATATTTAAAGAGTTATATTTTTTCCGATTACATTGGAATTATATATGAATCGAATCAAAAAAAACTCTGCGAACCTTCGCGTTTACCTTTGCGCTCCTTTGCGTTAAAAAAATGTATCGTTGTGATGCCAACAGATTTGATGTTACTTGTTCATCTCTCTTTTCTCTGCGTCTAGGGTGGTTATTGAATCAGTAATCTTGTCGATAACAAAGTAAAAAACAAAAATAATTTAATACTACAGTAAAGCATAGTCATTGTAAAAAGCCCCAAAGATATACCAAAATCACCAATCTTTAATATCCACATACTAATTAATAGTAATCCAACCATATCAGCAATTAAAACTGGTAGACGTTCACTGATTTTCCAAATTTGAATAATATTTTGTGATGAATTTTCTGATGAATTTTCTGATGAACTATTAATTTTGATATCAACAAATAAGTTAAACAAAATTAAGCCGAACAAAATTACAATGGAACCCCATCCTAACCAGATTGATGATAAATAAAAGCCGATTAATTCCATGATAATTGTCACAATAGTAATTATTTGAAAATAATTTAAGCGAGCATCTTTAACTTGTTCTTTAGCATCAGTGACTTTTTGTAAATCATGATTTGCCATATTGGCTTGCTCAATACACAATAAAAATATTGCCAAAGCTAATAATTGATGGCTTAATTCCGTACTCAAAATAACTTGTCTTAATATACCAAGACAAGCAGGAAAGAAAAATAAAAATATGATTAGAGAAATCACAAGGTTTGGGATTTTATGTTATTTGTAAACCTGCCGTAAGGCGGGTGCCGGTTCGTGTATTTGCGACTTATAGTCGCCAGGTCAAGTATTAAATTAAACTATAATTGTCCTATAAATAATACTCAAAATAAAAGATTTTAGATTGTGGATTTTCATCATATAATCCAAAATCTAAAATCTAAAATCTCAAATTGAAATTATCTGTCAACGGAACCCATAATTACGTCAATGCTACCCAATATCACAACGATATCTGCTACTTTTACACCTTTTAATAATTCGGGTAAAATTTGTAGATTGTTGAAATCTGCTGGACGAATTTTCCAACGCCAAGGAAACACATTATCATCACCAACCAAGTAAATTCCTAATTCACCTTTACCGCTTTCGACACGGGAATAGATTTCACCTTTGGGAATCTTAAAGGTAGGAGCCACTTTTTTAGCAATGTATTGATATTGAAAATCGTTCCACTGGGACTTTTTACCTTCCTGCATCCGCTTCGCTTCCAAGTTCTCATAGGGACCACCAGGAAGCCCTTTAAGAGCTTGTTTGAGGATTTTGACCGATTCGCGCATTTCCTTCATTCTCACCACATAACGAGCAAAACAGTCGCCAGCGGTTTCCCATTGCACATCCCAATCAAAATCGTCGTAACATTCGTAATGGTCAACTTTACGCAAATCCCATTTCACACCGGAAGCGCGTAACATTGGGCCAGATAGTCCCCAGTTGATGGCTTGTTCGCGAGTAATTACGCCAATTCCTTCTACACGACGGCGAAATATCGGATTTTTCGTTACTAAACGTTCGTATTCGTCTACTTTGGGTAAGAAGTATTCGCAAAATTCCATACATTTATCTACCCAACCGTAAGGCAAATCAACCGCTACACCACCAATGCGGAAGTAGTTGTTGTTAACCATGCGATAACCTGTAGCCGCTTCCCATAAATCGTAAATCATCTCGCGTTCGCGAAACTGGTAGAAAAAGGGAGTTTGTGCGCCCACATCAGCCATGAATGGACCCCACCACAGCAAGTGGTTAGCGATGCGGTTCAATTCCAGCATGATGACGCGGATGTAGCTAGCGCGTTTGGGAACTTCGATATTCGCTAATTTTTCCGGTGCGTTGACGGTAACGGCTTCGTTGAACATTCCGGCTGCATAATCCCACCGACTCACGTAGGGAACGTACATGATATTAGTACGGTTTTCGGCGATTTTTTCCATTCCCCGGTGCAGGTAGCCGATAACGGGTTCGCAATCTACTACGTCTTCACCGTCTAAAGTCATGATTAGACGTAAAACCCCGTGCATCGAAGGATGGTGCGGTCCCATGTTCAGCACCATTGGTTCGGTGCGAGTTTCCATTAATGCCATGAATCAGTAATTCTCCCCAAGATAAACTTTTCTTTGCTCTCTTCCCTCAGCTTCATTATTTTAACTAAATATTTCTAATCAAATATTTGCTTATGCTAGCTGTTTGGTTAGGTGAAGATTAATAATGAACGGTTTCTTTAATTATGAAGGATGAATGATGAATCAAGCGAGGTCAAGTGCATTATCATGTCTAACTTTAAAGATTATTCAGTGACTGTAGCTGATACTACTGAATTGGTAGAGAGTAGGAAAAAGTAGTATTTTATTCTTACTGGTTCGTAGTCAGGGATTTATCCCTGACTGATGGCGAATGCCCGTCGCCACTACGTAAGAAAAATTCACCTTTTATTGTGACAGTTACAGGTTGGTGCGTGACGCTATAAGTTTTATCGCTACGTTCAAATTTATTCAATGCGTCACACAGCCTACAATAAAATTGTGCCAGTTGCCTAAGTGCTATTAATTTATATATTTTAATTACATGATTAATGAATCGCCAACACCAGCTAATATCGAAACACCTATTTTTTCACACGTTCCCGTTTTAGGAAAGGAAATAATTACAGGTTTGGCGATAGGTAGTAATGGTCATTATTTAGATACAACTGTTGGTGGTGGGGGACATTCTCGGTTAATCTTAGAAGCTGCACCGGATACGCGAATAACGGCGATCGATCAAGATAAAGATGCTTTAACAGCGGCAAAAAATAATTTAGCTGAGTATGGAAATCGTGTCGAATTTGTCCATAGTAATTTTGCTGCATACGAATTTCCACGTAATACTTTTGACGGGATTATTGCAGATTTGGGAGTTAGTTCTTACCATTTGGATAATCCGGAAAGGGGTTTTAGTTTTCGTCACGAAGCTGAACTCGATATGCGGATGGATCGAAGACAATCTTTAACTGCTGCTGAGGTGATTAATCATTGGGATGAGGTGGAATTAGCGAATATTTTCTTTAAATATGGTGAAGAAAGGCTATCACGACGGATTGCTAGACGTATTGTAGAACAGCGTCCGTTTTCTACTACAACTCAGTTAGCTGAAACTATATCTTATTGCGTTCCTCGTAAGTATCGATATGGCAGAATTCACCCCGCAACTCGTGTTTTTCAAGGTTTACGAATTGCTGTCAATGATGAATTAAAATCTTTAGAAACTCTTTTAGATAAAGCACCAAATGCACTTCTTGCAGGTGGAAAAATTGCAATTATTAGTTTTCACAGTTTGGAAGATAGGATAGTTAAACACGCTTTTAAAGATAACCAATCATTGAAAATATTGACAAAAAAGCCGATTATTGCTCAAGAGGAAGAAATTTCTACTAATCCCCGCGCTCGCTCTGCTAAATTGAGAATAGCGGAAGCAGATTCAGTATATGCTTTACCAAAACCAACAATATGAGCAGTAACCTTTTACAACGCATTACCTATAACCCTGACATTTGCCACGGCAAACCTTGTATTAGGGGACTTCGTTATCCTGTAGAATTGATTCTCGAATTACTTGGCTCTGGCATGACAATGGATGAAATCTTAGCAGATTATGACGATTTAGAGCGGGAAGATATTCTCGCTGCTTTGCAATTCGCCGTTCGTCTCACCCAAGTGAAAAGCATATATAAAATTGCTTCATGAAATTTATTGTTGATGCTCAATTACCTGTTCGGCTCGCTCGATTTCTCGAATCTGCTGGCTATGACACAATCCATACAAAAGATTTACCTAATAAAAATGCTACATCAGATACAGAAATTAATGCTGTATCAATAGGGGATGAGCGTATAGTAATTACCAAGGATTCTGATTTTTTAAATTCTTTTTTAACGATTAAAGAGCCTTACAAATTACTACTTGTTACAACAGGTAATATCAATAACTTAGAGTTAGAAGAATTATTCGCAGCTAACTTGCAATCCTTGGTGGAATTATTTAATAGTCACGACTATATTGAAATGACTCGTGATTCAATCATTGTTCACTTGTAAGTAAAAGTTATATTCTAATGTAACTCTCCTTGCATTTCTTTTAATACTCGTTTTTCATTCTTCATTATTGCTCAAGAGGAAGAAATTTCTACTAATCCCCGCTCTCGTTCTGCTAAATTGAGAATAGCGGAAGCAGTTATTAACGAACAATGAAAAATAAAACTTTTCACCCGGAGGGTGAAAAGTTTTCGTTTTTTAATGATTTGACTTCTCTTGGTAACTCTACACGAAAAGTTGAACCTTCACCAAGTTGACTTTCTACAGTAATAGTTCCTCCCATTAAATTTAGTAAATCTTTGACTATTGCTAATCCTAATCCCGTTCCTTGGTAGCAACGACTTTTAGTTTGATTAACTTGCTGAAATGCTTGGAAAATGTATTTGAAATCAACTTCTGAAATCCCAATACCTGTATCTTTAACTATGATGATAATTTTATCGTCGTTTAATTCTTGTAATTCAATTAATACGCTACCAGTTTCTGTAAATTTAATTGCGTTGGAAATTAAATTAATTAATAATTGTTGAATACGAATGGGGTCATTAATAACTTTTACGTTTTGAATATTGATATTAACATCTAAATTAATATTTTTCTGATTAGCAAAAAAACGTAAGTCGTCTGCAACTAACTTAATTAACTCTTTGATATTAAAATATTGGAGACTAAGACTAAATTTACCTTCTTCTAATTTAGCAAAATCTAGCATATTATTAATTAATTTTAATAGCTGTTTGCCATTTCGGATAATTGTTTCTACCATCTTTACGGACTGGGAAGTAAACTGATTTTTGTTTAACCGTAAAACTATGTCAGAAAACCCTAAAATGGCATTTAAAGGTGTACGCAATTCATGGGATAGAACTGTGACAATTTGTGATTTTAATTGGGCTGCTTCTTGTAATTGGCAATTTTGCAGTTCCACACAGCGGATTTTAGCTTCTGCTTGTTTGTGAGCGCTAATATCGCGTAATAACCAGCGTATACCAATGCAGTTACCTTTATCGTTTATGGTAGTAGTGCTAATTTGACAATCAAATAAGATTTTCTGATGGTTTTGCAAACAAATTTCCCAATCTTTGAATTCTCCTTGTTGGCATAATTGGCTGAGTTTTTGGCGAAATTCTCGACGTGCTTCTTGAGGAACAAAGACTATCAAAATTTTACCGATGAGTCTAACTTTATCAATTGCAAATAATTGCAATGCTGCTTGGTTAGCTTCGAGGATTTTTCCATGAATATCTGTCACAATGTAGCCATCAGGAGCAAAATCAAACAATTGCTGGTATCTTTGATGTTCTTTTTCGATTTCTTGCTGATATTCTACTAATTGCTCGTTTTGTTGAAGTAATTCTTCTTCTGCAACATGAAGTTCTTCTAAACTAACACTTAATTGTTCTACAGCTTGCATTAACAATTGTTGATGCTGCTGAGGTGTTTGATTCACGGAACAGTGTAATAAATCTGTTTGCAGACGAACTCCTTCTATTTTTTCAATGAATTGTTCAAAATTCATAAAATGTTCCACCTTAATAAAAAAATTCCAGCTTAAATACAAACTTATATGTTTTATCTCAAACTTCGTATCTATCTTAATGATTATTTATGCGATTTATAGTAAGTTTCAGTTGAGTCAAATACACTCAAACCTCACCCCGCCCTCCGGGCACCCCTCTCCTTAATAAGGAGAGGGGAAGGGGGTGAGGTAAAATTTCTATTGCACCCAATTAAAATAACAATTAGATTTAGATAGAAATTCATATATCCATTGCAAACGGCTGATTTTTAGACAATTTCTGGTTTTTTTTCGGATTCTTCCATCAATAAAATTGCTCCTTGAATATCCGATGTTGAATTTACTAATGGAGTCAAAATTATGTGACACTCAATAGATTTACCTCTACGGTTTCTTGCATTTAATTTTGATTCATGATATACACTTTCAGCATTAAGAATTGCTCTTAATGGCTGTCTGAGTTTTTCGATCGGTAGACCAATATCTAAACTCATAAAGTGTTGAGAGAAAACTTCCTCGAACCGTAATCCCCAGAAGTCTTCTGCTTTGCGGTTCCAAATTAAAATATGCATTTCCGGACTCAGAACAATCACCCCAAAACGTATACTTGTCAAAATAGATTCTAAAAAACAGTTAACGCGATTGAGTTCGTCGCTATTTTCGCGCATTTCCTCGTTCATTGTCTGCAATTCTTCATTGGTAGATTGCAGTTCTTCATTCATTGTCTCTAATTCTTCATTGGTAGACTGAAGTTCTTCATTAGTAGTTTCTAATTCTTCCACCGTAGACTGAAGTTCTTCATTAGTAGTTTCTAATTCTTCGTTAGTAGATTGCAATTCTTCATAAGCTGTTTCTAATTCTTGGTTAGCATGGACTAATTCTTGTTGCAAATGCTTAAAGCGGGTAACGTCATCAAAAATAATTTTGATTCCAATTAGCTCATCAGTATTTTCGTACAATAGTGGTATAATCTGTACGTCAAAAAATTTGCTTTGTCCCTCAGAATTTAACCATTCGATGTCTTTTAATGAAATAGTACGCCGATTGCTATGAACTTGGTCAATTTGCGATCGCAATTCTACAGGGCGATAGGAAATTTCTAAATCTTGTAAGGGACGACCGATATCTTTGGGATTAATATTAAATATGCTGCGGGCTTTTGCATTAGCTAAAATCAGGGTGCTTTTAAGGTCTATGATTATTTGAACAACTGGATCTACCTCGAATACAGATTCATAAATATGGTTGTGATCCACTATTTTAGGAATTGTTTGTTGGTTCCCTGAGTAACCCATTCCTATTAGCATTTGGCGAAAATTACGATTTGGAATTTTGCTAAATATTCTTAGTCGTAAATCTATCGGTGAAAATAAATGACTACGGCTAAAGAGCATTTCGGCTTTACCTAAAAATAAGAAGCCGCTACTATTTAAAGCAAAGTGAAAGCGGTCGAGAATTTTGCTTTGGGTTTCGCTATTAAAATACATTAAAGTATTACGGCATATGAGCAAATCTATTTTAGATATGGGCGCATCCTGGACTAAATCGTGACGGCCAAAAATAACTCCCCGACGTAATTCTTTTTGAACGCAAAAATGATTGTTTGTTTGTTCAAAATATTTTTCTAAGATTTCTGGAGGGACATTACTAATTTGCTTGTGGTTATAATTTCCATGACGAGCATAGTCGAGAGCGTCTTTATCTACATCCGTCGCAAAAACTTTGACTCGTTGCGAGTACTCTTCCATACCCAAAGTTTCTGCAAGCAAAATAGCGATGGTGTAGGTTTCTTCTCCGGAAGCACATCCAGCGCTCCATATGCGAATTTGTTTATTCGGGTTGTTACTACTAAGAATTGTCGGAATAATTTCCGCTGCAATGTATTCCCAAGCTTGTGGTTCCCGGAAGAAAGTGGTGACATTAATTAAAATTGTATTAAATAATTCAACGAATTCGTCTGGGTGTACTTCCAAATAATCAAGATATTCAGCATAATTTTATACACTAATTGTTTGCATCCGCTTGCAAATACGACGACTTAAACTAGCACGTTTGTAGCCGATAAAATCAAACCCACGGTTGCTTTTGATGTATTGTAATAAACTTTCTAATTCAGGGTTTTCCGGTGTATTACTCAAAATAGTAACTTCCCTAAAAGAGATGGATATAAAAATTCGTTTCCATACTAAATTTACTATTAGATGCTTTGATTAATCGAAAAATTATTTGTTCGTAATAAAATATAGCAGTTTCACTTGGGTGTAATACAAATTTTACCTCACCCCTAATAAAGGTAGTGCGAGCGTCTCGCAGCTACCCAGGGAGCTAGAAGCTCCCACTAGGAAAGCATTACCTGATGGGTTAAGGTAGTTGTTATTCAACATCCGAAGTCGGTTTTTCTTCCGTATTTGCACTTCCCTGAATTAAGGTTTCTCGGATAATATTGGCACGAGTAAGAACATCTTTTGCTTGTTCCTCCATGCGTTCTGCGGCTAAAATTTGATTGCGGGAGCGCATTCTTTTTTCCATGCGTTTTGTTAAAGATGCTTTTTCTTCTAAAGCCCGTAGAGCGAACCATAATGCATCTTCTAAAGCGTCAGACTGCTTTGCTAGTAAACTTTCTAAGGAATAAGCATGACCGATGCGACAGCGAAAACGCAACAAATTTCCTTCTTCTAATTCCCACAAAGTACCACCGCAATCGGGACAGCCAAAAGTAGAAGGTTTACCCGCTCTGTTATCATTGCTTAGAATTTTCATATCCATATCTACCAAATCAGTTTCTATTTGCATTTCATGGGAAACGGAATTATCTGAAGAGGCTTCGATGGGGATATTAACTAGCTCAACTAATACCTGGGGAATCTCCGACAATGGCAGAATATAATCAATATCGTTGACATTTTCAATAGCATTACGCGGCATTCCTTATTTATTGAAGCCGTAAACCCAGTTTTTTGAAAAAACCGGGTTTACAAAAAAAATAAATTTAGGTTAATTCAAAACTTAGCGAAGAGTATTGTCTCTCTTATCAACAATTTCTACTACATCACGGTCAACTACGGTTTTTCTGTCAACTACATCTCTATCTACAATAGTTTCTCGGTTGACTACATCCACCTCTTTTTCAACAACAGGAGTCACAGGAGTTGGAGCAACTGGAACTTCTTTAACTTCAGTTTCAACTTTAGGAGCATCTGCGTTAAATACTTTCCAATTACCAATCTGATGATTATTCAAAATAGAACCAGCGCGGTCTACTTCATCTTCATAACCTTCTACTATTAATAAATAGTAACCGTTGTCAATTCTATCTTGGTACATTTGGGCATCTTCTTCAGGAATAGCCATACCAGTCAAGGCACCAACAATACCACCAGACAAAGCACCTAATCCAGCACCAGCCAAGGTAGTAGCAATGGTTCCTGCTGCCAGAAAAGGACCAGCTCCCGGAATAAATAACTCTCCCAAACCTAAGAGTAAACCACCAAGACCACCTAAAACAGTTCCTGTGGTAGCACCAATTCCAGCACCTTCTGGAGCTTCATTCTCACCGCGCTCGTTTCTTACGTCAGCACCGGCAATTTGCTCATTACCATCTGGATTTTTTGCTAAGAGAGAAACTCTATCCATGGAGAATCCGGAATCTCTAAGTTCGTAAAGCGCTTTCTCCGCTTCTCCTCGGCTTGCAAATGTACCAACTGCACGTTTGTATTGTCTAGTATTTACCATGTTTTCTCCTTGTGTAACTATCAATTCGTATATGTTAGATTGGCTTTTGCAGTAATGCTTTGTGCCGCAATTTATCCCGTCAAAAATGATTCAGCAATTCCTAATTTTTTGTGAATTTACGCCATTAACTAGCGTTGAGAATGCTGAATTTTGGCTTATAAATCGTTCATTTTACCCAGAAACCACCATTCTTTTGAAATTGGCTTCCGAGCAATTGCAAATTACCGATTAATTTGACAGGGTTTTTAACTTATTTGCTCTTCATAGTGTCTTGTATTTAATTTTAAAATTCATCAACCTTTGGGTTTATTTTCTGAAGATTTTTATCTATCAAAAGTAGAGTTATATTGAATTTGGATTAACGTGAGTTCGATAAATATCATCCTGTAATCATAACCATAATCAGAAGTTGGGTTATACCATTTTAGATTTTAGATTTTAGATTTTGGATTATGTCCAAATAATCAAATTCATGTTGGATTAACGTCTTGCGACACGTGCTAGTAAGAATAAACCAATTCCCAATCCCAGAAAGTTGGGGAACCAAGCTCCGAGAAAAGGAGAAAAAACACCAGCTTGGGCTAATCCACCAGTAATAAAGCTGAATAAATAGTAACCAAAAATAATGATGACGCTAATCCCAAAACTTTTTGCCGAACCAGTTCTTCCTGGTATACTTCCCATGGTGGCACCAACTAAGCCGAAAACCACACAAACAAATGGTAAGGACATTTTTTGCTGGATTCTGACTTGAAGTTTACGAATTTTTTGCTCGTCACCACCGAGTTTTTCTAATTCTAATTGCTCTAATGCCTGAATAATATTCATTTCGCCGTAATCGCGGCTTTCTTGTGCTAAATCTAATGCAGTACGGGGTAATTTTAACTGTTGTCGTTGAAAGCGAACAATATTACGATAAGAACTATCTGGAGATATCAAATAAATAGTACCGTCATAAAAGTCCCAAACGTTATCTTTGACGTTCCATTCTCCCGATTCTGCTTGCAGAATTTGACTAAAATCCTCTTGAGAACGGTCTATAATTGTCAGACCTTTCATCTGTTTACCATCAAATGTATCGGCATAAAATAGCCGTGCTAAAACTCTTTGTTTACTACCATCTTTTTGTTCAACTTTTTTATATTCAGGATAAATTAAATTTTCTCTTTTAAAAGTTGGTTGTTCGGTTTTGAGGGCTTTTCGCATTGTTTGAGTTGCTTGATACTTGGCTGCTGGTGCAATTTGTTCGTTAAATACAAATGTTAATCCTGTCACCAGAAAACTCAAACATACACCTGTCGCAACCATTCGATAAACGCTAACCCCACAGCTACGCAATGCGATTAATTCGCTTTGACTAGAAAGACGACTATAAGTCATCAAGGTAGCTAATAATGTGGACATGGGAAAAGCTAAAACTATGAATTCTGGAAAATTTAAGATAAAAACTCTAGCAGCTATTCCTATCGGTAATCCAGATTCTACAACTTTACGTACTAATTCAAAAACCGCACCAACCGATACTCCCAAGGAAGAAAAAGCCGCAACACCAAATAAAAATGGTGGTACCATTTCGCTGGTAAGATAGCGATCCATGATTGATATTGGCAGTAGCGAAGAAGTATGAGAAGATTTGTATTTAGCCATCAGCTATGGAATTTTAGATTTTAGATTTTAGATTTTAGATTTTGGATTAAGGGGTTAGGAGTTAGGAGTTAGGGGTTAGGAGTTAGGAGTTAGGAGTTAAGAATTCTATCCAATTACCAATTACCAATTACCAATTACCAATTACCAATTACCAATTACCAATTTTAAACCTGAAAATTTTCACCTAGATAATATTGTCTGACAAGAGGATTATCATAAAGTTCGTCGGAGGAACCGGAGGCTAATATTTCTCCTTCCCGCATGATATAACCTCGGTCGGTAATGTCAAGGGTTTCGCGGACGTTATGATCTGTAATCAAGATTCCCATGTTACGATCGCGAAGTCTGGCGACAATTTCTTGAATCTCGGAAACTGCTATGGGATCAACTCCTGCAAAGGGTTCGTCTAAAAATAAAAATGAGGGACCATTTCTACCAGATGCTAAAGCTCTTGCTAATTCGGTTCTACGTCTTTCTCCCCCGGAAAGTTGAATTCCTTTGCTATTAGCAACTTTTTCTAAGCTAAATTCCCGCAATAGTCGATCAACTCGCATCTCCCATTCTGGGCGGGGTACTTTGGTTTGTTCGAGTACCAGTAATATGTTTTCCCGCACACTTAATTGACGAAAAACACTTGCTTCTTGTGCTAAATAACCAATACCCAGACGCGCTCTTCCATGCATCGGTATAGTAGTAATATCACGATTATCAAGCCAAACTGTTCCTCGATCTGGTTTTTCTAAGCCGGTAGCGATATAAAAAGTTGTCGTCTTACCAGCACCATTTGGCCCGAGTAAACCGACAATTTCACCTTGAGCGACAGAAAGGTTAACGCGATTAACAATCGTTCGCTTACCGTAGGATTTGTGAATGTTCTCTAAAACAATTTTCACGATTTGTGGTTTTGTTTTATTATCTCTAATTAGAACGTCTTAAATTTGGCGTTGATGGCGCTTTTGATGGTTGAGTATTACCATTAGCATTATCTATGATATATATGGACTCTACCTGACCACCACTTTTCGGTGTAGCAACAAATCTTCCTTCATCAATTAAATAGGTAACTGTCTCTCCCCGAATGCTATTTCTACCTTCTTGCAAAATATACACGCCACCACTGAGAATAATCCGCCGTTCCCGATTAAAAAATTGTGTTTGGGCTGCCGTTGCTTTAATCTGAGCAGAGGGATATAACAGTTGTACATTACCGCGTCCGGTAGCTACTTCTGTATTAGAATTATATTCTTGTAAGTCCGCACGAATAGTTAGAGGTTGATTATTTCTCGATGCCTGGTTACGAGCATTTGTATTATTATTATCTACAGCATATGTAGAAACTACTTGACTACCGCTTTTGGGTGTAACGATAAATCGTCCATCATCCATTAAATAACTAGCGTTCTCTCCCCGAATGCTATTAATGCCTTTTTCCAAAATAGACACATTACCATTAAGGTTGATTCGACGTTCCCGATTTAAATATTGCGCTTGGGCTGCTGTTGCTTGAATTTGACGAGCAGGATACAAAACTTGTACATTACCGCGTGCAGTAAATACCTCAGTCTGAGAGTTATATTCTTGCACATCCGCACGGATAGAAAGAGGACGGTTATCTGAGGAAGTTTGGGCTGTAGCAGTTTGTAGCTGAGTAGGAAATACTACCGCACCATACAGCGCAACAGGTAGCATTAAAGCCAAACCCAGACGACGCAATTTAAGTTTAGGCAATCGGTAGTTGTTGATCATAGCGGTAATGAGAGTAATATTTTTACTTATACTTGAATTATCTTAAGTAATATATCAAGACGTTATATATACTTTGAACGACTATTTGATTACAAATAATCTCTCATTATTCAAGACGCTTCAATAACTCCCAATGTTTCGCCAGTGGACAGTTGACAGTTGACAGTGGACAGTGGACAGTGGACAGTTGACAGTTACGAAATTTCTCTCCCCATCCCCCCATCTCCCCATCCCCCCATCCCCCCATCTCCCTCTCACTCTTCAACTCGTACAATCCGGGGGAGAGGTAAAGTATCTGCTTCATCGGAGGAAGAGTCGATTTGATCGAGTTGATTTTGTTGGAGTGCTTTTAATAAAGCGATACTTTGCTCTAATAACTCATCAACATCAATTTCGCTGTAAACGGATGGGTAACGAGCGAGACGATTGCTACCTTCACCAAGTAAAATTATCGCACCCCGCACGTTAGTGTTACCCAAGTGATATAGGGCTACTGCAATTTGTAAAATTCCTTGATAAAAAGTTTTATCTGGCTCTGCGGCTTCCATCCACAAAGCTTCTAATGTATCGTGACAGGCATAGAATTGTCCTGTATTGAACAATTCTACACCTTGCCAAAATTCTTGGGGAATTAGTTGAGTCATAAGAGAAGCATTAACCCATGCTATCTCTGACTTCTTTAATCGTATCTAAAGAAATTTCCTGTTGTTCCCCGGCAAATTCATTATCCGGAGTTAAAAACAACATACAGTGGCATTCTTTGCGTTCGCGCATGGGTACACAGGGGCAATTCCAAAAGGTAGCATTAACTTCGGCTTCTTTGTCTTCGTAATGACGACAAGGGCATAAAGGCGCACCTAGTTCGTCTTTATGTTTGGCAAGCCCTTCGATTACAACCGCTGTCACGGAAGGTTCGGAACAAAAGTAAGTTCCGGTACGCTTAGCATATTGTTCGGAAAAATGCCGCATTGCTTCTAAATTCTTATCGCTGGATTTAGTATTTGCTTCTGATGAAATCATAAGGAACGGCTACTTTAATTTAATATGTATGCATTGTACCGCACCATCTGTAAGCTATTACTGGGGGAATTTACCCCTTTGTTGAGAACTCTAAGGGAAGCGAAGCAACCACGGGAAGTAGGAAAGCAAGGGAAGCACAGGTGCAAATTGACGAAGAATTCTTGTGAAATGCCATAAATAGCATAAGAAAATATCATGCTCAAGGAATTGTTGCTTTGGCAGGGTTTGGGAGCAATTACTGTTGTATTAATTTTGTAAAAGTTTGATTGATGTAAGTTCCTAGATGTTCAATTTGAATTCCATTTGGTTCAAGATGCCATCCAAATAATTCTTGATCAACAGGTGGACGAAAAGGTTTTAGGGATAATTGTTGAGCTAAAAAAGTCACATCATCTTTAGCAATACAATCTTGAGCGAATGAAATTATGCCTGTTAAATTAAATAAGTTTTTACTTTGAGCAATCATATTTTTTGTTTCTCTGGCATTCGGATATACTCTTAACTCTAAGTTGGAAAAGAGTTTATTTTTAGAAATATTATGTTTATTTATTGTTACTGTGTTACTAATTTCAGGTGCTAACAGTATTGAAGGTTGGTTTTGGATAAAATGGTTGTTAATCTTAATCGGTTTATTCAATAATTTGCTAATTTCGTGTTCTGCTTTTTCTCTGGCAATGTCAACAGATTTTATCAAAGATATGAGTTTTTGATCGTAGCGATCGCCAAGGGCATTTTGAATAATTAAGTTACGTTGAATCGATTCGTTGCTTAAAATTTCTAACAGAGTAATATATTTACATCCTAAGCTGTGACCTAACCAATAATAATTAGAATCATTGAGATATATTTCTAAATTATGATGAGATATCTTGTCATTTTGCATGAGAAATCTGATAGTTTCTACTCTTAGTGTATATTCTTCTTTAAGTAAATTTGTAGCAACTTGCCAATGGTCGAATTTTAAAGGAGTTAAGGGAAATTTGAAAATAAAAATTGTATAACCTTGTGCAAATAGATTTTGCAGCAAATATTTATAAGAGTTGATTGGAAAAGAACCAAATACAAAGCTGCCGATAAATTGAATAATTCCTTTGGGATGAGGGTTAATCGCAACCCAACTATTAGAAAATTCTCTAAAACAAAAGCTTTCATTAATGTTTTTGTCTTTGAGTTTAGTTAGCTTAATATTATTTGAATTGTCATTAGTCATATATCTATTTTCCGTATTTTGAATGTTTATCGCAATACATAAATTAAAGACGCGATATATCGCGTCTCTACTATGAATTAATTGAGTTACATTACCGTTTGTTTCTATCTCTAGTTGATTGTTTGCAAATTATATTTGGGAAGCATCTTGAAAGCGTTCCAGTAAAATGGATAGCATCCGCTGTTGTTCTTCGACGCTAAGCTCAGCGACTTTTTGAACCAGAGGTTCGCTAGTGATATCACTGAGGAAACTAGGATTGGTTTCAATAGCTTTGAGAATGCTCCCGCGATTAGGTAAGGCAAAGTTAGTAGTTGCTGAAATGAGGTTAGTTTCTAGAGTCACTTCCGAAGCTCCTGTTGCTAAGGGTAAGTCGTATGCAAGCTGATCGAAATCACCAACAGCAGGTGGATTAATACTACCTTGAGGAAGGAAAGTACCGCGCTGCTGGGCTGATAGCAGCAGAGTTTTCATGTTTCCTGAACCACCAGAAGCGGAATCGATTCTGAGTCTGACGTATCCTCTGATTTCAGTATTTCGATTTCTGATGACGCTATTCTGTGTCACATCTGGTAGCAGCAAAAATAGTCCTGTATCCAGTGCCGGAAGGTCAAAAGTATAGGTTCGCACGCAGGGAAGGGTAGATATTGGGGTGAGTAAATTATTTGTCCCATCGATATCCCAAAATGCAACTATCGGACTGGAATTAAAGTCAGGAGTACGAGCTTTGAATGTCAGTCTAATTTTTAAGTTGCTAAAGCCAGGGTTCGAGATTGTCAGGAAATAGCCTTGAATAACAGTCCGATTTGGTGATGACGGGCTATCAATAATCGGCTTGACTAGCAATTCGTAAGTGGAAACGTTAATAGTGGAAACCATTTTAATACCTGATTTGATTAATAAACAACAGTGAAAATAGTCAGCATCAGAAGTAGATTTTGCTTTTATTTGAAGCAAAATATTCAATGCTTTCTTTTGCAATGAATTGCCATCTTTAATCTATAGATGGCTGTCATTTTTATGTATTTAAAAGATGTTTAAAAAGTATTATGTTTAACATAAAAAGTATTTAGACTTAATCTCTATTTGCTTAGATAAAAAAGCTGAAAAACCTGATTTATTTGGTTTATAGACAAGTCGGAAAAACTATGTAGACTTTTCAAACATCTTCATAGTTACAGTGTGGAATAGAGCATTGAAGTTTGGCATTACCCGTTAGGGTTATTTGTGGAATCTATAGCAACGGTTTTTGCAGTTGTGATTGTAGGGATTGTTCCGAATCAATCATAATACCTGGAATATCTCTATTGATCACAACTTGCGATCGCGATTCGGATGAATTATTTTGCCATAACATCCAACGACTACCGTAAGCAAGTGATGTAAAGGTTGAAGGATTTTGAGTCAACCAAATCAAAGGTTTATTATGAGGCTGCGGTTTAATAATTTCATCTTGGGGATGAATTGCTGCTAAAGCTTCAAGCACATCTCTTTTTTTGTGAATCAAATCTGTTGATGCAGTCCATAATTGTACTTGCATTTGCTGCTTTTGTGCGTAAAAATACATCGAAGATGCGGTAATTACTGCTTGTTCAAAATTATTTTCTTGCCATTCACCGTTATCTAAAGCAATAATAATTTCCTGTCCGCTGGTCAACATTTCTAATTCCCGCACTCGTAAATCCCCATAACGGGCGCTACTCCGCCAGTGAATCATACGTAAAGGATCGCCCATGCGGTAGGGACGTAAAGAACGGGTTAAGCCTTGAGTAGCCGTCTGTAAGGGGTTGCCGCGAGGTTGTCCTTTTGTACTGTCTTCTCTCCCCATGTCATCTATCAAAGGGCAGGATTTGAGTGGTAAAATTTTGGGATAAACAATTGCGATCGCGTTTAGTTGACGCTGACGACGACTCCAAAATAGTCCTAGAGGTGCAGCGGTAGCTAATTCTACATTTTGCCAACGGTAAACACCCCGACGTTCTGTAGGTTGATAGTATACCCAGTTGTAACTAGTTTGTGCTGAGATAGTTTCTATAGGGTGTAAACGTGGTTTATCTAAAACGAAAGGTAATTTATCTTCTATTTGTAATAAAGAAAGCGGCTTTTTAGTTTGATTAAAAATTTCTAATTCAACAGTTAAATCATCACCAGCGGTAACTGGTTGAATCGCTCGTCGTTTAAGTACTAAACCCCTGAGAGACTTTGGGGGTAGGATAGCAGCATAACCCAACAAAGCAAAACTTATACCGCTGATAACGTATAACCAGCCAGCCATAGTATTCATCGCTGCTGCGAAAAAGCAAATTGCAATTCCTGCTAAAACCAAACCACTGTAAGCTGGAGCGCAGAGACGAGATTCAAACCAATAAGCGATGCGACGAATCATGTTAATAAAGGGTGTGTATTAAAATTCACCACGGTTTTAGCATTTTTTTTAGTGAGTGGCGAGATATAGGTAAGTAATATTTACCCTCAGACTGGAAGTCTGGGGCTATAGAAACAAAGCCCACCTCCGTGGGCTAATTAACGGTATAACTCCGGTGGTACTAACTCTTAACTCCTGACTCCTAACTCCTAACTCTCCCCATTTCCAACCATTGATACCAATCATCTAATCCTTCTCCCGTAATTGCGGAAACTTGAAAAATCCGCATATTCGGATTAACTTGTTGTGCGTATTCGATACATTTTTCTACATCAAATTGGACGTATGGTAATAAATCTATTTTCGTAATTATCATTACGTCGCTAGCTTTGAAAATATGAGGATATTTAATTGGTTTATCTTCTCCTTCCGTAACAGAAAGAATGGTAACTTTTGCTTGTTCTCCTAAGTCAAATAAAGCCGGACAAACTAAGTTTCCGACGTTTTCAATCATTACTATAGAATCAAGCTGGGGATTAAGTTGTTGTAAGCCTTTTTCTATCATTAATGCATCGAGATGACAGCCGGTTCCGGTATTAATTTGCACTACTTTACAGCCGGTTGCTTCGATTTTTTTAGCATCATTGATTGTTTCTTGGTCGCCTTCAATTACACTGATAGTTAATTGATTTTTTAAATCGTTAATAGTACGAGTTAATAAAGTTGTTTTTCCCGAACCCGGAGAACTCATTAAATTTAAAGCGAGAATATTTCGACCTTTAAACCATCCGCGATTTTGGGCTGCTATTAAGTTATTTTTAGCTAAAATATCTTGTTCTAAAGAGATGGTTGTATGATGTATTTTGGCATGAATTTCTGATGTATTGTTAATAGTATCGTGGCTATGAGAATGAGTGATTACCGTACCATCGGGTAAAGTGTGAGTGTGATGATGCTCATCACTATGAGAATTGATTGTTACAGCTTGATTTTGAGGATAACTAATTTTTGCATTATCATCGGAACAACCACAAGTTACACACATAATTCTTCTACTTCTATTTCCTTAATTTTTAATTCTTCTCCAGCAATTAAATCTAATTGTGTGCTACCACAATTACATTTTCCAAAAGGTTTTTCTAAAGTAATTTCTGTACCACATTGACGACAAACAGCTAAACCAGGAGTTTCGATAATTTCTAATTTTGAGTTTTCTAAAACTGTACCCTGAGAACAAATATCAAAACAAAATTGTACGGCATCTGGCATAATTGCTGATAGTTTACCGATTTCTAATAAAACTCGTTGAACTTTTTTACCTTCAGCATATTCGCTTACAATTGATACTATATTTTGAGTAATTCCAAGTTCGTGCATATTTTAAAAAAGGCAAGAGGCAAAAGGCAAGAGGCAAGAGGTAAGAGGTAAGAGGTAAAAGGCAAGAGGCAAGAGGTAAGAGGTAAGAGGTTCACTGTCAACTGTCAACTGTCAACTGTATTAGCAAATCCTTGGTAATTGTTCACCGACTAACATATCAATAATTCTTTCACTACCAAAGCTGGTTTTTAATGATACTATTCCTGGGAGTGAAGAAGTTACTTCACCGATAATTGCAGCATTTTTTCCCGCTGGATGTGATTTCATTACTGATAATATTTTGTTGGCGTTTTCGCTTGCTACAGCTACTACTAATTTACCTTCGTTTGCTAAATAATAAGGTTCTAAACCTAAGATTTCACAAACACCTTTGACTTCTTCACGAATTGGGATTGATTCTTCTTCAAGACGAATTCCGACATTTGAAGTTAAGGCAAATTCGTTTAAAACTGTAGCTAAACCGCCTCTAGTTGCATCTCTCATTGCATGAATTTCGGGACAAATATCGAGGATTTTTGCAACTAAATCGTGTAAAGGTTGACAATCGCTTTTAATATCGGATTCTAACGCTAATTCTCCACGAGCGATTAATATTGCTGTACCATGATTTCCGATTTCACCATTAATAATTATCGCATCTCCGGGTTTTATATTGCCAGCAGAGATACAAATATTGGGACGAATCACACCAATTCCAGTTGTGTTGATAAATAGTTTATCCGCAGCACCTCGATGAACAACTTTTGTGTCACCAGTAACAATCTGTACGTCTGCTTTTTGTGCTGCTATTTGCATACTTTGAGCAACTTTTCGCAATGTTTCTATAGATAAACCTTCTTCTAAAATTACGCTACAGCTTAGATATAAAGGTTTTGCGCCGCTGACTGCTAAATCATTTATTGTACCGTTAACGGCTAATTCTCCAATGTTGCTACCAGGAAAAAATAAAGGATCTACAACATAAGAATCAGTTGTGAAAGCTAGTCTATTTCCTAATTGCATTAAGTTTGCTAAATTGAAAATCGCTTGGTCTTCTAATTGCGAAAGAAGAGGATTATTAAAAGTAGTAATAAAGATATCATCAATTAAATCTCGCATCGCTTTTCCACCGCTACCATGGGCGAGTGTGATGTGAGTATCTGTTATTTTGACTCTTTTTTTACGGTTTTTTTCGAGTTTTTGAAAAAATTGATTTTGTGGAGATATTGGCATTTTTAATGTTTTAATAAGGATAGGGAATAGTGGCGAATTAATTCGCTGCTACACAAACAAAGTCCACCTGCGTGGACTAGTTGCTTAATAATTTATAGTTATTCATTGATGATGTTTCTATCTAAATTTTGGCTTTGATTGCACCGTATTTATAATAAGCTGCACAAGCACCTTCAGAAGAAACCATACATGAACCAATTGGTTTTTCTGGGGTACAAGCTGTTCCAAATACTTTACATTGCCACGGTTTTAAAACTCCTTTAAGAATTTCTCCACATTGACAAGCTTTATGATCAGCTATTTTCAAATTAGGAATAGTAAATTTAATTTCTGCATCGAATTTTGCATATTCAGGACGAATTTTTAAACCAGAATATGGTATTTCATCTAAACCTCGCCATGCAAAACTTTTTCTGACTTCAAATACTTGATTTATCGCTTTGATTGCTTGTTGATTTCCACTATCTTCAACTAAACGACTATATTGATTTTCTACTTGGCAGCGATTTTCTACAAGTTGCCATAATAACATCCAAATTGATTGTAAAATGTCTAAAGGTTCAAAGCCAGAAATCACGATTGGTTTTTTATATTCTTGAGCAATAAATTCATAAGGATTTGTCCCAATTACCATACTGACATGACCGGGACCAATAAAACCATCTAATTGTAAATCGGGATTATCTAATAATGCTTTAAGGGCTGGAATCACTAAGACGTGATTGCAAAACATCCTAAAATTCTTAATTTTTTCTGATGCTGCTTGTAGAATTGTCAAAGCTGTACTAGGTGCTGTTGTTTCAAAACCAATTGCAAAGAATACTACTTCTTTTTCCGGATTACTTTTAGCAATTTCTAAGCAATCTAATGGTGAATAAACTATACGAATATCTGCACCTTGAGCCTTGGCTTGCAGCAAGTTAATTTTTGAACCCGGCACTCGCATTGTATCGCCAAAGGTTGTTAAAATAACGTTAGAATTTTGAGCAATATAAATTGCATCGTCTATTCTACCTTTGGGCATTACGCATACTGGACAACCTGGACCATGTATTAATTCGACTGTAGAAGGTAGTAGTTCTTCTATCCCATATTTGAAAATAGAATGTGTATGTCCCCCGCAAACTTCCATGATTTTGACGGGTTTTTTCAGCAAGTTTCCTAACTTTTGAATTTGCCATTCTAAGGCTTCACCTTTATAAGGATCGCGAAATTCTTCTAGGTATTTCATATAAAACAGTTGACAGTGGACAGTGGACAGTTGACAGTTGACAGTGGACAGTTGACAGTTGACAGTGGACAGTTGACAGTGGACAGTTGACAACCATTAACTCCTAACTCCGGTACAGACTTAGCAATACGCCCCGTCTCTACAATTCCTAACTCCTAACTCCTAACTTTCTTAGTAATCAACCATTAATTCAGCCATTTCTTGAAGTAATTGTAGTGTTTCTAGTGCTTCTTTTTCGTTAATTCGATTCATGGCAAAACCGACATGAACTAATACCCAATCTCCAATACATGATTCGGGAGGATGTTGTTCATCTACTATACAAGCAATGTTAATTTGACGTTTAATACCGCTTATTTCAACTGTTGCTAGTTTGTTTGTAGCGTCGATTATTTCTATTATTTGACCGGGTATTCCTAGACACATTTTTTTTAATTTTATTAATTATAAAGAATAAAAAAATCAATTAATTTTACTAAAAGCGAAGAGGCACAGGGATGATAAATAATATCATATCCCGTTAAAAACTGGTAATAAAGTTGCTTGAGGAACAGTCAACAATTACCAATTACCAATTACCAATTACCTATTACCAATTTGATTAAAGTTGATATTTTGCTGCTGCAATTACCGCTTGTCCGAGAGATAATCCACCGTCGTTACAAGGAACTAAACTGTGAGTAAGTACGCTGATTCCTGATGTTTTTAAACGGTTGGTTACTTGTTCTAATAAAATACGATTTTGAAATACTCCTCCGGTAAGAACTACATGGTTGATTGAGTGTTGTTTACGCAAAGTATTTACTGTTTCAACAATTGCGATCGCAAATCCCAAATGAAATTTTGCAGCGATGATTTTTGCAGAAGTTTGCTGTTGTAAATCTTGAAGTAGTGTTTTCCACATGGGATATGGGTCTATATAATAAATGTTATCTAAAAAGTTAAGTTTAAAAGGATAAGTTCGTGTTTCTTTATGTTTATTTAATAGTTTTTCATCAATTAATGCTTCCATTTCAATTGCTGCTTGTCCCTCATAACTAGATTTTTCTCGGCAAATTCCGATGGCTGCTGCTACTGCATCAAATAATCTCCCTGTAGATGATGTTAAAGGGCTATTTAATAAACTTTCACTGAGTTTATTTAAAAGTGTAAGTGGTTTTTGTTCTAAGTATTTGATAATTTCTAAACTTCCATAATTTTGTTTAATTTCTGCCCAATTAAAGCTGGATATTAATTGAGAGTAGGTATTACGCCAAGGTTGATTATTGGCTTTTTCACCACCTATTAAAGAAACTGGTTTTAACGTTGCTAATCTGGTAAATTGACGATAATCAGCTAATAAAAATTCTCCTCCCCAAAAAGTATTATCTTCACCGTAACCCAAACCGTCTAAAGCAATACCTAAAACTGGTGCAGAATCTAAAGGTAAGTTATTTTCTGCCATACAAGCAGCTATATGACTGTGATGATGCTGAATATTATATATGTTGATTTGATTGGCAACTGCTAATTCCTTACCAAATTTCGTCGATAAATATTCCGGATGTTTATCTACAGCGATAGCTTCCGGTTGATGTTTAAATAAGTTTAAATATAAATTTAATGTATCTTGATAGTTTTTAAAAACAGTAGTATGTGCTAAATCTCCTAAGTGCTGAGATAAAATAGCTTGTCCATCCCTTAATAAACAAAAGGTATTTTTTAACTCGCTACCCATTGCTAAAATTTGCGGAACTTTTTCAAACCCAGATGGTAAATTGATTGGTGCTGGTGCATATCCTCTAGCACGACGAATTATTTGTAATTTCTCTCCTACAATTCTTACCACCGAATCATCAATTCGATTAATAATGTCTCTATTATGTAATAAAAAATAATTAGCTATCTTACTTAATTTTTCTCGTGCTTCATCATTATTAATACATTGTGGTTGTTCAGAAATATTACCACTAGTAAAAACAATTGGACGATTCATCCTCCTCATAATTAAGTGATGTAAAGGTGTATAAGGTAGCATGAACCCCAAACTATTTTGTCCCGGTGCTACTGAGGGTGAGAGGGCAGGATGGCGAGCATTAATTAAGACGATTGGTGCAATGGTGCTTTCAAGTAATTCTTTTTCCTTGGCGGTAGGTGTACAATATTTTTCGATTATCTCTATATCTCGTGCCATTAAAGCAAAGGGTTTATCGTCACGTTGCTTGCGCCATCGCAATTTTTCGACTGCTGTATGATTGGTAGCGTCACAAGCAAGATGAATTCCACCCAAACCTTTGATTGCAACTATTTCACCTTTTTGCAATAAACTACACACGGCATCAACATCATCCAACATCGAAAACATCGCAGCTGTCATGGGTTTTCCATCAGCACGTTCCAAGCATACTTGAGGACCGCAAGTATAGCAAGCTACTGGTTGGGCATGAAAGCGACGGTTTTCGATATCTGCGTATTCCTTACTGCATTGGGGACACATTTTAAAATCCTTCATGCTAGTGTTATGACGGTCGTAAGGTATAGCGTTAATGATACTAAATCGCGGTCCGCAATGAATACAGTTTGTAAAAGGGTAACGATAGTAACGACTCAGGGGGTCAAAAATTTCTTGTTTACAATCCTCACAAGTTGCAGCATCGGGAACAATTTGTGTTTTGATTGCACTATTAATACTATGAGAAATTACAAAATCATTAAATATCAACTCTGTTTGAGAACAAGTTCGGGTTAAGCGTTCAATATTAGCTAAGGTAGGAGATTCTTGCTGTATTCTCTGAACAAATTCATCTAGAGATTTTTGAGTACCAGATACTCTAATTAATACACCTTCACCGTTATTACAAACATCACCATTTAATCTTAAATCTTTAGCAATACGGTAAACTGTAGGACGAAATCCTACTCCTTGAACAGTACCATAAATTCTAATTTCTTCTGTGTACATAGTTGACAGTTGACAGTTGAAAATTACCAATTACCTATTCCCTATTCCCAATTCCCAATTACCTATTACCAATTACCTATTACCTTAATTACAATTAAGTTTCCATAACAAAACTCTATTATTTCCAGAATCAGCGATAACTGCTGTATTCCCATGTACATTAATGCCATAAGACCAATTTAAACTATTACGAGTTGGTAAACCATAATCGCGATTTTCTCCTTTACTTTGAAAATCATTTTGTCCTATTACCCTTGCAGCATTAATACCTTGTAGCGATGAAATTGATTGTGGTTTTTTCCATGCTAATAATCGAGAATTAGCTGTATCAGTAACTAATAACCAATCTTGAATAGCAGCCACACCATAAGGCATACTTAAACTATTAGCTTTAGGGAAATAAACTCCTTGATTCATTTCTACTAAATCAAAACTTTTTTGTCCGATAACTACTTCACAAGGACTATTATTTTCTTTAGGAATTCCTTGCCAAATCATCACACGATTATTACCTGCATCAGTGACAACTAAATTATTATCCCAAACAGTAATATCGTGACACCAACGCATAGTAGAAGCTGTCGGACTACCACCACCATTTTCATCACGAGATTGCATATCTGGTTGTCCTAAAACGACATCCGCAGGTTGTCCATTTTCTGAAGGTAACTGATGCCAAATCAATAAACGACGATTTCCTGTATCAGCAACAAATAGCTTTCCTTGATGATAGAAAACTCCATAACACCAGTTCAAACTATTTGCCGCAGCAGTCGAATTTCCTCGATTGGGTTGATTGCGATCAAAATCAGCTTGTCCTAATACTAAATCTGCTGGAATATTACTATCTTCTGGTAATTTTTTCCATATTAAAACACGATGATTCCAAGCATCAGCAACAGCCAATCCTTCACCACAATTACAAATTCCTGTAGGAACATTTAAGGTGTTATTTCTTGGTGTACCTTTCGCATTTTGTCCTTCAGAATTAAAGTTTGGTTGTCCAATTACCCAATCAGCAGGTTGATTATCTGTAATCGGTAAATTTCGCCATCCTAATAATCGATGATGCCCTGTATCTGATACCCATAAAGGACCAGTTTCTGATATTAAACAAGCACTACGAGGACCAAACATTTCGATGTTACTTGGTGCCAGAGGTACGGCTAATTCACCTGGTTTTAAAATTTTACCTAAAATGATTTCTGCATCTTTTGCAAATATTTTTAACATTGATTGAATAGCGAACTTTTCAACTGTCAACTAACCTTTATTTCATTTTCAAATCTTTGAGTAAAAACGGCATAAAGATACCTCCAATAAAACTGGATATGACAACTGGTACCCAAAAAGGCATTGTTGTTTGTGCAAGTAAAAATAATAGTAAGAAAGTTATACTAATGCCAATTGAAGTTTGTTTGACATAATACATATTATCTCGTATTAACTTTCCTTTAAAGAATAATTTTGCCGAAAACCAACCGATTTCTAACATAATCTCTCCTAATAATTACTCAATAAATTTAATACTATTAATCCTAAAATTGCACCAGGAATCACACCAGCAGGACCAAATAATCCACCTAAAATAGCAGCAAAGTTATATCCTAATTCTTCTCCCGCTAAAAGCATTCCCCCAATCGCACCACCAATCATTGATACAATTGTTGCAACAACAAACCAGATAAAACCCGTCAGCAAATTTAAGTCACCAGTCATTAAACTAGTCATCATTCCACTTAAATCGTAATTCGTTAAAATATCCGTCATTTTTCAGTTCCTAATTCTGCTAATACTTGAGATACAGCTTTTGCTTGTTCAATCTGTCCGTGCTGAGTAAATATTTTGAGAGCTTGTTGATAGTAATCACGCGCTTTTAAGAGATTTTGCTGATTACCAGCTTCCGGTTGATGCAGTTTATCTGGTAAGTTAATTAAGGCGTTGGCTTTGTTAGCAATAGTGTTAGCGTATTCGATTGGTGTATTTTTGGGATTCCTCACTTTTAATGCTTCGTCATAAGCTATTACAGCCCGTGAATTGTTCTCGAAGGGATGAGAAGAAGGTAAATATTGCAATGCATTACCTAAATTATTTTGCAACATTGCATATTCCCTGGGATGCTCAATCAGATTAATTCGCTTCAAGGCTACTTCAAATGACTGTACCGCTAAACCTTCAAATAAATATTGTTTTTGCGAACCCCCAGACATCGATAAATACGCAACAGCAATATTATTATGTAATATCGCATATTCCTGTGGGTGCTTATCCCAGTCAAAAACCTGTAGAGCTTCCTGATAAACTTGAATGCTATCTGTCATCCGTGCCATATTAAATGACCCTAATGATTGTAACACCAAGCCTAAATTCATCTTTGCTTCTGCTGTCTCTTCTGGTGAGGCTAATTCTTTGAGTATCGGTAAGGCTTGTTCATATGCAGTTTTTGCCCTCACAAGCAACTCCACATTTTCTTCCGGAATAGCCTGCAATGCTGCACCTTTACCAACTTTAGCACGAGCTTTATACAGGGGAAAATCTTCATCGCATAATTCTTGTGCTTTGTCATACAGCTCAAGTGCATTGTACAAATCTTCAGCAGTTTTAGGCTTTTTTACAAAACCTTGTGCTACCTCAATTAGCATTTCTATTTTTTCTTGTACTGTAGCATTCGTATCAGCAATTGCTTTCATTGCTGCTTTTACAGCCGAATCCGTGATGCTATTGTTCATTTCCATTTATATCCTGAAATGGACACAAAGAGATGTTTATCTCCTGCATCGTTTTACGAAGTTTTGCTTTAACCTTTGACTTTAAGAGGTTTTTAGTATAAGTCTTTATAAGCTCGGATGGTAGACAACCTTGATACTGGAATTATTGAAACTCATTCAAATCAATAAGACTCCATTTATCATATTATATTCCTAGACAAGTAATGCGAACAACAACTAACCTCAACTTTTTTTAAATAATTTTTCTAATAATTTTTTTAATAATTTTTCTAATTCAGAATATTTATTTATAACCACTAAAAATCACAAGTTATTTCAATAACATTATGAGAAAATTCGCTTTATCTCACATCTTGCATCATCTATAAGTTAACAATAAATGTTACTCAATATTTATCCAAATACTCGACTACGTTCCGATACGCCTAGGACTGTAAGTCCTGTTCTAAAAGCATAAGTCTATTTAAATGGACTATAAATATCTCGTAGAAAGTAAATTTATTTATTACTAGTCTTTAATAAAAGTAAGTATTTATGAGTAAGGTGCAATATTTAAGTTATTCTCTTTGAGATGTTGCCTGTATATTAGTTCAAAAATGTCCAGCTATTTATCAGTAATATCTTGTATTTTTATGCCAATAATGATTGATTTATTGATTAATAATTAACATCTAAATAACTCAAAATACTTATATATTATTGACGACTTATTTGATTTTTATTGTGTTGCAAACAATTTATTTATTACGCTTAATAGTATTTCTTGTCAATAGAATATAAAAATTTATGTAAACAGCGAACAACTAAACTAGAAACTGATTGATATTAAGAAAAGAGAGACAATCTTGTTGAATGTGAAAAGTTAAATCGAAGAGTGTTGATTGCTAATTACTGATAATTCATAACTGTTCATTAAAAACCGATAGATGGCTAACTTATTATGGTTACAAGGTGGTGCTTGTAGTGGTAACACCATGTCATTTCTAAACGCCGAAGAACCAACGGCTGTTGACTTAGTAACTGACTTTGGTGTTAACATCCTCTGGCATCCTAGTTTAGGATTAGAATTGGGTATTGATCTACAGACAATGCTCTGGGAATGTCTGTTGGGAAAAAAACCCCTCGACATCCTAGTTTTTGAAGGTAGTATAATTCAAGCTCCCAACGGTACTGGAGAATGGAATCGTTTCGCAAATCGTCCGATGAAAGATTGGTTGAGCGATTTAGCCCATGTTGCTAATTTCGTCATCGCTGTGGGAGACTGTGCTTGTTGGGGAGGAATTCCCGCCATGTCACCAAATCCTACTGATTCAATTGGATTGCAATTTCTCAGACGACAAGAAGGTGGATTTTTAGGTAAAGACTTCCGAGCAAAATCTGGTTTACCCGTAATCAATATTCCCGGTTGCCCCGCCCATCCTGATTGGATTACTCAAATTTTAGTGGCGATTGCCACTGGTAGAATTGGTGATATCATCCTTGATGATTTGCATCGTCCCCAAACCTTCTTTAACACATTTACACAGACAGGTTGTACAAGAAATATCCATTTTGCTTACAAAGCATCTACTACAGAATTTGGTCAGCGTAAAGGATGCTTATTCTATGATATTGGGTGTCGCGGTCCGATGACTCATTCTTCCTGTAATCGCATCTTGTGGAATCGTGTTTCATCAAAAACCCGCGCTGGAGTACCTTGTTTAGGCTGCACTGAACCCGAATTTCCCTTTTACGATTTAAAGCCGGGAACCGTATTTAAAACGCAAACAGTAATGGGAGTCCCCAAAGATTTACCCACAGGAGTTAATAAGAAAGATTACGCAGTCTTGACAATGGCAGCAAAAGACTCAATGCCAGATTGGGCAGAAGAAGACTTTTTTACAATATAGGGAATTGGTAATGGGTAATTGGTAATTGGTAATGGGTAATTGGAGTTAAATAAATAATGACTATCAACTAACCACTATCAACTATCAACTATCAACTAACAACTATCAACTATCAACTAACAACTATCAACTAACCACCATCAACTAACAACTATGATACAAACATTAGACATTTCACCTTTGGGTAGAGTTGAAGGCGATTTAGATGTAAGAGTTGATATCGACGACGGACAAGTTGTCAACGCTTGGACTCATGCCGAATTGTTTCGCGGATTTGAAGTGATTTTACGCGGTAAAGACCCACAGGCTGGGTTAATTGTGACACCCCGTGTATGCGGTATTTGCGGTGCTTCTCATTTAACTAGTGCGGCTTGGGCTTTAGATACTGCTTGGAAAACTGAAGTTCCTCGTAATGCAATTTTGGCGAGAAATATCGGTCAAATTGTCGAAACTATACAAAGTATTCCTCGCTATTTCTATGGATTGTTTGCGATCGATTTAACTAATAAAAAGTATCGGCATAGCCATTTTTATCAAGAAGCTTGTCGCCGTTTTGCACCGTTTACAGGTAAGTCTTATGAGATTGGCATCACCATTTCTAGTAAGCCCGTAGAAATATACGCTTTATTCGGCGGACAATGGCCCCACAGCAGTTATATGGTGCCTGGTGGAGTGATGTGCGCTCCGACTTTAACTGACGTAACCCGCGCTTGGTCGATTCTGGAATATTTTCGGACTAATTGGCTCGAACCTGTTTGGCTGGGTTGTTCTTTGCAACGCTACGAAGAAATCCAAACCTATGAAGATTTTATGAACTGGCTCGATGAAAGCCCAAATCATGCTAATTCGGATTTGGGTTTTTATTGGCGGATGGGTTTGGATATCGGTTTACATAAATATGGTGGGGGTTTGGGTAAATATGTGAGCTGGGGATATTTACCTCATGAAGTCAAATATCAACATCCCACCGTTGAAGGACGAAATGCCGCTGTAATTATGAAAAGTGGGGTGTATGACAGTATTACCGACACTCACACTCCCATGAATCATGGTTTTGTCCGTGAAAACACCACCCATTCATGGTATGACGAAGGTACGGGAGACGTTCACCCTTACGATCGCAATACTCGACCGACTCAAAACAATGCTAAAGATTTTGATGGTGCCTATTCCTGGGGAACTGCGGTAACTCACATCGACTACGGACGCTTGGAAGCAGGTCCCTTGGCTCGTCAATTGGTAGCAGGTGGTACTCATGGTGAAACTTGGCAGCATTATGATGGTTTTATTCTCGATGCTTTTAAGCAAATGGGAGGAGCTAGCATTCATCTACGCCAGCTAGCACGAGTCCACGAACTTGTCAAGCTCTATCGTCAAGCCGAACGTTGTTTAAAAGAATTCCGTTTGAATGACCCTTGGTACATTAAACCGAAAGAACAGGATGGACGTGGTTGGGGTGCTACCGAAGCATCAAGAGGAGCTTTGTGTCACTGGATAGATATCGAAGCTGGTAAGATTAAAAATTACCAAATCATGGCTCCTTCGACTTGGAATATCGGACCTCGTGACGGTGAAGGAAAACGTGGTCCGATTGAAGAAGCTTTAATCGGTACACCTATTTTTGATGCAAAAGACCCCGTGGAAGTAGGTCATGTAGCCCGTTCCTTTGATTCCTGTTTGGTATGTACAGTACACGCTCATGATGCAAAAACGGGTGAAGAGTTAGCGCGTTTTCGTACAGCATAAATGGTTGTTAGTTGTTAGTTGATGGTTGTTAGTCAACAGTGATTATTTATTTAAATCCAATTATCAATTACCCATTCCCAATTACCCATTCCCAATTACCCATTCCCAATTAATACATTATGTCCAAACAATTACACGAATATTTTTCCAATCTTCCTGAAGAAGCACTGCAAGAGTTTACTCAATGGTGCGTTACTCAGCAAGCAAGGGAAGCGGGATACGAATTTACTCCCGATGAAACGAAATTAGAAGATTTACCCATAGAGGATTATATTCCACAACTTGTCGGTCAGTTTATGGATACGACAAGAAAGGATATTAGAACTGGATTAATCGCAACATTTGCCGGAAAACAAGCTGATAACCATTCTTTATCTGGTGTACCTGCCATGGTTGATTTTATTTCACTTTACGTGAAGCATTTATTTCCTGCTGAAGGAAATGACGAAACAGAAGCAGAAAATTTGTTAACTAAAGCATCTCAACAGCAGTTAGAGAAACTTTCTCAAATTGCTCAAGAACATAATGTCAAATTGTCGGCTTGAATACAATTCAAAATTAGACAATAAATACCTCACCTTTTTCTCTCTTCAATGTTTTGGAGCAGAGAAGGGGTGAGGTTTATTCGTAAAGACTCAATTAAAATCGGGTTTTCAAGTCAAATTCAGTAGCTTCAACTAATAACGAAAAAATAATCAAATTAAATTAGTTATTTTCTACACTTGTATTAATCGATTAATTCGTGTTAATCATTTGACCATATATATTAGTTAAAATCATGGGTTTATGGATTAATATCATCAAAGGATTGCTCCCAAAGTAGTTTAAGTTCGTTTATAATGAGTCCTATAGAGTCTCGCAGCAGTAAACTAATATTAAATGCTGTTCGTGGAACTACCATCAGTGAATGTTTAAACTTTTATTAAAGCGTTGACTATTTCTACTGAAGTCAGTTAAAACCGATTAAGAAATCATCACATAAAAACTGTTTGATTTAACTCTATTGCTGTTTGACACTTTATTCTCTGGCAGCATAGAAAATTAGGATATTTTGCGCTTCTTGAAGCAAGAGTAATTCCTTCTAAGAAGATAAATATAAAAGCTGTAAATGCTGATTATTAAGAGCGTTTGCTTTAAGGTGGATTGCGGATGAGGCATTTCCCATACTTTCTGCTACATATACTTAAAAAGTATCTGACAACAATTTCATCTATTAATCTATGGAGGCTAAATAAAAATGTCTAATTTAATTCAAAACATCATAGCTAGTCACGAAAATCTTAATTTACGTGAGTTGACTAATTTATTACGTCAATCTCAAAAGCATTATCTACTTCGTGACGATATTTTGACTATTTTTTATCAGTATTGCAGCATTAATGGAGAAGATAAAAATTTATCTCGTAATTCAAATTTAAGTAAATTAATTTACTCCACTCAAGAAATTATCTTAGACAAAGAGAGTCTTTATTTTGTGATTCGTTCCCAAATAGCGGCTCAAGAAGCTTATCGTTTGTGGTTAGATATGACTGTAGAATCTATAAATAGCCAAGAATTATCAAACTTACGAGGTAAACTTGGCGTTAGCGATTCTTCTCAAGATGGAGAAGTGTTGGAAATTGATTTTCAATCTTTTTATGACTACACTTCTAATCTAAGCGGCTCAAAAAAAATTGGTAATCGAGTTGATTCCCTCAGTCGTTATCTATCAAGCAAATTATTTGATGATCATTCCAGTAGTTGGCAAGAAACTTTGTTTAATTTCTTACGCCAGCATAAATATAATGGTCAACAGCTATTAATCAACGAACGTATCAAAAATAAATCGCAATTATCTGAAAAGGTAAAACGAGTACTTGACCTTTTAGATAAATATCCGAACCACACATCTTATGAAAACTTTCGCTTTGAATTACGCAGTTTTGGATTTGAACCTGGCTGGGGGAATACCGCTAGTAGAGCGCAAGAAACTCTATCATTACTAGAACAATTGATTGATTGTGCCGATAATCAAGTATTGTCCCATTTTCTTTCCCGAATTCCCATGGGTTTTAAGATTTTAGTTACTTCAGAAGACGTTTTAGGACAAACAGATACTGATAAACAAGCAGTTTATATCCTCGACGGCGTAAAGCAATTAGAAAAACAAATCCAAGAAAATGCCAAATTAGGGGGACTTGATGTACTTGGTACTATCAAGCCGAAAATAATTGTACTTACAGGTTTGATTCCTCATGGTGAAGGTGCTAACTGCAATCAAAGGTTAGAGAAAATAGACGATACCAATAATTGCTGGATTTTACGAGTTCCCTCACACCAATCTCAACAGTCAACAGCTAAAAATGAGATTTCTCGGTTTGATATTTATCCATATTTGAAATCTGTTACTACTGATTCTGAACGAGAACTATTAGCAGAGTTTCAACGGAATTAAAATTTATTAATTGGAATTGTTTTTTTGCTCAACTAACCTTGTTTAAAGTATCTAATTTGAAATACCTTAAAACTCTAAACAGACGTAGCATTGCTGCGTCTTTACGTTTTGGGTCTTTTCCTGGGTAGTTTCTAGTCTCAAGGTTGGGAACTAGTTTATAAACTTATATCTTGCACAGCTAAGAGGATGTTTTTAAAGTCTAATTATATACTCTAACTGGCGACTGAAAGTCGCAGCTACACAAGCAAAACCCACCTCCGTGGGTTATAAGTCCAAACTGGACTTTGCCTTTGTAATAGCGGTAATAAAGCGCCGAATACTTTTAAAACATCCTCTAAATAATAAAAAATATAACTAACGTAAAACTGTAATATTTTTATATTTTTAGTCCATTTTAATGGACTTTTGCTATCAGAATGGGACTTGCAGTCTCAGGCGGGTAAAAACGAAGTCAAACAATTAGTAATTATTTTAACTATAGGTTTTTATCGTGCAAGATATGAATAAAAAAAATTATTTTAAACACCATATTTTTGTAAATCTGTATACTTTAAAATCAATCTATAAATGATATCAAAAATATTTTTGAGTTTTTTTATTTCAAAATAGAAAAAAATCTCTAAAAATATGTAGAATAGGAAAACGCAAACAAACGCCGTATTCTTCCAAAATTGTCGTCAATTTTTGCGTAAATCTGTCTGTTTAATTACAAATCCATATTCTCTGAATTATTTTTAATCGAAGTATTTACCGATAAGGATAATCAGAATTAGAAAAGATGACTATAAATGACGAATCACCAAACAAACCTCACAATCATTGGTTGCGGCAACCTGAATCGTAATGATGATGCTGTAGGTGTAATTATTGCTCAACGCCTACAGCAATATCTTGCCACATATCCTCATCCTCACGTGAAAATTTACGACTGCGGAACAGCAGGGATGGAAGTCATGTTTAAAGCAAGAGGTAGCAAACACCTAATAATTATTGATGCGAGTTCGACAAATTCCGAACCAGGTGCTGTATTTAAACTTCCAGGGGAAGAATTAGAAGCAATACCCGAACCCAGTTATAATTTACATGATTTTCGCTGGGATAATGCAATAGCTGCCGGAAAAAAAATCTTTAAAGATGATTTTCCCATCGGTGTGACGGTTTATTTAATTGAAGCCGCAAATCTTGATTTTGGTTGGGAGTTGAGTGCTGCTGTAAAGCATTCTGCCGATTTCGTGTTTGAACAAATTAAGACAATTATTGGACATAATCTAGAGTGTGACACTAATGTTTTAAGCTGAGTCTTCTCGATAAACAGATAATTCATCTACCCTCATTTCAAAAGGTATTCCTTGATTGATAGGGGGACAAATGCGAATTTTAGCGCTGCTCGCGATATTATTCAATAATGATGCCATTGGTACCATTCTTTGTAATACCCGCCAGTTAGTAACTTGATCGGGACACTCAATTACCAAAACCATTGCAGAGGTTTGGGTAGTTACATACCACCGACAAACCGATAGTAAATCGCGAATTTTGCGATCGCAATTATCGTAAAAGAACTTACTTAGAGATTTCTCCAACTGCTGACGTAGTACAATATCTGCTGATGATGGCTGAAACGGTCCCAAATCATCATTCTGAAAGAAATACTTATTGTTCATGTCTTCTTCCGTGTAATTTTTCTGGCAAACTTCAATCACAATACCACAAACACTAAATTGATTTGTAGCTAAATATTCTAGTTTTTTGTTATTATAAATTACTGCCAGACAAGCAATAATTTAAAATAAATTCAAACAAAAAAATTAGCTAAATATATATTTAGCTGGAGAATATTTACACCACATCTAATAGTTCCACAACTATTATAATCATATACAACCAATAATGTTAGTATATGATACTGGAAAAAAAATTGCTTTAATCTATAGATAACCTATATGAAGATTAATCTTACTTTCCTTAATTAAATCCTTACCTTAGCACAAAAAACGTTCTATTTTGGACATAGTTGATAATAGATATTGATGATTCTATCTCCGTTCTCAATGCTGAAATAAGAAAGGTAATGTAGTTAGGAGCAAAGGAATATTCATCCCACAAGACTTTGATGATATGGTCTTGTACTCCACAGGTAGTAATTGTACTTGCATATTGTCCGTTATCCAAAAAGCAACATCTCACGCTTGGGGTATCTATATTTTGAGCTAGACCTATAATAAACACAATACATAAAAAAAAAGCAGCCACTGATACTTTTATGTTGTAATATATAAAACATTTCCTCTTGATAAATCATTTTGTCAACTAAAATACGATAATTATTCGCAATATCGATATTTTATAAGTCTGTCAAATATTTTTTAGCATTCATCGATAAATTTTCTCCACTAAGTCGCATTTAGTGGTAGTTCTATAAATAAATAAAGTGCTTCCTTTGCAATAAAATTAAGTAATTATTTTTACTCAACTACTAATTAATTTTATCAAAAATTAGACTGTATTGATTAATCGTGAATAAAAGTAAAAAATGCTGATTTAAAGAATGCAATTTTGATAAAGTGAATAAGCTAAAAATTATTTACCCAAATTCAAGCAAAATATAACCATGAAAATTAGCGCTCGCAATCACTTAAAAGGAACGGTCAAAAAAATTATCCCCGGAGTTGTTAATACTGAGGTAACTTTAGAAATAGCACCAGGAGTAGAAGTAGTTTCTATTATTACAAAATCATCCGCAGACCAAATGCATCTTTCTTTAGGAAAAGAAGCTTATGTTGTAGTCAAAGCCACAGATGTAATGGTTGGCATAGATTAAAAAAAAGCGGCTTGCGATGATGGCAAGTCGCTATATTAATTAAAAATTGAGCAATTAACAATTAGTAATTATCAATTACACTAAATAAGGTTCTTGATGAGTTTTAATTGTGCAGTTAGAGCGGGGATAGGAGACGCAAAGTAAAGCAAATCCTTTGGACATTTGCTCATCATCTAAAAAGATTTGGTCTGATTGATCTATTTCACCTTCAACTACTTTACCAACACAGCTTGAGCAAGAGCCGGAAGAGCAACTGAAAGGTAATTCGACTCCTGCTTCTTCTGCTGCTTCTAAGATAGTAGTTTCTTCGTCAACTTCTATTGTGGTGTCTAAATCTTCCTTTTTATTAATCAATCTAACTTCGTAACTAGCCATGTCTCTGTTCTCCTCAAACGACGTATAAGTTCTGATTTGTTGATGGTTGATAGTTGATAGTTGATGGTTGAGAGTTGATAGTTGTTGGTTGATGCTTGATGGTTGTTACTGGTAACTATCAACTATCCATTAACCACTATCAACTATCCATTAACTACTATCAACTAACTATTAACAATTTATTGATTGCAAGGTACACCATCGGGTGTACAATCACCTGCTTGAAATGACTTACCACAACCGCAGGTATCGGTTGCATTGGGATTAGTAAACTTAAAGCCGCTTTCCATCATTCCTTCGATAAAATCGATTACCATCCCTTTTAATAACGGCGCACTTTTAGCATCAACATAAATTGTGATGTCGTCTTGTTGAACTACTAAATCGTCATCACTCAGTTTGCTGGTGATGTTCATTGCATATTCGTAGCCGTTACAACCACCATCTTTTACAGAGACACGGATACCTTTAGCTTTTTGATTTTTATCTGTTGCAGTCTCTTGTAAAAACGAACTTAGGCGTTGTGCTGCTTTTTCTGTCAAACTAATGGTCATGGGTGTTGCTCCTGTAGATAATGGTTGTTTTTACTTAGGGGATGAAAATTGATCAGAGAATGATGTCCGAATTGCCTGAGCTTGTATCGACTGTAGAAACTAGAATTTGTAGTTACTAGTAGTTTCCAGAGGTTGGGATTGCGAATATCTCCAAGGTGCATTATTACCGCATACCGGACATTCGCGATCGCGATAAGAACGACGTTTTGCAAAGTCCATTCTGGTAAAATCGATTGTTAGTAACTGTGACAATAAAGGCTGACTAAACCCGGTAATTAACTTAATAGCTTCCAAAGCTGCTAGACAAGCTAGAGTACCTGAAACTACACCTAGAACTGAAAATGCACGTCTATCCCAATCGGGTTTTTCTGGAAATAGACATGAGAGACAGGGAGTTACACCGGGAATAATTGTAGTTAGATAAGCCTCCATTGAATCCATTGCTGCTTCTACCATTGGCTTACGCCAGCGAACACAAGCTTCATTTAATAGGTTACGCTCTGTAAAGTTGTGAGCGCAATCTAAAGCCATATCGGCTCTTTGGACTAATGAGTCTACATTATCCGGATTGATGTAATCGTGAATCGCTTCTATCTCAATATCAGGATTGATAGCTTGGAGGGTATCTTTAGCTTTAAATACCCTTGGCTTTCCTACCCAATCATGAGTCATGAGAATTTGACGATTCATATCATCAAGCCGTAAGTCACCTCCTCTAACCAGGATTAATCGTCCTACACCTGCAACTGCGAGGTAAAGTGCAGCAGTACCGCCTAATCCTCCCACACCCGTAACCAGAACCGTAGCTGACTTTAAACGCTTTTGTGCCAATTCACCGAAACTGGGAAGCGTCATTTGGCGACGATAGCGTTCCAACTCGGTAGGTGTTAGGTTTACCACTTTATTACCTCCTAATCCGAATCAATTTCTGTCAGCTTGACTACATTTTTTGGTTTCTGGTGAAACACTTTGAAAAGTTTTTCTTGTTGGGGTGTTGACTCTATAAATACCTGATAAGCTTTCTCTAATGCTTCCCGATATTTACTTAATCTTTGTGAATCATCAAGTTGCGAATTATCAGCATCAATTTCCTTGATATATTCAGAAAACTTTTGCAAAATGTGCAGACGATTTACATTGACCATTTTTTGGTCATATGGTATTTGAAAAAACTTAAAATAGTCTTCTGCATTTACCAATGTATTAAATTCTGATAAACTACCACTCATTGTGATTTCTCCATCTTTTTCACTTGTTGTTTAAGTTCATTTAATTGACAATATATTTTATAAGTAGCTTCAGCCACATTCATTAGATTTTCATAATCTGTAGGTAAACCTTCTGCCAAATCATGCAAATCCATTTTCATTTGACCTGCTTTACTATTAAGACGCTTTATCTTTGTTTTTAACTCTTCAATATTTGTATTTGTTGTTTCTTCTTTCTCAGCCATAGACATCTCCGCTCTATTTGATCAGTTAATAGTAATCAGTAAACAGTAAATAATAAATGAACGAGAAATTTCCGCCAGTAATTGACTAGAGCTATAACTGATGCACCTTGTTATGAAAAACCCGGTTTTTCCGTGAATAATTTAGTTTGGATTATTTTTAAATTTAATAAGGTTCACATAGAGATTGTTTCTGCTTTTTCCGCTTGTTTTTACAGATAATTTTGATTATCTCAAGCGTATTTTGTTCAAACTAAACAATATTTAGGTAAGAACCGGGTTTTCTGAAATAATGTTGAGATACTCCTATCCCGCTGGAAAATTACCTATTTCTATGAAACCTCTTTTCTCTGTGTACTCTGCGTCTCTGCGGTTTTTTTTAATCGGTAATCTTCTGCCGGGAAGGGAGTACTTTAAAGTTCTCCTACTTCGGGAAAACGTCGAGCTAATTCAACGCCTTTTTGCACTAAAGTTTCTCCTTCTTCTGCTAGTTTCTCGAAAGAATTAAAGCCGAAACGATGAACATCGCGCAAAGTCTTTTTAACTAACAAAAGACGACCAGAAAATACCAAAACCCATCCGAATCCTTCATGATTTAAATCAGATACAACCTGCGATAGCAAACCAGTTTCTTGTTCGATGCGAATTGCTATAGCACGGTAAAAAGCATTAATCCGCGATATTGTCATCGGGTTAACATCACCCTCAACGGAAATTTCACGCTTTTTTTGTTTACTGACAATATAGGGTTTAATGATTAAATCATCCGACCATTTACGATAAGTACCATAAGTATCTAAACCGCGAATTTGCTGGACTAATGCCTTAATAAAAGGAGAAGTTAAGACATCGCTTGTTGCAGTTACATTGACATTATTACTTGTATTCATGCTGTTACATCCTCTTCTAATTCATCTTCAAAGTTACGGTCTTTTTGTTGTAAAGCTTTACGCAACCAAGGTGGAGGACTTCCTTTGAGAGTTTGCACCAACCGTTCCAAAACATCTTTAATTTCATCTTGCTCGGAACGTGCTTTCACCGGAGTTACACCCTTTTTAATTAAACGAGCCGCAGCGCTACCTCCAATCGCTGAAACATAAACAATTGTGCAATCTTCTAAGGCTTGAAGTTTTGGTACTAATTTATCTTCGTTACCATCTTCTTTAAGTTCACCTCCAAAAGAAAGAGTTTCTAAAAACTCATAACCTTCGTCAGAAATTTCATAAACATCAATCATTTTTGCCCATCCAAAATGAGCATTAATATAGACGTTATCACTTGTCGTAAAGGCAATTTTCATGTTTATTACTCCTAGAAATTGGTAATTGGTAATGGGTAATTGGTAATTGGTATTTTTTTTACTTCTAACTCCTAATTCCGGTACAGACGTAGCATTGCTACGTCTCTACAATTCCTAACTCATTTCCTCTTGCTCTAAAAAGAGGTTGCCAATGTCAAACATAATTTGCATTGTTCCTCGATAGCCAACTTTAGTAAATTGACCAATACCTAAACGGTCAAAAATGGGAATACCTTGCCGATAAAGAGGAATATTTAGGGTTCGAGCAATTGTAGCTACCTGAGAGTTACCAATTAATAAGTCAGAACCCACTGCAACTTGTTCAAAATCTTCCAAGTCACCAATAATCACTTTTTCTACAGGAAGTTTTTCTAAGTTAGGTGAACGTGTAGTAGTGACTGCGGCTTGAATTTCTGCTCCCATTGATTGCAAGAAGTTAACTGTTGACCATAGCAAATCTGGTTCTAACGCTAAGGATACCTGCTTGCGACCAAAGAAAAAGTGAGTGTCGAGCATCGCATCTTGTAATTGACGACGTTGACGACGATATTTTTCGGGAACTCTAACACCACTAATGTCTGATAATGCTTGTAAAAAGTTATCTACAGCATCCAATCCAGTCAGTTCCCCAAACAATTCATAGGGAATAGTAAATCTTTGATCCAAAATCTCCGCAGCACCCCGCATACTCTCACCGATGGCGATGGTAAAAGCCGAACTGCCCATTTTTCGCAGCTGTGCCAAAGTTGTACCACCACCCGTTATCGGACTATAAGAATCATCTAGATGACCATCTAAAGAGGCGGAAAGGTCGGGTACAACAATCGGGATTAATCCAAAAGCAGTAACAATCTCTTTGATTTCTTGTAAATCCCCTGGGGTAAAAGCTGAACTGATCAAGAGATTAACTTGATTGGGTCTAATTTCACCTTTTTGTGGAAGTTCCTTAACCATACTTTCCACAGCTGCGGCATATCCATCTTGTAATGCTCCTTTAAAATCTGGTGAGGAGACTAACAAAATTGGTAATTCGTTTAAATGAGGATGACTTATCCGAAAATCTCTAAGAATTGCTTCCATATCATCCCCTCTAGTTTCTGTCAGTCCCGTAGTACACAGACCAATAATTTCAGGTTTTACTTTTTCTACGAGAGTCAGAATTGCCTGTTCAACGTTATCCTCTCCACCCAAAATAGTCGAGACTTCGGTCATTGCAGTAGTTGAAAGAGGAATGCTTTCACGGAAATGCCGCACCAATACCACTTTAACGAAAGCGGTACATCCTTGTGAGCCGTGCAAAAGCGGTATCATACCTTTCAATCCTAGAAAGGCTAAAGCCGCACCTAATGTTTGACTTTGTTTGAGAGGATTTACTATAACTGGTTTATTTTGAATCGCGACAATAGCCATTGTTAAAGGTTAAAGGTTAAAGGTAAGAGGGAAGAGGCAAGAGGCAAGAGGCAAAAGGCAAAAGGCAAGAGGCAACTGTCAACTGTCAACTGTCCACTGTCAACTGTCAACTGATTTCTATATCCCAGGGAGCGGGTTGTCGTACTTGTTGCCAAACTGGGCTGTACAGGGCTTCATCTAGTTCTCGTGCCATGTTCACCATTCCCTCGTACCCTGCATAAGCGTGATGACGCTCTTGGTTGATGTCGAGGAAAGGTATTCTCGCTTTGAGCGCGGTGTATTGATTACGACCACCTGCAATCAGCATATCGGCATTAGTTTCACCAATTACTCTAATCAATTCCTGGGGGTTTCCTTTGGACATGGTGATACCGTCTTTACCAAGCAAATCTTTGATTCTGGCTTTATCCTCTTCGGTGCTTTTCTTGGTGCTTGTGGCTACAACTTCCATTCCTAAGTCTTTTGCTGCTGAAATAATTGACCAGCTTTTTACACCTCCAGTATAAAGTACAACTCGCTTGCCTTTTAATCTGGCTCGGTAAGGTGCCAATTTTTCGTCTAATTTAGCAGTTTCTTCTGCAATCAATTTTTCAGTCCGTTGCTGTAAATCCTCATCTCCTAATTTCGCCGCTACGTTTCTTAAAAAGCGGTTCATATCCGCAACACCGTAAAAAGACTCTTCAATATATGGAATACCGTAACGCTCCTCCATTTTTCGTGCCATGTTAATTAAAGCTTTGGAGCAAATCATTACGTTCAATTTGGCACGGTGAGCGTAGCAGACTTCTTGATAACGAGCATCACCCGTAATTTTACTTAAAACACGAACTCCTAATTTTTCTAATATCGGCGTAACGTTCCACATTTCACCTGCGATATTATATTCACCAATCAGATTAATGTCTAAGGGTGTTGTATATTCCGGTTCAGCAGTACCGACAACGTGTTCTAATAAAGTTTCTCCAGCCAGACGATTGCCGAGATTTTTACTACCAACAAAACCCGGAGCATTTACAGGAATAATCGGAACACCTAATTTCTTCTCGGCAGCTTTACAAACAGCATCAATATCCTCACCAATCAAAGCCGTTACACAAGTAGAGTAAACAAAAATAGCAGCGGGGTCGTAATTTTTGTGTACGTGTTGGATAGCTTTATAAAGCTTTTTTTCGCCACCAAAAATCACATCATTTTCGGTCAAATCAGTAGTAAAGCCCTTTTTGTAAAGCATCGGACCAGAAGAAAGACTACCACGACTACCCCAAGAATTACCAGAGCAAGCAATTGGTCCATGTACTAAATGAGCAGCATCGGTAATGGGAACCAGAGCAATCATCGCTCCATCAAACGAACAACCTCCTTGTGCTGCACCTGGTTCAGCTTGTTGTTTACAAGCTTTATTTTTCTTTTCCCCATTTTTTTGATGATTATGTTCGCATCCTGGTTCAGTTAGCAATTCATTAATTTTACTTTGAGTTATTTTCATTTTTTCAACCTAATAAACTATTGATATTTTCTGTATATAGATAAATCAAAAAAAACTCCGCGCCCCTTTGCGTTAAATATATTTCTTATTTCTTAACTTTATCTGTTCTCCCTCTTTCCTAAATAAAAAAAGGAAAAGGTAAAAAAGGAAGCCGAAGTATAAAGGATAAAGGATAAAATATCTTCACATTTCATACTTGAGCCTTTATACCTCATCCTTAATTACCATTACCTTTTACTTTAAAGGCACGTCGCAAATTAATTCAATTTCTAACGAATTAAATCGAAGGAAATATCAGTCTTAGAAGGAATATTGGTGTTGCGATCGATATCCTCAAAGATTGCATTTACAACCCAAGTAAGTAGGTTGATTGTACCTTGATAACCGATGGTAGCGTAGCGGTGTAGATTGTGGCGGTCCATGATAGGATAGCCGATACGAATCAAAGGAGTCTTAGTATCGCGCTCTAAATACTTACCGTAGGAATTACCAATGATAAAGTCAACGGGTTCGGTGAACAGTAAAGAACGCATATGCCATAAGTCTTTACCGGGCCAGAAGGTTGCACCTTTACCGTATTCGTTGTTGGAACACAATTGTGTGATTTCGTCTCCAAGCTTTTCAGTGGAGTTATGAACTAAAACGTGTACGGGTTCAGCACCTAATTCCATCAAGAACCTGGTTACACCGTATACTAAGTCAGGGTCGCCGTAGATAGCGAAGCGCTTACCATGCAACCAAGCGTGAGAGTCAGTCATCGCATCAACAGCACGACCGCGCTCTTCTTCTAATTCTTCAGGAATGGGCTTACCGCTCATTTCGCTGAGTTTCATTAATAACTCATCGGTACCAGTAATACCCCAAGGGCTAACAACTTCTGTCTTTTGCTTCCACTCTTTCTCGATGTATTCGCGAGTCTTAGTGGTAGAGTGTCTTTGCAAGCACAATGTACCTTCAGCATTAATTGAATCAGCAGCATCTTCCAATTTAGTACCCTTAGTGTACATATGGAATTCGCCGTCGTTGGGTGAGTCAACATAATCAGAGTTGTCAGCCAACAAGGTGTAGTCGATACCCATCAAAGAAGCCATACGCTTAACTTCGCGCAAGTTACCAACGTAGGTATCAAAGCCAGGAATTATGTTGATTTTGCCATTGGTTTTATCTTTCTTTTTACCTTGGGTAAGGTTTAAAAGAATACCTTTCAACATATTATCGTAGCCAGTAATATGAGAACCTACGAAACTGGGGGTATGAGCAAAAGGAACGGGTAAATCTTCAGGAATGCCACCTTCATTTTTAGCATTACCGATAAATGAACCCAAATCATCACCGATGACCTCAGCCATACAGGTAGTAGAAACGGCAATCATTTTAGGATTGTACAGCTTGTAAGCATTGGTCAAGCCATCAATCATATTTTTCAAACCACCGAATACCGCAGCATCTTCAGTCATAGAAGAAGAAACAGCAGAAAAAGGCTCTTTGAAGTGACGAGTTAAGTGAGTGCGGAAGTATGCTACACAACCTTGTGAACCTTGCACAAAAAACAAGATAATTAAAATATTTGCATATCAAAGCTTTCAATTACCATAGGCTAATTATTGACTAACTTTTGACTAGGATTGCTACCTTAAGAAACATAAATATCAGATGAAACCATAATTTTAATTACTTTTATTGACTACTTATTTACTAATTTCTCATCAAAAAATAACTTAAGTTAAAAAGATAAATTTTTTACAGAAAAAAGTAGAAGTTTACAGTACATTGGTTAATTTACTGTTAATTTAGTATTTAAATCTGAGTTTCAAGCTTAATTCTTGCTACCTCAAGTTTTAACTCAGCTATTTCTTTGCGTAACCTTGTATTTTCATGTTTCAACGTTTCTACTTGATTTATTTCTTGAAATTTTTGTTCAAAAGCTAGTCGTCTATTTTCTAAGCCAAAATGACGTTGATAAGTTTTAGTATGCTCATCAACTGTGTGACCTAAGTTATCGGCACTAACTTTTAATGGTATTCCTTGTAAATGCGCTCTAATCGCGCAAGCGTGTCTTAAATCATAAGGAACAAAACTCAATTTAGATGCTAAAAAATACTTAGAAACAATACTTACCTTATCAGTAAGTTGCCTTTCATTTTTCCAGCTACAAAAAAATTTTAAAGCTTGACATCCATCTAGATCATTTTTTAAATCGAACAATTCTACCCAATCAGGTACAAATGGGAACACTTCCCTGTATCCAGTTTTATTTGATTCATGAACTTTAAAAGTGTTGTGTTTATTTTCAAGTGACATTAACCAATCCAAATCCGGTTTATTTATGACTTCTCTTGGACGTAAGCCATATATTGCCAGTAATTTGTATATGAATTGCATAGCTTTATTTTTTGGGATTGTACTAGCTCCGTATCTTGATATTTTTGCAATCCTGTCATTAAGCAGTGATAAAGATTCTACTATGATTCGGTCGCTAGGAATATTTCTTGTTTTGGGAACTTGCTTTAATTTTAGATCGTTAAATTTAAACTCTAGCCCTAACTCTTTGCAGATATAATCACAAGCGCGTATTGTTTTATTGCGTGTATATGGTTCATCAACTGAAAGTATACTTTTTCTTAAATTTTCTGAATTTATGATTTCATCATTGATTAAACTTTTATGAAATGAATACCTAAGACTATGAAACGAATGCTCACTTTTCATATTCCTTTTTCTTTTTTCAAAATATCTACTTTCTAATTGATGATAAAATTCCCTAAAAGTAATATTTTGATTTTTTGTTGCTTGACTACCTAAGTACTTATCATTCCAAACAAACATTTTTCTAGCTATGAGTCTACCTAGCTCATAAGCTTCTTCCTCAGCAGTCTTTAAACCATCAAAATTAGCAGGTATTCCTAAGCTAATTTTATATTGCTTAGTGTTTTTACCATTAGCACTAGTATCGTCTGGCTTAATCGGTAAGGTTGCTCGTAGCTGAATAGCGTTGCCAGTTATCTCTAAACTAACTTTAGTCTTGCCATCCTTTAATCGTTGGTTGACTTGTACTAGTTTGGCTTCTAGTTTCATTTGATAGTGTTTATTAGTTTCATCACTATGATGTTTTACCCCCCTATAGCTACCATCTGTTGTAGCAGGTGGATCGAAATCATTAAAAACGTGACCCTGTATGTCTTGTTTCATTGACTAAATATTTACTAATTTATGAAATGTTTTAGTTAAACAATTAGTAGAATAAGATTGTTTACAGGGAACAGTTTAGGACATATTAGACTTGCAAATCAACCATAGGTACCTTGCACAAAAGGTAAAGTACCTTCAAAACCAGCGGCAGCGTAAATTGCTCCCAAGGGTTGACAACCTTTAGCAGGGTTAACGGTTAAAGCTTCACGAGCGAAGTTCTTTTCACGATATTCCCAAGATTTAGTCCATTCTGCAACCTTTTTGACTTCTTCGGGGTCGTGTCCACCTTCAAACTTTTTCTTGTTCTCGAAAAGTTCTTGATATTCTGGTTGGTGAAATAGCTCTACGTGGTCTTGAATTTTTTCTGGATTCTGTGGCATTATGTGTCTCCAAACTTACCGATTAGGTTCGTTGTTAGTAAATAAAAGTTAGTGGTGCGGGAAGATAAATTAAGAAATAGGGGGAATCTTTCCCCCGACCAATTCCTAATCCTTAAGCAGCGGCTTTAACAGTAGCGTTTGCTTTTGCTTTCTTCCAAGGGGTGCCAATCAATTTCCAGGAAGGATTGTTGATTGCTAAATCCATATCACGAGCGAAGATAGCGAAGCCATCATAACCGTGATAAGGACCGGAGTAATTCTTTTCATGCATTTATTTAAATCAGCTTTATTTTGTTTATTATAAGCAATTATAATTATCAAATATTGTCCATGGCTAACATATTTTTAATTCGATATTGTTTACTATTTTCATAAAAATGCGTTTTCAGGATTAAACTTAAAACTAACTAGATATAGAAAGATTAATATGAAAGAAAATATATTGTCAGAATTAGAAAAAGTAAATCAACGACTAAAATCAGCCAAGAAAAAAGTCACAATTCGGGAATCTAATGGAAGTTTACAATTACGAGCAACATTACCAATTAAACCGGGGGACAAGGATATAAAAGGAACTGGAAGAAAGCAATATAATATTAGTTTGAATATTCCGGGGAATTTAGATGGTTTAAAAACAGCAGAGGAAGAAGCTGATGAATTAGGAAAGTTAATTGCTCGAAAAACCTTTGTCTGGAATGATAAATATTTAGGGAATGAGGCAATTAAAAAAGATTTTCAAACCATTGGTGAATTATTGAAAAAATTTGAAGAAGAATATTTTAAAACCCATAAACGCACCACAAAAAGCGAGCATACTTTTTATTATTACTTGACTCGAACCAAGAGATTTACTAATTCACAAGATTTAGCAACGGCTGAAAATTTAGTCAGTTCAATTGAAAAAATCAACAAAGAATGGGCAAAATATAATGCTGCAAGAGCAATATCGGCATTTTGTACAACATTCAAAATCAAGATTGATTTATCGAAATATTCTCAAATGCCTGCACATAATCCCCGGAAGATACCGACAGATGTAGAGATATCTGCGGGGTTTATTAAATTCGTAGATTACCTGAATATTAGAGGTAAACAAGTTAATAAAAATGTTCAAGATAGCTGGCAATTATGGCGTTGGACATATGGAATTTTAGCAGTCTTTGGTTTACGTCCACGAGAGCTTTTTATTAATCCTCATATTGATTGGTGGTTGAGTGATGATAATACAGATATGACATGGAAAGTTGATCAAGATTGTAAAACTGGGCAGCGAACTGTATTGCCTTTATACAAACAATGGATTGTAGATTTTGATTTACGAAATCCCGAATATATAAAAATGTTAGTAGATGCAATTAATCAAAAAGATCAAAATAATCATGCACAAATAACGGCATTAATACAGCGAATTAGTTGGTGGTTTCGTAAAATCGGATTAGACTTCAAACCCTACGATTTACGTCATGCTTGGGCTATTCGGGCGCATATTTTGGGAATTCCCATCAAAGCAGCAGCAGATAATTTGGGACATAGTGTACAAGTGCATACTCAAACTTATCACCGCTGGTTTTCCTTGGATATGCGGAAGTTAGCAATTAATCAAGCTTTGAATAAGAGAAATCAAATTGAGTTGGTTAAGGAAGAGAATACTAATTTAATAACGGAGAATCAAAGATTGAGGTTGGAGGTGGAGAAATTGAAGATGGAGAGGGTTTATAAAATAAATTTCTAGAAATATTCTTAATTTAATTTATGATGCATTACCACTCCGTGGCAATAAATCCTACTTCTTAGCGCGATCGCAATATTCAAATTTAGAGATAACATAACATCATGTGCGGTTAAACACTTGTAATCAAATTGGCTGGGAAACAGTCAACAATTAGCCATTACCAATCAACAGCGAATAATAACTAATCATCCGGAGATGATATAACAAACACCTTGACGGCAGGGATAATTGATGGGTAAATAAACTCGTGTAATGGGAAACCGTTAAGGAATCCTTAAATAGGAGTTAAATTATGGAACTCGTTGAACAACTCATTAGCAATTTAGGGGTACAGGAAGAGCAAGCAAAAGGAGGGGCTGGATTAATTTTAAAGCTCGCTCAAGATAAACTTGGAGGTGGAGAATTCGCGAAGGTTGCATCGGTTATTCCTGGTTTGGATACACTTTTAGGTGCTGCACCTAATGAAGAATCTGGTGGTGGTATGATGGGTGCTTTAGGTGGTATGGCTGCTGGAATGATGGGCGGTAATCAAGGTGCTGCTTTAGGCAATTTGATGAGTTTGGCTGGTGGCTTTTCACAGTTGGGAATGAATGGGGATATGGTAACAAAGTTCTTTCCGATTATTCTTAATTTTGTCCAGCAGAAAGGTGGAACTGAGATAGCAGGTATTTTATCGAAGGTTTTACAGTAAAGTTTTAGCAATAAGAAATAGGTTGTCTAACAATATTACTAAGGTTAGATAACCTACTTGATAATCTTGCATCATAAAAATTTAATCAATCGGTAAAACTAGAGGTAAACTAATGAAAAACATTCAAATAAATACTAGCTGGGTTAAAATTCCTCACAATGATTTATTAATCGATGCTTATTTAGCACAACCAGCAGGTGAAGGGAATAGAAGTGCGGTTATCGTTTTTCAAGAAATTTTTGGGGTTAATAGGAATATTCGAGATATTACTGAACTAATAGCTAAACAAGGATATATTGCAATTGCACCTGCAATGTTTCAACGAATTGCTCCTGGTTTTGAGTATGGATTTAGTCCAGAAGATTGTGGTTATAGCTCAGAAGCTTATCGTCGGGGTATGGAATGTTATCAACAAGTAAAGTATCAAGAAATATTCAGCGATATTCAAGCTACTATTACTTATTTAAAAACTTTACCTAATGTAAAATCTGATTCGATTGGTTGTATTGGTTTTTGTTTTGGTGGTCATGTGGCTTATATCGCTGCAACTTTACCCGATATCAAAGCGACTGCTTCATTTTATGGAGGTGGAATTACCACTTCTAGTTATGGTGAAGAAATTCCAACTTTAAATCGGACTTCTGAAATTAAAGGTACTATATATACTTTTTTTGGCACAAAAGATTCATTAATATCCCAAGAAGATAATCAGAAGATAGAGGCAGAATTCAAGAAACATGATATTAATCATCGTGTTTTTAGATATGATGCAGGACATGGATTTTTTGCCGGATTTTTTGTCGATAAATATCCATTTTTAGCACAAAATCCCAGTTATAATCCTCAAGCGGCTCCCGATGCTTGGAATCATGTTTTAGAGTTGTTTGATAATCATCTTTAAAAAGTTATTGATACTCCATACATGAAGGTAGGGGCTTGAATATTGATGTTACGCCTGATTTTATTTTCCAGGTGGTGAACTTAGGGGCTTGCCTTCGACTCCTCTCAGGGCATCGCGGTGAGCGGAGTCGAACCGTTGATACCCGAATTAATTACGAATTACGAATTACGAATTCCGCAGGTCATATTTTCATTTTATCCTTAAAGATACTGTGCAAATAATTATCTTTTCATCCATGAACAAGTACGGAAAACTCTACTAGTATATATCGTAAAACCGAACCTCGTTTTTTATATCAGATTTTATATTCAATATTGTGAGTTAAATAACTCATTAAATGAAATTCAACTTAAATACTCTCTGATTCAAACAATACTCATCAATTAAGTTTTGGAGGGAATAAATATGGCTTTAATTCGTTGGGAACCATTTTCGGAAATCGATAGCTTACAAAGAGAAATGAACCGCATATTTGATCGGATAACTCCAACTTATACAAGCAATAATGGTTCATCTTTTGTTCCTGCGGCTGAAATGAACGAAACTGCCGAAGCGATTCATCTCAAATTAGAAATTCCGGGGATGAATGCACAAGAGATTGATATTCAAGTATCTGCAAATAGTGTTTCTATTAGCGGAGAACGTAAACAAGAAATTCAAATGCAACGGGAAGGTGTAACTCGCAGCGAGTTTCGTTATGGAAGCTTTGAACGGGTTATCCCCTTACTCGCTCGCGTGCAAAATACTAATGTCAGCGCAGAATATAAAGATGGTATATTACATCTGAATATACCCAAAGCAGAAGAAGAGAAAAATAAAGTAGTGAAAGTAAACATTGGCTAATTCTCTTCTGCAAATAGTTTAAAATCAATCGGGTTTCTAGCTCTAATCTATCTGGGAGGAAATAGAAACTCGATTTGTATTTTTGGCTTGACTAATTTTATCTAATTTAATTACTGGAGTTTAGACTAAAGCTCGTGACCGCTACGCGGTCACGGCGCACAAAAAAT
>JACYMD010000047.1 GCA_015272215.1 Rivularia sp. T60_A2020_040 | reverse complement strand
TACTCTCAACTTCCAGACTTTTGATAAAACTCAGATTGTTTCCGTTTAAAGTATAATTATTGTAGAAGTATAAAAAATAAAATGCTAATACTCCTATCTGTTGCCTGTCTTAGCGTTAATTTCCAATAAATTAAGAACTGAGAAGCAATTGTTTCTTAATTTACAATGATAAAAATAAGTTTTGTAAATTCCTTTGTTAATGATATTTTTTAAAAGACCTTTTATACTACTTGCTATCAATTGATTTAAAAAAAGAGAGTTTATCTGAGAAAATACAGAAAACTAGTAACAATTTTAGCGCCGAATAAGTCAATAGCAAGCCACAAAGGTGGTCAAACAAGCGGCAGAGGATAGGTCATAATGGGACGATTTGATCACGAACCAGAAAAGCCACATAGAGCAGATCAGCCATACGGATCAGCAGAATCTGCTTTACAGGCTCTCACTGAGGAACTACAAATTATCCAGCGGAATTTGCTCAAATCATTGCAGGATGATGTCCAGCGTCTACAGAGCGAAAAAATCCGTTTAGCGGATGATATCAAACGTCTCCAAGAACAAAGGGAGCAGTTACAAGGTGGAAGGCAAATAGATGAATTACAGGTGTTGATGCGTCAGCTAGCGCAAGTTTTGGGAAATCACATTTCTGTGCAGTTACAAGCTTCACTTGAAAAACTTGCTAATCGCTCGACGGCAAGCACAACTCTTCAATCGGGAACCTACACCCAAACTCAGAATCAAGAATCTGTAAGTAATGCTTTTAACGCGGCTTTTAGTACCCTGCAACAAGATTTAGAGGACTATCAAAGTAGTCTTTCTCAGCAGTTGTCTCGAATGTCATTGCAACAAGAGCAAGGGGAAGCAATTTTAGTAGAACTGGTAAATCGTCTTCGTCAAGAATTGGAAAGTACTACCAAAAGAAGATCCCAGAGGGAATTTCAAGTTTACGAACCGTTAGAAGAAATTGAAGAAATTGAAGAAATTGATCCCTTAGAAGATTTTCTCGATTCGCAAACAGAAACCTCCGAGCAACAGACATTTTCACCAAGTTTATTTGAAGAACAAGACGAAATAATTCCCCCAGCTGCGGATACCACTACCGCAACTTCTACCGTTCGAGGAGCTAACGTTTCCTTACCAGAAACCTACCCTCAAACTGCCTCAGAAGCTCCCCGACAACCTACCACAACACAACAACCTTCACAGATACAAGCATTTTGGCAACGTCCCAAGGGATTATTATTGATTATCCTTTCTACGGTAGCCACATCTATTTATAATGTTGCAATTAAAGTAATTTTCGAGCCGAATTCTCAAATATTCGGTGTCTTTGCATTAAAACAACTAATATCGCCAACTTTAGGCAATTGCTTCTTAATTTTAATGTTGAGAATGCTGGTAGTCGTACCCCTAATGTTAGTTTTGGCACCAATCCTCCATCCAAGAGTCTGGCAGGATTTACAAAATTTAATAGAATCCCTCAGAGGAAATCCCACCCCTGCAAATATTACGGGTAAAAGAGTACTGATGCTCTCAGTTATCAGTGGATGCTTCTTATTTTTATCCCAAGTAATGCTTTACATAGCCATCAGCCAAGTTTTCACCGGAATGGCGATCGCACTTTTGTTTGTGTATCCAATTGTCAGCGGACTATTATCATGGCTTTTGTTTAGGGAAAGTCCGAGCAAATTCCGCGCTTTCGCTTACGGGACAATTGTTTTAGGAATGGTTTTAGTATTAGGGGGAGCCGCAAGCGGTACGGGTAATCTATCTTTAGGAAGCACTACAGGAATTATCGCTGGAATAAGTTTTGCATTTTACGTGATATTAACCCGCATTTGCGCCGCTAGGCTGCATCCAGTTTCTTTCACATTAATTAACTTCATTACAATGTTATTTTTGTGTTTTATCGGCTTAATGCTGCCTTTACCCACCGCTTGGAGCTTAAATATAAATTCAGTAAACTTTTTAGAACTGGTTTTGAGCGCATTCATTTTAGGAGTATTAACCCTGTGCGGTTACTTACTAAATAACTTTGGTATTCGTAAACTTGGTGCCACAAGAGCAGGATTGATTGGTTCTACCGTACCAGCTTTAACCGTAATTTTCGCCGGCATAATAATTCAAGAAACTTTACCATTAATCCAGGTTCTCGGAGTTCTACTAGTTACCTTCGGAGCCGCAGCCTTCAGCATCGAAAAATTACAGCAACAACGTGTAAAATCGTCTCGTTCCAGTTGAAGGGAGATGGGGAGACAAGGGGACTTTCGGGACAAGGGGATGGGGAGAAATAAATAACTGTCAACTGTCAACTGTCAACTGTCCACTAACCAATTACTTACTTGTATATAGTAAAGCCACATTTGCAGTAAAAAGCTGTTAACATACATTTTTCAGGGGATGTAAAAAGGACACATTTACCTGGTTGGCTCCAAGGTGGAAAACTTCGTGTCAATCGAAACCTACTTGTACGGGCAGTTTTGGGTATACCAACCTTGAATTACTGTCCATATATAAGTTGGTGAAGATACTAATAAAAAAAGCGATAGCAATCTTACGAACAAAGTTCGTTTTAACTTTTTTCTGTAAAAATACGGGTAAAATATTGTTAATCACTACCATTAATACCCTTAGTTGTCGCATAATAGATAAATTAAAGTGAACACATAGCCTGCTTATAAGGTGTATACTACTTACTTTCCTGCAATTATTAATTTTGTTAACCTGCTATTCAACAGTTTGTAATATGCATAACGATACTGATCTGATCAAACGTCTTGGCCCCAGCGCGATGGATCAGATCATGCTTTATTTGGCTTTCAGTGCCATGCGAACTAGCGGGCACAGACATGGGGCATTTTTAGATGCAGCCGCAACTGCCGCTAAATGTGCAATTTACATGACTTATCTGGAGCAGAGTCAAAACCTGCGAATGACTGGTCATTTGCATCATTTAGAGCCGAAGCGGGTAAAAGCCATTGTCGAAGAAGTCAGACAAGCGCTAACAGAAGGAAAACTGTTGAAGATGTTAGGTTCTCAGGAACCGCGCTATTTGATTCAGTTTCCTTATGTATGGATGGAAAAATTTCCTTGGCAGCCGGGACGTTCGCGTATTCCTGGCACCAGTCTGACATCTGAAGAAAAAAGACAAATTGAGCAAAAATTACCGCCCAACCTGCCTGATGCTCAGTTAATTACCTCTTTTGAATTTTTGGAGTTAATTGAATTTCTCCACAAACGTTCCCAAGAAGATATGCCTTCGGGACACCAAATGCCTTTAAGTGAGGCTTTGGCGGAACATATCAAGCGTCGTCTACTTTATTCAACTACGGTGACGCGGATTGATTCTCCTTGGGGAATGCCTTTCTATGCTCTGACTCGTCCCTATTACGCGACAGCAGATGACGAGGAGCGCACCTACATTATGGTGGAAGATACTGCCCGATTTTTCCGCATGATGAGGGAGTGGTCGGAAAGACAACGCAATACAATGCGAGTTTTGGAAGAAATGGATATTCCACCCGAAAGAATAGATCAAGCCCTAGAAGAATTGGATCAAGTAATTCGTGCTTGGGCAGATAAATATCATCAAGTAGGTGGAGAGCCAATGCTTTTACAAATGGTTTTCGGTAAAAAAGAAGAATAATAAATCAGCAGTCATTAAAATGACTGCCGATTATGCCAATTCCCCCATTTTAGCAAAAATATGTCCAAAAACAAAATTCAATAAACAACTATTAGGTTGGGTTTCCATCATCAGTAAACCCAACCTATTTTTTTGTAAATTGGTTATGGGAGTTAGTGGACAGTTGACAGTGGACAGTTGACAGTTGACAGTTCTGATTTGTTTTTCTCCCCATCTCCCCATCTCCCTATCCCGAAAGTCTCCCCATTCCTGATTCTACCGAATCGGAGTTGTTTCAAAAGTGGGGCTAAATTCTATAGAAGGATTAACTCCAGGTTTTGAGAAAGGTACAACATTGCTAATGCGATGATCGCTAGCGTTGATACAACTTTCCATTGCTTGTGTGGGTGAAAAATCGATTTCTGAACGTAAACCTACTACACATTGACCAAAATCAACTGGTAGTAAGCTGCGACTACAGTAGCTTAAAATAGCAGGATTAACCCCTTCCTGACGAATGGTACCGATATCAACAACGCAAGTGGCTAAATCATTAGGACGACGTGCTTGTCCACAGAAAGAAAGCGAATCTGTTGCAGGAATTTGAGTTCTCTGCTGAATCTGACCTACACATGAAGATACTTCAAGTGGTCTAAGGGCAGCTGCACAAGCACTAGCTGTAGTCTCCGCTGGAATACCTAAACTCAAAAGACGTGCAGCACATACACGATAATCATTGGTGTTTCTTCTAAAGGGGTTGATTAAAGCATTACTAGGTAAAGTTATCGCGAAACTGCCAACTGTAGCTATAATTGGCGCTGATAGTTTCGCTGTTAGTTTAAATAATTTGAAATCAAAGCGTCTCAGAGCAAGCATTTTTGTTTCACAATTTACTGAATCGGAACCGTGAACTTTGCCAAACCAACGAAATGCCATGGAAATTCTCCAAACTCCAAACACATATTTGAGGTAATGCTATCTCATTTTTCAGTCAGTGAGTTGCGATCGCGATTTTAAATCTTGAGAAGTCGGGTTTTTATGACTATATAAGTGGTATTACGGATATTTTCGTCAAAACCCGACTTCTGTGAGTGAGAGGTACTCACGTTTAATTATTCAATCAAATACATATTTTTGAGCAACTTTCCAATAACGAGAGAAGCGTTTGAGATCGATAAAACCGTCGTATTCAAAAAATGGTTCTACCTCAAATATTTCTAATTCTTTTGAACGTTCAATTTGATCGCAAATACTATTAAAACGAGGACTTGGACTATCTACGGTGACAACTTGATTGGCATTATGTTCTTTTGCAAAAGTTAAAACTTCCTTAGCAACATCACCACGACGAATCACAACTGGTAATTCTAATAAGCACTCGTAAATAAAAGTAATCCGTTTGAGACTAATTTGCCACTCTTTTAATAATGCATCGTCCCAAACCCAAATAGCGGCAGTATTGGGGTATTCATCCAGTGCGGGATTTTTGGGACTCAGACAATCACCGTGAATCCAGATAATTCGCTCAGTCATAGAATTTTAGATTTTAGATTTTAGATTTTGGATTACCAGTCAATTTAAACACTCAGAATAAAACGGGGTGTGAAAATCCTCATATAATTTTAGATTTGAGATTTTGGATTACCAGTCAATTTATTTGTATCTTGCACAGAGCCGCATAATTAGCTAAATAATTAGCTAAATAATCAAAAATATAACTAACGTAAACCTGTAGTATTTTTAGTCCATTTTAATGGACTTGTGCTATCAGACTGGGACTTGCAGTCTCAGGCGGGTAAAAACAAAGTAAAACAATTAGTAATTATTTTAATGCTCGGTTTCTATGGTGCAAGATATGAATTTAAATACTCAGAGTAAAAAGGGGTATGAAAATCTTGATTTTTGGGGTTATAAGTCGGGTTGTTAGGATAAATGCCTGTAATAACAGACAATAGTTATAAAAACCCGACTTCTGTATGTAATAGTCGTTTTTTAGATATGTAAGAACTAACTCAATCAAGAAGTGCCATATTCATTGATAATTAATAATTAATAACTGATAACTAATCATGGCTAAAGTTTTTGATTCGATCACCGCAGAATTACAACAGTTTATTGCAAACCAACAAATTTTCTTTGTCGGTACTGCACCAATAGATTCTAACGGACACGTTAATCTTTCTCCCAAAGGATTAGAAAGTTTTCGGATTCTTTCACCACACAAAGTTGCTTATCTAGATTTGACAGGAAGTGGTAATGAAACATCAGCGCATTTACAAGAAAATGGGCGAATTACCTTGATGTTTTGTGCTTTTCAAGAACCACCTTGTATTTTGCGGCTTTACGGTAGGGGAAACACTATTCTACCGGGTAATTCAGATTGGGAATTTTTATCTTCACAGTTTCCGCAAATTCCCGGAACCCGTCAAATAATTGTAGCCGATCTTGAGCGAGTACAAACATCTTGCGGAATGGGTGTACCTTTGTACGAATATCAAGAACACAGACAAGCTTTAGTCAATTGGGCAGAGAAAAAAGGAGAACAGGGAATTAAGGAATATCATAAGCAGAAAAATCTTCTTAGTATTGATGGTTTAGCAACTCCATTGAGTGAAACTCTATAAAAAGAGATTATAAAGATAATATTTAGTCAGCTAATGTTATCTGGTGACTGAATTATGCAACATCAGAGCGGTTATCCTAGTCATGATTGTTGTGGAGTTTTGTACTCAGTAAACGATGAAAAAATTTATTAAGTGGTGTGTAGACTTATTTTTATTAAGTCAGCAGCGCAGCCAAAGGCGAGGGTTTCTAACAGCAATTTTTACTGTTTCTTTGATGGCTGGGGTCATGTTTTCTTTCCCTGTACCTGCTCAAATTATAATTAAAACCCCTCAGCAGCCAATTGTTAACAAGCCAACTCAAGCAACGGAATTACGCGGGGTATGGTTAACTAATATTGATAGCGATGTTTTATTTAAGCGCGAAAATCTGACTAATGCTTTGACGCGACTTCAACAATTAAATTTCAATGTTGTGTATCCTGCGGTGTGGAATTGGGGTTATACTTTGTACCCTAGTAAAGTTGCGGCAAGTGTGATTGGAATTAATGTAGATCCTGAACCCGGACTTCGAGGACGCGATATGCTTGAAGAAGCAGTACGTGAAGGACACGCTAGGGGTTTGAAGGTAATTCCTTGGTTTGAATTTGGCTTTATGGCACCTGCTGATTCACAATTAGCAAAGCGTCGTCCTTACTGGCTGACTACTCGTGCTGACGGGGGTAAAATTAAAAAAGAAGGTATTCACGATCGCGTTTGGTTGAATCCTTTTCGTCCTGATGTACAGCGATTTATCAAAGATTTAATCGTGGAAATGGTGCAAAAATATGATATAGATGGTATCCAATTTGATGACCATTTTGGCTTACCATCGGAGTATGGCTACGATAGTTATACGGTAGCGCTATATAAAAAAGAGCATAACGGTAAAGCACCTCCTAAAGATAATAAAAACCCAGAATGGTTAAAATGGCGTGCTGATAAGATTACTGATTTTATGAAAGAAGTATTCTTGGCAATCAAAGCGGTTAGAAAAGACTGTATTGTTTCAGTTGCACCAAATCCCCAAAGGTTTTCCTATGAATACTTTTTAGCCGATTGGCAAAGATGGGAACGTATGGGATTAATCGAAGATTTGGTAATTCAAATTTACCGCGATGACATGAAGGTATTTGTGAATGAATTGGAATACCCCGAAGTCATCGCTGCGAAAAAACATATTCCTACAAGTATCGGTATTATTAGTGGTTTAAAAAATAAACACGTACCCATAGAACAAATTAAAGCACAGGTGAAACAAGTTCGCGATCGCAATTTTGCCGGAGTCTCTTTCTTTTTCTATGAAACTTTGTGGAACATCAGTAAAGAACCATCACAACAGCGTCAGCAAGGTTTTAGGGGATTATTCACTACACCAACGAAGTATCCGAATTTGTTAGCTGGTTGGAAAGGTTAGGGCGAGGTGGGGACAAGGGGATGCATCCCCCCATCTTCTACCCCCCAATCCCCAACTTGCCGGCTAAACCGGGGCTGAGAGGAATCAAAGTTGCAACCATCAAAAATAACGCTAATAATCCTAAAGCAGCTCGTGCATCATCGGGTTCGGTGATTTCGTTCAAACTCGGACGCTCCAAGTCTCTTTGTAAAAAGAAAATTACAATTGCCCAATATAAAGCTAGAGAATTGGCTAAACCAACTATTCCTAAAATAGCTAAAGTTGCGAATGTTGTACGTCCAGCAATTTTACGTCCATAAATAGCTTGGACAATTCTACCACCATCTAATTGTCCGGCTGGCATTAAGTTTAAAGCTGTAACTACTAAACCCAACCAACCAATGATCACCAAAGGATTTACGTCTACTAAAGGTGACTGTAAAGCTTCACCCATGACAACTCGCGCTAAACTTCCCACAAGAATCGAACCTTGAAAAAACTGGTTTGGTAATTGAAATAAACTTCCTTGATGGGAAAGCAGTAATCCGACAATTAACATTGTAAATGAAACAATTCCTCCGATTGCAGGTCCAGCTAAAGCAATATCAAATAAAACTTTACGATTGGGTAACAATGATTCAAACCGGGTAATTGCACCAAAAGAACCAATTTGCACCGAAGGAAGTAGATAAGGTAGACTCAATTTGACTTGATGACGACGAGCAATTATCCAATGTCCCAGTTCGTGAGCGATTAAAATTGTTAAAAAGCCTGCTGTAATCGGTAAAGCTTCTTGAAACCTTCCGGGATTGGAAAAGAAATCGAAATTTAATAGGATTCCCCCAGCTTCTAAAGTTGTGGCAATAGTTGCTAATAAAAGGATACCAGCAAATGCTTTTTGTCCCGGAGTCATGGAACGTGGTTCATTCCGACTGGGTAAGACTATAATTGTAGGTCTACCTTCAGGACTTTCCACTAAAAATAGGCGATATTTATCACCAACACGTTCGCGTAAACTCGCACTCAAACGGTTGTGAACGTCTTCTGCTTCTCCCCTCAAATTACCTTTAAAAATAGCTCCTTCTTGATAAGCAATAGTTTCGGTGGCAAAATATGTATCGATACCGAAAATACTTCTAATAGTACTCAAATCTTCTTCGGGAATCGGAATTATTTGCGGTTGTAATGGCTGATTTTCTGCTGGTGGCTGAGTAGAATTTTCCAGGGATGCTTGTTCAGCAATTTTTTGAGATGCTCTTTTTTTGAGCATTTCTTCTTGTCCCATGGCTCGCAATTGTCTGCCGATGGCAATGTACAAAGCAGCAGAAGCAATCACAAGTCCGAGTATACCTGCAATATTAATATAAATTCCGGCAGCAAGTAAACCGAAAAACAACAGCCAAGGAGTTATCAACACCACCGATTGAAACCAAGCTAGGATGCCCAATTTACCATAAGGTTTAGCGCGAACAAACCCCCATCCCAAAATCCCTAAAGCAACCAATACAATTGCAGCTATAATTGCCGTTTCTGATGAATTAAACATATGCAAAACCTTATGACAGTTATCAGTTTACAGTTATCAGCGTCACCGATAACTGTTTTTTCACCGTCTTCATCTCTGAATTCGGTTGTAACGGATATTAATAATTTATAACGATGACTGTGTATGAAGAAATTTATATCGAGGAAATTAACAAGTTTTTTCAAGTTTTGTGACAAATTCGGGTTGTGAGGGGCTGCGGTTGTGGAGACTTAGGGACGATGAGTTGCGGGAATTAGTCGTACTGAATTAAATTTATCGCTGTTAACTCCGGGGTTAGGAACTAGTTTTGTAGATACAGCTTTGGAAAGATTGAGTACTGTTGCTTGGTATTTAGAAAATGACAGTATTACTTCCGTCGCTCGGTTTAAAGAAGAGCCATCAATTAATAAGATTATTTCCGAAGAAAAGCAGCAAATTGGTAAAACTGAAGCTAAAGATGAGTTAAGAAAGCGTCGAGATACTATTTTTGCTGAAAGGTTATTTAAATTAATTTCTGCACCAGAATCACCGGGAGATGTAGACGATGTTGCTGATAATATTGCTTTATGTTTAATTGATTTTAATGAAGCGACAATTTCTACTAAGTAAGTCAGTGGGGAAATTTATAAGTATGTAACGAAAGCTTAACCAGAGCTATTAGAGTTAAATTTAATACGTTGTGTACTATAGTTTCCTTTTTCCCCTCTAGCTTGGACACCATCAATTACAGCATAGGCAAGCTCTAGCTCGTCATCAAACATTTTTCCTGCTAGTTCATCTTTTTTAAGGTGTTGCCATTCCAATTCAATCGGGTTCATTTCCGAGCAATATTCGGGTAAAAAGAAGATGTATAAGCCCATTCGTTCCCACTTAGGCCATAACTGTTGAACTTCCCGACATCTATGTATGGAACCGTTGTCCTGTACTATTACTCTCATCCTGCCAACTTTCTCAGCATCAAGGGCTTCGTATTCCATCATCTGGATGTAAGATTTACGACTAACACCTCCGATGACCAGACCGTAAATAAAACTGATTAAAGGTTGAAGAAAACCAATAATACTTAATCTACGACCACGGCGCTTTGTTTGTTCTAAGTGCTTTTGCTCCCCTCGCTGGTAATAGGTATAGCTAGGTTCGCTCCAAGCACAAAACCCTGATTCATCCAAATATTTTAGGTCTATTTCTCCGGCAGCAGCAGCTAATTGCAGCATATCTAAGTCTGCTTGCTTTTTTTCCCGTATTACGGGGTCTTGTTTTCCTTTATGGCTTTTTCTAGCTCGTTTCCAAATGATCCCTTTTTTTTTGAGTACCCGTCTTAATCTGTCGGGACTCAGTTTAATTAAGCGATCGCGTTCTAATTTTTGAGCTAATTGAAGACTGTTATACGTTCGTGGTTCTTTTTTGAGGCATTCTTCTAAAAAAACGATGTCTTCCTCCTTGCACTTTGGTTTTCCCCCTCGACCTGGTAATTCCCAAAGTCCTTCTGTACCGAGATTTTGCCATTTATGCAAAACTTCTCTTACTGTTTGTGGAGTCCAGTTAAAATGGGCAGCTATTTTTTCAACATACCAGCCATGTGCATTTAACCGCTATTACCTCTGCTCGGTCTTTAACTTTCTGTGGTACATCTTCTGTTCTCAGGTTTAACAAGGTTTTATCTTGCTCACGCGTCAGAAATACCCTTAAACGAGCGCCCATATTTTAATAACCTCGGTAGATGCATTTTCCGTATTTATTTATCTTTACATAGTTTGGTTTTTTCCCGCCGACTTACTTAACTGGAAATTAATAGCACTGGAAATAATGCCCGACCATGTACATTTATTTTTGAATACTCCAACAGATGAAGCACCATCTCAAATTGCAAAATGGGTTAAAGGTCGAGCATCGCACCATTTGAGAAAAGAATTTCCAGAATTAAAAAAACTACCTTCTTTGTGGACTCCGACTTATTTTGTAGCGTCAACGGGTCAGGTAAGTACCGAGGTAGTTAAAAAGTACATTGAAAATCAAAGGGGAAAATAAGAGAAACACCGGGTTAAAACCCGTCGAGTCGGATTTCATCCCCTCCTTAAAAGGTAGGGGTTCTCAACAAAGCCGTGTTTACTTCGATAGAATATATCGCAATTTCCGTAGACCAAGTAATGGATTATCGTGAATTAACCACGGTTCTACCATTATTAAACAAGTTTCCCATAGAAATCGACCAATTAGCAACTATTACAGCAAGCGAACAGTTTGTCAGATTAGTAAAAACCAGCTTTCTTGACTTTCGCAGTAAAAGCAGTTTATCCAAACATCAATATATATAAGTCCGTACAACAAACCGATCAAATACAAAATTCACAATCGCGATCGCGTAGTGTAATCGAAGCTATGGCAATCAATATTATCTATTTTCATACATTCATACGTAAGCCTCTAATCATCTCATAATAAACACCTGTTTTTTCTCCAAAAAATCTCAAATTATCCTTTGATAAAGAAAACTTTCTCAAATCCCAGAATTGATTTAACTTCTGTATTCATATTCCGTTACAAATCCGTTACCGAAGTTTACACAAAATTTTTTATTGACAGAATTCTCAATTATTCTACGAGATTACAAGAGGTGTGTCTGTAATATGGTATTGTTATGCTTAGGGAAGCAGTTTGTTTAATTTTCAAATTTTTTCCGATTTTTTCCTAAATAGCTAATTAATAAGCAGCAATTAACTTGATGTTTAGATGATTTTCGTACTACAACACCAGATAAAGGTTGAAATAACTGCGCGTAAATGTGAAGCGATGTAAATCTTGCTGTGATTTAAAATACTATTTTTGTGGTGATAAAATACGGATATTGACAATTGGTTAATTTTATAATTTACGTATTAAAAATATTTTAGAGGAGAAGAGGAAGAATTTTAAACTAAAGATGATTGCGCTTTTCGGTTGAATGCAATACAAATTAAAGTTATGGGAATTCGGACGGGCAAGGATGCCCATCCCAAAATTTGAATGTATTTGACCGGGGAACACCGTGAGTACGCAGGGTTTGAAGGCGGTGTATCGCTGACTGAAATGAAATTTACTATATATTTTTGGCTCTTCAGTTGCTAGTATGCTAAATCTTCAATAAAAATTCCTAAAACACTTGTTATGCAAGGATTTTCAAACATTTTATTCGCATTAAAAACGTGATAAAGTTATTTTTTCTCTTTAGCATCCCGCTGCCTTTTTACGACTATTTAATTAGCCTCCCCTTGTACTGAAGAACCATATTTTTAAGGCAAAGGAGTGCAGAGGAATGGAAAATATTTGGACTTACATTTTGATTTTTTAGTCCTCTGAAGAGGACTGAAGCTATTAGACCGGGAATTCAATTCCGGGTCAGTTAACGATAAGAAACCCGTAAAATTAATGTAGCGGAGTACTAATTATTTTGATTTCAAACGGTATTCAATTCTGAGTCGTTTGGGAAGTCGATTATTTTTTTCAGTGAAAGCATCGCGGCGAATTTCTTATAATCCCAATTTTGGAAAATAGTCGATTTCTTCTAAGGATAAGGGATAAGGTGGACCGCTTCTTCTGGAGTATCACGGGTAGCTGTGACAACTAATAATGTTCCGTTATGAGCGACTAATTGAGCAATAGCTGCCATTACTTGCTGACGTACTGTTAAAGGTAAAGATTGAATAGTTCTCGATTCAAAAACAAAATCAAAATTGCGCTGCCATTCTTGATTCAGTTTGCAAGGTTGGAGAGAATTTAGAAGGTTATGCGAGGCTAAATCTCAGAAATATAAGCGTGAGTTTGTAGTTATTAGCCGATGGGAACCGACAAGTCAGGTTTGTTCTGAATGTGGATATAAGTGGGGCAAGCTTGATTTAAAAGTTAGGTCAGTTCAGTGTTTAAATTGTGCCACTGAACACGACCGAGATGAAAATGCAGCGCGGAAGTGCGATTCGTTTAGTCCAAACCGAGATATCGGGGGAAGACTAGCTTCTGTTAGGTAATCCCTTCGGGATTGAGTTCGCACTTAAATCCCTAACAGATGACAACTTCATAACCTTACAGGTGAGCGTTAGTATCCTAGAAAACGTCAAGTCCTGTCCTCCAGACGTAGGAGTGAAAGCATATCCCCCACTGTAGAGACTAGCCATCAATCGGTGAAGCGGGGATAAAAGCGGAAAGAGCTATCAGCCTAAAGATGGTGTCCCGTAAGCAAGTTCCTATGGATAGCGAAAGCTAAGTCATTATTTGAATCACCGTTACTGCGAACCAGCGAAATAAGGCTTTTTGCGCTGGGAGTCCCAAAAGGGCATTAGTACAGGGTGGTATGAGGATTTTTATCGACATACCTACGTTACCGGGACTTAAACAAAAATTAAGCCCAAATAAACCCTAAACTGGCTTTGTAAGCAATAAATACGTCACGATTTTGATTAATCCATTCGATAAAACGAAAAGACATTGCTGTACGAAATGCTTCTAAAGCTTCAGGGAATGTGTTCAAAGGTTTCGTCGCCCATCTTCGTCTTAATACTCCAGTAAGCTTATGCCAAATGATAAAAGTATAGGCACAAAATACTAATATAAAATGTCTTTCTAAACTTTGTTTATCTCGAACTTGATATTCTTTTAATCCTAACCATCCCTTAGCTTCTCTATAAAAAACCTCAACCCAATTTCTTTGGGAGTAAGTATCTACGAACCATTGAGATGTTGCAATATGAGGGTCAAAATTAGTTATAAAGTAATCAATATCATCGGCATTTTCAAAATCTGAAGCATTCATAACGATAGCTATTTGTCTTGTTCCTTCAAGCCGTGATATTTCTACTTCCACAGTCGCAACCCAAACCTTTTTGGGTTTTTCTAAATCAAGGATAATTTCGGTGAAACTATCTCTTGGCAATGATTGTGCTAATGTATCTAGCCTTGTAACGAGGTAGATAGGGGTTCAAAATTTGCTCCTGACCGAAAGGAAAGCA
>JACYMD010000083.1 GCA_015272215.1 Rivularia sp. T60_A2020_040 | reverse complement strand
ACTGTCAACTGTCCACTGTCAACTGTCAACTGTCAACTGTCCACTGTCAACTGTCAACTGTCCCCTACCACGGTAAACGGCTACCATCCCAGGAGAAAAACTCACCGCTATCTTCTGGTTTGAGATTGGAGATGACGCTTAGTAGTTGATTGACAGTGCGATCGACGCTGAATAATTTTTCTGGGGATACATTACGTTGAAATGGCTGGGAAAGGTTGGTATCTGTAGTTCCGGGATGCAAAGTTACGACAATGGTTTTGGGGCATCTTCTACTATATTCGATTGCCGTAGTTCGCATAAACATATTTAAGGCAGCTTTGGATGCTCGATATCCATACCATCCACCTAAATGATTATCGCCAATACTACCTACTTTGGCAGAAATACAGGCAAATATATTTTTGTCACTGTGTTTAAACAAAGGTTGTAGATGTTTTGCTAATAATATTCCACCGATACTATTTACTTGAAAATAACGAATTAAATTTTCTGGATTAATTTGTCGCAGGCTTTTTTCTGGTTGCATTTCTCCTTCATGTAAAATTCCTACGCAGTTAATTACTAGATGTAACTTATCTATTTGTGCGCTGATTTTTTCCACAACTGCCGATATTTGTGACTCTTCGGTAATATCCATCGGTAGACAAACTAATTTATCAGAATATTCATTCTGTAGAGTAATTAATTCCGCAGCAGTATCAGCATTACGATAGGTAGCGAAAATTCTCGCAATATTATTATCTAACAATAAACTTTTGACAAAACCCAATCCAATACCTTGACTTGCACCGACAATTAAAGCGTTTGCGTTGTGAATTTCTTTCATTACTGCTAGGACTTATAAGTTATGAGTGTTAGTAATTCGTAGTGGCAGCGTCTCGCTCCCTATTTTGCCCAAAAACCATGTATTTAAACACACTACATATATCAACTTTTTTTGAAATAATAGTATGATATTCATCAAGAAAAGTTGATTGATATTTTACAACAAGGAGAATATTTTACGTGACAGTAAAAGTTGCCATTAACGGATTTGGTAGAATTGGTCGGTTGGATTTGAGAGCGGGGTGGGGTTGCTCGGAAATGGAGTTTGTCCACATCAATGAAATCAAGGGAGGAGCGCAGACTTCTGCTCATTTGCTGAAATATGACTCGGTTCACGGACGCTGGGATAAGGAAATAACAGCAAAAGACAACCAAATTTTGATTGAAGGTAAGTCTATCAGTTTTAGCGAGTATAGTAAACCCGGAGATGTAGACTGGGCTGGTTTGGGAATAGATATCGTCTTGGAATGTTCAGGTAAATTTAAAACTTACGAAGATTTGGCTCCCTATTTTGAAAGAGGTGTGAAAAAGGTAATTGTTGCGGCTCCCGTAAAGAAAGAAGCTTTGAATATCGTCATGGGAATCAACGATCATCTATATGAACCAGAAAAACATCACTTACTCACAGCAGCATCTTGTACTACCAACTGTTTAGCTCCCATCGTCAAAGTGATTCATGAAGGTTTAGGTATTAAACATGGCTTAATCACCACAATCCATGACCATACAAATACGCAAACAATCGTTGATGCTCCTCACAAAGACTTACGACGGGCTAGAGCCACTGGAATGTCTTTAATACCCACGACAACAGGCTCAGCTACAGCCATTGGACTAATCTATCCAGAACTCAACGGTAAACTCAACGGCTTAGCAGTGCGAGTACCTTTACTGAATGCATCTTTAACAGATTGTGTATTTGAAGTTACTAGACCGACAACAGTAGAAGAAGTCAATAGTTTACTCAAAACAGCAGCAGAAACACAACTCAAAGGAATTTTGGGTTACGAAGAACTACCACTAGTCTCCATCGACTACAAAGATGATCCTCGTTCATCGATTATTGATGCTCTTTCCACAATGGTAGTCAACCAAACCCAAGTCAAAATTCTCTCTTGGTATGACAACGAATGGGGTTATTCAAATCGCATGGTTGAACTAGCTCGAAAAGTCGCTACCACAATTTAGCTGTCCAATTCCAAATCCTCTCACCCAAAATTCCCATGACTTCCACTGCATCAAGCGCCAACTTGAGGAATTACATCTTAGTCACCCTTGCTTACTGGGGCTTCACCATTACCGATGGAGCGCTCAGGATGTTGGTGCTACTATACTTCAACCAAATCGGTTACACCCCGATTCAAATCGCGTCTTTATTTTTGTTCTATGAAATATTTGGTGTCGTCACCAACTTTTTTGGTGGCTGGATTGGCTCCAAATTTGGTTTAAAGTTAACTTTGTACTTGGGTATTGCCTTACAAGTATTTTCGATGGTAATGCTATCCGGGCTTAATCAGAGTTGGGAGCAATGGTTTGCAGTATTATTTGTAATGGTTGCCCAGGCTTTCTCTGGAATAGCTAAAGACTTGACTAAGATGAGTTCCAAGAGTGCAATTCGTTTGGTTGTACCCCAGGATGCTCAATCTGCCTTGTTTAAATGGGTGGCAATTCTTACAGGTTCAAAAAATGCTCTCAAAGGATTTGGCTTTTTCCTTGGTGCTGCTCTGCTGTCATGGTTTGGTTTTGTCACAACTTTGTGGATTATGTCAGCAGGTTTATTCCTGTTGATGTTTAGCGGCTTAATGTTACCGAATGGCATGGGCAAAATCAAGAAAAAAATCCAATTTAGCCAATTGTTCTCCAAAAGTCCGGAAATCAATATTCTTTCGGCTGCTAGATTCTTCCTCTTCGGTTCGCGAGATGTATGGTTTGTCGTCGGATTGCCCGTATTTTTACGGGAGGTACTTGACTGGTCATTTTGGCAAGTCGGGGGATTTCTCGCAGTGTGGGTAATTGGTTATGGTATTGTTCAATCTACCGCACCGATAATTTTAAAACGATTTGGTTCCGGTAAACCTCCTCAAAGCAAAACTATTCAATTTTGGACATTTACCTTAACAGCAGTTCCAGCAATAATTGCGATCGCGCTGCAAGTTGGTATTGAACCGAACACTGTAATTATCAGTGGCTTATTATTATTTGGTCTGATATTTGCCTTTAATTCCGCAGTCCATTCTTATCTAGTACTTGCCTTTACCGATGATGATCAGGTGGCTTTGAATGTAGGCTTTTACTACATGGCAAATTCAGCGGGAAGATTAGCAGGAACAGTATTATCTGGTCTAGTTTATCAAAGGTTTGGTTTAGTCGGTTGTCTGTGGACTTCCATGGTATTTGTATTAGCAGCAGGATTAGTTTCGATCAAATTACCTGATCCCCAGCCCAGCAAAGAAATTGCTTGGAAAGCTGGTGGGGGTGATTAATAACTAACTGGGGAGTTATTTCACTAAGTTCTTAAATGTCTGTATTGTATATGTAAAGCGGGCAGGATGCCCGCACTACAAATATTTATACTAGTCGATAATTTGGTAACTTATCCAAGCTTGCCAAAAAATGTATATTGAAAGTATTCCTAAGAAAATACGTAAGACAAGACTGACAGTAGAATCGGGTAACTTTGGCAATGTGCGAGTACTTATTTGCGCTCCTAAAATACCGCCACATCCTAAAACTATACCTGGAATAAACAAGATATTTCCTTTTAAAGTGTGTCCGATACAAGCGACTAAAGCTGTAATCACGATAACACCAAGACTGGTTTGAATAGCAACTTTAATTTCTTCTTTTAAAAGCAACATTTGCATCGGTACCATAATTGTACCGCCACCCAAACCAAATAAACCCGCTAAAACTCCCGCCGAGCCTCCCGTACCAATTCTAGATATGATGGGATTAAATATTACTTCTGTATTTTCTACTTCTACAGCAGCTAATTGTTTGCGTAAGTCGATTAGATAAACATTAACAAGTAAAATAATTCCGAAAGTAAAAAGGATGATATGGGGTGGAATTCGGTTTGCAAAATATACTCCAATACCAGTTGTTAAAAAAGCTGGGATTCCTAAATAAATAATTTTTTGCCAATTCAAATAACCCATCAACCAATTTTGTACGCTTCCAGAAATTGCCGCGATCGCAATAAACAAACTACTGGTAGCAATAGCTTCAACAGGTGTATAACCCAACGTTACCATCAAAGGAATAGTCACAATACCACCACCAATTCCCAATAGTCCCGATATCATGCCGCTGATTAAACCACCAACTGCCAAAATTAACCACACAAAATCAATCATAATTATTAAGAGGGAAGAAGGAAGAGAAAGAAATTGCCAATTGGTAATTTAACTTACCGTTACCGGATGACTCACAACAGCCCCATAAAGCAATCCTTTATCGTTCCAAGGAACCGTTAAAGGCTGAGTATTACCTAAGTTATCTGTAGCGCGAGCTTGCAGAAAATACTTACCTGGAGTTGGGTTCCAATCAACGTCCCACCGTACCCATGCAAAGGGAAAATTCGGTTCTCGCAATCGCGCCATTTGCCAAGTTTTACCGCCATCTAAACTAACTTCTACCCGGACAATTTTTCCTTTACCAGACCACGAACGTCCTCGCAACAGGTAAGGTTTAGCTTTGAGCGTCGCTGACCAACCTAATTCAAAAGCGCTTTTGACATTTTGAGAGGTAATTAATTTACCTTGTGGTGGATAGTCCGAACCAACGAGAACTGCTTGTTTAGCAATCCATTCACTGTATATAGGCTCAGAAGAAACTTCAATACGCTCAATCCATTTCACATTAGCGTTTCCAGCCCAACCAGGAAATATTGCCCGACATGGGCTACCGTGATCTAAAGGTAGAGGTTCCCCATTCATTGCATAGACTATCAGCGAATTATCCATTTTGGCTTTGGCAATTGGTACTACAAAACTGTAGTTAGATTGCTTCGCTTTTACAGAATCGAGGGGATCAATATCTTTACCTTGAATTAGCACATCCACGGCATTCGATTTCAACCCAGCACGCTCTAATAATAAGCCAAGGGGAACTCCAGTCCATTCAGCGACACCAATTGCACCCAACCTCCACCGCGCTCCAGAAAAGGGTTTATTGTAAACTTCCTCAAAGAAAATTCGTCCGTTCGCAGCACATTCAATAGCGCTAATAACGGAGATTGAGGGCATACCGATAATATCATCGTAGGTAAACTCGCAGGGTTGATTGATACCACTACCCCCAAGTTGCAAGCGCCAGGTAGAAGGATCGAAAGCCGGAGGTTTACTACGATTATGGACGTAGAACCAATCGTTCGGGACTAGATAACCACGTCCATACATCGCCTCCCAGTTCATCTCCAAAGTGCCACTACTATGAGAAATATATCCTGGTGGCAATGGCTTAATTATTTTACTTGTGTTGTTTTTAAAGGATTTCGAGCCAATTTGCTGACCTTGAGCGGACGCGGGTACAGCCAACCCCCCCATAGCTGTTGCTCCAGCAATACTCCCTAATATTCGCAGAAAACCCTGACGAGATAAACCCAAATATCGACTTTTTTGCCAGATATACTGGTCAACTCGTGCTTGTAGATAATCCTCTTTGTCAAAGTCATTGCTCAAGCTATTACCTCTTTTGTAGGGAATGGGGGATGGGGGGACAAGGGGATGGGGAGATGGGGAGATGGGGAGAAATAAATACGAACTGTCAACTGTCAACTGTCAACTGTCAACTCCTAACTTTGTGTTACTTTCCAAAAACCAGGGAGACGTTATATATAACGTCTCTACAAGTTTTAATCTAAAATCTAAAATCTAAAATCCAAAATCTTCTAACTCTCTTTCACCGTCCAAACACCTGTTGCTTCATCCTGTTTGTAAGAAGATAAATAATGTTCAACTTTGTTGCGAGCTATCTGTGAAATTGCGCCTAAAAAGCGATCGCAATCTGTAAAGGTATTGTACACGGCAAAGCTGGCTCGAATAATGGTAGGAATGTTGCGGGTAATTCCGTTTTCTACTTCGGCAGCAATTTCTAAATCTCGTTGATCGGAAATATTTTTCAGTTTGCGGATGTATTCGTAGGTGCAGAAAGCTCCGGCTCGGACTCCAATTCCGTATTCTTGAGCAAGAATTTCTGCTACTAAACGTCCATCAAACCCATCAATATCAAAAGGAATAACATGGGCTATATCCTCTCCGGTAATATGTACCTTGACACCCGGAATCTGCCGGAGTCTTGAGAATGTATAGTCAACCAAAGAATGCTCGTACTCTGCAATTCGTTTGCGTCCGATTGATTCGATAATTTCAATCGCTTTCGCAATGGCGATCGCACCCATGGCGTTGGGTGTTCCGGGGTCGTGCGCTCTTTCGGTATAAAAACGCTTAATTTCTAGATTTCTAGTAATGTAAGGTAAGTTACCACCACCAATTTGATACGGGTAGCAATCATCAAAAAATTCTTTTGGTCCTAATAAAACTCCGGTACCGTAAGGAGCATACATTTTGTGTCCGGAAAAAGCTACAAAATCCAAATGACTTGGGTGATCATCTGGACGCATATCTACTCGTTCGTGCTGAATTAATTGACACACATCAGCAAACATTTTTACTCCGTAGCGATGTGCTAAAGCTGCTAACTCGTAAATCGGTGGTCTATATCCGGTAATTGTAGAAGCTCCCGTCATCGTCAGCAACTTAATTCGTTCAGATTGCGATCGCGATTGGTGTGCTTGGAGAATATTTTCAATTTCGACTAAATCAACACTTCCATCCGGTCGCGTTCTGTATTGAACTACCTCATCTCTAGTTACCCAAGGCAGCAAGTTTGAAGAATGCTCTATATCCGAGACTAATATTTTACCAGGTCTTTTCGCCCAGAGTGTAGCTGCTCCATTAATCGCTTCAGTGGTATTTTTGGAAAAAATTACATAATTATTTGCACTGGAACCAACAAAATCCCGAATAACGTCTCGACTAGAATCGTATTCTTGAGTCGTAATAATCGATTTTTGTCCGGAGCCTCGATGTACGCTACCGTAAGAATCTAGCTTTTCATTGACATACTGCTTGAGTTGTGCAAAGGGATTGGTTGTCGCACCGTTGTCTAAGTTAACGTAGTTGACATAGTTGCCATCTAGGGTTTTAACCCGAAAAAACAAAGTCTCTAAATTAAATAACGGTCGAATCTCCCTTTCCCAAAAGTTGTCAACATCATTCCGTAATGGCAAACCAACTACTTCTTGCAATACTTTCTCATTCAATGCAAGGATTTCTACCATTTTTATTACCCCATTAATGACTGTTTATGGCGACATTTACTCTTATTAGCCTTGTTAACAATGACCAAGGTATTTAAAAGTACTTTGTCGTTAATTTAACTATTTGAATCTGCAATGATTCTTTAATAAAAAATTAATATTTTGAACAGTAATCATACTCAAATTATATCAAATTAATAAATTAACTTATACAATGTATCTAAAAGGACAAATATTAAATTAAATTTTTTATCACGTTGAAATTAGCTAATCAAAAAAAATTGAGTATAAATCAACTAATTTTTATTGATTACAAATAGTTTATAGAGAAAATTTTTATTTTTAATTAATTATATAACTTTATAGTCAGGAATCAAAAAATTACTTGTTTTTACTTAATAGGCTTGAGGATTAGCCGTTAAATTTAAGAATTATTTACTAAGCTATTTCACGTAAATATATTTATTCCCTAACTTTTTAGTATGATATAAACACAGTTTTATCTGTTAAATAACAACAGCAAAAACCTGAAAGCTTTTCAAAATAAATGATTTTATAAATCCTAATACGAATCAAACATCAAGTATTAAATAAAACATTAGAGTTATGTCAATATAGATTTTTATTTAAATGCATCTTAAGGAGGATGTAATTTTAATTTTTTGAATTTTTTTGAATTTTTTTGTGTGAAAACCGATGTAAATTTAGATATCTGCTCCCCTCCCACTGTATAACTACTTATCTTTCCTCTATCTCTTTCCTCGGCGCTAACAGCGTATAGTATAGTAAAGTTTTTCTTCAGTAATTTTGTACTAAAAAAGAAGCAGGCTCCCTAATCATAGAAAAAACCAATTTTCTTCTTCCAGAGTGTGAGTTGAGGGGAGAAATTGGGAATCATTGAATAATCTGGAAAATTATTTACTGAACCGTTTCCCCAAACTATGTATTATTCAGATTTAATCAATTTACAAAACTTATAATTAAAATGTTATTCTCAAAGCATTTTTGGGAACTATAAAACCAAATAAGTTTAAAAACATTGTCATTACAGAAAAACGTAATTATTGAGAGAATTTTCCGATTTTTCTTAATGACGTTAATTGCGCGAGTTGTTGTTTAAAAAAAAGAAAATACAAGCAATTATGAATCAATCTACAGTTACAGAAACCTCAATAAAGTCTTTAGAGCTTCCATTAGAGCGTGAAGGATTCTTCGGTACCTTAATTAGAGAATTATCTGGTACGTTACAGGATTTAGTTGGATTGGAAGAAGCTTCTGGATTTATTAGCGTAGTCGGGCAAACAATGAGTAGACAGATAGATAAAGAATATAAATCTGCTCTCAAAGTATCTAATCTTTCCCGCAAGCAAGTTGCTGAAGTTTTAGTTGATTTAAAAAGACGGATTAAAGGTGATTTTTATATCATCGAAGAGAGCGATAAAAAAATTATTTTTGGCAACCGTGTTTGTCCCTTTGGTGAAAAAGTAATTGGTCGTCCTTCAATGTGTATGATGACTTCTAATGTGTTTGGTTCCATCGCTGCGGATAATCTTGGTTATGCAAAAGTCGAATTACAAGAAACCATTGCTAACGGTGATTTTGGATGCAGAGTTGTAGTTTATTTAGAACATACTGAAGAAGCAGAAGAAGCTGTTGGGAGAGAGTATTTTAAAGGATAACAAGCTTTAATCAGGGAACATAAAACAGGGAACAGGGAACAATAAATACTAGTAAAGGGTAGTAACAAATAAACGTTTTCATCAAATTAAATAAATTAATTAATTAATTAATAAATAAATTAATAAATTAATTAATTATTTAGCGTAATGAAAATGTCGCATTGCGTTTTTAACTTATTTTTATTTTTGCGATGCAATCTATTTTAAAAACCTCCTGAATACTAGATAAAAATAAATGTTAAAAGAAAATTCTTTAATAACTACCGAAAATTTTATTGCGATTGCCAATGTTTTACCCGAACCGATGTTGCTTGTTGATAGTGAAGGGGAAATTATAGCTATTAATAAAGCCGTAACAAAAATGCTGGGTATAGCTAGCAAAAACCTACAAAATGCAAAAATTTTTGATTTAGTCTCCGAGTCATTTGATAAAGTTATTCAATATTTGAAAGCTTGTTCGAGAAGTCGGCAAATGGTTCTTGGTTGTTTAACTTTTGATCAGCATGATGGAGAAAAATTAATTTGTCGTAGTGAAGGTGCGCTGATTCAACCATCTTCTTCCTCTGCTAAGGCTCTGATTATTTTACGTTTAAAAAATCGCTCTTTAGCAAGTAATAATTTTGTTTTACTCAACAAGAAAATAGACGAATCAATGGCAGAAATTGCCTTACGACAATCGGAAGCTTTATTAAAACAAAAAGCAAAAGATTTGGAAGTAACTCTTGACGAACTTCGATGCACTCAATCAAAACTAATCCAAAGTGAAAAAATGTCTGCTCTCGGTAAAATGGTGGCAGGTATAGCCCATGAAATCAATAATCCTGTGAGTTTTATTTACGGTAATATAATTCCTGCCACTATCTACGCTCAAGACTTAGTTAGAATCATCGAACTTTATCAAAAACACTATCCTTATCCAGTAAAGGAAATAGAAACAGAAATCGAAACCGTTGAACTAGAGTTCTTAAAAGAAGACTTTGTTAAATTACTTAGTTCCATGCAAAATGGAACTCAAAGAATTAAGGAAATAGTTTTATCACTAAGGAATTTTTCTCGGCTCGATGAATCAGAATTTAAAAAAGTAGATATTCATCAAGGAATTGATAGTACTTTACTGATATTACACAATCGCTTGAAATTGAAACCTAATCATCTGGAAATTGAAGTAATTAAGGAATATTCTTCATTACCAAAAGTTGATTGTTATCCGGGACAATTAAATCAAGTATTTATGAATATTATCGCTAATGCTATTGATGCTTTAGAAGATGAAGTCAAGAAAAATCATGATTTTATTCCCCAAATTCGTGTTTCTACAGAATTATCTGATAATAATAATATTGCCATTCGTATCGCTGATAATGGTTCGGGAATTCCATCATCAATTCATTCTAAAATATTCGACCCTTTCTTTACAACTAAAGCTGTTGGAAGAGGAACAGGATTGGGTTTATCTATCAGTTATCAAATTATAGTAGATAAACATCATGGTAAGTTATTCTGTAATTCTTCATCAACTCAAGGTACAGAGTTTATTATCGAAATTCCGAGTAATTGGGGCTAATCGAAATCAGTTATCGTTTAGGTTTAGAAGTCGGGTTTTTATGGATATCCGTAACACACTTACTCCCTTCCCGGCTTTATGATTACCGTTCGCGCAGCGTCTCCCTCCAAGGAGAAAATAAAAACCGATACTTAACGCTCTTAACACAGAGCAAAGAGGTTTCATAGAGATGAATCGTACCAACAAGGGTGAATGGTAAGTTCAAAATTCAAATAGTAATCCTATATATGGATATTTATTCCAATAGCAGTATTTAAACTTAGCAGCTTTACTTTAGCTTTAAATAAAATACCTTTAACTTTTAGAAAGTATTTACTTCTCGCTAACCCATTTATTCCTTTAATTTCTTAAAACTGATATGGCACTCAATAAATACCAAAATTTAAGAGAAGGAAATAAATAAATGAGAATTAATAGATTATTTTCTAGATTAAGTACTAGTGCATTATTAGCTACTGTAGTTACTGTTGCTGCAAATCCCGCTCAAGCTGCAAATACGGCAAATGATCAATATGTAGAATTTGAAAAATTGGTAACTGAAGACAAAAAAGTCAACATCACCTTTGATGAAAACGTTGGTGTTGGTAGCAACCCATTATACGGTGGAACGCAACTTGATAATTTGTGGTCTGATTATGGCTTAAAGTTAGATTCGAGTCTCCAAAAAGGTGGGAAAAGCGAATTGTGGCTTTACGACAGTAATTGTGAAGGAAACACTTGTACAGGTAACGATCCAGATTTAGCTACCGGAAAAGGTCAAAATGGTAATCTGAAATATAAATCTCCCAACCAAGGTAAAGTCCTGATTATTCAGGAAGATAATGGCAAAAATAATTTAGAAGCAGATGATTATGCAGACCGCAATAATCCTGGTACAATAAAATTCGATTTCAATGAATTTACAAAGGGGGTTGGGGTTTTATTCAATAGCATTAGTTTATTAGACTTGGATGACCCTGGCCACCCAATCTTCAGTGCGATTTTTGCTGATGGTACTAGTACTGGGAATTTTATTTATAATGCTAACTTTTTTACAGAAATTGATGTAGAAAAAAATGATAAAATTTCAGGAATAAACGATAAAAAAGCTGACAATAAATTTGTTGTCAAAGATAGTAACGCAAATAGTACTTATATTAGTGAAATGAAACTTTTGAGTACTAATTGGAATGGAAATCAGTATGTTACAGGTGACAACTCACTTAGAGAATACAATTTTGATTTCGGCGATAAGAGAGTTACACAATTTAATATCACTTTACCTGGAAGTGGTGCAGTTACTGGATTAAATTACTATCGCCAAGAGAAAACTTTGAAAATGGCGAGAAGAAAAGTACCCGAACCTACATCTATCTTAAGTTTATTTGCAGTCGGTGCAGTTGTTGCTTCTTCCCTAAAGCGTAAGCCCAAATCTTCAAACATTTAATAACCTAGTGTAGAGACGCTTCGGGTATCGCGTCTCTACAACATCTATAATCCCCACTAATAATCCTTAACTTTTACGTACTGTTAACTGAGTTAAATCATTACCCAACCGCAGCCACTTCCCTACCTAAATCTTGAAACATTGGGGTACTCAAATATCTTTCCCCAAAGGAAGGCTGAATCATTACAATCAAACGTCCCTTATTTTCCGCACGCTTGCCGATTTCAATTGCTGCACATAAAGCCGCACCGGAAGAAATACCCGATAATATTCCTTCTTCTTTTGCTAAACGCCTTCCCATCGCCATCGCATCTTCATCACTGACGGCAATTACTTCATCAATCAAATCCTTGCGTAAAACTTCGGGGATAAATCCGGCACCTATACCTTGAATTTTATGAGGCCCAGGTTGCCCACCAGCGAGTACGGGACTGTTTTTAGGTTCTACTGCAATTACTTGAAAACTGGGCTTGCGCTGCTTAATTACTTCGGCAATCCCGGTAATTGTTCCGCCGGTACCAACACCAGCAATCACAAAATCAACTTCTCCATCGGTATCTTGCCAAATTTCTTCGGCGGTGGTTTCGCGATGAATTTCTGGGTTTGCGGGGTTACGGAATTGTTGTAACATATAAGCATTAGCAGTATTGGCAACAATTTCTTCTGCTGTCTTAATTGCTCCGCGCATTCCTTCTTGGGCTGGTGTTAACTCTAAAGAAGCACCGTAAGCTTTGAGCATGGCTCGTCTTTCTAAACTCATACTTTCGGGCATTGTTAAAATCAAGCGGTAGCCAAGAGCCGCTGCTACCATTGCTAAACCAATTCCGGTATTACCGGATGTCGGTTCGACTAAAATGCTTTTTCCTGGTTCAATTAATCCTTGTTCCTCTGCTTTTTTGACCATATTCGCGGCAATGCGGTCTTTCACTGAAGCAGCTGGATTCATCCCTTCTAATTTTACGACAATTCTGGCAACACATCCTGCTTGTTGAGGAATTTTGTTGAGTTCTACTAATGGTGTTCTACCGATAAGTTCTGTCACATCGTGAGCAATTCGCATCTTTTTCAACCCTTTTCTGTATTTTTTACTGTAGATAAAGTTGTTTTTTTATACTTATTTAAAACTCGGTAAAATCAGATTAACTTAATGATTTTAAAGCAATTCAATCAAAATTTTAGTTCTTATAAATCAATTCTAAACATTTAATCAGTTTATTTGGAATCATGCTTAAGAAATATTTTTATCTATATTATCTATAATTTATGTGATTTCGAGCAAAATTCCAAATTATAACTATCTTCAAGTACTACTACACCACATTAATTATGACGGGTAGTTGACCAACCGCATCTGATGGATTTTTTAATCCTATTTATAGGAGTTGTGCTATTAAAGCGGGAATTGCATTCCCGGTTGGGTTTTATCCTATATTAATTATAAAGCGATGTGGACTTTTAAGTTTACGAGCTTTTTTGCGATACGCCTTCGCGTCGCTATAAAGGGCTATCGTCACTCAGATGGGTGTACTTGCCTGAGAAGCATAAAGTCTCACAAAAAACACGGTGATAAAAATCCTTCGTGTCGCTTCCCTGCCAAGTCTAAAGACGTTGAGATTCCCGCTTTCCGCGTGTTTTTTGTGAATATCTAGTTTATGACTTATTCTCTATGCTTCTTCAGAAGGAAACGTTTGATATTTTGATATAGAGATGCTGGTGTATGAGTACGGATATTATCCATGATAATTTTCATCCTAATTTTATCAAGATAATCAACATCGATTAGTTGTTGCATAATTGAAGCAAAATCAATCTTTGTGCGTCTGCCGGAAATTACTCAAAAATATTATTGAACGTTAAACAGCTAATTCCAATAAACTTGGATAACCGTAAGAATTCTTTGCTTGTAACGGAAAACTATCGTAATTATGAAATACAAAATCAGCCGTTACCTGAAGATTATTCTTTAAATGACAATCTTCTCCAAAAGCTTCTAAAGCGATACTCCACCAGCTATTACCATTAATTTCTGTATTAGTAAGTTCCAAACTACAACCGTTATCTATATCAGTATCGGTATCACTATAAATAGGTTCTGCTGTATTCGCAGTGACTTGATAAAGTTGCGAATAACGAACTTTGGCGACTCTTACCCATATGGGATTATCGCCAATTTGAGCAAGTTGAAAAGTTTCTTCAGTAGAATCCAAACATCGCCACTTTTTCCATTTTTCCAGATTACCTTCTACTAAAGAACCAAAATTTATCAGATTCGAGTCGGGATAACGCCATTTTATTTCTAAGGCTCCTTGACGTAACTTAATTCCTAAATAATCGCATTTTGGGGTGTAAAGATACACATCTTGGCGTTTTTCTGCTACTTTTATGGGTGATAAAAGACAATTCTGCTTAAACCAAGATTCAATATTTTCGGGAATATTACCCGAATAAAACCAGCGTACTTCGTAAGTTGTCAACATACGTGGGACAATAAAACGAGAATTTACCCTTATGATTACGCATTATTTCCAGCCCAAAGGAACCAAAGCAAATGTGGAAACGAATTTTAGTTAGTTTATTCTTAGTATTTAGCTTGTGTCTAACTAATATTAGTACAGCTAGTGCTGCTGCACTTAATAGTTATATAGACTCAACCGATGGCTATCAATTCTTATATCCTACCGGCTGGGTGGAAGTAAAGGTAGGCAATGGCCCGGATGTTGTTTTTCACGATATCATCGAAACAACTGAAAATGTTTCTGTGGTGATTAGTCCAGTTCCATCAGGTAAAACTTTAGCGGAATTAGGTACACCCACAGAAGTCGGATATAAATTGGGAAAAAATGCTCTTGCTCCCGAAGGTTCTAATCGTACAGCAGAATTAGTTAACGCCGAGCAGAAAGTAGGCGAAGATGGTAAAACTTACTATTTATTAGAGTTTTTGGTGAAATTTCCCAACAAACGAGAGCGTCACAATCTTGCTAGTGTTGCCGTTAGCCGTGGTAAATTATTTACTTTCAATGCTTCAGTACCCGAAAGACGTTGGAATCGCATGAAACGTATGATTCAAGATTCTGTAGGTTCTTTCCGTGTGGATTAATCGATTATCAATTAGAGATTAAGTATTAAGAAAGTTAAATTTTTAACTCTTAACTCTTAACTCTTAACTCCTAATTCATAACTCCTAACTTTTCCTAAATATGGGTACTCCAACCTTTGTTCTCGCTTCCGCTTCAACTGCACGTCGTCGTCTACTGCAAAATGTGGGAATTCAACCTTTTGTTTGTCCAAGTGATTTTGATGAGTCTCAAATTCAAATTGAAAATCCAGCAGAATTGGTAGAAACTCTGGCTTTACGAAAAGCGCAAACTGTAGCACCCAATTTTCAATCGGCTTTAGTTATGGGTTGCGATTCGGTTTTGGCTATCAATGGCGAAATTCATGGTAAACCCGACTCACGAGAAGAAGCACGTCAACGTTGGATGATGATGCGGGGTAACTGCGGTGAACTTTTTACTGGTCATGTATTTATTGATAATCTACAAAAACGTAATTTAGTCAAGCATCAGGTTACAAAAGTTTATTTTGCTTCAGTAAGCGTTACAGAAATAGATGCTTATGTCGCGACTGAAGAACCCCTAAAATGTGCTGGAGCTTTTGCGTTGGAAGGGAAAGGTTCTGTTTTTGTTGAAAAAATCGAAGGTTGTTACAGTAACGTAGTTGGTTTGAGTTTACCTTTGTTGCGGATCATGTTAGCGGAGATGGGGTATTCTATTGCTGATTTTTGGATTTGATAAATCGGTTAAAAGTTAGCAATTAATTATTATTAGTATTTTCTTCTCTTGCGATTCCCTATTTCCCTATTTTGTTTTTTAATAATGCTTCCAGTTATCTCTACTATCCCTGTGCGTCAAATGGCTTCGGGTGATGTTTTATCGCTACAAGTTTACAAATTTATCGGTGCTAGTGCGGGTAAAAAAGTTTATATTCAATCAAATCTTCATGGTGCAGAAATAGTCGGCAATGCTGTTATTCACCAATTGATTGAATTTTTATGGATGTTAAATAATACAGATTTAATTGGAGAAATTTGGCTGCTTCCAGTTTGTAATCCCATGGCAACTAATCAACGTTCTCATAATTTTTCTTCTGGTAGATACTGTGTTTATGAAGCAAAAGATTGGAATCGTATTTTTTGGGATTATGAAAAAGATATATCTAAAATTAGCAATCACCGAGAAAATCAGTTATTAGCATTTGCGAAATCTCAGCTTGATTTTGATACAGAGGAGATTAAAAAGAATTTTTTGAGTGCAATTAAACAACAATTTGTTAAACTTTTAGATCAGATTAATTCTGCGAATGGAGTACCATATACTGAAAAATTTCGCTACAAATTGCAATCTCTAAGTTTAGATGCAGACTATTTAATTGATATCCACAGTTCGACAAATCAAGGTTTAAATTATCTTTATTATTTTCGCAATCGCGAGGAAAGTGCTAAATATTTTCTACTAGATTTTGGCATTTTATTAGATGAGTATGATGGTGATGCTTTTGATGAAGCTTTTATTAAACCTTGGTTAGCGCTTGAAGAATGTTTTTTGCAGTTGGGTAGAACCGTTAAATTTGATGTGGAAGCTTGGACACTCGAACTTGGCAAGGGAATGACAATGATTCCTGATTCAGTGACAAAAGGCGTTAAAGGTGTAAAAAATTATTTAAAACAAAAGGGTGTGTTATCTAAAGAGTTTAAATTAGATGATTTACCACAAAAGAATAATCAAATGAGTTTTAAAACTAAAAGTCAAGTTACAAAATATTATGCACCAGTCGGTGGAATGATTAACTCAATCATCGAACTTGGTAAGGAAGTACAAGCAGGAGAACAACTTTATCAAATACTTAGTTTTAATAAACAAGGTAAATTACCTACGACCGTAGATATTTTTGCTACTGCTGATGGGTTAGTGTACGATGTTTCGATAAATCAAGCAGTAAATGAAGGTGAATTTGTACTTTCGATTATTCAATTATAATACTAATCAAGCTTGTTGAATTCCCAGTTTACTCACCATTGTTGTATCAGGAACGCTATGTCAGATTCAAAGTTTTTTAATGAAGCTCTAGAAGCACTATATAAAGCCGCAAAGGCATCTGCTAATTTTGTCGAGGTGGCATTAACTTCAAAAGATATTGATTTTAATTCAGCCGATGAAGAGCGTTTAAAAACAGCGCTTTCGGTATTGAAAATTACATGGTTGAATGAAGACGATGACGATGACGATGACGATGAATATGAAGACGACGAAGAGGATGAATTACACTACATACAAAGAAACAATTAGAAGAAAAATATCTGCGAACTAGAACCCTTGTGAAGACGCGATACATCGCGTCTCTACATTCTTTTTCGGAGATAGATGTCTATTTAATAACTTTTCATTGCGCGTTGCATTTCACGCTGATCTTGACGTTTTTTGATGGTTTCTCGCTTGTCATGAAGCTTTTTACCTCTACCAAGAGCGATACTAACTTTTACCCAACCACCTTTAAAATACATTTTTAAAGGTACTAAAGTCAAACCTTCCTGTTCAGTCTTTCCGATCAATTTGCGAATTTCGTCACGATGAAGTAGAAGTTTACGGCTGCGACGCGGTTCGTGATTGAAGTACGCGCCGCTAAAATTGTAAGGTGAAATATGTACGTTGAGCAGCCATGCTTCATTATCACGAATTAAGGCATATCCATCTTGAAGATTAGTTTTACCAGCCCGGATAGACTTGACTTCGGTTCCTGTAAGCTGGATTCCCGCTTCGTAGGTTTCCAGAATTTCGTATAAAAAACGGGCTTGACGGTTGTCAGCAATAACTTTGTAACCTTGATTTTTTTTATCTTTGTCTTTATCTTTGCTCATTGATGATTTTCTAAAACTCCAATAATAATTCGTAAGTAATAAGTAAGTGGATCAAATTAAATATAAAACCTCACCCTGCCTCCGGCTTCCCTCTCCTTAGTAAGGAGAGGGATTGAGGGTGAGGTCTTATCTTATATTTAATTACGCCTACCTATTTACTTTATTGTAATAATTTAGCTTTTCTAAACATAGAACCGCTCCAGTTTGACAAACTTTGATGGTTCAAGGGTATCTATGTATTACTTGTCTGGGACTGTAAGTCCCAGTCTGATAGCAAAAGTCCATTAAAATGGACTAAAAATATTACATTTATAGTTTAGTTATTTTTAATTTTAACTTTTAATTTTAATTTTATTTATTTTAGATTTATTTTAGATTTACTTTAGATTGATATTATGTAGTTAATTATGCGTCGGTTGCAAGATATAAGGTACTGAAGCGTCCGAAGCTGACTCTACTGTGGGAAGATTATTCATATGTTACGACAAAATCTCAAATAAATTGATGTTGCATTATCAGATTCTATGTTCAACTTATTAAAATCTTCTTTGAAGAGTAGTCTAATTACACTAATACTGGTAACGCTATTTTTAGGAATAAGTGTAACTGGATGGACTTCTTCGAGTATTGCTGCTCTACCAGCAGGAAATGCAATTACCGATGGTAAAGCTTTGTTACGGTATGCACTTCCCATAGAGAATCAACCAGTACGGAAATTGCAAAAAAGTTTGGAAGATATTGCTACCCAACTACGAGCTAATCGACGCTGGGGAGCTATTAAAAATGACTTAAAAACGGCTTCGCGGGTTTTGAGTAAACCAGAAAGCTTACTGACAAGTGTTCCAGAAGAAAAACAAGAGCAAGCAAAGGTTTGGATTAACGAACTGCAAACTGGTGTAGAAAAGCTGCAAGAAGTAGTAAACAATAAAGACAAAGAAGAAACTTGGATCGAACGAGCCAAGCTTTTAGATTTGGTAGGACAACTTGAAGAATCGATGGTGGTGGGTTTTCCCTATGAAGTACCCGCAGAATATAGTAATTTACCTCAATTAAAAGGACGCGCTACGATATCCGTAAAAACGACTCAAGGAGACTTAGAAGTTGTTGTGGATGGTTATAGCGCTCCGGTGACTGCTGGAAACTTCGTGGATTTGGTTAAACGGGGTTTTTATGATGGCTTAGAATTTTTACGTGCGGAAGATTTCTATGTATTGCAAGTTGGAGATCCGCCGGGTAAAGATGTAGGTTTTATTGACCCAAAAACAGGGCAATATCGTGCTATTCCCTTGGAAGTTCTTGTAGAAGGAGATAAACAGCCTACTTACGGTATTACACTCGAAGAAGCTGGATTATACACCGAAATGCCAGTTTTACCTTTTTCCTCTTACGGTGCGTTAGCAATGGCTCGTCCTGAAACTGAAGTTAACGGGGCTTCTTCCCAGTTTTTCTTCTTTCTATTTGAAGCCGAACTGACTCCCGCTGGACGTAACTTATTAGATGGACGTTATTCCGTGTTTGGTTATGTCACCAAAGGTAAAGAAGTTTTAGAAAAAATTAAGCAAGGAGACAAAATCGAATCAGCCAAAGTTATTCAAGGAATTGAAAACTTGGTTGAACCGCAAAATGCATAGATGTTCAAGGCTTTGTGACGATTTTTGGCGTTGCTGAAAAGATGTATGAAACGGATTTTGCGTGATTTTCAAAACCTTGGGAGTTACCCAGAACCCTTGTAGAGACGTAGCACTGCTACGTCTCTACCTCTTTTTCGGAGATGTCTATTATTTAAAATTCATAGCTGGATTCAGCAACGCCCAATTTTTGTAACCCAACAATTTAAACTGCAACCATCATGTTGATTTTGATCGGCAATGGTTGCGGTTTTTTTTGCGATTTTTAAACTTTAACTTGTGCAGGGTAAGAAGTCGGGTTTTGAACTCAAATATTTGTTACACAAGAAAATCATCGTAAAAACCCGACTTCTGTATTTATCCAACTAAGATTAACCTCTAACCTTTAACCTCTAACCTTTAAGGTGTATTTAACAAAACAAATATTTCAGTATTTATACTCCAGTTATTCTAACCTCTGAGATACAAAAATATAAAAAGAGGTCTGATCAAAACTATTGTTTTATGTTTTGTCAAGATTTCCTTAAAACGTGTTTCTTATAGTCAAATAAGTTTATCTTATGCAAGTAGCCTTTCCAGTTTCTTCCCTAGGACCCTTAGAACAATTAATTGACTACACTCCACTAACTGTAACACCAGAAACAACAGTTTGGGATACGATTGCATTGATGAATAAACATCAACCACCAGCACCATACGTTTTGGTAGTGGAAGATTGGCAGGTTGTAGGTTTGTTTTCCTGGGAAGATGTTTTACGGGTTGTAGAGTCGGAAATGAATTTAAGAAACAGTAAAATTACTGAAGCAATGAATACTTCAGTAGTTAAGCTGAGATATTATCAAGTTCAAGATATCAACTTAGTATTAAATATTTTTATTCAATTTCAAAATCTACCTATTGTAATTGAAGATGAAAAAAAACAATTAGTAGGTTGTATTTCACCTGAAACGATTACTAATTTTTTACTCAAAGATTACGAACTTAAAATTAGAGAAGCAGAAAATTTCCGGAATATAAATCATCAAAGAATATGGAGAAATTTAGATTCCAAAGAAAAAAGCAAAATTGAAAATTTAGAAACTTTACTTTACCTTCAACAAGCTTTAGAAAGTAGTAGTGAAGGCATTATTATTACAGATTTAACTGGTAAGGTAATTTATATAAATTCCAGCCTTACTAAAATTTTGAACTATACTCGTGAAGAATTAAATGCATTAGGAGGATTTTCATTCATCTGGAAAGATATAGCAGAATATCAACAATTATTAGCAAACATAAAACAAGGAAAATCATCCCATAGTGAATTAGAAATAAAATCCCGTAATGATGACGTTTTCCATATTCATTTACGAACTGATGCAGTAGAAGATGTTACCGGCAAAATTATTGCCATGATAAGCACTAGCACCAATATTAGCGAAGAAATCAAAGCAGAAAAAGCTTTACATTTAAAAAACCAAGCAATAGATGCTAGTAATAACGGAATAGCAATTTTTGATATGAGATTACCTTCTAAACCGATTGTTTATGGTAACGCTGAATTTGAACGCTTGAGTGGTAATAGTATATCGGAAGCATTAGGACTAACAAACGATTTTATTCAAGAGATTAATCATGCAATAAATAAACTAAATAAACTAAATAAACTAAGTAAACTATCTAAACTAGACTCTGATATTTATTCAAAAGAATTTACACCAATTATACGTAACTACTGTAAAGATGGTAACGAATATTGGTATCAACTTAATTTTTCTCCTATTTTTAACGACAAGAATAAATTAACTCATTACATATGTATTCAAACTGATATCACTAAACATAAGCTTGCAGAAATATCGCTGTTTTTAACACAAGAAAAATTCAAGCATTTACTCTTTTCAAGCACGGGAGTAATTTATACTTCTGATTTTTGTGAAGACTATAGTATAACTTTTATCAGCGATAATATCTTTGAGATAATCGGTTATCAAACGGATGAAATTGTGTCCGATTCTAATTTTTGGTTAACTCACATTCATCCAGATGATTTATCATTATTTTGTGCAGAATTACCCAAGGTATTTACTCAAAAAAAAGTAATTATCGAGTATCGCTTTCTTCACAAAAATGGTAACTATATTTGGATATATGAACAATCAAAATTAGTTAAAGATTATAACAATAATCCTTTAGAAATCGTTGGTCATAGAATTGATATTACCGAACGAAAACAACTTGAAGAAGACTTTAAACAAGCATTAGAGAAAGAAAAAGAACTTAACGAACTTAAAACTCGTTTTATTTCTATGACTTCTCATGAATTTCGCACTCCTTTAAGTACTATTCTTTCTTCTTCAGAATTACTAGAAAACTACCGCAATCAGTGGGAAGAAGAAAAACAACTCAAGCATTTTAATCGGATAACAACAGCAGTCAAGCACATGACTAATTTGTTGAATGATGTGTTATTTTTCGGCAAAGCAGAAGCAGAAAAACTTGATTGCAATCCAGTTGAGATGGATTTAGTTGAATACAGTCGGCAGTTAGTAGAAGATATGCAAATTAATCAGATCAAAAATGAAATTGGTCGTTTAGATGTACAAATTAACTTTATAACTAATCAGACTAAAATAATCGGTAATTTTGATGAAAAAAATTTAGGACATATCTTAAATAACTTACTTTCAAATGCAATTAAATATTCTCAACCTGGAACTGCTGTTAACTTTACTGTTTCTGCTCAAAAACAACAAGTAGTATTTGAAATTGAAGATAAAGGTATCGGAATTCCCCCAGAAGATTTACCTTTATTATTCGAGTCTTTTCATAGATGTCAAAATGTAGGCAATATCCAAGGTACAGGATTAGGATTATCGATTGTCAAAAAGTGTTTAGATATGCTCCAAGGCAAAATTAACGTCACTAGTGAAGTTGGAGTCGGAACCAAGTTTACAGTGACAATTCCTTTAAAACATTGCTGTAATGACTCTTAGATACTTGTCAATGTACGTAGATACTTTTAAGTGTAATTACTATGGCGATCGCAAATAATCCTCTTGTAGAATAGAACCTTATTTCATGATTAATTAATGTTTATTTAATGTTTATTTAATGTTTATTTATCTAAATATTATTGATTAATTTTCAGTTTTTTAATAAAACAATCAGTAAATCAGTAAATAATTTTAATTATATAGTTATGACTAAAATATTAGTAATTGAAGACGAAGAATCAGTACGTGAAAACATTTTGGATTTACTCGAAGCTGAAAGTTTTGAAACTCTAGCTGCTGCGGACGGAAAAATAGGAATAGATTTAGCAATTTCTGAAGTACCAGAGTTAATTTTGTGCGACTTAATGATGCCAAATCTTGATGGTTATGAAGTTTTAAAAAAGCTACATTTACAAGCAGTTACGGCAACCATTCCATTTGTTTTTCTTACAGCTAGAACTGCTAAAGCTGATTTACGTAAAGGGATGAATTTGGGTGCTGATGATTATCTTACCAAGCCATTTACTCGTTCGGAATTGTTAAATACAATCATGAGTCGCTTGGAAAAGAAAGTAACTGCTTTCAAATATATTTCTAAAACAAATAAAAATACTGCTAGATTTTTACCAGAATTTCAGATATTAAAAACTTGTTTGCTAAAAACTTTAGCAAAAAGAAACCTCAAAGAATTTCAAGTTAATTATCAACCAATTGTTGATAGTGATTTGGGTAATATAGTTGCTGCTGAAAGTTTAATCCGCTGGGAAAGTCCAGAATTAGGTTTAATTTCTCCAGCAGAATTAATCCCTTTAGCTGAATCGACAGGTTTAATTATTCCAATTGGAGAATGGTTAATTAAGAATGTTTGTAAGCAAACCAAAATATGGCAAGATGCAGGTTATAAAAATTTCTATTCTACAGTTAATATTTCAATTAATCAATTAATTCAGCCAGATTTTGTTTCCAAAATACTTTCAGTATTAGCAGACAATAATCTGCATCCCTCCGCTTTAGAATTAGAAATTACAGAAGGGATGGTTGAGCAAGATGTGAATACAGCAATTAATCGAATGGAGGAGTTACAATCTTATGGTTTAAAACTTGCTATTGATGACTTTGGTGTAGGTCGTTCTTCTCTGATTTATTTGAAACAACTACCAATAAATACTTTGAAAATAGACCACTATTTTATCCATAATATTGATAAAGATATACAAAAAGCAGCAATAACTAAAGGCATTATTGAAATGGCTCATAATCTAAATTTAGAAGTAGTTGCTGAGGGTGTGGAAACTAAAGCAGAATTAAATATTGTCCGGGCATATAAATGTGATAAAACCCAAGGTTATCTTTTAAGCCACCCTTTACCCGCAGCAGAGTTTGAGGAATTATTACTTACCGATAAACGCTTAATAATCTAAAACTTGCAAATTACTTCCTTTACGAAAAAATAACACACCATATATTGTATTGAATTAACAATATAAATCAATAAATATAAATTTGTTTCCCACTAGTCTTGACAATATTTACATCATATAGATGACACCAAGTCTCAGAACATACTCAAATTCTGGGACTTTGTTGTGTTACTATAAAAAACTAGATTTATGTAATACTACAGTTGAATATATTTTGATTTATTTTAAGAAAGTAATTCTTTGAAAGCAAAAAAATTTGATTATCAACAAAACTATAAAGCAAGTATTAAGTAATCTCCGATCAAAGTAAATTTTCTGCAAATTTTCTGTTTAGTTTAGTTGATGTCAGGAAAAATATGTAATTGTTTATTTGGCTACTTTAATCATATTTTATACATCTATTTTTTAAGATTTGTTTACCTTTCGATTATCCCTGTGCTTTACCTCTAACTAAAATTATGTATAAAAGGATTGTCTACAAAATTCGGAACGAAGTTCTGTTAAATACCCGTCAACTTCCGTTTTTCTGTACTCAAGCTGAACTTAATTTCCGAGCAGCGCAGAAAAAACACTGTGAGAACTTACCAGTTATTTCGGATTACGAGCAAGATTTAATCGCGAAGTTGAGAAGTGAAGGAGTAGCAATTACTTCCTTAGAAGCCTTATCAATTCCTTCTACCGAGTCGATGCTTGAAGCTGCTAAAATCTTAATGCCAAAAATATCAGCAAATATTTCTGACAATAAGAACGAATTCGTCATTCATGCTACACCACAACAAATTTTAGAACATGAAGAAATTTTTATCTGGGGTTTAGAGCAACGTTTAATTAACATAGTTGAGAATTATATTGGCTTACCAGTGGCTTATCATGGAGCCTATTTTCGTAGGGATATTGCCAACAAAGTTCAATCAAAATCAAGACTATGGCATATAGATCCTGAAGATAAAAAAGTCTTAAAAATTGTAATTTATCTCAATGATGTAGATGATAATAATGGTCCATTTCAATATATTCCTAAGTTTTTTACCCCTAAATTAGTTTCTTCTTTAAAATATAATCATGGTTACATTCAAGATAAAACCATGGAGAAACTAATATCTCCATCAGAATTTAAGTCCTGTACCGGAATTGCAGGAACGGTTATTTTAGCTGCTACTGGTGGTATATTTCATCGAGGTAAAGTACCAGTATCTTCTGATCGGTATACAGTATTTTTTGATTATACTTCTAGAAAACCAGTAGTACATAATCATTATGGTGCCTCTTTCCTTAGTAACGAAGATTTACAATTGTTAAGTAAAAATCTTTCACCTCAACAAAGACAATGTGTTTTTTGGAAAGAAAATTTTTGGTAATTGGTAATTGGTAATTGTTGAATGTTCCCGAAGCAACTTTCTTATGAGTGTTTAACCGGACATGATATCGTGAGAGAATATCAGCTATTTGAGATAAAATAGCAGTGCAATTCCTGCAATTGAAATGAAAACACCTAAAATTGCTCGAATACTGACTTTTTCTCCCATGCAAATCGCCAAGGGTATGATAAAAATTGGGCTAGTTTGTAAAAGAGTTGAAGCAATTCCCACAGACGTAAATTTAATTGCTGTTTGTTGTAGCCAAATCCCTAAGTAAGTTCCGCAAAACGCTGCAAAAATAGTACCTGCTATTACTCGTGAATTACGTAAATTACTGATTCTAAAGCTGGCTTGCTGTCTACAAAATACCCATATGAGTAGAATCAATATTCCTGCACTCAACCTCAATAATGCTGCCCATAAAGGATTAATATTACTGTCTGCAATCGCACTCCGTGAAAGTACCGCGCCAATTGCTCCCGCTACAGCAGTTAACAAACCAAAACCGACACCGCGTCGAAATTCCACCGTTGAAATATCTTTGACATCGGTAGTACGCTCTGTTACTACCCAAGCCACACCCAATATTGTTAATAAAATACCGCACCCAGCCAAAATATTTAACTTTTCTTGAAGAAAAATCAGTCCAAAAATTGCTGACATTGGAGAAGTCAGAGTTTGCATCAGCAATGTTCGCCGCGCCCCCAAACAATTTATAGTAATAAAGAAGGCTGTATCCCCCAAACTAATACCAATCACACCACTAAGTAGTAACAACAACATTGGTAAACTCGCAATAGAGGGAAATATTTCACCAGAAACGAGAATGGTGAATATAAAAAGTGCGATCGCAATTATTCCTTTAACCAGATTTAACTGTAATGGCGGAATACGCGCACCCAAACGAGCATAAACTATAGATGCGATAGCCCACAAACAAGCAGCAGCCAAAGCCGCTATTTCCCCTAAAAAATCTGTCATTACAAATATTAAGAAATATTAAAAAGCAGTCAATTACCCTTTTCAAGTAGTGAAAATCTTTAATATTTTAATATAAATAGGGTTATAAATATTAGCATTCTATGAAGCTGTGTGCAGTGTTTTTACCAGACAAACTTACGAGACAAATATTAGCACTCTCGATGATTAACTGCTAACTTTGTACAAAAGTGATTTTAGCACTATATCGTTTATATTGCTAGTTTTTCTTGAAGAACAAATACCATAATTTAGATTTTATTGAATAATTTGTCCGTAGAAAACGGCTAAAACATATCTTTAAAAATCAAAAGTTTCTTTTACAATCTGGAGGAATGCAATGAAATATACTTTCGATATTGTTGGTGTATCTCCTATTTGGCAATTTTTTAATCATCAACAACAAAGCGAAGAAAATCCTCAAAGTCAAGGTGTAGAGTACTTGGGAACCCATAAATGTACTCTCGATGCATTTCTAGAAACAGTCGAACCAGTACCCTCAAAATGGGGCTGGAATATGGATGAAGTAGTAGATACCGTCATTAAGTTTTGGATGAATAATTCCGAGAGTATTGGTTATTGGAAATCTCGTTTAAATGATGCGGGTAAGGATAATGTAATAGTTGCGAGGATAGCGGATATGAAAGCGTTGAAATCGGAATTTAATTCCTTGTTGGGGGAAGGTTGATGTAATAAATACCCTTAGACTGGAAGTCTAGGGCTACACAAGCAAAGCCCACCTGCGTGGGCTAATAATTTCAAAACATATTTTATTCGTAGGTTGGGTTAGACGCACGGGAATTTTTTATATGAAACGAATAATTAATTATGCGTCGTAACCCAACATTGATTATTCTGTGGATATTCCGTATTTATTCTTTTTCTAATTCTATTAATGCTTCATCTAAGCTAAATGGCGTTTCTCCTTGAACTTCCTTCATTAGTTTTTCTAAAACGTAATCTTCAAGAATTTCTTCGATTTTTTCAAATTCAGTAATAGGAATTTGTACAGCGATAGGTTGTTGATTTTCGTCAATTACGTAGTTTTTATGTATCTCTAGCATTTTTACAATTTCTAAAAAATTAATTCAACAAACTTTCTATATCCTCATATTATGGCAATCGCCGAGGATCTTCTTTGGGAGGATGTAACCCAGCTTGAACCCAAAAACCTCGCGCACTCTGGATTGAATCATCTTCTGGGTATAGATAATTTGGTCTTGTGCGTACCTGTTCTTTAGTAGCATCATCAGTAGTCATTTTTAAGCTACCAAAATCGCATTTATATGAGTAAAAATTTTATCTAACTCTCCTATTTATTCAAGCTCTATAGTTTCTTCTTGAGTTAGTAAATCAGCTTTTTTGCGCTCTAATAGTTGTTCCATCCGTGCTTGTAATTCATTATTGAATTTAAACAACGGAAGATTATTTATCGTTTCTATTTTGATACTGGCAAGTTTTGATGAAGGTCTAGCAATTATAGTCGTCATCGGATTAGAGACAATTTATTATATGTGTTTCTATTTTACTGCCTAAATAAATAATTCTGGAGAAATATATTCCTCTTGTATCATCTCAAAAACATTGACGAGTTCAGCACGAGCTTCATTATCGGTTTGTCCCCAAGCATGACAACTAGGAATTGCTGGAACATAAGCAACGAAGGTATTATTATCATCGGGATGTATAACAATTGTGTAGTTTTTTAGAGACTTCATAGGGTTATTTTTACAAGTTTTATCAATAATGTAGCGCGATTGTAGAAGAGGGGTTGGCAGTGCCAATTTCCTATTTGCAATATTGAAATCGTAGAAGGTAGTAATTGTAGGTTGGGTTAGGCACACGAGAATACTTGACATGAAACGAATAATTAATTATGTGCCGTAACCCAACATCTAACTTATTATGAATAATCCAATTATGTTGTTTTGGGTTTTGCGATCGCTCTACCCAACCTACAATTTCATCTATATGTAATTCTTCCAATCCCAATCTATATTCTTCCAATGCCGAATACTTTCTGGTAAAGTTTCTAACAAGTTGTATTTTACATCTATATATTTAATATTTTTTAATTCCCCAATACTATCGGGCAAAAATCTCAAATAATTTTCTTTCATATACAGTTCTTGAAGACTTTGCAGTTCACCAATACTTTTTGGTAAATATTCTAAATCATTTTTTTCTATATTAAGATATTGAAGATTTTCTAATTCACCAATACTTTCTGGTAAAGACATTAATTTTCCACCTTCAAGACGCAAGGTTTTTAATTTTTTCAAATTACCAATAGTTTCAGGCAACTGATGTAAATTCCAATTATTATGTATTTATAAGTATGTTAAGTTTTCCAGATTACCAATACTATTGGGTAATGATTGTATTGCTGTACCTACAATCGTAAGGCTTTCCAGACGTTTAAGCTTTCCAATACTATCAGGAACTTTGGTAAAATCACTCAAATCCCCTATACAACCTTTAATCTCTAATTCAGTAAGATAGCTTAAATTACCGACACTTTCCGGCAACTCTTTAAGTTTATAACAATCAGCAATAGATAGTTTTCGTATACTTAGGTCATTGAAAACATTTTCAGGTAAATACTCTATATCACGGTAATCGTAAATTTGAAATACTCCATAATAATTGAATTCACCAATTTCAGGTATTTTGTTCATGAGAATTTATAAATAAATTCAAAAAAGCTTTTTACATTTTTGCTGCTTGTATTTAAAATTATCTGCGTCCCTCTGCGTTAACCTCCGCGCTCCTCTGCGTTTAAAAATAAATTATAAGGTGGGCAATAACCCACCCTAAAATCAACTACTTCCCAGCCCCACTCGGCATCCCCAAAATATCCTCAATCCTCGGCATATCTTCCAAAGCAATCACCCTACCTTCATCCTCAAAACCTTGAATTTGATCAAAGTTCAAATACTGATACAAATCATCAGCAAAAGGATGAATTTTCTTCGCCACAATATCCATATATTCCTCTACCGAAGGCAGTTTTCCTAACAATCCACAAACCGCTGCTAATTCAGCGGAACCAAGGTATACTTGTGCGCCTTTACCCATACGATTGTTGAAGTTTCTCGTAGAAGTTGAAAATACTGTCGCATTATCTTCTACCCTTGCTTGATTACCCATACACAAGCTACAACCAGGCATTTCTGTCCGCGCATTTGCTTCTTCAAATACTTCGTAAATACCCTCTTCTTGCAATTGCTTTTCATCCATCCGAGTCGGCGGACAAATCCACAATTGAGTAGTAACTTTTCCGGAGTTTTCTAACACTTTGGCAGCAGCACGATAGTGTCCAATATTGGTCATACAAGAACCAATGAACACTTCATCAACTTTATTCCCTACCACTTCTGATAATAATTTTACGTTATCGGGGTCATTCGGTGCAGCAACTATTGGTTCTTTAATTTCGTTCAAATCAATTTCGATGATTTCTGCATATTCGGCATTCTCATCACCTGACATTAACACCGGATTCGCTAACCATTCTTCCATTTTGGCGACGCGACGCAGGATGGTACGAGCGTCTTGATAACCCCGCGCTGCCATATTCTTTAATAAAGCAACATTAGAACGCAGATATTCGGCAACAGTGGATTCACTCAATTTAATCGTACAACCAGCACAGGAACGTTCGGCGCTAGCATCTGTTAATTCAAACGCTTGTTCGACTTTCAAATCTGGTAAGCCTTCTATTTCCATTATCCTGCCAGCAAAGACGTTTTTCTTATTCTGCTTCTCTACCGTTAACAAACCGTTTTGAATGGCAACGTAAGGTATAGCGTTAACAACGTCTCGTAAAGTCACACCGGGTTGCAATTCTCCTTTAAATCTTACCAAAACTGATTCTGGCATATCCAAAGGCATTACACCCAAAGCTGCTGCAAATGCGACTAAACCAGAACCTGCGGGGAAGGAAATTCCCAAGGGAAAACGAGTATGGGAGTCTCCACCAGTACCCACAGTATCCGGTAACAGCATCCGATTCAACCACGAGTGAATAATACCATCACCGGGACGTAAAGCCACACCACCACGCTGAGCGAAAAAGTCGGGTAATTCTTTATGAGTTTCTACATCAACAGGTTTGGGATAAGCTGCGGTGTGACAGAAACTTTGCATTACCAAGTCAGCGGAGAAACCCAAACAAGCAAGTTCTTTTAATTCGTCGCGAGTCATCGGTCCTGTGGTATCCTGAGAACCAACTGTAGTCATCAACGGTTCGCAAGACATACCGGGGAGTACTCCGGGTAATCCGCAAGCTTTCCCGACCATTTTCTGTGCCAATGTAAACCCTTTACCAGTATCTGCGGGTGCTTGGGGACGAATAAATAAGGTACTGGGTTCTAAGTTTAATGCTTCGCGAATTTTATCAGTTAGCGCACGTCCGATAAGTAAAGGAATTCTACCACCAGCCCGTACTTCATCAAAAATTGTTTCAGGTTTGAGTTGGAAAGTAGAAATAACTTCGCCGTTTTCGTTGGTAATTTCACCTTTGTAAGGATGAATAGTAATTACCATACCCGTTTCCATCTTGGCGACATCGCACTCTATGGGTAAAGCTCCCGCATCTTCTGCGGTGTTAAAGAATATCGGCGCGATACTACTGCCTAAAATATATCCTCCGGCTCGCTTATTGGGAACATAAGGAATATCTGTTCCCAAATGCCACAATACCGAATTAATTGCCGACTTACGAGAAGAGCCAGTTCCTACCACATCCCCAACATATGCTACAGGATGCCCTTTTTTCTTTAATTGTGCAATAGTTGCCAATCCATCAGGCATGGAATTTTCCAACATTGCCAAAGCGTGGAGGGGAATATCCGGGCGTGTGGTAGCATGGGTGGCAGGTGATAAATCATCGGTGTTGGTTTCACCAGGAACTTTGAAAACAGTAACAGTAATTTCTTCGGCTACTTGGGGACGAATTGTAAACCATTCTGCTTCTGCCCAAGAATCAACAACTCTTTTAGCATAAGGGTTGGTTTCAGCCAATTCTAAAACATCGTGGAAGGCATCGTAAACCAACAGCGTTTTACTTAAAGCCGTTGCCGCGTGGGCTGCTATCGGCTCCTTACCTTCACCACCCATTACCAAAGGTGTTTCGGAAGACTCGGATAAGGATGTAGTTGGGGTTTGTAACAATTCAATCAAGGACTGAACATTGTAACCACCCACCATAGTACCTAACAATTGTACTGCTTCAATGGGTGAAATTAAAGGGGATTCAATTTCTTCTTTGGCAACCCCTGTAAGGAATCCAGCTTTTACATAAGCTGCCGGATCGACTCCGGGAGAAACTCGATCGCGCAGTAAATGCAGTAAATATTCTGCCTCATCTGGCGGTGGATTTTTCAGTAATTCACACAGTTCAGATGTTTCTTTAGCATCTAGCGGTAAAGGAGGAATCCCTAATGCAGTTCTTTCCTGGGCGCGATCGCGATATAATTCAAGCATTTTCATCTCCATAAATACAATTTAATAATTGATAGTTGGATTTGGATATTTATTATTTACTTTACTTTTTTAGATTAACTTTTCTTAAAAATTTTCCGATTGTGTTACGGATAAAATTACAAGTAATGATGATACTGTTTTTGTTCTACACTATACATACTATCATGAGAAAAAACCGAAAATAGTTTTGCATAAATAATCGAAAGTATTCTTCGGAAGCATTTCAGAAGCATCATTTAATTTGCAAACTTCACTCAGGCTTTTGATGTATCTATGGTTACTCTTATTTGGTAAATAAAATTATTTGAAATAAAATTAATTTATCGTATCGTAACAATAATCCAAATCAAGAGACTCGTAAAACCGTTTTATAATTATTACCACTTTATAACCAATGGTCGCAAATTTATCTAATTGAAAATAATTCTGATATGGGACTGATCTGCAGATTTATTTTTAATCTTAGTACACTTTCTCTTCCCTGTTCCTTTTTCTCACAAGTAATTAAAGCTTCGTGACACTGACGCGAACACGAATCAAACCGGATTTTTATATACGACTTGTGAGTTAAATTATCAGCTTATTGATAATATAAAATATTCACTCATAAATGTGTCGCATACCGTAATCTTGATATATGTCGAAAACTTATACAGTTGAATTTATCCATCAAGGTAAAACACATACTTTACAGGTACCCGAAGACAAAACAATTCTATCCGTTGCCGATGAAGCTGGCTTAGAATTGCCCTCCTCGTGTAATGCTGGTGTTTGTACCACCTGTGCAGGTAAAATCGTTAATGGTGGTAGTGTAGACCAAAGCGAGGGTATGGGAGTTAGTCCAGATTTACAGAATCAAGGTTTTGTATTGCTTTGTGTTGCTTATCCTCGTTCCGATTTGAAAATTGAAACTGAGCAAGAAGACATTGTTTATCAAAATCAGTTTGGTAAGGTTTAGTTACTAATTTTTGTGAGTGATTAACTGTTATTGAATGACAGTTAATCATTTACTCTAAAATAAATCATTAAGTGAATTGAAATGATTACTAATTTTATTAGTGCGGAAATTGATTTATCAGAAAATATGATTGAATTACACAAGTTTATCGAAGCTGAATTACATAAACATGGAAAACCTTTACGCTGGGCTATTACTGCTGTAGATTTAAAAAAAGGAAAAGTAACTTTAGAAGCTGTTGTCACAAATGGGGAATAGGAATATTTATGAATAAACCTAATTTTTTAGCAATGAATAAAGCCGAATTGCGTGCATATGTAATTGCACATCCAAACGATAAAGAAGCTTTCTACGCATTAACTGACTTATTAACAGCAAATCCTTCTTCAACTAAGTATCCTGCACAAATGACACCAGAAGAAATCAATCAAGCTGTTTTAGAACGGATTGAAAAAATCAAAGAATTCAATTACTAAAGAAGAATTGGGAAATGGCTTATAGTGACTTGACATTAAGCAAATTTAAAAATAATTTTGATATTTCAATAGAAGAAGCCGAGGATTTATTTGCTGATGTTGAACCTTTAGAAGCCAGTGATAAACTGAAAAGTGACTTAAAAGAAACTACTGAATTGGCTTTAGCAATTAATACAGAAAAAGCCCGTTCAGAAATGATTATTACTCCTATTTTACTAGAAATTAGACGTAGAGCTAATTATCAAATAAGTTTATTTTCTGGTACAAACTTTGATGTTGATATAGAGAAAGGTTTAAATGGTTATTGTGATTTTATTATTAGTCGTTCTAAAGAGCAATTACTAATTAATGCGCCTGTAATAATTATTGTTGAAGCTAAAAACGAAAATATTAAAAATGGATTAGGGCAATGTGCGGGAGCAATGTTAGCAGCGCAAATATTTAATCAACAAGAAGAAAATAATAATATTCAAGTTATTTATGGAGCAGTAACGACAGGAGATATTTGGAAGTTTCTCAAATTGCAAGATAGCAATCTATTTATTGATTTAAATAATTATTATATTAAAGAGCTTGCAAAGATATTAGGGATATTGTATCAGAGTATTTAGTTGATAGATTTCTATACTGATAATTTATCACTAACGCTGAATGTGAATTAAAATTATCCTGATTTTAAAAGGGTTCTAAAGCCTACTGAAATTACTGTTGTGAAATTATTAAATTAATAATTAATAACAAAGTCAAAGCTTAAAATTACCAATTACCAATTACCAATTACCAATTACCCATAACTAAATAAATGCGTCCATATACTGCTATTTTAATTATTCCCACAGGAGTTGGAGCAGCCATCGGGGGTTATGCCGGAGATGCATTACCCGTCGCTAAAGCGATGGCTGAAGTTTGTGATGTTTTGATAACTCATCCCAACGTTCTTAACGGTGCAACTTTGTATTGGAATCTACCGAATGCTTTGTATGTGGAAGGTTATGGTATTGACAAATTCGCTCAAGGATGTTGGGGTTTGCGTCGAGTACATCAAAATAAAATCGGGTTAATTCTCGACAAAGGAATAGAGCCAGATTTACGTTTAAGAAATCTTCAAGCGGCAGATGCGGCTAGAGCAACCCTAGGATTAAACTTAACAGATTATGTCATTACTGATGCCTCATTAAATGTAGAATTAGACTGTGCGGCATCTGGTGCAAGTTGGGGAACTATAGGTAATCCAGATAGTTTATTACGGGCTGCGGAACTATTAATAAATAAAGCCGGTGCAGAAGCGATAGCAGTTGTTGCGCGTTTTCCCGATTATCTTGATGAAGAAGCAGAGCAAAATTACCGTCAAGGTAAAGGAGTAGATACCATTGCAGGTGCCGAAGCAGTAATCAGTCATTTAATTGTGCGAGAATTTCAGATTCCTTGCGCTCATTCTCCGACTTTTGAACCACCACCCTTAGATAGTAATTTATCTCCACGTTCAGCGGCGGAAGAATTGGGTTATACTTTTTTACCAAGTGTACTTGTAGGTTTGAGTCGCGCACCCCAGTTTACCACCGGGGATTCTAACCAATTTCCTAACAATAGGGATATATGGGTAGAAGAAGTGGATGCAGTCATTGTACCGGCAAACGCTTGTGGTAGTAGTGCATTGCTGAATTTAAGTCAAAGGAAATGTCAGATAATTACCGTAGAGGAAAACCAAACACAGATGCAGGTTGCTCCTCAAAGCTTAGGAATCAAAACAATATCGGCAACTTCCTATTTAGAAGCAATCGGAATATTAGCGGCTCACAAAGCAGGAATTAACCCATATGCTTTAAGTTCTACAATATTTTCTTTACAGCCGTTAGTTTAAATGCTAAATGTTAATTGTAAAGCAGCGCTTAGACATAAGGTCAATCTAAAATTTCAGGACTTACGCAATTGTCACAATAAGTAGTTGTGCAAAATTAATTGTACATTCCGAAAACTTGAAACCCTTGCGATTGCTTCGTTCCTCGCAATGACAATATCTAATTAATTTTGCCTAAGCACTTACTCAGTTGGTGCGTGACACAGAAGAAGCTTATTATTACGTTAAAAATTACTCAAAGTGTCACACACCCGTTGCAAAAAAATGTGCCTTTTTGCTAAGTCCTAAATTTAAAATCCAAAATCCAAAATCCAAAATCCAAAATCGAATGACACAACAGCAAAAAAACGAGCCAGAAATTCCATACTTGACACGTACTCAAGTCCTAATGGCAATGGGATTGACAGCTATTATTTTGTGGATTATAGCCAAATTATGCCTGGAATTTGGTAATTTTTACTTAATGTCTTGGCATTGGAATCAAAAGGAATTTTTGATTGGAGTTGGATTAGGATTAACTATTACCGGCTTAAGTAGTTTAGCTTATCGCTTTTTTCCAGTTTACCGTCAAAGCGCCAATTATTATTTGGAAATTGTACTCAAACCTTTAGCATTACCAGATTTGATTTGGTTGGGATTACTACCTGGATTGAGTGAAGAATTATTGTTCAGAGGAGTTATGTTACCGGCTTTAGGCTTTAATCACTTAGCGGTAATTGTGTCAAGTATTTGTTTTGGTGTTTTACATTTGAGTGGTTCTGGGCAATGGGCTTATGTAATTTGGGCAACTATTGTGGGAATGATTTTGGGTTACAGCGCTCTTTTAACTGGTAATTTATTAGTTCCCATAGTTGCTCATATTGTCACGAATTTAGTCTCTAGTTACTTTTGGAAAATACAGCAGTATAATTGATAATTCAAATGATAATTCAAAATCTCCTCATATCTATTTTGGATTTTAGATTTTAGATTTTAGATTTAGGACTTACGCAACTGGTACATTTTTTTGCAACGGGTGTGTGAGACTTTGAGCGATTTTCAAAGTAATAATAGGCTTCTTCTGTGTCACAGACTAACTGAGTATAGTGACATTCACCCTTGTTGGTGCGCTTCCGAAGCGGCTATTCCTGAGATTGAATCCTTACTCCCTGGGTTAGTAACTACAAAAAATCATCCTAAAATTAGTCAAACTTGCCCGACTTCTCTCCCCCACAATCAGAAGTCGGATTTCTAACAGAAACCTGACTTCTCTAACCAACTATTACCAATTACCAATTACCTATTACCTATTACTTATTCAAGCAGCAATATCTTTATAAGCAATATTTTCGTTGGAATCATTTCGTAAAAGTTGTTTGATTTTAGGTGATTGTTTATTGCGGAATTTATCAGGAAAAATCAGTTCGATCGCAACTTTTCCCTGTTCTTCTTCTACGACATTTATTTCAGCAACAAATCTAGTCGGTGGAGTATTTTCACTTTTTAAGTTTAATAGCAAGCCAACCAGCGGTTTCATATTCCGCATTTTTTCTAAATCTTGTTTACCCAACAATCTATCATCATTTGAAATCGCTTTTTTACTATCTAATTCTAGCCGTAAACCTGTTATTCCCAGTTCGGTAGTAACTCCACTAAAGAAATGACCATCCCAATAAAGTTGAGCATTGGTGTTAACCTGTTTGCGTATTTTTTTGGTCGTAGTTGGTTTTAGTTCCCGTAAAGAACGAGTTATACTGCTAGCTAAGAAACCGAGAGAAGCAATTGGTTTATCGGCGTTTTCTCGTTTTTGAGAATACCACTCTTTGACATCAGAATACATCACTAAGGCTAAATCATCCATTTGGGTACGGGTGAGATGAATAAAATCCACTCCTAAATGAGTTTCTCTTTCATTTACAGGAGTAACTCGGATCACCCTTGCAGTTACCAAAACACGAGCGTCAAAGTCTCCCATGACCTCAATTTGAACCTCATCTGGTAAATTAGACCATGATTCTAACGATATTAAAGCACCAGTTTCGGAAATGTTAATAGTCTCTCCCATGATGGTTTGGTCATCGCTAGAAATTACTACAGGCAACTTTCTTTGTAAACGGTGAGCGGTACGAATTTGTGGTTGTTCAAATCCGACTAGTAAAGCTGCTGTGAGCAAAATCAAGTTAAATCCAGACCATAACGTGTTAACTAACACCGCTTCGGAATCTTCTGGACGCAATAACAACCAATAAGGAACCGCTAACAAGGAACCGATTACTAACGCTGTTACTATCACCAAACCGCGCATTGATGTCCAGTCGAAGGTACGTTTGGTAACATTTATGCCTTTATCAGTAACGTTAAATGTACCCATTTTGGGATTGAACAGTGCGAGCAAAGTTACCCAACCCGCTTGGAAAGACATCACAAATTCAAAAATTTCGTTCCAGAAGGAAAAACGGACGTGTTTGTAAATAATATGGTTGGTAGCAAGGGAAAGAATAATATGTGGTAAGGCATATGCTAGAGTTTCTAAGCCCAAACCTTGAATCGGATTAATTCCAAATAGTAGGAATAATGTGGGAATGATGGCATATACCAGTCGAGGATAGCCGTATAAAAAGTGGGAAGTGGCGCTTAAATAACAGATACGTTGAGCAAAATTCAGATTTAACTTGGAATTAAATAAAGGGTTTTCAATTCTGAGAATCTGAGCCATCCCCCTAGCCCAGCGTACTTGTTGACCTACATAAGCTGAAAAGGTATCTGGTGCTAATCCCGCGACCATTATTTTGTCGTAGTAGACAGATTTATAACCTTTGGAATGCAAGCGTAATGCTGTATGACAATCTTCTGTGACGGTTTCTACTGCAATTCCTCCCACTTCTAAAGCGTGGGTTTTACGAATCACCGCAGCCGAACCACAGAAAAAGGCTGCGTTCCAAAAGTCATTTCCTTTTTGCAGTACTTTATAAAATAATTCGTTGCCTACGGGAATTTTACCGTCGGTAAGTAAGTTACGCTCGAAAGGATCTGGGTTATAAAACCAGTGAGGAGTTTGCACAAAGGAGACTTTGGAGTCATAAAAGAAGCCGATTGTATGTAGCAGAAATTGCCGGGATGGTACGTGATCGCAGTCCAAAATTAAGACTAAATCACCGTCAGTTTTGCGAAAAGCAGTATTGATATTACCAGCTTTGGCATGGTCATTGTTATCTCGTCCCATGTGAATACAGCCGAGTTCTGTACACATTTGCTGTAATTTTTCTCGTCTTGCGCGAAAAGTTTCTCGACGTGGATCGTCTTCTTGGTATTTTTCTGGACGACCATCATCGAGAATATAAACCTTTTTTTTGCCGGGAGCATAATCGCAAGCTAATGCTGCTAATGCTGTTTTACGAACAATCTCAACATCTTCGTTGTAGGTGGGAATGTAAATATCAACATTAAACCATTCTTCTTGAGGAATAGTAGAAATATCAATCGGTCGGCGTTCTTTGATTTTTAAAGTTTGAAAGTATGCTAATACCAAGGAAAAAATTGCATACAATTCTGCTCCTAACAAAGTTAAACAAGCAATACTATTTATCCATCCATCAAAGTTTAGAGTATAACTGAGACGGTAATATAAATACCGCATTGTTGTTACCAAACTCAACCACACCATAAACAGGTGATAATAATCGCTAACTTCTGTGGAAGATTCTTGTTCTTCTGCTCCTAATACTAACTGACCTAATAGTACGAGAAATACAGCTATCGCTCCTTGTTGCCATACTTCTAATGGTGTAATAATCAGTGGGATTGAGAATACTAATAGTAGTATAATTAGCCATTTGAAATGTTTTATTCCTACTTTTTCTAAGGTGCGATCAAAAAAGTTAGGTGTCAGGTCAATTAGCCATCTGCTCAAGTTGAAGCGCTGGCGTTTTTTGGAATTGCGGACTGAGGTGGACATGGTAAGTTTTTGATTTTTAAGGGAATAGAAAATAGGGAGTAGGGAGCAGGAATATTTAACTCATTTCAAAACTAATGAAACGTAACACTACTCCCAATACTGCTCTAAAATTATTTATCTCTCTTTATTCTCTTTTCTCTGCGTCTAGTAGTTCTTTTCATTAGTTTTGAGGGGTTTGTTCGTCTACCGAGTAGAGACGTTATACATAACGTCTCTAGACAATTTTGGGAAAAACTAACCATTCAAAATTAATGTGGTGGAATACTAGTAAGGTTTTTACTTTCTATCAGCAGTCGAAACCCGTTTTAGATACAATTGGACAATACCGTAGAGTATCAGAGATAAACCAACAATCCCCGCAGGTACTAACAGCCAGTTTTCTTGTAACATCCGCGACATTTTACTCAGAAGATTAGTGTTTTCGATGCGACGAGTAGATGGAGCATTGTCAAAAAATGCTAGCTGATAACCGTCTGGATCATAAGCTAGGGGGTTTTTCTCTTCGCTGCTAATTAATGCTGTATCCTTCTGAAGTTGGAAAAACCAAGGATCTTTACTTAATACTTGTCCTACTCTCTCTAAACCCGTTTCTGTCTGAGCAGTCAAAGCCAAGACAACGCGGGAGCTATTCCAAGGTGAGAGAATTTGCTTGATCATTCCTTGTTTATCTTGAGGAGCTTGGACGCTTGCTCTAGCTGAACCACGTAAGAATGATTGATTCAAGTTAAAACCTGAAGATTTGAAGACTTCGGGGAAGGGAAATTTTTCTCGCATCCCAATTCCGACTAAATGCTGGTTTTTACGCACTTGTTCGGGTAAGGTATCTGAGGTATAAACATCTAATTTGACGGAATCTGCACTACTCAATCTTCCTAAACGTTCGCTAAAAGCCAGCATTGTCAAAATATCTGTACTATTTGGCTCTTGGGGAAGGACTATTGCTGTTTTCGATAAATCTTGAGGTGCAGCAAAGGGGAAGCCATATTGCATTAATTTTAAGTCGGGTAGCTGTACGGAATTTTCCCGTTTTAAGTCAAAATTGGTATCAGCATGAACTGTACCTGTAAGTTGTTGGTCTGGAGGACTGATACAATTCGCTTTATCAAAGGGTTCTTTAGGATTCATCCGAAAAAATACCTGAAGTTTAGAATCAGGCTGAACCAATTTAGCTGGTAAATCTACTTTCAGGTTTTTACGTATTTCTCCCTGGTCTGAATCGAGACGCGCTCCACCGATGAAAACCCCATCTAATAAGACTTCTACAGCGGAAGTTCTCGGATTCATCTGTGGACTGTAGCTATAGACCAAGTTCATCGAACTACCGCGCACAAATCTGTCATCCGGTAATGCACGGAAGTCAATTTCAATCGGTGGAGCCGCAGAACCACGGACGCTAGAATCTCTAAAGGCATCACCGTTAAATTCAGTTTTAATCTCGCTTAGTTGAAAATTATTAGATTCGGGTAAAAAACGAGACCATTCTCTTTCTCCTGGTGTGGCAGCCTCTTCAAGTTTATTAATTAATACTACTTGACCAGTACCCATTTTACGTGCAGAAGGTTGTGCTAAAAATTGTGTAGCTTTTGCAACTCCTTTTGCACCATTTCCAGTGGCAATCAGAACGGGAACTTTACTTTTATTAGTAGTAGTTAAGATTAAGACTCCTGTATCCTCTGATATTGGATTCTGATTAGAGTCCAAAATTTGAGATGCGACTATTTTGCGAGGTAAATTCAAATCGGCTAAGGCTGGTTGTTCACTGGGAGTTCCGATGATTACTAATCTTTCGTTATTTGATGCGTCTGCAATATCCGAGATGAGGTTTGTCTCGATAGGTCGAAAATCTGCCTGTCTTCCTAAAGAAGCTTGTAAACGTGCTGCACCTTGGAGCCAAGATTGACTAGCCTTTTGAGGCTTTAAATATGCTATCCGGTTGGTTTCTAAATTCAGATTGTCAAAGAAAGGATAAGGATAGTTACTAAAGTTGAGCGGAATTGGTTTACGCTCGAATTTGAAAGCTAAATTTGAGTCTGGTAGAATCTCCGTCCATAAAGTTGGGTCTCCTGGGTCGCTACATCCGGAGGTATTATTTTGCTGGGCGACAATTTTAAGTTCGTTATATTCTTGTAGTAGTTTGGGGGGAATATTTAACAGTACTTGACCTACCTGAGATTGTTTGCGATTTAGAGGGATACTACCGACAGCAGTATCATTAACTAGTACTGTTAAGTTAGAGCGATTAGCATACAGTGCTGGGGAATGTTGAAAGCGAATCAAGGCTTTTACTGTACCGATATTCCAACCACGAGGACGAGTAAAACCTAAACGACCTTCAGAATAGACTCCTCGTAAACGCATTCTGTTACCAACTACCGGACTACGATTGAATTCTAAAATATATTCTTCGTCGTATTTTGTCGATGAATTTGTTGATTTTCCGGTGCTATTGTTTCTATTTATAACTGCTTGAGCTAGTAAAATATTCCCAGAGTTTTTTAAGTCATATTTACTAGCACCTTGAGCATTTGGTAAAGCTGACAGCATACAAAAAGATACAATAAATGCCTGATTAACCGGCTTAAAATTTAATAGATGCTTCATAACACAATTTTTTAATTATTAGGTGAATAAATTTTGAAAAGGTTTTAAAATGTTTGTTTTTTTGATGTGTAAAAATACTTTAATTAAGTATTCTTTGATTACTTAAGTATGGCTGTCAACATTTTATTCGCTTTTCAGAGAAAGATGCCATAACTTTTTAATTATTTTGCAAAAGTTCTTGAGAAATTGCTTCTGGGGATATCAATCCTAACCAAGCTAAATTTTGAGTGTAATAAGCTCGATTATCGTCCCAAACTTCTTGCTGATATTGAGGTAGCAATTTTTTCTCTAGCAATTCTTGAGCCAATTGTGGTTCTATCAACTTGCTTGCAGCATACAGCATGGCATATTGGGATGTCGCTTCATAATTTACTAAAGCTTTACCTTCCAGGTCGATCTGGGCTGGAATACTCGATTGTTCCCGCCACAATTTGATCAAATGCCCAGTAGATTTTTTGAGATAGCTGCGTGCTTGAGATGAATTGAACCAACTGGCATCTAGTGCGATTCGCCACCAAACTCGAAATGCATCAAAGCTGTATATACTCCTTAACTGGCTCTCAGCGGGTACGGGTTGATACTTTCCCGTTTTTGCATCAAGAGCAACCCAGTCACTAGGTAAATTTACAGCGCTGATTTTTCGAGAATCTTCTAACACTTCATAACTAGAATCTACCAAGCTCAACCAATCTCTTTCTGGATCAACTTGAGCAAACAAGCGGAAAGCGTAGGGAGCAAAGTAGGAAGGGTTGAGGTAAAATGTGGATGAATTTTTCACAAATGCAGCCGCAGGACCTGGTAATAGATAGCGCTTTTTACCTGATGGTTCGACTACAGTGGAAAATTTCCACAAATCTTGCAATTTAGTTTTAGCTAGTTTGAGGTATTCTGGACGATTCCACCGTCTCGATGCCAATATTAAAGCGGTAATCGCATCTATATCCCCATCACTAGCAAAGTTATCATCTACAGAACCCCAGCTACCGTCGGCTTTACGACCCCATTTCCAAGCCCATAAACTATCTACAGGTTTGCCGTTTTCCAGCCTTTTTAAATTGTTTTCTCCCCAGTTTAACGTTAAAGCAAAGGTTGCAGGGTCATCAATCATTACCGCTCGTAACATCCCATAAGCTTGCCCCTCACTAGTAGAACGATCGCTAGCTTCATAATCAATGACTCGTCCATCTCTTTGGATAAATCGCCGACGATAACTTTCCCAACTTTCTACTAATAACTCTCGATTAGGAGTTGATGGAGGCAGGGCTGCCAAAAATTGAAGGCGATTGTCGTCGATGGCTGATGATGTAGGTGGTGATTCCCAAGAATTACCGAGCGGTTTTTCGATGTTGGTGAGTGAATATCCCCCTTTACAAGCATTTAAAGCAATCAAGCTGAATACAGCGATTATTTTGGGAATGTACTTCATTTTCAGAACCGTTTGCATTAATTTTGACGATTTATTCACAGAAAAATTATTGCAAGGAGAATTGAGTTTGGCAGCGAAGAAAGTAAATATAGTTGAATGGTATTACTATTCCCTTAATGGTACGTATAATTACCAAAAAATTTCTTCTTCATCAAAAATTTGCCTGAAGATAATTTTTTAACGATTTTTACCGCGACGTTCGTAGCTTTCCCAAGGTGGTTGAAAACCCCGTCGTTGGAGAAAGTCTTCTTGTATTTGCTGCATTTGGTTGGCAATTTCTGGATTTCGTTCACCGTTGGTAATTTGTTCAATTTGCAGTTGTTCGAGAGCTTTCATTGCTGCTAAAGGTTTGTCAAAAATCGCATTCAGCCCAGCAAGAGCGCGGCGTGCTTGTGTATCTTCAGGTTTTTGTGCCAATACTGCTGAATAAATTTGTTCTGCTGATGTAAATTGCCTCTGCTCAAAGCGAATTCCCCCCAAAGCGGCTAAAGCATCAACATCATCTGGCTGCTCTTTGAGAATATTTTCATAAGCTTTCCCAGCCATGCTTAAATCGCCAACAGCTTGAGCTAATAGCGCTATTCTACGAGTGGAATTAGCATTATTAGGAGTATTGCTAATCAACTGCTTCATTCTTAACCTTGCTTCATTTGGGTCACGTTTAGCGATCGCCTTTAACAAGTGTTGTTGTAATTGAATGTTGCTAGAGTCTACTTCTACTAAGTAATTATACAGTGATTCTCGATCCGGGTCAGTGGGTAACTGTACGACTAAACTATACAGTTCTGGTGGAGTATTAGTGACTTTTTGAGTTGCTAACCAATTATCTAAAACTGCTTCTGCTTCTGGTTTAGAAATGCGTTTGGCTTGATAAGCAACACTAGTACGTCCCAATTGAGCAGTTATGTCTTGGGGGTTACGTTCTAATACTTGCTCGTATACAACTAAAGCTTCTTCAAAACGCTTTTGCTGTACCTTAACACCGACTAATCCTCGCAAAGCACCATCAATGATATCTGCTGGGGGATTGCTGGTAAGTATGGCAAAGTAGCGTTGAGCGCTGGCTTCTAAATTACCTTCTCGCCGTTCAATTTCTGCTGCAAACAACTGTGTTGCCATGTCTGAGGCTCCTTGGGATGTTGCCGTATAATTGGCTAAAGCCAGTCTAGCTTCAATGGTATTATCGAGTTGCAGATACATCTGAGCCAGCCGAAAATTTAAAAATGGTACATTCACCCCTGTTTGCAAAAGATTTTGATACAAAGGTAAAAGTTGGGAATCGGGAGCATCCAAATCGGCTACTGCTACAGCTAATTGTTGTATTTCTACGGAGTCTGTGGGTAAATTTTGCAATGTAGCCCCTAAGCGTTGTTTGACATCATTTTTAGTAATCATTGCCAATTTATACTCCAAAGCTAACTGACGCACCATCAAGCTTTTATCGTTGGGTAAGGTAGCAGCCAAACGTTTGTAAAGTTGTAATGCCGTTTCTTCTCCTTGAGGTAAACCACTAAATACATCGGCGATTTCCCGTAGTAGGGTAGGGGAAGGATTGGGGTTATTCGCCAGAGCTTTACGGTATAAATTAGTGATTCTCTCGGTCAAGGTAGCATTATTTGTATATTTACGGATTTCATTTAGCGATCGCGCTAAAGGTAAAATCGCGTCTTCTCTATCTTGTAAAGGATCTAATACCGCTAAAGCTTGGGCTTCTTGTTTATTCGCAATATATGCTTGAGACAATTCCCCACGGGTAAGTATGGCTAACTGATCGAGAGTTTGAGAACGCTGTAGTTGTTTTTGTAAAATGTCTATAGCTGCTTGAGGATTGCCAGTTTTACGTAAGGTGAGAGCGTAAGCAACCGCAGCATAATCGGTGATTGGTTTACCAGTGGTTTGATAGCGGTTGAATAATTCCTTGGCTTTTTGGTAATCGCCACTGTAACTATAAGTTTGAGCAGCACCAATTATCGCTTCCTCAGTAGGATTATTGGCTAAGACAATTTCAAAATCGGCGATCGATTCGCTAAACTGTCCTTGATAGGAATGCAACAAAGCTCTGTAGTAACGAGCTTGCAAGTCCGAGGGGTTCAATTCAAGTAAGGTATTAAGAGCTTTAATACCGGGTTTGTTCCACTCGGAACGATAAGTACCCATCATCCCCACAATTTTCAAAGCCCCTTGATTGTTAGGATCTTGCATCAATACTTGTTGATAAGCTTGAAAAGCTGCCTCAATGCGTCCAGCACGGTTATAAGCAATAGCTAAACCGAGTTTGGCTTGCAAAGATTGGGGATTACTTTTTAAGGCTTGTTGAAAAGCACTAATCGCATCATCAACCCATCCTTTTTTCAACAAATTATAACCCCGTTGAGTTGCCCCAGATGACTGAGCTTGTACAGGGGCTATATTTTGCAAAGCTGCCAGTGCAATTGGCAAAGTAAAAACGAATAGATGAAAAGGTAACAAAGTAATGCCCACAATTGCTTTACTCTGTGCTTTTACTGATAAAAACTGCAATTTTGCTTTATAGAGCAAGTTTAGTTTATACCTCATCGTGCAAATCTCCCCCTTGGAGTTACATCAAAATCAGATTTAACTCTTACACCAAGCACTGTTTCGTTAAAGTCGTCTCTTCCCTGAACGGAAAAACCTAATCTGAGATTAGGAAGAAACTGAAAGTCGTAATAAAGCTCCAATACATCAAGCTGCTTTCCTTGACGTTTTTCATCGTTAGATAAACCCCGTCCATAAGCTAATCCCAATCGGTCATCAGGCGTAAATAAATCTAACAAACTAGCTCCGATTACATATGTATCTGCACCTTCTCCTAAATCTCGATTTTCATAACGACCGTAACGTCCAAAAACACCTAGTTTGATGTTAGGAATAAAAACTTCAGCATTTACACCATAGGCTTCTTCGCGATCATCTTCCAAAACCCCAAACCTGTCATTTCCGCGAGCAATTTGAAAGCTTTCGGGAAAAGAATCGCGGTTTCCAGCATCTCTAGCAGTACTATAAGTACCGCGAATAATCGCATTACCATAGCGAACCCCGACTTCACCAGCGAATCCATCCAAAGCAAACTCACTCAAACTATCAGAAGATGAAAAAACAGCAGCTTTCGCATCAATATTGTCCGTGACACTCCAATTCACCAGCAATCCAGGCTTCGATGATATCCCCGTCGCTGCTAAAGCTGGATTAGTTTGAAACACCGGATTAAAAAACTGACTGGCTCCATCTTTAGCAAAACTATTACGGTCAAAATAAGATGTTAAATCCAACTGACCAACTGCAAATCTAAGATTGGGTAATCCTGATAAAGATGTTGCCAGATAAAGTTCATTGATATTCAAACCTTCCCGTCGAGAATCATCAAAAGAACTACCCTCACTCGTCAAATCCAAAGTTGCACCAAACAACACTTGCGGAGTCAACGGATAAACTCCAGTAAGTCTAGCTCTTGCTGAAGTATCACCTCCTTGAGTTACATAAACGCCTTGCACCTGTAATGATGATTCCCTTAAAGCCGCACTAGTTCTTAAAGGATTCAATTCATTATTACCTTGAGAAATCTGTGAAGTTGTTGGAATAATCGGCGTAGTTCCCAACTGTTGACTTGTAGTCAATGGAGCTGATGGAAGCATTCCCCCTTGAGAATTAAGCAATTGATTAAAACTTGGTAAAGGTACAGCACTTACAGAAACCTGCGGTTGTGAACTACGGTAAGCATCGAGCATTTGTGCAAAAGTCGGTACCGAATTTAAAATCCCTAATCTCTCCTTACCTCTTTCCTCAGCGTTCTCAGCGCCTCTGCGGTTTTTATTTCCATAATCTTTCGGCAACACTTGGGAATTCCCAATAGTAGAATTCAACAGTTGATTAAACGTTGGAACATAAGCTGCATCCGACTGCTGTGGAACATTGGTACCTGGAAGTGGTGGTAGAGGAGCAATTTGAGTAAATTCCTGACTGTTACTACCGAGTGGTGCGGGTAATAGAACAGCTTGAGCAATCTCAGTTTGAGAACCACCGATTGCTGTGGATTGCTCGCTCAGACGCTTAGTTTTACCAGTTATCTCTTCCTGGATAAAATTATTTTCTAATTGCTTGATATTGTCGAGCGGTGCATAAGTCGCTGGTTTTTCCGTCGGTAAAGTAGCACCAATAGGAGAAACATTCGGTGGTGGCGGGACTTCTTTTGATCGAACTTTTGTTCTTCCAGTGGGTATCGACGACTGTGGTACTCGCAGCAAATCACCAGAATGCAAAGTTTTATCCCCTTGTTCTTGAGAAGATATCAATTGGGCTTGAGAGCGTGCGCCTAAACCCAAAGTCCATAACACCGACATTGAAGCAGCGCAAAACAGCGCATAAGATTTGTGTTTATGGAACTCTTTGATCAAAATAAATTTTTCGCGCTCTAGTATTTTAAGCTTCATTACCCTAGTTAATGTATAAGTAAATATTTTGTTGCATAATGTCGCCACTTTAACAAAAAAAACTTATATCATCGAGGGGATAATACGTATTTTGCAAAGCTTGTAAATTTACAAAAAGAGTTGGTAAAGGTAGTAATTTTACGCTTAAATTTGGGCAGAATAAATAAAAATGTGGAAATTACACAGTTAGTTAATCTGCTTTTATTAACATTGATTTTATGAAACAGCAACATTTGCGATTTTTCAGCCAAAAAATAATTAAAATACCTTTAGTAACCAATGTAGTTATTGCTTCTAGTATGGTTTTGCTAGTAACTTCCGGTTGTGTAAATAAATCACTAAATGAAGTCCAGTTAGAAATACAGGGCATACAAAGAGAAGATAGCAATGGTTTATACAAAGTTATTGGCAGTACTAATTTACCAGAATCTAGTCGTATTGCCGTTACAGCAGTCCGTTATTTGCGATCGATTCCAGCAAATACAGAAGAAATAATCGACGATAATCAAAATATCAACCGTTCAATTTTGGCTCGTCAAATTGTAGAAGTCAAACAAGGAAAATGGCAAGCAGACTTGAATCTTTGGCAAGTTGCACCCAACGGGAATTTTCAGGAAGTATGGCAATTAAATCGAAATGACAAAAAATTAGCTCCGGAAAATGAAGTTAGTTTTATTGCAACTTTCGATGCCCAAGCTCAATTATTATCTTCAGATAAACAAAATTCTCAACAATCTATTCCCCAATATCAAAATTTGGAAGGTAAATCTTTACGATTTACTAATGAAGGAGAAAAATATGTACAAGCAAGTCAGTACCGCTCAATACCTTTACCTGTAGGTAAAACAGTAGCACCTCGTTTAGAACCAGAAGATTTTAATCATGGCTGGGGAAATCGATATCAAATTCAAACCCAACCGCAAGATTCCACACCTATTTTACCTCCACTAACTAAATCCCAGCAGACTAGTTTTCCTTTGGTAACTTCGGAGTTTTTACGTTAATTAATATTGGGTGTTATTTTCACAATAATCTGAGGTAGAGCCTCAAATACTAATTCCCAGACTGAGCCTGGGAACTAGTATTCTGACGGGTTCGTTTATTCCCGAAACCATGTAGAGACGCGATACGATGAGCGTCTCTACTAGAATAGATAATATAAAAAATAGCAGTAATTTATTAACTACTGCTACTAAAAAGAGATTTTTTATTTTTGAAATTACTTATTATTGACGATTTTCTCTAGCTGTAAACATTTTACATTTGAGCCATTAATACTTAAATAAATTTAACTTGTTGAGGCTCGTGAGTATCGTAGTAGATATTAATTGTTTCTGAACTTTTTGCGGTAACAGTATTTGTCGATTGAGTCATTAATGGTAGATTGTTTTGCATTGCCTGCATTTGCAACATCATATCTCGAAGTTGTCTTTGTAGTTGCTCAAATTCTGTTGGTGTGATGCTAGTTTGATTTGTTTGGGATATATGAGCAAGTTCTTTTTTAATATTGTTGCTTATGTTGTTTGATTGAATATAGCCGAGGAAGTTTTGAGCAGAAGCAAACCCAGATGTAGCATTAGCTGGAGTTGTATTTCGCTTTTTCTCTTCAAGTACACTATGTGAAACTTTATCTGCTTGTGGTGGAATTTGCTCTACAGTTGAAGTAGGATAATCCTTGCTTGTTTGTAATGAGACTTGTTCATCCAAAAAATTATTCAGTCCAGAAACTTGCAATCGAGATTCTGAAAGTTTAAATTCCTTGAGTAATTCTTCTTTTTGCTGTAATTGCTGCTCTAATTGCGATAGTTGTGCTTCGATTTCTGCTGATTTACGAGAAGAATTTCGCCATCCACAAATCGCTACAGCAGCAATTCCTGCTCCTAAACTAAGTCCGGTAGAGACTACTACATAAGGTAAAGCAACATCTCTGAGCTTACCAAAAAAAAGCGTTTCTTCTTGAAACTTGATATTAATTTGTTTGTCACCGATTGCCGAAAGTGGTATTGTCATCGCCGAAAAAACAGCCGCAGAAGCTAAAACTGGAGGTAGAATAAATTTTGTTAATGCAGATAGAGACATATTTAAAAGTTTAGTTATTTAAACAAAAAACGATAGATGCTCACCTTACTACTTTTATACTCTTTGTTTGAGGATAATGAAAGTAGTCATACAATTTGTTTGCTCTATTCGTTTCTAATCTATTCGTTAAACACTTAATTAACAAGAGGTTAAAGATAAAGAAATAGGTAAAGTAAATAAATTTTTTATAAACTATTTTTTGTGGTTAGCTCCACTAACTTAGATTAAGTCTTGCTAAACGGGGATTTGATACTGTTCGCAAAAACTTATCTTAATAGTTTCTCATACTTAAGTAATAAGTGATCTGTGGCAATAATCTATCTCAAGTGTTAGTTTGTTGATTTAACTTTATTCATCTGATTAAATCTGATTAAATAATTATTTTTTGATGTTTTTTGCCGACAAAAAAATCTGCAAATAAACGTATCAGGTATCAAGACTAAACTGCGATTAAATGAAAATAGGACTTAGTAATTATGCATATTTTATTGATGTTTTTATCCTTAATTCATATACTTGTAAAAATATTTGTAAAAATTTTTCTGCTACAAGCAGATACTCTTAGAGAATACCTAAGCAAAAATAAAGCACCAAAAAACAACTTCTACAAAAAAATACTGATATTTACCATCACCTTAGTTTTGTGTTTGAATGGTAATTTTATAAACAAGTTAGGCAAACAAACGAGTTTTGCTAGAGCCACAACAGCCATGCAGCTACCACTTTCAACTCATGGTGCAAAAATTGTAGACGACAGAGGAAATCCTGTATTACTTCGGGGTGTCAACTGGTTTGGAATGGAAACAGAAACCCACGCTCCCCACGGTTTATGGCTACGGGATTATCAAGAGATGTTGGCGCAAATCAAAAAACTCGGCTACAACTTGATTCGTTTACCATACTCCGTGGAAGCACTACGTTCATCTCAAGTTAGTGGTATTGATTTTACTATCGGTAGCAATCAACAACTTGAAGGTAAAACTCCCATAGAAATAATGGACGCAATCGTTGAGGAAGCCCAACGTCAAGGTTTATTGATTTTGCTGGATTCTCACCGTCTTAACGATAAACGAATTCCCGAACTGTGGTACGGAGATGGATATACTGAAGCTGATTGGATTAATACTTGGTTGCAATTGGCTCAAAGATATCAGAATCAAACTAACGTTATTGGTGCTGATTTAAAAAACGAACCCCACGGTAAAGCTAGCTGGGGTACTGATGATTTAGCAACCGATTGGCGATTAGCAGCAGAACGTGCTGGTAATGCTATTGGAAATATAAACCCTAATTGGTTAATTGTAGTTGAAGGAGTTGAAAAAAATGTTCCCGGACAATATTTAGCTCACCATTGGCAAGGGGGTAATTTGGAAGGTGTGCTGAAATACCCGGTACGTTTATCAATCCGCAACAAGTTAGTTTATTCTCCCCATGAGTACGGACCTGGGGTATATAATATGCCTTATTTCTCCGATGATAAGTTTCCGCAAAATCTCGTCCATCGCTGGCAAATCGGTTTTAATTATATTTCTAGTCAGCAGAGGGCTCCAATTTTTGTGGGAGAATTTGGCGGGCGTTTGAAGGATAGTGAGAAGGAAGCCGTTTGGCTGAATAAGTTTGTTAAATATATCGATGAAAAAAACTTGAGTTTTGCTTTTTGGAGTTGGAATCCAAACAGCGCCGATACAGGAGGTATTCTTTTAGATGATTGGAAAAGTGTAGATTTACCAAAACAAAAAATAATTTCTCAATTACTTCCGGTTAAATTTACCGACATATTCAGAAGGGAGTAGAGGATGGGGGGACGGGGTGAAGATAATTCTTACTAACTCCCGTCCCCTTAACTGTCAACTGTCAACTGTCAACTGTTTAATCGTCCGAATCCATGAAGTCATCATCGTCATCGTCTTCGTCTTCGTCTTCAAATTCTCCTAAAAGACTATCGTCATCAAAGTCATCGTCATCATTGTCATTCTCAACTTGCATGGGTGTTAACCCCTTAATATCTTCATCCACATTTACCCCCAGGTTATCGCTCATCAAATCGTTATCGTCATCTAAGATCGATCGCGATGTACTCCTCAACCCAAAGCCTTCTGGTACTATGCTCGGAGAATCAAGGTTGTAATTACGGGCTGTCCTATCGTCTAGAACCATATCCAAAGGGTCATCGACTTCATCGAGTATGCCGCCTGAGTTCATCTCTGAGGTATAGTCATCAACAATACCCATTTCTTCATAAGCGTTGAATCCTGTACCCGCCGGAATCAATCGACCGATAATTACGTTTTCTTTCAAACCCCGCAACCAGTCAGACTTTCCTTCAATTGCTGCTTCAGTCAACACCCGTGTCGTCTCTTGGAATGAAGCCGCTGAGATAAAGCTATCGGTATTTAATGATGCTTTGGTAATCCCCAATAACACTGGAGTATATTGCGCCTTAGCTCCCCCAGTAATCGACATGGCTTCATTGACTTGTTCCACTTGTCGCAGTTCAATCAATTCCCCAGGTAGCATTGTAGTATCCCCGCCATCATCCAATCGCACTTTGGAAGTCATCTGCCGGACAATTACTTCAATATGTTTGTCGGAAATCTCAATACCTTGGGATTGATACACCGATTGCACCTCGTTCACCAAGAAGGTCTGCACTTTTTGCAACGCCAGACTGGTACAAGCATACACTCCCTCATCGGAACCTTGGTTAAAAAATACTTCCAAGATTTCATGAGGATTAGAAGGACCATCTGTCAACGGTTGACCAGTAGCCACCATTTGCCCTTCAGAAACTACCATATTTTGTCCCGGTCCGAGGGGATAATCGGTGACTACTCCTCCAGCTTCCAACACCTTAATTGCGATCGCCTCATCACCGTCACCGTAAACTGGTTTGACTTCCCCGGCTCTGCGAGCTAACATACACCCTTCCTTGGGCTTACGAGCTTCTAAGAGTTCTTCAATTCGAGGTAAACCTTGAATGATATCCCCAGTCTTAGCGCGTTCAAATACCAACAACACCAAGTTATCACCGCGCTGCACCAAATCCGTATCCTCAACTTGCAGCACTGCTCCCGGACTAACCCGATAAGGACGACCCATCCGCAAAGTCACATAATAAGGAGACTGTCCACTATCCACTGTCAACTGTCCACTGTCCCCTGTCCCAGGTCCACTGTCAACTGTCAACTGTTGATTACCAACATCAACCACTTCTCCCGATTGTTCTGCGAATACTCCAGGAGCAATTTCTACACCCTCTACCAGCAAATCGCCGACTTTACAAGTAGGAGGTTGATCGAGGTTAATAGTAAACATATCGGCATTGCGTAATATCAAGCAGCGACGGGGTGCGTCTGTGCCTACTTTTACGCCGCCGATGACACCTCCTTCTTTACACAGAATTTGTGTCCGCGCTACTACAGCACCAGGTTCTATAGTTAACCCGTCTTCTACTTCTAAGTTGGTCTTGGTACTACCTTGAGTCGCATCAGCCGCAATATCGCGCCGAATCACCAAGGATTCCAATATTACCAATTGCAAGCGCTGAATTTCTGGATCGTTTTCATCGGGAATTAATTCGATGTCCGCAGCCAAAGGAGAAGTATTGTGTTCTTCTCCTTCTTGTCCAATCTCCAATACCAACTGCGTCCGCAACAGTTCTACCGATTCTACTGACTTGATGCGTTCGGAGTCTTTGTAAGATATTCTTTGTACTGCTTTTAACTGAATCGAACGTCCACCTTCTTCGTTTGCGGAAGTGGTAGAAGGTACGTCGGGATTGGTTGGTACAGGAAATTCTACTACCGGACGGCTCAAGATTGCCGGTCCTTCTGGTGTTTCTACATACTCGATGTAGCGCAGTTCGGTAAAGGTTGTACCTAAAAACTCTTCTCCAGCCTGAATAAAAGTACCATCTTTACTCATCACAGCTTCTGGGTCATCGACCATCAGCAGTTCTCCTGGTTTAACCACCACTTCCCGCAAGATGTCGTTTTTCTGGGTCACTTCCACCACACCGCTGTTCTGACAGAAGATATCTTTAACAACTTCATCCCCAGCATTGACAAATTGACCATCTTCGACTATCAACAAGGAAATGTCTTTGTTAACTTCGTGAGTTTCTTCGGGTATCCACAACAAGGTACCTCCTTGCACCACTTCATAACCTTGCTTGGCTTTACCTTTTTTCTGCACCTCCACCCCAGAGAATTTCAACAATCCCCCAGTGTTGGTACGATAGCGGTCATCGATTAATTCTGCTACTACCTGAGAGTTCTGCACCTTGGTGCCGGGAGTTGCTCGCAAGTTAAATACTTGGTTGTTGGCAGTACTAATTAAATAATTATTCCGACCTTGAGAACTCTGCACCGTTACCGCTGCTCGGTCTAACACAATCGACGCAGTAATAATCTCAATCTCGCGGGTATTCTTACCCGGAGTCGCTTCGGGCAGCCTTACACCACCACCATGAATCGAAGTCAACTTAGTTTCAGCAATTACACCCGAAGGAAGAATGCGATCGCCATTTTTAACTACCAATTCGGCACCGGGAGGTAAATTATATACTTCTCCGGAGAAAATCCAAATCAAACCACCCCTGACCGCTGTAGTCGTGGTATTCCCTTGACGGTCAGTTTTTTGCTCTGCCACCACATCGGCAAATTTTACTTGTCCGGCAATATCAGAAGCAACATCTTTTACCGCTTTCTCAGTATTAATTCGAGTTGTTCTGGCTCCCAAAGCAACTTCTGCCAACAGTTGACCCTGCTTGACTTTAGCACCGTTGGTAACGTACAAAGTTGAACCTTTGGTAATGCTAATTTCCATCGCCGCACCTTTAGGACTACCTTGGGGTTCCAAATTCATTATCCCGCTGGTCTCCACAAACAAAGCTTCCTCACCGTGACGGGTGCGGAAAGGTCTGGTGCGGAATTTACCTTTGAATTTTACAGTCCCGTCGGCTTTGGCTCGTACTTGTTGCGCGACTTCCCCAGTGAATACACCACCAGTGTGGAAAGTACGCATGGTTAATTGGGTTCCTGGTTCACCAATACTTTGGGCAGCAATAATTCCCACTGCTTCTCCCAAATCGACCATTTTGGCATGAGCCAAACTCCAACCATAGCACTGCTGACAAACACTACGAGCAGCTTCGCAAGTTAGGGGAGAACGAACATTAACGAATTCCACTCCCGATGCTTCAATCACCGAGGCCAAATCCTCATCAATCGCTGTATTGCGGACTGCGATGACTTCACCAGTTTTAGGATGGACGATATCTTGATTAACAGTTCTGCCCAACAAGCGATTGCTCAGAGGAATCAAGATTTTATCACCTTCCTTCATCGGCAAAACATTGATGCCCCGCAACGTACCGCAGTCGGTTTCCCGGATAATCACATCCTGAGATACATCCACCAAACGTCTGGTTAAATAACCACTGTCAGCAGTTCTGAGCGCTGTATCCACCAATCCCTTCCGCGCACCGTAGGAAGAAATAATATACTCAGTAACAGTCAATCCTTCACGGAAGTTGGTTTTAATTGGTAAATCGATGATTTCCCCTTGGGGGTCAGCCATTAGCCCCCGCATTCCCACCAACTGACGCACCTGGGATATGTTACCCCGTGCGCCGGAAAACGCCATCATGTATACCGAGTTGAGCGGGTCTTTGCTTTTAAAATGAGTTACTACCTCATCTTTGAGAGCTTCCGAAGTTCCGTTCCAAGTATCAATTACCTTCTGGAAACGTTCTACCTCAGTAATTTCCCCACGTTGATAACGTTTTTCAGTCGCCCGAATTTCTTCTTCCGCAGCTTCAAGGAGCGAGCGTTTGGAGGGAGGTACCATTAAATCATCAATGCTGATAGAAACCCCGGCACGAGTCGCGTAGCGGAAACCCAACTCTTTGAGTTTATCTGCCATTACCGCCGTCCGTGCCGTACCATAATTGGTAAAGCCCCAGGAGATTAGCTTTCTTAGTTGTTTCTTGTCAACCACACGGTTGCGAAAAATTATACTCATAATAGTTAGTTGTTAGTTGATAGTGGTTAGTTGATGGTGGTTAGTTGTTGGTGGTTAGTTGTTGGTGGTTAGTTGATGGTGGTTAGTTGTCAACTGTCAACTGTCAACTGTCAACTGTCAACTTGCCAAAGCTTCTTGAATGGCAACATTGTAAATAACACGACCCGGTGTAGTGTATATGTACTGAGAAAGTAAATTTCCTGACGCATCTTGTCTAACGCGACGGAATTTGTAATGTAAAGTCCGGGTACCGTCATCATTTTCTTCGATCTTTACCGGCTTACTATCATCTACATCCTGTTCCGTTTCGCCGTCAAAGCGGACGTAAACGTAGGCGTGTAAGTCTACTTGTTTTTGTTCGTAAGCCATTACTACGTCATTTAAAGAAGCGTAATAGCCCCCGGCACCTTTGGTAGCGGCAGGATTTTCTGCGGTTAAATAATATGCTCCCAATACCATGTCTTGGCTGGGGGTAATAATCGGCTGACCTGTAGCAGGGGAAAGAATGTTGTTGGAAGCGAGCATTAACAATCTTGCTTCGGATTGCGATTCCAAAGATAAAGGTACGTGTACTGCCATTTGGTCGCCGTCAAAATCCGCGTTGAAGGCAGGACATACCAAAGGATGCAGTTGAATTGCTCTTCCTTCTACTAATACTGGTTCAAAAGCCTGAATACCCAAACGGTGCAAAGTCGGCGCACGGTTGAGCATCACCGGGTGTCCTTCGATGACTTCTTCTAAAACATCCCAAACTTGGGGGTCAGCTCGAGATATTAACTTCTTGGCGGCTTTGATATTATTCACCATGCCGCTTCTAATCAACCGATTAATTACAAAAGGTTGGAATAATTCGATTGCCATTTCCCTAGGCAAACCGCACTGGTGAATCTGAAGTTTAGGTCCAACTACAATTACGCTTCTTCCGGAATAGTCAACCCGTTTACCCAACAAGTTTTGCCGGAAACGTCCTTGTTTTCCTTCAATAATATCGGACAATGATTTCAACGGACGGTTATTTGCACCGACTACAGTACGTCCGCGACGACCGTTATCAATCAAAGCGTCTACTGCTTCTTGCAGCATTCGTTTTTCGTTACGGACGATAATTTCAGGAGCAAGAATTTCCTGCAATCTCGCCAAACGATTATTACGGTTAATTACGCGGCGATAAAGGTCGTTCAAATCGCTGGTAGCAAAACGACCGCCATCGAGCTGTACCATCGGGCGCAAATCCGGAGGAATTACGGGAATCACTGTCATCACCATCCATTCGGGTTTGGAGCCGGTAGCGATAAAGTTATCTATAACCCGCAATCTTTTGATTAACTTGGCTCGCTTTTGACCTTTGGCAACAAGAATGTCCTCTCGCAAGGTTTCAGCTTCTGGTTCTAGGTTAATATCCGCAAGCAGCCGCAGTAAAGCTTCCGCACCAATGCCGACTTCCACTCCTTCTAACTGGGAATCTTCGCTGTAAATTTGGTCTTCAATTTCCAGCCACTGGTCTTCTGTAAGCAATTGCTTGTAAGTTAATGAATCGGCATTACCCGGACTCAGCACTACATAGGAGTTGAAATAAACTATTTGTTCTACATCTCGCAAAGGCATATCCAGCAAGATGGAAATATAACTGGGAATCCCTTTGAGATACCAGACGTGAGCTACCGGGGCTGCCAGTTTAATGTAACCCATGCGGTGGCGGCGTACTCTCGATTCGGTAACTTCTACGCCGCAGCGCTCGCAGACAATACCTCTGTGACGGACTCTCTTATATTTACCGCAATGGCATTCCCAATCTTTTGCCGGACCAAAAATGCGTTCGCAAAAAAGCCCGTCCATCTCTGGCTTTAAGGTCCGGTAGTTTATTGTCTCCGGTTTTGTAACTTCACCAACTACCTGAGAATTAGGTAAAGTCCTTTCTCCCCATTGACGAATACGTTCTGGTGAAGCTAAGCCAATTTTTACGTAATCAAACTGATTATTTTGAGAATTTCTCATAGTAGAAAATTAAAAAAGGTCTGTATGTCAAAGGGCAAAGGTCAAAGGGCAAAGGTCAAAGGTTTAAATTCCCAAAGACATTGTTCTCCAGGCGCTACTATTTCTTACCTCTAACTTTTAACCTTTAACCTCTAACCTTTATTGCTCTTCTTGTATGGTCTCGCGGGTAAGAGATTCGTAAGTAGGACGAGGTGGTGTACGACGAGAGTTTTGGTCTGTCATCAGGTCTACTTCCACATCTAAGGAACTACCATCATTTTGAGTTTCTACTTTGTGGACGGCAATATCTAATCCCAAAGATTGCAACTCTCGCATCAATACTTTGAATGATTCTGGCGTTCCTGGACGAGGAATTGCTTTACCTTTAACAATGGCGTTAAGAGCTTCGTTACGTCCTTGCATATCGTCGGATTTGACGGTCAGCAATTCCTGCAACGTATAAGCAGCACCGAATGCTTCCAATGCCCATACTTCCATTTCTCCGAAACGCTGTCCGCCTTGTTGTGCTTTACCACCCAATGGCTGTTGAGTAACCAAGGAGTAAGGTCCTGTGGAACGAGCGTGAATTTTATCATCTACCAAGTGGACTAATTTGAGCATATAAGCTACGCCTATAGTCACTGGTCGGTCAAAAGGTTCCCCAGTACGACCGTCATAAACTTGAATTTTTCCGCAGTTATCGGGATTAAATACCCAGTCTTTGCCAGTTTCGTCTCTTGCTTCTTGTAGCTTGCCGTGAACGATTTGCCGCGATGATTCTTCACCATACATTTCATCGAATGGTGTAATCTTAAATCTGACTCCTAAAGTATGACCAGCCCAACCGAGCAAGCACTCGAATACTTGCCCTACATTCATGCGGCTGGGTACGCCCAAGGGGTTAAGTGCAATATCAATAGGAGAACCATCTGGCAAGTAAGGCATATCTTCTAAAGGTAATATTTGGGAAATAATCCCTTTATTACCATGCCGTCCTGCCATTTTGTCGCCAACTTGAATTTTCCGCTTTTGGGCTACGTAAACTCGCACCACCATATTCGCCCCTGGCGGTAATTCGTCACCTTGCTCACGGGTAAATAAACGGACATCTACAACTCTTCCTTTTTCACCATTAGGTACTCGCAAAGAGTTATCTCTTACGTCTCTGGCTTTCTCACCGAAAATTGCTCGCAGTAATTTCTCTTCCGGTGGCTGGTCGGATTCACCTTTGGGAGTGACTTTACCTACCAAGATGTCTCCAGCTTCTACCCAAGCACCAATGCGGATAATTCCTTGTTCGTCTAAGTTTCGCAGCGCGTCTTCACCAACGTTGGGAATTTCTCTGGTAATTTCTTCTGGTCCTAGCTTAGTTTGTCTTGCTTCAATTTCATACTTTTCAATGTGAATTGAAGTATAAACATCCTCTTGTACCAAACGTTCGCTGATTAGAATCGCATCTTCGTAGTTATAACCTTCCCAAGGCATATAAGCTACTACAATGTTTTGTCCTAATGCTAATTCGCCACCTTCGGTGGAAGAACCATCTGCAAGTACCTGTCCGGCAACTACTTTTTCTCCGATCCTTACTAGGGGTTTTTGACTTAAGCAGGTGTCTTGGTTGGAACGTTGGTATTTGGAAATTTTGTATTTTTCTTCCGGTGCATCGGGTGCGGGACGGACACGAATTTCTGTAGCATCTACATAAGTAACGTCACCGTCGGTACGCGACACTATCACCATCCCGGAGTCTCTTGCAGCTTGCGCTTCTAAACCAGTTCCTACCAAAGGACGTTCTGGCTTGAGCAATGGCACCGCTTGCCGTTGCATATTCGACCCCATTAATGCCCGGTTCGCGTCATCGTGTTCCAAAAATGGAATCAAACTTGTTGCCACCGAGACTATTTGTACCGGAGAAACTGCGACATAATCCACTTGTTCGGCAGTCGTAGTTGCCCAATCTTGACGATAACGTACTGGTATTTGAGTACCAATAATGTAGCCATTTTCATCAAGTGGTGTGTCACCCGGAGCAACTCGCAAGTCGTCTTCTTCATCAGCAGTCATGTAGATTGCTGGTTTCTCAAACATCACTTTTCCGTTTTCTACCGGACGAAAAGGTGTTTCTAAAAATCCATAGGGATTCACCTTCGCGTGAGTCGCTAAAGAACCAATTAATCCTGCATTCGGACCTTCTGGCGTTTCAATCGGACATATCCGTCCGTAGTGAGAAGGGTGAATGTCTCGCACCGCAAAACCGGCACGTTCACGAGTTAAACCACCAGGTCCAAGTGCTGATAATCTACGTTTATGGGTCAATTCCGCTAACGGATTGGTTTGATCCATGAACTGAGATAACTGAGATGAACCAAAAAATTCTTTGATTGCTGCTACCAAAGGTTTAGGGTTAACTAAAGATGCAGGAGTTAGTGACTCCGAATCAGATACGGTCATACGTTCGCGGATTATCCGCTCCAAACGGTTTAGACCAACTCTCACCTGATTTTGCAGTAATTCGCCGACACTTCTCACTCGGCGATTTCCCAGGTGGTCAATGTCGTCAATATTACCAATGTCAAACTCTAAGTTGATTAAGTAATCTACCGCTGCCAAAATATCGGTAGATGTCAAAACCCTGACTGTATCTGGGGCTTGAAGGCGTAATTTCTTATTCAGCTTGTAGCGCCCTACGCGACCTAAATCGTAGCGTTTAGGGTCAAAAAATCGCGAATCTAAAAGCTGTTGCCCACCCAATACTGTAGGTGGTTCGCCGGGACGCAGTTTACGATACAATTCCATCAGGGCTTCTTCTTCTGAGAATTGCCCTTCTTTTTCGATGGTTTTTTGAAAATATTCCGGGTGACGTAAAGCATCGAAAATTTCGTTATCGGTAAGTCCCAAGGCTTTTAACAGCACTTGAGCCGATAGTTTGCGAGTTTTGTCAATTCTCACCCAAACCAAATCGTTACGGTCTGTTTCAAATTTCAACCATGCTCCCCGGTTGGGAATTAAACTAGCAGAATAAGTCCGACGACCATTTTTATCGATTTCGGATTTGTAATAAACTCCTGGGGATCTAACTATCTGGTTGACAATTACCCGCTCTGCACCGTTAATAATAAATGTGCCGCGTTCGGTCATCAAAGGCAAGTCACCAATAAATACTTCCTGCTCTTTGATTTCCCCTGTCTCTTTATTGATCAACCTTGTCGGTACGTACATTTGCACAGCATAGGTGCTGTCACGCCGTTTCGATTCTTCTACACTGTATTTAGGTTCTTTAAGCTTGTAATTTTCTCCTAAAAAATGCAACTCCAGTTTGCCGGTGTAATCTGTAATTGGACTAAAGGAATTAAGCTCTTCTACTAACCCTTCTTCTAAAAACCAGCGAAAACTAGAACGCTGAATTTCAATCAAGTCGGGCAACATGAAGCCCGGTTCTGTCATTGAGTCGTAATTCATGCTTTAATTCAAATCTATAAGGGGTTAAACTTGTATGGACTTGTAGAAAATTCCAATCCTACTGCTATCGTGGTGAATTGAGTATGGATAAATTGATTCATTACACCTGATGCATGGCATCTCTCGAAAAAATTAATCCTCTCAAATCAGCAGGTAAAATCTGCCAAAATTTGATCATTTGTTTGAGTTTGCTCGGTGATAACCTCGCTTTTCGCTTCAGAAGAAACTGTCTTACTTTTCTCATTTCCCCTCCAAGATTGCGCTTTAATTCAAACAAGTAGTTTATAAATTCAATTTGCGATCGCAACGAGCTTGCACTAAGTGATCGCCATTATGCCAACAGTGCTTCTACTGTCATGTGATGATATCCTATTACTAAAGAAATTAATCGCTAGATTCTATGGTTTTTCTCGAACGGTTTCGCGAACAAGCTGCTTATCGTCTCCAACTCCGAACCTTAAACAATTTTCTATAAATGAAATAATTTAGCTCTAATGGATTAGCTACGGGCAACTTTAACTAGTTATCACAGCGGCAATTATCGATTATAAATATCCGCTATATCTGAAAAATGCACTAAAAAATAGTAAATCACTATTTCAAACATTTTCCCAACTAGTTGCTTTTGGCAGTAACCTAACCATTATCACTCAAGCAAAAGCTGTTGGAGGGATTAATTTTATCATATTTATCCTCCTCCTAAAGGCAGATTTTTGATGATATCTACAGGTATTGACACCCAAGTGAATTTTTATAGCTTCAACCCAAATAAATCACAGGCATTTTTCGTGGTAATTGCAGCAATTTCATCCAGAGTTTCTCCCCGCAAACTCGCTACTTGTTCGGCTACGTAACGAACGTAGGATGGTTCGTTTCTTTTTTCCCCTCGTTTGGGAACCGGAGCTAAAAAAGGACAGTCAGTTTCAATTAAAAGCCGATCGCTTCTTACCATCGTGGCTGACTCTTTGATCGCATGGGCATTTTTGAAGGTAACTGTTCCGCTAAAGCTGACATAAAAGCCTAAGTCCAAAAACCATTGGGTTTCAACTGGCTTTCCACCCCAGCAATGCATCACTCCCCTCACCTTTTCTCCATAACGTTCAATACACTCTTGTAGCACTTGCTTTAACTCTAATGCTGCATCTCTACAGTGGATAATAACTGGCAAGTTCAGTCTTGCTGCTATTTCTAACTGCTTTACGAGTACCATATGTTGCTGCTCGTAATTATTGGCTTTATAAAAATCCAGCCCCATTTCCCCAATTGCTACTACTTTGTCTGAGGAACTAGCTGCCGATTCTATTTCATTAGCTGTTTGGGATGTCCATTTGTGGGCATCCAAAGGATGTAATCCCACTGCAAAGCTAATTTCGGGAAATCTATTAGCTAAAGCTTGGATGCCCGAAAATTCCGATGGCTCAACGCATGAATGTACTAGCCGCACTACACCCGCTTCTTGCCATCGAGAGCGAACCTCTTCCAAATCTGGCTGGAATTGGTCAAAATTAAGATGAACGTGGGTGTCAATCAACTGCATTGATTTTTTTGTCCTTGTTTTAAAGTCAGCAATTTACAAACAATTACTGCTGACTTTATGGAAAAAACTAGAAAAACTAACTATTCACTACTCAGCTTTCTGCCGCTGTTTGTGCGATCGCGCTGAGTCTTTTCGCTAACCGAGATTTTTTCCTCGCTCCATTATTCTCATGAAGAACACCTCGCTTTACGGCTTTATCAATTTTGCTGTAAGCAGCAGACATCTTCAGCAGTACTTCTTGCTTTAATTCAGGTGTTGGTTCGGCTACATAGGTATCCAACGCGGTGAAGTATTTCTTCATCAACGTTCTCAAAGCCGATTTGTAGGTTTTATTACGGAGTCGATTGCGTTCTGCAACTAGAACACGTTTGAGAGCAGATCTTGAATTCGCCACAGGTTTTAAGAAAACTATCTATATGTACGCACAATAATAGCCTTACTAATATAGCATCTGATTTGTCAATATGATGATGCTACAAAAGAAAATTTAGAAAACTTGATAAAATTATTCTAATTATTGTAACAGTTAAATCTGGACTTAGATATTTTACAGCATATTTCATCTTTATAAGGCAGATTCCGACGGGCAGGGATGCTCATCCCACGCATTGCTTAAAACCCCGTTAAGGACGGGATTTTAATATCTTGCACCATAGAAATCTATCGTCAAAATAATTACTTCGTTTTTGCCCGCCTGGGACTGCAAGTCCCAGTCTAATAGCACAAGTCTATTAAAATGGACTAAAAATATTACTGTTTTAGGTTAGTTATATTTTATTTATCGTTTTGATTATGTAGTTAATAATTATGCGTAAAGTGCCAAATATCAAGTGTTTCGTTAATTTTGAGAGATTTGGAATCGAGGGATAGTTAGGATAGGTAAATTCTCAGCGATCGTCACAAAAAATTCCAAAAAACCACAAACCCTAACTTGAAACAGAAGCTTGATTGCGGAGAAACAGGTAAAATATATTACTAATTATTTTTTTTAAAATAGCACTTATTTATCAAATGCTGCTCAACAAGCGCTATCAAATAATTCGGAGTTTAGGAAGCGGTGGATTTGGAGAAACTTTTTTAGCGGAAGATACTCAAATACCTTCGACTCGTCGGTGTGTAATTAAACAACTAAAACTAATTCAACATAATCCTCAAATTTATCAACTGGTACAGCAAAGATTTGCACGAGAAGCGGCGATTTTGGAAGCTCTCGGTGACGGTAGTTCTCAGATTCCTAGTTTATATGCATATTGGGTAATGGGTAATTGGTAATTGGTAATTGGTAATTAAATTTGTGTAATCTGTGGAATCATCAGTCAATCCGTAGTTATAAATCCCAACTTAACTCGCTGTTTATACAAGAAAGTGAGTAAAATATATGACTGTGTTCCTTTTGACTCATTAGCGCCCTTATTTATACAAATGCTGCTTAATAACCGCTATCGGATTATTCGGACTTTAGGAAGCGGCGGATTTGGAAAAACGTTCCTGGCAGAGGATACCCAAATGCCTTCGATTCGTCCTTGTGTAATTAAACAACTACGACCTATCAAAGATAATACCCAGGTTTATCAGTTGGTACAGCAGCGTTTTGCACGCGAAGCAGCGATTCTAGAAGAGCTGGGTGATGGTAGCCCTCAGATTCCGCGATTGTATGCTTATTTCAGCGAACATGGGCAATTTTACTTAGTACAAGAGTATATTGAAGGAAAAACTTTAACGCAAATTTTGCAAGAAGTTGGTTTCATGGATGAAAATTCTGTCAAAGGAATTTTAATCGGTATTTTGCCAATTCTCGAATATGTACACTCTAAAGGTATTGTTCATCGAGACATCAAACCAGAAAATATTTTAATTAATGTTGATAATAAGCCTGTACTTATAGATTTTGGTGCAGTTAAAGAAAGTTTATCGACGGTATTAACTTCTTCAGGAAATGCCACAAAATCGATTGTGATTGGTACACCAGGATTTATGTCAACTGAACAATCCCTGGGAAGACCTATGTTTGCTAGCGATTTATATAGTTTGGGGTTAACTGCTATTTATCTGCTTACAGGTAAAATGCCGCAAGAATTAGCGACTGATCCGGCTACTGGTAAAATATTATGGCGGCATTATGCACCGAATGTTAAAGATGATTTTGCAAGTATTTTAGATAAAGCAATTGGGTTTCATGTTAGGGAGAGATTTAATAGTGCTAGCGTTATGCTAAAAGCTTTACAAAGTGGTGTTTTAAGCGTACCTTCAAGAGTTTCCCATATCGGGACTTCGGATACTCTCCCTCCCGAAATCACCTTACCACCCCAAAGTTATTTAAGTACTATTTCTATTACACCACCATCTTCAATTGTCTCTAGTAGCCAAGGGAACGGTAAAGGAATTCTTTTTGGTAGTTTGATTGTGGGTAGTTTAATCGGTGCATCAATCATCATTGGTTTTGCTTTATATAAACAACCACAAGTAGTCACAAAAGAGCAAAAACTCCAACCGACAACTTTACCTGAAAAAGCTTCAGAAAATTTAAAATTAAATTTAAATAATCCGCCAGAAAATACACCAACACCTAATGTAATTCCCACAGAAAAATCAAGTTTAACTCAACCAGTTGCTGTAGAACCAAATGAAGATTTAAACATAGAACCACCCCTAACAGTAGAAACTCCTCAGATAAATAATCCTAATCCTGAACCACCGATTCCCCAAGAAAATCCCTTATCTCCTCCGATTGATTTTACCTCGCCAACAGTTCAACAACCATCACCAGCACAAGCGGTAGAGAATTATTACTTAATAATTAATCAAGGTCAATATAAAACAGCTTGGAATCAGTTATCTCCCGAATATAAAGATAACAAACGTTTTCATCCTAATGGTTATTTTTCTTATCTCAGTTGGTGGAAAGGCAAAGTTGAAAGTGTAAATATTGAGCAAGTAACTATTTTAGAAACAAATCAAAATACTGCTACAGTCGATGCTTCATTAAACTATTTAATGAAAAATGGTCGTATTGTTCCTAGTACGGTGCGTTTATTTTTAATATGGGATGCTCAAAATAGTCGCTGGGTAGTCAAAGATGCCAATTCAGATTAACTAATGGAATCAAATAAGAATAGTCACACATTTTCGATAAACACCTAATTTACTGGTATGATTTTCATGGATTGATGATATTAAATCATGAATAACGAAAACCACCGCATTTATTGGCAGAAAAATACAGCTTTAATTCGCAACCTTTTAATCGTTTGGGCAATGGTATCCCTAGGATTTAGTATTTTGCTCGTACAACCTTTAAATACAATCCGTTTTTTTGGCGTACCTTTTGGCTTTTGGATGGCTCAGCAAGGTTCAATCTTGGTGTTTGTAGGCTTAATTTTTATTTACGCAGTCCAAATGGATAAGTTAGACCGCAAATATAATATTAAAAGGTAGGAAAATTGTGACAGTTGAAATTTGGACGATTTTATTTGTCGGCATTTCCTTTTTACTTTACATTTATATCGGTTGGCAATCTCGTGTCAAAGATAGTAAAGGATTTTTTGTCGCTGGACAAGGTGTGCCAGCCCTCGCTAATGGTGCTGCTACCGCTGCTGACTGGATGTCAGCGGCTTCGTTTATTTCCATGGCAGGACTAATTTCAACTTTAGGTTACGATGGCTCAATCTACTTGATGGGATGGACTGGTGGTTATGTACTGCTGGCGTTACTTTTAGCCCCTTACTTGCGAAAATTTGGCAAATATACCGTACCCGATTTTGTTGGCGATCGCTATTATTCCCAATTTGCTCGATTGGTGGCTGTGGTAGCGGCTATCTTTGTTTCGCTCACCTATGTCGCTGGACAAATGCGCGGTGTTGGCATCGTTTTTAGCCGGTTTTTGCAAGTCGATATCAATACGGGTGTAGTCATCGGGATGATAATTGTCGGCTTTTTCGCAGTGTTGGGAGGAATGAAAGGTATTACCTGGACACAAGTAGCCCAATATTGTATTTTAATTATTGCCTATCTGATTCCTGCGATCGCAATTTCAATTTATCTTACAGGAAATCCCATACCCCAATTCGCATTTACCTTCAGTGATATTGCTGATAAACTCAACGATATTCAAGTTAGTTTGGGTTTTCAGGAATATACTGAACCATTCACCAATAAATCGATGTTGGACGTACTATTTATCACTATCGCGTTGATGGTTGGAACCGCAGGCTTACCCCACGTAATTGTCAGATTTTACACTGTTCCCAATGTCCGCGCTGCCCGTTATTCTGCGGGTTGGGCATTATTACTAATTGCTATACTTTATACCACAGCTCCCGCTCTTTCGATGTTTGCTCGTTACAACTTAATTGATTCTCTTCACAATAAAACAGTGACGGAAGTACAGCAGCTAGATTGGGCGAAAAAATGGGAAAGTACCGGATTATTAGCTTTTAACGATAAAAACGGCGATGGAAAATTGCAGTTAACTCCAGATCAAACAACCAATGAAATTACAATTGATAATGACATCATCGTACTTTCCACCCCAGAAGTCGCCAAACTTGCACCGTGGGTAATCGCTTTAGTAGCAGCTGGTGGTTTAGCAGCAGCTTTATCTACAGCATCGGGATTATTACTGGTAATTTCCAGTTCTATCGCCCATGATGTTTACTATCGCATGATCAACCCTCATGCATCGGAAAGTAGGCGGGTATTTGTCGGTAGAATCATGGTAGGTTTTGCGGTAGTAGTCGCTGGATACTTTGGTGTAAACCCACCGGGATTTGTAGCGCAAGTTGTAGCCTTTGCCTTCGGTTTAGCAGCAGCAAGTTTCTTCCCGGCGATATTTTTAGGAATTTTCGATAAACGTACCAATAAAGAAGGCGCGATTGCCGGAATGTTAACCGGCTTAATCTTCACCACCGTCTATATTATCGGCGTAAAATTTGCCGGAATGCCGACTTGGTTTTTCGGTGTTTCTGCTGAGGGTATCGGAACGTTAGGTATGATTATTAACTTAATCGTCACCTTAATCGTTTCCCGTCTAACACCACCACCACCCGCAGAAATTCAAGCTTTAGTAGAAAATTTACGCAGTCCCGTTGTGGAAGAAGAAGCACCTGCTGGAGTAGTGCATTAAAGGATAGTTGATAGTGGATAGTGGATAGTGGATGGTGGATAAACAACTATCAACCAACAACCAACAACTAACAACTATCAACCATCAACCATCATTTCTCCACCTTATATCCTAATTCAGCCAAACGAATCCGAGAATGCCGCCATTTTGCTTGCACTCTGACAAATAATTCTAAATAAACTTTGCCTGCAATTAACTTTTGAATTTGTTCTCTGGCTGCACTTCCTACAGATTTGAGCATTCCTCCACCTTTACCAATTAAAATACCTTTTTGGGAATCGCGTTCGACGTTAATTGTTGCCAATACACGGGTAATTGCAGGTGTTTCTTCGACTAAATCGATACTGATGGCTACCGAATGGGGAACTTCTTCACGAGTTAATAACAAAATCTGTTCTCGTATTAGTTCACCCATAATAAAGCGTTCCGGTTGATCAGTGACCAAATCCGGTGGATAATAATAAGGACCCGGTTCTAAATGTTCTATTAATAATTGTTGCAATTCTAGCAGTCCATCGCTAGTTTTAGCGGAAAATCTTCCTGTTTGCCATTCGCCAAACTCTGCTAATTCTAGATAACTTTCATCTATCAACTGAGAATTGGACGGCTGACTATCAATTTTGTTGATGCCTAAAATTACCGGCGTAGTAGTACGTTCGAGTAATGAAGCAATATAACGATCGCCACCACCACAAACTGTACTACCATCAACCACAAATAGTAAAACATCCACAGAATCAATGGCAATTTTGGCATTTGTCACCAATACTTCCCCGAGTTGATGGTGGGGTTTATGAATTCCGGGTGTATCGACAAAAATCAGTTGTGCTTCGGGTGTGGTTAAAATACCGCGCAATCGATTCCGCGTAGTTTGAGCTACTGGTGAGGTAATTGCAATTTTTTGACCAACTAATTGATTCATCAAAGTAGATTTACCGACATTCGGACGACCGATAATACCGATAAAACCCGACTTAAATCCGGGAGGTGCCTGGGGAATGAGAATTTCTCCCGGAAGAGAAAAGTTGTTATCTTGAATACTAGTCACCTTCTTAAATCAGTTATTAATGAACATTTATTACGGAATTGATTGCGGAAGCGGTGCGGGTATATGTCAAATTAATAATCAAATTAATAATTAATTCTTCTGCCTTTAATTTTAGCTCAATTGATTGATATTTTAACTTTATTCATCCCGAATCACAGTAATAAAACTTTATCTGGGAGCATCTTAGGTTGGAGCAAATATTTTGATTACTAAAAGATAGCTATGCCAAATTGATGTATTTTCATTACTTCGGGGAGGAAGTAGCAATCTCCAGGTTTTACCTTCTTTTTGCAGTTGTAGGTAAACGTCAAAGGGTTTTTGTGGTTGTGCTAAAGTTCGTTTTGGTAACTTCAAATTTAAATCATAATTTCCCTGAATGCGGAAAGCTGGTAAACCTTCAACTGTCATCAGCTTCCGCTGTTTAATTGATAAATGATTGATTTCAAATTCGCCAAAATCCAAATTTAATTTTTCGCTGAGCTGCTGTTGGGTTTCCTGCATTGAAAGGGCGATCGCTTTTTTGATTAACTGTTTATTTGGTGATGGTGTACCAAAACTACAAGCTGTTAATAATACTAGTAAAATCACTGTTAAAACCAGTTTTACCATATATCCTTCCCTACCCTTACTAATTCCCGTCGATAGTATATCTCAACTATCCCCTCCGATGATGTATTGCGCTGTGCAACTGATAACTGTTAACTATTAACTGTTAACTGTTAACTGATTTTATGCAAGTCAAAGAAATTGGCGAACAAGGGCTTTTAAAAATATTGCAGCGTTTTTGTCCCCCAGATATTATCGGTGATGATGGAGCGGTATTAACAACTGCTGCCGAAAAATCTTTGGTAGTAACTACAGATGTATTAATTGATAAAGTTCACTTTAGTGAAATTACTACATCTCCTGAAGATGTTGGTTGGCGAGCAGCCGCAGCAAATCTTTCTGATTTAGCAGCAATGGGGGCTACACCGTTAGGAATTACCGTCGGTTTAGGACTCCCTGGAGAGACTTCTGTAGATTGGGTTGAAAAACTATACCAGGGAATGACACAGTGCTTGCAGCAATACAACACCCCGATTGTAGGTGGTGACATAGTGCGATCGCCAATTATCAGCGTGGCAATTACAGCTTTCGGACAAGTTGCTCCACGGCTGACGATTCGTCGCAATCAAGCCGACTTAGGAGATGCAATTCTTGTTACAGGCTATCATGGGGCTTCTCGTGCAGGTTTAGAGTTGCTGTTAAATCCCGATTTAACAACAAATCTGAGCGAAGACGAAAAAGCAGCCTTAATTAAAGCACATCAACGACCAAAACCACGTTTGGATATTCTACCAATTCTGTGGGAGATTGTAGATTCCCACTGTCTGACAAATATCTGTGGAATGGATAGCAGCGACGGTTTAGCGGATGCAATCTTACAAGTTTGTCATTCAAGTCAAGTTGGTGCAAAAATTCAAGCCACTCAGATTCCCTTACATCCAGCCATGAACCCTTGGCTGACACCAGAACAAGCCTTAGAATATGCTCTTTACGGTGGGGAAGATTTTGAATTACTACTTTGTTTACCAAAACCAGCAGCCAGTCAACTAGTACAAAAGCTTGGTAATGGTGCAGCAATCATCGGAACAATTACTAATACTAGTGGCGATCGCGATCAAGTTTTATTGCATGATAGTAGCAGGGAAACTCCCGACCAAGTTTTAAACTTAAGCCGGGGATTTCAACATTTTACAAATTGACGATTTTAGATTTTGGGTTAATCCGATGATTTCAAATCTAAAATCTAAAATCTAAAATCCAAAATTAATTACTCCATTTTTGAGCAACCAATTCAGCCAAATCAACAACTCGCTGACTATAACCCCATTCGTTGTCATACCAAGCCATAACTTTAACCATGTCTCCACCCAAAACCATTGTCAGACTGGCATCTACAACCGAGGAAGTATCACTGCCCTTATAATCCGAAGACACTAAAGGTAAATCGCAGTAACCCAAAATCCCTTTGAGTTCATTTTCAGCAGCATTTTTAAAAGCTTGGTTAATTTCTTCAGCAATGGTAGGCTTCTCAACTTGGACTACAAAATCCACCATGGAAACATTAGGAGTAGGTACCCGTAAGGCTACACCATTGAGTTTTCCTTTCAAACCTGGTAGTACCAATGCAACAGCCTTTGCTGCACCTGTAGAAGTGGGTACAATGTTCATTGCTGCGGCTCTAGCACGACGGACATCTCGGTGAGAAGCATCGAGCAAGCGTTGGTCGCCAGTATAGCTGTGAGTAGTGGTCATAGTACCCTTGATGATACCAAACTTCTCATCTAACACTTTAGCTATAGGAGCCAAGCAATTAGTGGTACAGCTAGCATTACTAATCACGTCATACTTGTTTGGATCGTAATCTTGATGATTTACACCCATAACAAAAGTCCCAACGTTACCGCCCTTTCCAGGAGCAGTAATGAGAACTTTTTTAGCACCAGCTTTAATATGCTTTCTAGCTCCTTCTTCGCTGACAAATACCCCAGTTGATTCAATAATCAGGTCAATTTCCCAGTCTTTCCAAGGCAGATTTTCTGGATTGCGATCAGACACACATTTGATTGTTTTACCCTTGACTGTAATGGAATTATCATCAGCGGAAATGTCAACATTTTTTAAATTGCCCAGCATCGTATCATAGGTCAGCAAATGAGCATTCGTTCTGGGGTCTGAGGTATCGTTAATAGCAACAACTTCTAAGTTACTATTTTCTCTCGCCATCCAACAGCGCATAAAGTTACGTCCGATGCGACCGAAACCATTAATTGCAACTCTAACCACAGGTCTTGCCCTCTGTATTTATGTCTAAACAATGCTTATTTATGCGAACGATCATATCGCAAAGGGGGGGTATTAATAACTATGAAGTGCTAGATTCCTTAAAAAACTTGATAATTTATCCCGATTAGCCACAGCAAACACCGAGATTAACGATAGGGGTTCTAAAAAAGTCCGTTCCCAAGTTACCCATAAAGTTGGCAATTGCTACATAAGTTAGGAATCATACTTGACGAAACTCTTTCTAAAGGAGTATGTATTAATTGCCAGTACATGATATGCAAAAATTACCCGGTTGTTGCTCTACTTGCTTGCACATCGACTCGGATTGAGTTATATTCACACCACTTGAGAGTGGAGGTGCATAAAACTAATTACACAATTGTGCCAATTCATGTTTTCGGTATCACAATTGGGTACAAAGATATCCTAACTAACAGTTAAATGGTACTAGTATTTGCATACAAGTTACACTTGTTAAGTAAAGTATCCATCGCAATCGAATTTTTGATTAATTGGTTGCTACCAGTTTAGGATGAAATAAAGGCACTATGATTTTTAAATTTTTAATTTCAAAATCTACAGGTGAATGTTTGCTGAGCGATCGGTTATTTATCAATTAATGGCACTTGGGACACCTAAATAACCCTTTTTATATGTAGGCTAAAACAAAGCTGTTTCGACTACAAATAAGTGTCCTTCAATGATGGTATCGGAGATCCTAATCTCAGAAAGCTAATATTTCCAATTCATAGATATGAATTTTATGTAGACTCAAATCTTCTATCGCAACCGATGTCGTATTCTAGACAATTGCTTTTTTCAAACCACAAAGATGTATTGTAAATTACAATTGTTTATTTCCAAATTGTGTTTCGATTGTCAGAAGAAAGGTCATAATAGTTTGGAAAGAGAAAAAAATTCCATTCAAGGTTAAAATCTTTTTGGATAAATAACATGAACGCAACAAATTCCATTTTTGAAGTGAAATAAAATATACAGGGTGCGTGTCAGTAAAAATCAAATTCTGAGTATGATGCGCGTGTTAGAAGTGTTAATGGTGTGGTGTGGTGTCAGAGGAAAAATCAATGGTAAATGTAGTAGATTTTAGCGGTAGACCGTTTCATTTCATTGGTGTAGGCGGTATTGGTATGTCGGCTTTGGCATATATACTCGCTCTCAGAGGATTTCAAGTTAGCGGTTCTGATGTTCGTCCAAATCACATTACTCACAAACTAGAATCAATCGGAGTTAATGTTTTTGGTAAACAAGAAGCAGCGAATCTTGATTTCTTTAAGGGTGGTTCTCAGGATATTGCCAGAACACCCCAAGTAGTTTGTTCTACAGCGATTAATGCCTCGAATTTGGAATACAAAGCAGCATTAGAAAATGGCTGCCCAATTTTTCATCGTTCTGATGTATTAGCAGCATTAATATCCCAGTACAAGAGTATTGCCGTCGCCGGAACTCATGGCAAGACTACCACTAGTAGCATGATTGGCTATATGTTATTAGAGTGTGGCGTTGACCCTACAATCATAGTGGGTGGTGAAGTCAAAGCTTGGGAAGGTAATGCTCGTTTGGGACAAAGCCCTTATTTAGTAGCAGAAGCTGATGAATCGGATGGTTCTTTGGTGAAGCATTCTCCTTTATTTGGGATTATTACCAATATAGAGTTAGACCATCCAGATCATTACGAAACATTAGATCAAGTCATAGATATTTTTAAAACATTTACCAGCAACTGCCAAACTGTAGTCGCTTGTATTGATTGCAAAACAGTACGGGAGCGCTTCCAACCTGATATCAGCTATAGCCTTGATCCAAATAGCGGTGCCGAATATTATGCGACAAATATTGATTATCGCGCTGACGGTACCACAGCTTTAGTTTGGGAAAAAGGTATTGCTCTGGGAGTATTAAATTTAAGTGTATTAGGCAACCATAATCTTAGTAATGCTTTAGCAGCAGTAGCCATCGGTAGAGCATTAGGTTTAGAATTTGGCGAAATTGCTCGAAGTTTAGCGACTTTTGAAGGTGCAAGACGACGCTTCGAGTTTCGAGGTGAAGTTGACGGGATTGTTTTTATCGATGATTACGCACATCACCCCAGCGAATTGAGTGCGACTTTAGCAGCTGCAAGGTTACAAGCAAGGCCGGGACAAAGAGTCGTAGCGATTTTCCAACCTCATCGTTATAGCCGCACAAAAACATTTTTAGCAGAATTTGCTACATCTTTCAGTCATGCGGATTTAGTTGTTCTCAGCGATATCTATAGCGCCGGAGAGCCAAATATTGGTTTGATTACTGGTGAACAATTGGCTGCGGAAGTAACAAAACATCATTCTTCGGTACACTATCAACCAACCTTAACCGACGTTAGCGAGTTCTTAATCAAAAACTTGCGCCCTGGAGATATTGCATTATTCCTCGGTGCTGGAAACTTGAACCAAACAATTCCCGAAGTTATAGATTTTTTTCGGCAACCAGCACAAGCCACATCCTAAATAATAACATTCATCGACCTCACGGGGTGAACCACTTTTAATGATTTTAATGGTAGTTTATCCCTTCAATGATTACCTGTATCGGATAACCGTTTGATTGCGAATTTGAATATCGGATGATTACGGTAATTACACGTCAAAACATATTCAAGTATTTTGTTAAATATGACGGTTTTCCAAGCATCTACTAAATATTTGCAAAATTTGCAAAGCTTTTCATGTAATAACTAACAAAACAAAAATGAAAGTGGACGGTAAGAACAAAGGAATCCCCTTAAGTGTTACTGACTGTATTATCAAGCCTCAAGTAGCTTTATCTGCCTACACTTCCTATAGAGTTGGTGGTCCAGCAGAATGGCTTGTTGCTCCCCGTTCCAGTGAATCTTTGCAAGCCAGTGTTGCATATGCCAAAGAACACGAGTTATCAATAACAGTACTTGGTGCTGGTTCCAACTTGTTAATCAGTGATGATGGTATACCAGGTCTGGTTATCGCTACTCGCCATATGCGCCATACTAATTTTGATGCGGAAACTGGTATGGTTACATTTGCGGCTGGAGAATCAATACCTGCTTTAGCATGGGCAGCTGCTGAACGTGGTTGGGAAGGATTTGAATGGGGAGTTGGCATTCCCGGAACTATTGGTGGTGCCGTAGTTATGAATGCTGGAGCGCACAATAGTTGTATTGCAGATATGTTAGTTAGCATCGAGGTACTAACTCCCGATGGTACTTTGCAAACTCTAACTAGCGAACAGTTAAATTATAGCTATCGTACTTCTATGTTGCAAGGAAGTAATTTAATAGTCACTCAAGCAACTCTGCAACTCCAACCCGGTGCAGATCCAGCAGAAGTTACGGCAAGAACCAAGCAACACAAAGAGCATCGATTGGCTACCCAACCTTACCATTTACCAAGTTGTGGTAGCGTGTTCCGCAATCCGACACCTCATTCCGCAGGTCGGTTAATCGAGGAAACTGGTCTTAAAGGTTTTCAAATTGGGCAAGCCCAAGTAGCACAGCGCCATGCTAACTTTATTGTTAATTGTGGTGGAGCAACCGCTAAGGATATTTTCAATCTGATTCGTCACGTTCAGTATCAAGTACAAGAACGCTGGTCAATTGGGTTACATCCAGAAGTTAAGATGATCGGAGAATTCCAAGCAGCTTAATTATCAGTGCCAGGAAAAATTAGCATTTTTAATCAAAAATCTGCGATATTTAGTTTTTAGAATGTAATTGGGTGCATTACCTTAAGATAAAAAACTATCAAATTACACTACCCATCTATAATTGAATTTGATTTGTTATTGAAAGCACAGGCTTATTTATTATGACAGGAAAAGGACAAGGATTTGGCTTTGGTTTAGGAAAAATGAAGGAACTGGCTGAAGCCTTCAAAAAAGCCCAGCAAGTCCAAGAAGGAGCCAAACAACTCCAAGAAGAATTGGAGCAAATGGAAATTCAAGGAGAGTCTGGTGGTGGAATGGTAAAAGTGATTCTCAGTGGAAACCAGGAACCCAAAGGAGTAGTAATTTCACCTGATGCGATGAATGAAGGAGCAGAAGTGCTTTCCGATTTGGTCACAGCAGCAATGAAAGATGCTTACAATAAATCTACTGCTACTATGCGCGATCGCATGGAAGATTTAACCAGCGGATTGGAACTTCCCGGATTTTAATCAAGCGCTTTGTCAGCAGTCTTATATGCTAGAAATTGCAAAACTTTGGACTAGTCTAAAATGTAGATTATGGCTTATAAGCTGCTGTTTGTCTGCTTGGGTAACATTTGTCGATCGCCAACCGCAGAAAATGTGATGAATCACTTGGTGGAAAAAGCTAGTTTGAGCAATTCTATCCACTGTGATTCTGCTGGAACATCAAGTTACCACATCGGTAGTCCCCCGGATTCTCGTATGAGTGCTGCTGCTAATGCTATTTTAGGAATTAAGCTTTGTGGTCAAGCACGTCAGTTTCAACGGTCAGATTTTGAAAATTTCGATTTGATTTTGGCTATGGATAGGGAGAATTATCGTAATATTCTTTCTATAGACTCGGACGGAAAATATCACGAAAAAGTACGCTTGATTTGTGATTATTGCCGTACCCACTCTCTCAAAGAAGTCCCAGACCCCTATTATGGTGGCAAGGAAGGCTTTAATCAAGTTGTAAATTTACTTGTTGATGCTTGTGGAAGTCTTTTAGAGGATATTCGCAAAACTCAACTAAATTTGTAAGCATTGAACATTATTGAACATTAGTTCTTAATTCTAAGTTAAGAGTTATCAATGGTAACTCTTAACTTTTTGATTTTGGGTATTTTAGCAGGGTAAACGCAAGAAAATTTAGATATTATATCAGCTAGAATGTAAGGGAATAG
>JACYMD010000093.1 GCA_015272215.1 Rivularia sp. T60_A2020_040 | reverse complement strand
TTATCAGGCTTACTTTTCCTAGAACAAAACTCAGTCTATGACCGTGCAAAGTATAAAAGAAGTAGATAAATTTGCTCTGCAAAACTCACTCAAGAATTTAGAGACAGCGTACAAAAACTTTTTTACTGACTTAAAAAAGTCTAAAAACAAGAAAGGTGTCGGCTTACCTAAGTTCAAAAAGAAGAATGGTTGCAAAAAATCTTACAAAACTAATCTTACTAACCGCAATATCCAAGTAATAGAAAATCGTTTAAAACTTCCTAAACTAGGATGGATAAAGTTTCACAAGTCGCAAGACATTAGCGGTCAAATTGTAAACGTTACTGTTACTAGGACTTCTTCTGGTAAATATATTGCCAGCATCAATTGTGAAACTGAAATAGAGAAATATCCCCAAGCAACACAAAATATTGGGTTGGACTTGGGAATAAAATCCTATCTCGTTACTAGCACAGGTGAAGCTGTAGACAATCCAAAGTATTACAGAACCCAAACTCGTAAGTTACGCAAGGCACATAAAAAACTGTCTCGCAGTCAAAAAGGTAGTAGTAACCGAGTCAAAGCGAAAAACAAGCTGGCTCGTAACTACGAACGCATTACTAATTTAAGAGATGACTTTTTGCACAAGTTATCAACTCGTTTAATTAAAGAAAACAGTATCATCTGTATAGAAGACTTGCGAGTTGCCAATATGGTGAAAAACCATAAGTTAGCTCTGAGTATTTCAGACGCTAGTTGGTCAAAGTTTGTCACCATGCTTGAATACAAAGCGTTATGGCATGACAGAATTGTGCAGAAAGTTAATACATTTTACCCTTCATCCCAGACTTGTAATCACTGTGGTTTTATTAACCCATTGGTTAAGGATTTAAAGTTGCGCGAATGGTTTTGTCCTAATTGCAATAATTACAATTTGAGGGACAAAAACGCCGCGTTAAATATTTTGAGTGAAGGTTTGAGAATTCTATCAGCAGCCGTCGGTGCGCCGGATGCTATATACGCCTGTGGAGAATTTGTAAGTCCTGATCTTTTCAGGCAGAAATCGTTGAAGCAGGAATCGCGTGACTTCTAGTCATGCGAGGTTCAAATGACCAGAATTATTTATCAGTTTGATCGAGATAATCAAACTAAGAGCATCCGTTTACTGATAACTGATACCTGATAACTAATAACTGATTACTGATTGAGCATTTGTAAATTGTGTAATGTAGCGTATAACCCTCCTTGCTGCAATAGTTGTTCGTGACTACCTTGTTCGATCAATTCGCCGCGTTTGAGTACGAAAATGCGGTTGACATTGCGAATAGTAGATAAACGGTGAGCAATAATAATAGCAGTACGTTGGATTAAAAGTTGATTTAAAGCTTGTTGAATTAAAGCTTCTGTCGCGACATCTAAATTTGCCGTTGCTTCATCTAATACTAGAATTTGTGGGTTACGAATAGCAGCTCTTGCGAAAGCTAAAAGTTGTTTCTCACCACTAGAAATATTTGTACCTCTTTCTCTAAGTTGTGTATTGTAACCTTGGGGTAATTCTTCGATAAAATCTTCAACATTCGTCGAGCGCGCTGCTTGTTGAATTTCTGCGAAGGTGTAATTATCACCTAAAGTAATATTGGTTTTGACATCACCAGCGAATAAAAACCCTTCTTGTAAAATTACAGCCATATACCGTCTTAATTCAGCTTGGGGTATTTCTCGAATATCAATACCATCTACTAATATACGTCCTTTGCTTGGTTCATAAAGACGGCATAATAAACGAATGATAGTACTTTTACCTGCTCCTGTGGGACCGACTAAAGCAATTTTTTCTCCCGGATTGATGGTAAAGTCTAAATTTTTAATTACATAATCATCATCTTTATAAGCAAACCAAACTTGTTCAAAACGAATTTCTCCAAGTTTTGATGCATCGATTTTATCGTCGATAGTTTCTAGATTTTCGACAATTTCGTCGATATATCCAAATTCAAAGTTGTTTTTCAGGGAATATTTAGAATTTACTTTATCGCGTATTTCCACAGGTTCATCTAAAATATCAGTAACTCGTTCTATAGCAGTAAAACCTGCTTGAATAATCGTAAATTTTTCTGCAAATTGTCGTAAAGGTTCAAATAATCGCTGAGCGTACAGTACAAAACTCGCTAATAGCCCTACTGTTAACTGTTCTTGCAAAATTAACCAGCCACCAACCCACAATACACCGGCGATCGCAACCAAAGCAATCCATTCTAAAGTTGCTGAAACTGCGGAATCGTGAAAGATGGTTAAATCAACTTCTTTAACGTAACGATTGTTAGTTTGTGCGAATAATTTAGCGTTAAATTGTTCTCGTCGGAACAACTGTACGACATTAATCCCGGTAATATTTTCTTGTAACTGGGAATTGAGTGCGGAAAGTTCTTCTCTAGCTTTATAATTTGCTTTACGAAATTGCTGTTGAAAATAGATAATTAATCCGGATACGGGGAGGAGCAATAGCAGTAGTAATAAAGCTAATTGCCATTGAGTATAAAACATGAAGCCGATAATTACTAAGGTGGAGAAGATATCTGATAATATGCCTATGGCTCCTGTGGAAAATACGTCTCCTAATACTTCTACATCAGATGTCAATCTGGTAATTAATTTACCGACTGGTGTTTGATCAAAAAAACGCACTGCTAAGGAAGTCACGTGTTCAAATAAATCTTCCCGAATATCCGCTGTAATTTGTTGTCCCACCTTTTGAACTAAAAAGCCTTGAAAGCCATTGAGTGCAAGACGAATTACAACTGTAATTAATAACACTATTTGCAGAATATATAATCCTTGTGTTGGATTATCGAGGAGAAATCTGTAGGTGGTGGGTTCTTGACGAACTAGAGAAATAACTTGTCCAATTATTAAAGGTTGTATTGCGTTGGCTACTGCTACTGGTATCAGCAGTAATATCGAAATTCCCAGCAGTTTTTTATAACTACGAGCGTAGGGAACTAAACGCAAAAATAACCGCCAGTCGTTTTTACGCAGACGGTTTTGCTGACCAGATTTTTTCACAGGTTGGAAGATGCTCATAATAACTGCATTATATTAATTTTTGCTGGCAATTTGAGCAGTATTTTTTAATTACTGTTTATCCAGTTGCTTAAAAGTCAGGTTTTGGTAAAAAACCCGATTTCTTTGAAGTTATATCGCGATCGCAATTTTTCTACCTTGGTGGCTAAACTATTGGTTTAATCATTAGTTTCTTCTTTGAAGTTATATCGCGATCGCAATTTTTCTACTTGCTGTTTCAACAATTTATCGGGTAGTTCTAACTTTCCCCATCTCTCAAAAACCGGACGAGATTAAATTAACGTGAAACTTATAACTGCATAAAAGGATAATTTGGGTAAATCATGGTAGAAATCGAAACTGCAAGACTGCGGCTCAGACCTTACACTCTCGATGATTTGCATAATTTAGCTGTAATTTTAAGCAATCCAGAAGTGATGAAGTATTCACCTAGAGGACCAATACCCAAAGGTCAGGAAAAACAAGTTACTCGCGAAATTTTAGAATATTTCATCAAACATTGGGATAAATATGGTTTCGGTGTCTGGGCTGCTATTGAAAAAGCCAGTGGTAAATTAATCGGTCATTGCGGACTCAATTGTTTATCTAATAGTCCCCAAATCGAACTTATTTATCGTCTCGACCAATATTATTGGAATCAAGGAATTGCTACCGAAGCTACTAAAGCTTGTTTACAGTACGGTTTCGAGTCCGTCAAACTCTACAAAATTATCGCCATCGCATCTCCCAAACATATCGCTTCACGGCGAGTTATGGAAAAGGCTGGTTTAAAGTACGAAAAAGACGCTCACCTCTATAAAAAATTAGATGTGGTTTATTACTCGATTAGTAAAGATGAATGGCAACCAGATTATTTTTAATCAATTCTTTTTGGCTTTGCAATCATATGCTTTTAACTTCCTCAATTGAAGACTCATAACCAAAACCTAATTATGAATCTATCATCAATAAAACTTTTGTATTCATATTCCGTTACAAACCCGTTACTCATCTTTACATAAAATTTTTTATTGACTAGTTTCTCAATTAAGGAACGAGATTACAAGCCGTTTGGGTGTAATATGGGGTTTATATGCTTAGGGAAGCAGTAAAACCATTTTTATCAATTTTGATTAAATAAGATTAAATAACTAGATAAAAACAAGCAACTAACTTGATATTTGCGACTATTGTGTACTACAACTGCAAAAAGTAAGGCAATACTCTCAAAGTTGATATGAAGCAATATTAATTTCACTGTGATTTAAAATACTAAAAATGACTAATTAAAATACTGATATTGACAAAAAGTACTTTAAATGGGTATTTAAAATCGTAAAATTCTTCTTTGTAAATAAATTCGAGAATTTTTTCAGCGTGAAATTAGAGTTTGCTTATTAGTTTTTTAGTGAGGGTATGGAAGAGGGAATAGGGAACAGAGAAAAGGCAATAAATAGTTTCACTTTGATTTTTGAACTCCTATCAATGGCTTTATTCAAGATTTTTAAGCCTTATATTTATATTCCCTTAGACTTTTTAGAGACAAAAAGAGCCTGAAATGCTTGCAAATAAAAAGTTTTACAGTTGTTCAGTAAACCCAGATTATTTTCCAATAAACTTGTTCTCAAATAATCACCGCCGAAAACGAAAAGCCAAGGAAAAGTTGATATTTTGGGGGATGAAAAATCGGGTTTTGCTCTTAAATATCTGTCATATAAAACAATCATGACCATAAACCCGACTTTTAGTTGTGGAATTATATAGGAATCCCGTTTGATTTTTGTTTAATTATTTGTGTAGGGAGGCTGTCTTGCTTTCTTGCTTTCATGCAAGACGCTTTCATGATTCTATTCGATTAAGGTGTACTGAGTTTTTGCAATTTTCAAGTAGGATTCCTATATTTAAGTTCAAATTATATTCAAACAATATCGAACAACAATTCCAAATGCTTTTTGAGAGGTGCAAGAGTATTCGCTGCAAGCATTCCGGAAGCTGCGACTGCTGGTAAACCAATACCGGGGAATGTCGAATCACCGCAACACATCAAACCTTTTAAAGGAGTATTAGAACTTGGAAATAAACCTTTTCCCGCACGGATTGCCGGACCATAGGAACCACGATGACGACGTAAATAACGTTCGTGAGTTAAGGGAGTACCAATTAAACTAACTTCGCAACGAGAACGAATATCTGGAATCACTTTTTCTAGAGCCTTCCACATAACTTCAGCACGGGTTTGTTTTTGAAGAATATATTCTTGACTATTCCGATCCATTCCCTGCCATAAATCGTAAGGTTCATTACCAGGAGTGTAAACGTGAATCGAATGTTTTCCCGGTGGTGCTAAGGAAGCATCGATTATTGAAGGAATTGAGATTAATACTAAATTTTGAGCAGCAGTAATTCCTAATTCCCAATCTTTGACGAATATATAATGACATTGCAAATCCCCATCGATATCGCGAGCATCAATCCCTAAATGTAGATGCATAAAGCTTTCGCATTCGGGGGTTGCTTGTCGCTTCTGAATAAATTGCTGTGGTACCGAATCTTTAGGAATTAACTTTAAAGTATCCCATACCGAAGCATTGGATATTACCGTACTCGCTCTCAATTCCTTCCCACCACGTAACCTGACTCCGACAGCACGTTTATTTTCAACAATAATTTGTTCAACATGATTGTTTAAAAGTAACTTTCCACCATGTTTTTCTAATCCTCTTACTAAAGCATCAACCAAAGCACCACTACCACCTACCGGATAATCCAACATCACACCCGGACGATACCAATCTGCGAACATAAACGCCACTTCCGCAGCACTTGTCCCATCGGCAGGTAATCCAGAAAGCAGAAAACACAGCATATTTAACCAATTTCTGATAAATTGGTCGGAAACCACACCATCCATAATTGAACTAAAAGGTCCTGTCAATTTCCCCACGTTGAAAAAATGTTTGATTAAATTAGGTGCAAATTTACCCGCAGTTTTCACAACACCCAAATCTAAACGTAAAGCAACTGGAGGAATCGCGATCGCAGCATCTGCTAATGGTCTCATCACTCGCTGCAATTCTCGCCATTCATCGACGGCTTTTTGTCCCCGCAATCGTAAAAGTATTTCACAAAATTGGTCTGCACCAACCTCTGTGTTAAAATCTCCTTCAGGAAGAAAGCAACCCCAACTATTGTAATTAGCCCATTCACAATCTTCCTCTATTGCATCTAGTACCTGTCGTAAAGGATTATTGGAAGGACTATAAGATAAACCTGAATACAGCGATGGCCCTGAATCAAATTTAAAACCCTTGTATGTAAAAGAATGTGCTGCACCTCCGGCAATCGAATGACTTTCACACACCGTCACCTCAAACCCATATTTTGCTAATAATCCCCCACAGCTTAAACCTCCAATTCCGCTTCCGATAATAATTACGTCACTCATTTGATTTTAGATTTTAGATTTTGCTGATTTTAAATTCAATTTATCTCTTCTGTTTAATACCCCACACCTTATATATACTCTTATGAAATTTCGATTATACGAAAATATCGAAATACAGATTATTTAATTATGTAGGTGACTCAAAGTCGTTTGAAACAAGTTTAACAATCTTTCATTATCTCCTTCCTCAAGGTTCTTTGTGTCTAGCAAGGTTTTTTAAATTTCAATATATATATCTCTCAAATATCTAGTCTCATTAAATTTCGATTATACGAAAATATCGAAATACAGATTATTTAATTATATGGGTGATTCAAAGTTGTATACATAGCGATCGCCAAAGCAAAAGTTTTCAAAATGAGTGTTTCACAAAAATCAAACCACGTCAAACACATTCAAATTGTGGGATGGGCATCCTTGCCCGTGGGAATTTCCATCAGTTTAATTTGTATTGCATTTAAATGAAAAGCTTTAGACTTCATTGATTGCGGAAATTAGGGACATGACTACAATTGGTGCTGTAACTGCACGGAGGATGCGATTACCCAAAGAAACTTGTTGAAAGCCATTTTGTAATGCAATTTCAACTTCTTGTTTCGTCCATCCACCTTCGGCACCAGTGGCAATCACAACATTTTTTTGGGGTTGATTTTGTAAACATTGAAGTAAATGGGGGGAATCTCCACGAGCAACACAAATATATTTTTCCACGTTCACAAATGATGAAATAACTTGCTTAAAAGCGACTGCTTCTAAAATCTGGGGTATCTTAGTTCGTTCCGATTGTTCTGCTGCTTCTTGGGCTATTCTCTGCCAACGTTCGAGCTTTTGGGAACTGGGTTTTAATAAAGTGCGATCGCTAATTACTGGAATAATGCAAGATATACCCAATTCAGTACAACAACGGACTATATCATCAAAACCATTTCCTTTGGGTAAAGCGACTATCAAGGTTACGGTGATGGGTAACTCATGATCTACAATTAATTGCTGTAATATTTGTGCAGAGGAATTACTTAATTGTGATAACCACCATTTACCCATACCATCCATAGCGATAAATTTATCACCTTTTTGCAATCGCAATACCCGATATAAATAATGTTGTTGTTGTGAGGTGAGGGTAATTTGTTGGTTTTGAATTTGTTCAGATGTGATGGCGATGCGTTGCATAGTTCAATTAGCTGTATATTCCTCAATAGGAATGACTCTGACATTTAAGGTTAATGGCTTGTTCAAACTGTCTTGTAAAAATTTCTGGACTAAATTGACTTGATTTGAGGAAAGGGAATTAAAAGGAAGTGCAACTTCCATATCCACGAAAAATCTTTCTCCATCTCGGCGAACATTAATTCTTCTAATATCAGAATTGGAAAAAGTCACAGTTTGCCGGTAAACCAAATATTCTACATGACGACGGGTATGTTCTTTGACTAAAAATGTTTCTAAAGATAAACCCAAAGGTAAACCAAGTAAAACTAAGGAAGCGATAGATATTAATAAACCATGACGGGCTTTTTCAAAAGAACCATAATTGTGAGCTAAAAATACCAGGGAACCACTAAAGATAATACCAGCTAAGTTAGCGAGAAACAAAAGTCCCGAACCGATTGCAACCGAATTTGAACCCATGCCGATACCAATTCCGAGTACACTTAACGGTGGAACTAAAGCAACAGCAATCGCTACTCCTGGTAAAGCATTGGCAATACTGCGTCTGGTTAAGGCAAACCCACCAGCCCCACCTGCTGCTAATGCGACTCCTAAATCTAATAGTGTAGGACTAGTACGTCCCCAAATTTCCGAACCGAAAGTTCTAATACCAACTAATTTAGTAATTACCATTGAAATCACAATTGTCAGTAATACACCTTTAAATAGGGTAAAACTCGAACGCTTTAATAAACGTTGATTTGCCGATACAATACTGTAAGCAATGGCAACTATCGGTCCCATCAAAGGAGCAATAATCATCGCACCAATTATTGTTGCCGCACTATTTGCTAATAACCCCAAAGTGGAGATAATTCCTGACATCGATAGCAAAGTATAGAAGCTTAATGAAGGTACAGCACCCCTCCACAGCTTGCGATTAATACCGACAACAGACATTGGCTTTTCTGATAACCAATGCCACTCACCGCTATTACTGTTCCATATTTCGGTTAATTTCAGCTTACCCCAACTACCAAATCTTTTAAGTAGTAGTCGCATTTTAACCTCACTATTGGTGTAATCAAATCAAAAAGCCTTACAATCACAATACAGCGATTTTTATTGTAACCAAAGTTAATAAATATTTAAGCTGTACTTGAGAAGGAATTAATTTTAAGTAAAAGGTGGATTAATCACTCTTAGGATAGGGTTTTATTTAATAGGACTTACGCAACTGGCACAATTTTCTTCTCGGGTGTGTAGTTTAGAATAAATTTGAACGTAGCGATCAGATTTGTAGCGTCACGCACCAACCAGTGACTGTAACATTCACCCTTTTTGGTGCGGTTCATCGCGAGTTTATTTGTTGTTTGTTCTACGGTAGTCATAATTTTAATATCCTCATATTCTGGGTATGGAGAGAAAATTTGCAACTACATCTGCTTCTGCTTTGATCTTTTCTTCAGACTTCCAGTAATTAGCGTAATAATTACTCAAAGGTAATCGCTTCCCAGAAGTCAGAGATAGTGTGATGCGATAAACTTTATCCCTTTTGATAAATGTCTGCTCTATATTCACAAATTAAATATCAACCAATGGATATTTGCTCGTTTTAGTAAATAAAAATAGAACTTTCACTTGAACCGATTCGAGCCGATTCGATAATATTGTTACAGTCGGACGAAAAAATCCTGCATTTAGAGTTCCAAACTCAACCAGATGCGGAGATTCCCTTCCGGATGATAGATAAACGAGATTTCAGATAACCGCACTCAAAGTAACGTTGCTGCATCCGCAGCGATTTTAGCTGGTTTAGTATTGAATAAACAGTTAATTAAAAGAATTTTGAGGTCAGATATTATGCGAGAATCACCAATTTATCAAGAAATATTGCATGAAGGAGAAGAAAGAGGTAAAGCCGAAGGTAAGGCAGAAGTCGCTATCAATCTACTTAACACTGGCATGGCTTTAGAAGACATATCAAGAGTAACCGGATTATCCGTTGAACAGTTGCGGGTTTTGCAAAGAAAAAGAGGTGAACAATAACCGCTAATAAATGAGATTTCAAGCATCTGTCGTTAGAGGATGTTTTAAAAGTATCCGGCGGTTTAAATCGCGACTTATAGTCGCCAGGTAAATCATTAAATTAGACTTTCAAACATCCTTTTAAAGTGAAGTTGTCACATCCATTTAATATTAGAAAAAGACTTTATAACAAAGGCTTTAAGGTCAGATATTATGCGTGAATCACCCATTTATCAAGAAATCTTGCAAGGAGAAAGAGAGAAAGTTATAGCCAAGTTGTGACGTAAACCGAAGGTATATAGAGTGAGTTTTGGATAATCGACTTTTGCTGTTGAATAATCCATTTACAAACTAAATTGTGCGATTATTTTTATTCTTATCCTTAGCTTTAACTAAACTTTGTTGAATAGCATTCAGCAGAGTCTTTTTATCAAGCTGATATTCCGGAATATTAGGATTAGCTTTAGCGCTACCAAGTCCCCTTACAGTTAAAGAATGATTCAAAAGTGCTAATTGACTGTCAAGAATTTTGGGATAATTCTGATACCAAAGGGCAACAGCAGTTGATAGTTTTTCAACATCATCAGGTGTATTACTAATTAACTTCTCTAAATTGACAATATTTTCTTTAGAAAATAAAGCAGGTTGAGTTTTTAGCAAATCCATAAAAGCGTCTAAATTTTGTTCTGCAAATGTCATAATATAACTCCTAATTACCAAGAGCAGTAAATGCAGCCCAATAGAAAGGTGATTGAAAAGGTTTACTGTTTGACTCTATCTGGTTAAAAAATACCATTAATTGTACTTGGCGAAGCGGATTATTCAATTGTAAATTGCTCTAGCTGCGTAAAAACTTCTGGGAAAAAAAAGGTTTTAGAATCCCGTTTGAGGATAAGTTCAATTAGGTTACGGGTTTTACTGCGTTCGCTATATTCAATTGCTTGAGTATTTTTTCCCAATTCCAAACAAACTTCCACCATAAGCCGATAGTTCGCTCATAAAACCGCATCTAATTGATATTTTTATATTACTTCAGTAGAATCGCTGAGAATTTCGTAATCATTCTAAATTTCCCTCTCAAACTCTTCCTCTGCGCCCTCCGCGACTAGAAGGGTTAATCATTCTTATTTACCAAAAGCAATCAAAACAGCAACAATAAAATAAACTACTAAAAAAACAACTATGACATTCCGCGAAGAGTTTAAACTACTATTACGCGCTCGCTACTCTCTAATTTATATACCCACCCACGAAGAAGAGCGTTTAGAAGCTGTAATTCGAGAGCAAGCAGCCGAGAGCGGTAATCGTCAGGTATACACTTGGGATTTTGTAGATGGTTATCAAGGTAATCCCAACGATGCGGGTTTCGCAACACGTAACCCCTTACAAGCTTTAGAATTTGTGGAAAAACTACATCCATCCGCACCTACCATCTTGATTCTCCGCGATTTTTATCGATTTTTAGATGATGTCGCCATTTCCCGCAAACTCCGTAATTTAGCCCGTTTACTAAAATCCCAACCCAAAAATATCATCTTACTTTCACCCCGTGTTGCCATCCCCGATGATTTAACCGAAGTATTAACCGTTGTCGAATTCCCTTTACCCAGTGCCGCAGAAATCCAAACCGAAATTCAAAGACTCTTAACCGCTACTAATAACTCTTTGCCAAATCAAATTTTAAATGAATTAGTTCGTTCCGCTCAAGGGCTGAGTATGGAGCGCATTCGTCGCGTTTTGTCAAGGGCGATCGCCCAAAATGGTGAATTACAATCTTCAGATGTAGAATTAGTCTTACAAGAAAAACGCCAAACTATCCGTCAAACTCAAATCCTTGATTTTATCCCCGCTACAGAACAAATTTCTGATATCGGTGGATTAGACAACCTCAAAGATTGGTTATTGCGTCGGGGTGGTGCCTTCAGTGAAAAAGCCAGACAATATGGTTTACCTCATCCTCGCGGTTTATTATTAGTAGGAATTCAAGGTACTGGTAAATCATTAACCGCAAAGGCGATAGCTCATCATTGGCATTTACCTTTATTACGCTTAGATGTAGGCAGATTATTCGGTGGTTTGGTCGGTGAATCAGAATCGCGCACCCGCCAAATGATACAATTATCCGAAGCCCTCGCACCTTGTATTCTGTGGATAGACGAGATAGACAAAGCCTTTTCTGGACTTGGTAGTAAAGGCGACGGTGGAACTACTAGTAGAGTATTTGGTACATTTATTACCTGGATGGCAGAAAAAACCTCACCTGTATTTGTAGTTGCCACAGCTAACGATATCCAAGAATTACCACCGGAAATGTTACGAAAAGGTAGATTTGATGAAATATTCTTCGTCGGTTTACCCATCCAAGAAGAAAGAAAAGCCATTTTCAACGTACATTTATCGCGATTACGTCCCCATAACATCAAAGACTATAACTTGGAAAGACTAGCCTACGAAACACCGGACTTTTCCGGTGCAGAAATCGAACAAACATTAATTGAAGCAATGCACATCGGCTTCAGCCAAAACCGCGATTTTACTACAGACGATATTTTAGAATCTGCTAGTCAAATTATACCTTTAGCCAGAACTGCCCAAGAAAAAATCGAGCAACTGCGTCAATGGGCTGCTTCCGGAAGAGCGCGTTTAGCATCAAAGCATAATCCTTTGAGTGATAGAATTCAACAGCGATTGCAGTAAAAAAGTGAGTACCACCGGAGTTAGGAGTGTTAGTGTAGCGTGTCCGTAAGGACATGGAGTTGGGAGTTGGGAGTTGTGACAAATTTGACTTTTGAAGTTTGACCCCTAACATTTGAGCTAAAGTAACAATAATCACAAATAGTCTAACAACTTTTGTTGTTATACTATTAGTATGATTACATAAAACAATGTAAATTCTAGAACAATACAAGAAGTCGGGTTTTTGCGATAAATATCCGTAACATCAGAAAATGCTGATAAAAACCCGACTTCTTACCTCCGAAAGATTCAGCTTTGACCAATTGATGATAAATAATTCTAAATTATCAATTGTTGAACTATGGGGGCAAATACAAATTACATCAGGGGTGATTACTTAACGTTCGGTACGCTACGATTCCGCGCTTTCTAAGTAACTAATCAACCCTCAAAAATTAATCCAATTATGGAAAATATTGGTTATACTTACGCTGCTTCAGCCTATGAGGCACCGGAAACTGTCAAGATTATCCCTTTTAGATTTTACAGCAAAAAGCAGTCTACTTTTTTTGTGATGCGTCTTTTGTCTGTAGCGCTAACTTTATTCTTTTTGAGTAACCTTGGACAAGCTTTAGCATTGGAGAAACGGGGAAGTAGAGGTGCATCAGTTACATCGATTCAAAACTGCTTGAAAGAGCTAGGTTATTTTAATGGTTCAGCAACTGGTTTTTACGGTGAGATAACTGAAAATGCTGTGATTCGGTTTCAGAAAGATCATAGAATAATTGCTGATGGCGTTGTAGGTAGTAATACACAAAGAATTCTTGAATCTAAATGTGCTACTGCAAAACCTGTACCTAAACCCTTACCAGAACTTTCAGTTGGTTTTTGTAGTAACGGTAAATGTCCTAATCTAAAACCTGGGGACAAAAATCGTTATGTGACATACTTACAAACTAGATTGCGCGATTGGGGTTATGCTAAATTCAATCCTAACGGTAATTATGGTCCCCAGACTACAGAAGCCGTAAAACGATTCCAGCGAGATAATGGATTGTTTGTCGATGGAGTTGTGGGAGAGCAAACTTGGCAGAGAATTGATTCACCCACAGAAAAGTCAAAACCCGTTATCAAATGCGATAAACCCACTCTACAAAGAGGTGATAAAGGTGAGTGTGTCACCCAATTACAACAAACATTGCGGGAACTAGGTTACTTTAAAGGTTATCCCACAGATTACTATGGAATTGACACTTGGGAAGCGGTAAAACAATTCCAGCGTAGTTATGAATTACCCCCCAATGGAATTGTCGATTCGCGTACCTGGAAAAAGTTAGAGGAAGCGGTAAAACATCGCTACAGCGTAATTATCCCAGTAACTAGTCCTTACACTTTAGATGAAGTTCGTCGTTTTGTCCCGAATGCATCTATTAGCTTTAACCAAAAATTAGGTGAATACATCCGGGTGGGAGATTTTAAAGAGCGTAACACAGCACAACAATCTGCTGAATATTTTCGCAATATAGGTTTTAATGCAGAAGTTATAAATCAAGATAAATTGTAGTAGTTATGACATTTTTTTGAAATATTTTACCCGTTTGATGATTCAAGCGGGTTTTCTTAATCATTTTCGTGTTTTATAGTTGCTTAATTTACATCTTGCACCATAGAAACCTATTGTTAAAATAATTACTAATTGTTTTCCTGTCGTTCTTACTCGTCTGGGACTGCAAGTCCCAGTCTGATAGCATAAGTCCATTAAAATGGACTAAAAATATGACATTTTTGTGAGTAATATTTTTGTTGATATTTTTGATTATGTAGTTAATTATGCGGCTCTGTGCAATATATCAGTTAAATAATGTATTTCTTAAACTAACTATACTCAACTTCAAATGTAATAATGATTGAGGATTTGATAGTTAAGAGTTATAATTTGTCACTCATCGGTTTTAAAACAAGCTTCTTGGTAAAAGGTAGTTACTATGTTGTCTAACATACTCAAGTTAATACTTGGTGTTTTACTCGCGATCGCAATATTGGCTGGTGGTGGTGTAGCAGTTGCAATTTATTTGATGAATCGAGCTTCTATAAACCCTCCCAAACCAGTTTTTTCTAATGACAAAGCTGCGGTAAAAGCGGAAGCGGCAAAAACTCCCACACCAGGAGCAACTGCTGTTAGTGTTGAAGAAAAAACGACACAAGAACCTAGTCCAACAAAATCACCAGAAGAAGTTGAAAAACCACTACCACCAGGAGCTTATCCTGCTACAGTAAGTTGGGCTGAAGGTTTAATTTTAAGAGGGGAACCAAATGCCGATGCAGAGCGTCTTGGTGGTGTTGGATTTAATGAAAAAGTCATAGTTTTAGAAGTAAGTGCTGATAAAACTTGGGAAAAAATTCGTATTGAAAGTAGTGAACAAGAAGCTTGGGTTAAAGCTGGTAATACTAAAAAAGTAGAGTAATATATTTTCTTTTTACGGCAAAAAGTTCAGTTTTGAATTTTATTTGTGTTCCAGGCTGCAAATATCGCGGTTATCTGTTACTAATTTACTGTTCGTATCACTGAAAGTAATCGTATTCTAATTGGATTTTTTAACCCTTACTTAATTTAAATTTAAATTTAATACTTAGTGTTTACAGATTAAAAAAGTATGATCTAATTCAACATTTCAAAAGAATATAATGTATTATTTATACACATATTACTGAGGCAAGACGATTGCAGCAGCAAAACGGAAGGCAATATCTGATATATTTTGTACGGGTGCATAAAATACAAATTAGATCAATGTTTGATTACTCCCTTTTCAGCAAAAGATTACCGATTAGAAAAAAAACCGATGCTTGACGCAGAGAACGCAGAGAAAAGAGGTTTTATAGGGATGAAAGGTAATTATAGAGGAGGTTGGGAGTAATGTTTAACTAGATATGTATTTGAGGATTCTAAAATAAGTCGATATTGATGTAATTTCTGGGTATAGTTTGTGAAAAATTACTCGTATAAATGGCACAAAATCGGAATTGTAAAGTCAATGCCATAACAGGAAATTTATTCAATTTTTAAAATTTAAAAATTATGAACGTAATTGGTTGGGATGAGGAAAATTTAGTCAAGTGAAGCAATCTTAAAAAATCAGGCTGTTGCCGTCAAAGTTGTTTTCAAATTGTTAATGAATATTTGTGGAAAAATGTTTAATAATAACAGGTTTACTCTAGGTTTAATATCTCTTGTCACAGTTTTGAGTATCGGAAGTTCAAAAGAAGCTTTCGGCTTAGAGAGAGGAGATAATAATGCTCAAGTCAGAGATGTTCAGAGTTGTTTGCAAAAATTGGGTTATTTCAATGGCCCAGTAAACGGTAACTTTGGTTCAATGACTGAAGCTGCTGTGAAAAAATTTCAGCAAGCAAGCGGAATATCTGCTATCGGAAAAGTTGGGCCGCAAACTCAAGCTGCATTACAACGCAGGTGCGGTGGAGCTAGAAATGATCGGGTTTCTAATCCTAATAATTGTCAAAATGGACTGAGAAGCGGTTGTAGTGGTGCAGGTGTCACTAAATTACAGCAAGATTTAAAAAGGTTGGGCTTTTACAATGGTCCAATAACGGGTAGATTTCTGCAAATGACTACAGATGCAGTGGTTCGATTTCAACGAGAAAAAAGGATAAACCCCATTGGTGTTGTTGGCCCTCAAACTAGTCAAGCAATACGTTTAGCGCTGAATAACTCACCCCAAAATCCACCTACTTCTGGTCGTTTTTGCGATTACAACAAAGAGATTATTACCATCGGTTGTAGAAGCGACTGGGTAAGACAGTTGCAGCAGACATTGAAAGATTTAAATTATTTTACTGGAAATCCTACCGGCTATTTTGGGGAAACCACTAGAGACGCTGTAATTAGATTTCAACAAGACAATCGTCTCCAGGTGACTGGAAGCGTAGATTCAACCACTTGGGGTGCAATAAGTCGAGCTTCTAGACCGAATTTACCTCCCGGCATTATGAGATTAGGTTCGAGGGGTTCTCAAGTTACAACTTTACAACAAAACTTGAAGCAGTTAAATTATTTTTATGGTAATCCCACAGGCTTTTTTGATAACTCTACACAAGATGCAGTAATCCGATTTCAACAAGATTATCGTCTTCCGGTAACTGGAACAGTAGATCAAGCTACTTCCCAAGCAATATCTACAGTATTGAAAAGTCGAGGAGGAGGTTCGGATTTTGAACCGATTTATCCCGGAGATAATAATCAAAGAGTCACACAATTGCAACAACGTTTGCTGGAATTAGGTTTATTAAGAGTTAATCCTACAGGTTATTTTGGTACTCAAACAAGAGAAGGTTTACTTGCATTTCAGCGATATCAAGGATTATCCGAAACTGGTTTTGTAGACGAACAAACTTGGGAAAAACTGGGATTTAAAAATAACAATGAAAAACGTTATGTAGTAGTTATACCTTTGCGAAATCCCGATATTTACAATCAAGTACTCCAATACATACCTTCCGCTCAAATTGGTAAATCCAGACTGGGAGATTTTGTCAATGCTGGAGAATACGAACAACGTATGGAAGCTCAAAGACAATCTGATCTTTTACGCAATCGCGGTTTTGATGCAAGAGTAGAATATTTCTAGAATCTTGTAGAAACAAGGTGATGGGGAATTGGGGCATGGGAAGAAATTAACTGTCAACTGTCAACTGTCAACTGCTAAGCAACTAAAACAGACGTATGAATTAATCGGGAATGAGATTTTAATAATTCTGTAGCTTGTTGAGCGCAAACAGCAGGGCTAAAAAGATTTCCCTGAATTATTTCACATTCCAAAATTCTTAACAAATTGCGTTGTTCCTCAGTTTCTACACCTTCAGCAACTACAGAAAGATTCAGCCCATGCGCTAAAGCAATCATTGCTGTAATAATAGCCGCATCATTGGTATCATTAGTTAAATCTCGTACAAAAGACCGATCAATTTTTAAACAGTTGATAGGGAACTGTTTGAGATAATTAAACGAGCAATATCCGGTTCCAAAATCATCTATCGAAATGGAAACACCCATATCATGCAACTGAGTTAAAATTTCTTTACTAAACTCAACATTTTGCATTGCAGCGCTTTCAGTAATTTCCAACTCTAAATATTGAGGAGATAGTTTTGTTTCTGTTAATATACGTCGTACTGTGTTGACTAAATTCAATTGCTGAAATTGTCTTGCAGATAAATTAACAGCAACTCCCACAGATGATAATCCCAAAAGATTTTGCCAAATTTTATTTTGAACGCAAGCAGTTCTTAAAACCCATTCGCTAATAGGTATAATTAATCCAGTTTCTTCAGCAATGGGAATAAATTTACTCGGAGAAATTAATCCATATTGAGGATGTTCCCAGCGTAATAAAGCTTCAAACTTACAAATTTCTCCTGTAGTAATATCAACTTGAGGTTGGTAATATAACCTCAATTCATTTCGCTCTAAAGCATAATGTAAACTATTCTCTAAACTCAGTAATTCCGAAGCTTGAGAATTAATCGCCGAGTTATAAATTTGATAATGGTTTCTTCCGTCTAATTTGGCTCGATTTAATGCAGCGTCGGCATTTTTAATTAAAGTTTCTCCATCTTTTCCATGATTGGGATAAACAGCAATGCCGATGCTAGCGCTGATATGTAAAAGATGATTATCGATCAAAAATCCTGGTTTCAACGCAGTTAAAACTTCTTCTGCAACACGAGCAGCATCCCGTACACCATTGATGTCAGATAGTAGTAAAGTGAACTCATCACCTCCCCAACGAGCAACTATGTCACGGCAGCGTAAACATTTATTTAAACGGTGAGCAACACTTTTTAACAACTTATCACCAATTCCATGACCTAATGTCTCATTAATAGTTTTGAATCGATCTAAATCCAAAAAGCATACAGCTAATTTACTATTACTTTGATTAGCTTTAATTAAAGACTCCAGTAGTCGTAGATTAAACTGCATTCGATTGGGTAAATTAGTTAAAAGGTCATGGGAAGCTTGATGATTGATTGTCGCTTCGGCTTGAAAACGTTCGCTGATATCACGAAAACTCCATACTCTACCGACAATTTTACCACCAATATACTGCGGTTGAGAATAACGCTCAAATACTCTACCATCCTTCAATTCAATCAAATCATCAATTTCAGCACCGGGATAACCCAGTAGCTGATTTACAGAAATTATATATTCTTGGGGTTCTTTTAGATGACTGGTAGCAAATTCTAATACCTGTGCATAATTACCAGATTTTATCAGCCATTGAGGAATATTCCACATCTCTAAAAACTGATGATTGTAACCAGCAATAAAACCTTGACTATCTACTAATAAAATACCGTCAGCAGTAGTTTCTAAAGTGGCTTTTTGCAAAGACACCGATTCTTCTAATTCTTTTTCTATACGCTGGCGTTTGCCCTGTTCTTTTTGTAACTCAACGGTACATAGATTAATTTTATCTTCTAATTGTAAGTTGAGAATTTGATATTCTTTAATAGTTTTAGACAGGTTATTTTTAGTTAATAAATTTTCATAAGCTAAAGAAATAACACCTACTGTAGCTTGTAAAAATGCAATTTCTGTTGATTGCCAAACTCTATTTACCACACAGTCATCAAACCCTATAAAACCAAAAAATTCTCCTTTAATGATCATAGGTAAAAATAAAACAGAAACAACTCCTCTTGCTTCAAGAAACTTGTTTTCTTCAAAACCAAATTCTCCTACTGTACCCCAAACAGCATTACCTCGTGCTAATATCTTTTCCAAACCAGGAAAAATTTCTGTAATTGGTTTGTTTTGGGAATTTTTTGGCTCGAATTTAGATGCAATCGTGGTGTTACACCATTCAGCTTTCTGATTAATTAATAAATCACCATTTTCAGATCGATGATTTTCAAATATGTAAGCTCGACTAGGTTTATAAGCTAATCCTAAAATGGACAAAATTTCCCTATAGGATTCATCACTACCATCAAAAGTCTGCAAAGCATTTTCTAGATTAACAAGTGCTTCAAGGTACTTTCGATGATTTCCCAGAATAACTTCTCCATCATATTGATTATTGACTTGATGCTGCTCTTGTTTATGAGATTCTGACTGGTTTTCAAAATCAACTAATTTGAGCTTACCAAAAGTGCCAATCATCTGACTTTGATTATCAATTAAAAGTTTATTATGAATTTTCACAATACAAACATCGCCGCTCTTGGTTTTATAACGAGTTTTGTATGCACTTTCTTCTATTTGTTGTGCTTTGAGAATTTCAAATAATTCTAAGTTGCGTTGATACTCGCAGGGATGAACATAATCTAGAAAACTATTACCAATAGTTTCGGGTACCGTGAATCCAGTCAATTCACTCCAAATTGAATTTAAAAATGTCCATCTTCCCGAATTATCTGTTTTAAACAATATCTCTTCACAACCATCATAAATCCCGCCAAATTTATCTTTGCAAAGTGGTAATTGTTTTGGGTACATTCGACAGGAAATATGTCGATTTACCGTTTGTCGCTTGAGTAGTGTTTGCAATTTATATTTTGTCATACACGAACACACCTTCTCTAGCTTCCAAGCAGGAAAGTAAACTAACCATTAGTAGAATTATGAGACTTTAGTAATGGCAGTAAATACTTGATATTTATACTATAGGAACAATCAAATAAAACTTTTGGTCAATTAAATTTAATTGTGTTTTACTCTCAATCCCTGACATTTTATAGAATGCAAATATCTCGGACTTATATGCCAGCTTATGCCATATTATGAAGTATTTGTAGTTTCCATTGCTAAGATTGTATTAAGTTTATGTAGAGATAAAAAAGTATCATAAAGATATTAATATTTCTCATCTCAATTCCACAAAAAGAAAGAGAAATGATCAAAAATATCATCCTCAATCAACCTTATCTCTGTTGTTTAACTATATTCGCAAACCCTTGATTATTCAATTTTATTTTTCATCATAATTAACGAAATTCCATTTTAATCAATCTTTAGCTTTTTTGAAAAAAAATAACTCTACCATCAATTCAAATCACTCTCAACTGGACATTTTCTAATAATTTAATAAGATACCTAATCTTCACTAAATTCTCCGCAAAACTGATTTTAATAGAGTGCTACTTGATAGTTTACAAATTAATTGTCTAAGTCTAATGAGCAGCTACACTAATTTACTATTCAAAAAAAATTAAGCATAATTTAACATTTTAATCAGATAGACTTCTGTTTAAAAATTATGCTTTTGTCAAATCTAAAATCAGCCTGAAAGAACTTAATTACAATCATCAATGAAAAGTATAACAAATAACTTATACTAGTGAATACAGAGAAAATACTGAATTAGATAAATTGAAATAGATAATTTTCTGTGTTGAAAAATTGCCTTGAGGTAAGACTTTTTGAGTATTAATCAGGATGAAGCTTGCAGGCATGATTATAGCTCTTGCAAATAGATAGTAAGATTTAGTACGCTTGATTTTCAGTTCCGCCATTTGCTTGCTTACAGCAAACCCAAAAAATACAACACTACTCAAATAATGCAACTATAGCTTAAAGGAATGAAAATTTAGTCGTTATATATGACATAGCTATAGGTTGATAACAAATATAGTATGACTACATTTCCCTATCGCCAAAAATTAAACAAAACCATATTAACGCGCATCAAATGTATGGCGCTATTTTTTTATTTTATTTCGATTATCTGTAATTGACAAACAAACTACTGTATTTCTGAGAATAGATTCTTGCCAAGGATTCAGATGTAGTTACAAAAATCAATAATTTGATTGTAGGAAAATATAACTATGTTTTCATTAAGCAATTAAAGATAAAAAAAATACTTGTAGCCATTGTATTTTAAACGACTTATCCTGGTAAAATCTTGCAGCAGTTAAAGTTAACTAGAGGTTAATATGAGACACGAAAAACTTTCTCCGGGAATATTGCTCGCTTACGAAGACTATCACAGAGAAGGAGACGAAGCATTAACAATTCACACACGCTCCCTGGGTATAATTTCGCCGAGAAGTGCCTTAAAGCCAATTCGGACTGTAGTTTTTATTTACTGTGACGAACAAGCCGACTTAAGCCACTTATCACAATATGGCATTCAAATCAATCAAAATAGAGGTCGAGTGAGAACCGCATTCTTGCCTATGGAAAGTTTAGACCGTTTATCCGAAGAACCGGCAGTTGAGCGTATCAAACCATCGCGAAGATTGCATCGACGGATGGATGTTGCACCAGAAAAAGTGACATTAGCCAAATTTCAGCAAAAAAACTCCCAACTCAGCGGTAAAGGTGTAATCATCGGTATCATAGACAGCGGTATAGATTCCGAACATCCCGCCTTCGACGGACGTATTTTACGTATCTGGGACCAGACATTATCGGGGAAAGGAGTTGCAGAAGGTAAATACGGTGCCGAATTAACTGGCGAACAACTTGCCATGTCTCTGGATACTGATGGACACGGTACTCACGTTGCGGGTATTGCAGGTGGTTCTGATGCCAAATTTTGCGGTGTCGCACCACAAGCGGAATTTGTGATTGTCAAAACCGATTTACAGGATGCTCATATCGCCGATGGTGTTCGTTATGTATTCCGGGTTGCTAGTGACATGGGACTTCCGGCTGTAGTAAATTTGAGCTTGGGTGGACACGCAGACGGTCATGATGGTAGCGATTCTCTTTCTAAAATTATCAACGCCGAAACTGGTCCGGGAAGGATTGTTTGCGCTGCTGCGGGTAACGAAGGTAACGACAATATTCACGGTCAAACCAATGTTTGTCAAGGGCAAACGAGTACCATGCGTTTTTCTGCACCGCTAAATCAAGTAGGTATAGTTTGGTTAAACGGATGGTACTCCAGAGATTCCGAACTAGAAATTTCGGTGCGGAGTCCCAACGGTTTTGTTACTCCTTTCCAACCAGTAATTACTGATGATAATCCTTCACAAGAATACAACTTATCGGATGCACGAGTAGAAATAGTCACACCAGGTAAAGACCCAATCAACGGCGATTATAATTTCTTCGTACAAATTCGCGGTACTGGTCAAGGACAATTTAATCAGCCTGTACCTGGTGGAGTGTGGCAATTACGGTTACGCAATCCGGCTTCAAAAGAAACTCGCGTAGACGTTTGGACCTTAGATGATACAAATTCAGTGTTTTTTACAGGTAAAAGTATTGCTGACTCAGTAAAAATTGGTTCTCCCGGATGCGCCAGTAGTACGATTACAGTTGCTTCTTATACTTCTAAAGCTGAATATACAGATATTGATGGCAAAGAACGAAAAATGGGCTTAGAGCTAGATACAATTTCAGAATTTAGCAGTGAAGGTCCCTTAAGAAATGGCGATCGCAAACCAGATATTACTGCACCAGGAGCAATGATTGTTTCAGCCCTTTCTAGCGATGCCAATTTAGATCGGTCAATGATTATTAATTCTAAGTTTGTGGCATTAGCCGGTACGAGTATGGCAACACCCTTCGTTACAGGCTTAGTGGCATTACTATTACAGCGTAACCCCAAACTCGACCCCGAAGCAATCAAAGAACTGCTACGGAAAAATTGTTCTATTCCTGGGAAAGAAAAAGCAACATTTGACAACAAGTGGGGATTTGGTTTAATTAATACCGAAAACCTTTAATTAAAGGTCAAAGGGAATAGGCAAGAGGCAACTGTCAACTAACTCCTAACTCTACATAAGGATGGATTGGAATTAAGTTTATACTTGATAGGCTGAAGAAGGGGCAACTAAGATTACTATTACTTGCTCCTTCTTCATTTAAACAGTTTATGAACTTTACTAAGCTAGATACCGCTTTGATATTGGCACTGAAAAAAATTAAAGATCCATCAGAACTTTGTTTGGTAGTTTTTATTCATACTCAACCAGTTTTGGACTCTAGGGCAACTGCTGTCTTAGAAAGTTTTGGTGTCAATGGTATCGCGCCCGGAAAAGATGTGTATACGGCAACATTATCGCTAAATGCAGTTTCTGAGCTTTCGGAACAGCCTTGGGTGCTGTATCTGAGGCTTTCTCAGCAATTGCGTTTGGTTAGTGCAGGTTAGGATAATAAGGGTGTAGTTGCTCAATAAATTTCAATATCAACATTAATTGATACCAGAAAATTTTATTCTTAACTACAAATATAGTAAATATAGTGTTTTTATTAAATTACCTTAATCTTTAATTCCCCCTGTGCGAGCTGCCACACACAGTCCTAAACTGATTAGTGAGAGCAGATAGGCAGTTCGGAGAAATATAAATGAAAAAAGTTTTAGGGATTATTCTTGGTGGTGGTGCGGGTACCCGTCTTTATCCGTTAACAAAGTTCCGTGCGAAACCAGCAGTACCATTAGCTGGAAAGTACCGTTTGATAGATATTCCGGTTAGTAACTGTATAAATTCAGAAATATTTAAAATTTATGTGTTGACGCAGTTCAATTCCGCTTCCCTAAACCGTCACCTGGCTCGCACTTACAGCTTTGCTGGTTTTACGGAAGGTTTTGTAGAAGTTCTCGCAGCACAGCAAACTTTAGATAATTCAAATTGGTTCCAAGGTACCGCTGATGCGGTGCGTCAGTATCTCTGGCTGTTTGAAGAGTGGGATGTAGAGGAATATCTGATTCTATCGGGCGATCATCTCTATCGGATGGATTATCGTCAGTTTGTCGAACGTCATCGGGAAACTGGAGCTGATGTGACTTTATCAGTGATTCCTATTGAAGAACGTCGTGCTTCTGACTTTGGTTTGATGAAAATTGATGATACTGGCAGAATCATTAATTTTAGTGAAAAACCCAAGGGTGAAGCTTTAAAGAAAATGGCTGTTGATACAACTGTACTTGGTTTGGATGAAGAACAAGCCAAAGAAAAGCCATATATTGCCTCAATGGGAATTTATGTCTTCAAAAGAAATGTTTTACTCAAATTGTTAAAACATTCAAAAGACCAAACTGATTTCGGTAAAGAAATTCTTCCTGCCGCACTCGATGGTTATAACGTTCAAGCTTTCTTGTTTGATGATTATTGGGAAGATATTGGAACGATTGAAGCATTCTTCAATTCCAACCTAGCATTAACTCAGCAACCACGACCTCCTTTTAGTTTTTACGATGAAGAAGCTCCGATTTACACTCGTTCTCGCTATTTACCCCCCTCTAAGCTATTAAATTGCCAGATAGCACAATCAATGATTGGAGAGGGTTGTATACTCAAAGATTGCCGGATTGTCAATTCGGTTTTGGGAGTGCGATCGCGTATTGAATCTGGATGCAATATCGAAGATACGTTGATTATGGGGTCGGATTTTTATGAGCCTTATGCTGAACGTCAGTCAGACTGTAGCGAAGGTCCTGCTAGTTTAGGTATCGGAGCAAACACCACTGTCCGCCGTGCGATTATTGACAAAAATGCTCACATCGGCTGTGATGTACAAATTATCAACAAAGATCATGTTCAAGAAGCCGACCGTGAAAGTCAAGGCTTTTATATCCGTAGCGGTATTGTAGTGGTACTTAAAAATGCCGTGATTACCGACGGAACAGTGATTTAAGTGGTTTAATCAATAATCACCAATCATTTAAATAATTCTCACATAATCAGGACTTACGCATCTTTCAATTGATTTATTTGAAAGATAAGCAATGCTCCTCTGTCTTAAATACCTAATTTTTGTCACGAGTGCGTAAGTCTTGTTATTTACAACCTGTTCTGTTTTTTGAAAAAAGCGATATTCAAATTTTCCTTTTATTTCTTAACCTTGATTAGAGTACGGAAATTTCCCTGCTCCGCCATAGCAAGAACCGCACTTCCCAATTATTTAATATTTGTTAATTTAAAGTCAGCGGTCGAATGTCCGCAATTATAGTTTTTGCGTTGTATTAACCGGGCAACGCCAGTCGCTTTACGCGGAAGCCGAGAATCGGCTCTTGTACCGGCGACTCGATAAAATACTAGAAAAAATATTCAGGAAATATTACAGAGGAGGCTAGTACATGGCTGCAACCGACTTTAAAGATTATTATCAGATTTTAGGAGTAAATAAAAGCGCTACTCAAGAAGACATTAAAAAAGCTTTTCGTAAATTAGCCCGCAAATATCATCCTGACGTGAACCAAGATAATAAGGATGCTGAGGAGCGTTTTAAACAAGTAAACGAAGCATACGAAGTATTATCAGACCCTGACAAGCGTCAAAAGTACGACCAGTTTGGTCAATATTGGAAACAAGCCGGACAGGGCTTTCCTCGTGGTGCTGCTGGTGTTGATATGAATGGCTTTGATTTTGGTCAATATGGTAGTTTTGATGATTTTATTAATGAATTATTAGGACGTTTTGGTGGTGGAAATACTGGAGGAAGACAAAGTTATTCTTACCGAACTTCTCCTGGTGGTACGGGTGGTTTCGGTGGATTTAATGACTTTGGTGGTTTCCAAGATACGGGTACTGCTACGGCTCAAGATAGCGAAGCCACCATTACTTTAACTTACTCAGAAGCTTTTAATGGTGTACAAAAGCGGTTTAACTTGGGTGGTGAAACTATTGACGTTCGCATACCTGCTGGTGCAAAACCTGGTAGTCGCTTACGAGTCAAAGGTAAAGGTCCCCTTAGCTCTCTCAATCAAAGACGTGGCGATTTATATTTAGTAGTTGAACTGGGAACTCATCCATTTTTCAAATTTGATGGCGATAATTTGCTATGTGAAGTCTTAATTACTCCTGATGAAGCTGTATTGGGAGCAACAATTCAAGTCCCAACTCCTGACGGTATGGTTGATGTTAAACTTCCACCTGGAGTGCGTGCTGGTCAATCCTTACGCTTACGTGGTAAGGGCTGGCGCAACCCCAAAGGCGATCGCACTGACCAATTAGTCAAGATTGCGATCGCGACTCCTAAAGATATCAGCCAGCAAGAACGGGAATATTATGAAAAAATCCGAGATATCCGTACTTTCAATCCCCGCAGTAATTTACACCAAGTTAAATTGTAATTATGTTTTATGAATTATGAATTAGGAATTAACATCAATTCGACAACTAGTACAGAAGTCGGGTTTTTAGGCTAAATATTTGTGATTACAGATAATGGCTATAAAAACGCGAATGAGTCAGAATAATTATGAATTAAGAATTAACGTCAATTCGACAACTAAGCTGTCGCGCATTTAATTTATATTTTTCTAGCGGGCAGGATGCCCGCACTACAAGATTTTAATCATATTTGAATATACAAATTAAACGCTTTTTAGCTTAGTACAGAAGTCGGGTTTTTCGGATAAATCTTCGTGACTACAGACAATGATGATAAAAACCCGACTTCTAACCCTACAAATCCAAGTTTCACAGTTTCCTTAATTATAAATAGAATACTATTCTGAGTTCAAATTTTTTCAATATAAGAAAGCAATGTTTCGACGCTAGCATTATGGTCTAAAAAGGAAAATAAATGCTTATAAATCAGTTTTCCTTGTTGATCTAAAATAAATTGTCCAGGTAAAGGCGCACCTAATGCTTGTCCAACTTGATAATTACGAAATACTTGACAACTAGGGTCACTGAGCAACGGCATTTTTAAATTCAAATCTTTGACAACTATTTGACTTTGACGTTCGTCTGTGCTAGTAATCATTAAAACTTCTACACCCCGATGCTTAAATTGCTCGTAATTTTCATTCAAAGCTTTGATATGAGGAAAACAAAAGGGGCAATATTGCTTTTCAGTAAAAATTCTAGTTAATGCCAATATTACAGGTTGCTTGTCTCTATAATCGGATAATTTAATTAAGCTACCACTAGTTATATCCGGTAATTGAAATAGAGGTGTTAACTGTCCCAATTGCAAGCTGTTTGTTGCAGGAATTGGAAAAAAGTTTTGTAAAAAACGCTCGTTAAATAAGCCACTAAAATCAGTTGAAGTTAACATTTTTAATACCTATTTAATACCTATACTTTCAAAAAAAAATTACAACAAAAAACACAGATAGACGTGGATTAAAATCTTGTATTAATATCCCCATTTGTCTGTGTATATTTTTAAATTGAATTATTTCTTGATACCACTAATTAATTAAAGTGTGATTAATTGCAATCAACTTACCATTAAATCAGTGAACAGTGAAGCGGGCAGCGTGACGCGGTAGCGTCATACAGTAAACACGGGCGGGCGTGGTGTTCTCCTAAACTAATACAGAAGACGCGCTCCCACCTTAATACGTTGGGGGACTAGCCCTTTCCCAAGTATAAACGTGACCGATAACTGATAACTGATACCTGATAACTGTTAAACACACTTTAATTAAACAATGGGACTTAAACTGCTGAAAAATATACTTTGGATTTGACTGGATCGGGGTTCATGGTTTGATCTCCAGGTTGCCAACCCGCAGGACAAACTTCATCGGGGTGAGATTGGACATATTGAATCGCTTGCAATGTCCGCAATGTTTCTTCTACACTGCGACCAAAGGACAAGTTGTTAATGGTAGTGTGCTGAATTACACCATCTTTATCTATAATAAATAAACCGCGCAAAGCAACTCCTGCTTCTGGGTCTAGGACGTTGTAAGCAGCGCTAATTTCTTTTTTGATATCCGATACTAATGGATAATTCAGGTCGCCGACTCCACCAGCCTTACGGTCTGATTGAATCCATGCTAGGTGAGAAAATTCGCTATCAACTGAAACACCGAGTATCTCTGTGTTAAGATTCTTAAACTGGTCGTAACTATCACTAAATGCGGTTATTTCAGTGGGACAAACAAAGGTAAAGTCTAAAGGATAGAAAAATAAAACGGTATACTTACCACGATAGTCGGATAATTTTACTGTTTTAAATTCTTGATCTACTACGGCTGTAGCTGTAAAATCTGGAGCCGGTTGACCTACACGGAGGCATCCTTCTGTTGCATAAGTAAGGGGCATTATACTAATTCTCCTTGAAGCTATACTTCTGAAGCGTGGTAATGGTGGTTTTTGATTAAATTCACCGATTCACGCTTTGATTATTTAATTACGAACTGTTACAAATAATATCATACTCATAACGATTTTGAGTAGGCAATGGGAGATTTAGATATTCGAGAATGGTTGTTGACTAATGGCTTGGGAAGTTTTGCCAGTGGTACAGTTTGCGATGTCCGCACTCGCAGTTATCACGGTTGGTTATTTGCGGCAACCAACCCACCTTCTGGGCGTACTTTGCTAATGTCGCATCTAGAAGCCAGCTTGGAACTACCGAATCAAGTGATGGCATTAGGGACTAATTTTTGGGCTAGTGGTGAAATAGAGCCACAAGGCTACAAGTTGCTACGCTCTTTTGATATTAACCCAGTTCCCCAATGGATTTGGGGTGAACAACATTGGCAATTGAGCAGAGAAATACTCATGCCTTACGGCTTAGAAGCCAAATTAGAAGCAGATTCTTTAAAAGTACCCGATCAAAAGGCATTTTCCCATCGTGTATTGATTAAATATTGCTATCAAGGTAAAGATGCTGCGGTTTTGAAGTTGCGGTTACTAATTGGCGATCGCGATTTTCATCATCAGCAAAAATATAGTTCTCAATTACAGTTTTGGCAATTAGTTGAAAAGGAACAACTTTGTTTGCAAGCAAATAATGCAGGAGAATTAGGTATACCTTGGCATTTACGATGGAGTAAAGGTAGTTATGAATCGTCCGGTATGTGGTACTGGAATTATGCCTTACCAGAAGAAACGCGGCGAGGATTAGCAGACAAAGAAGACCTTTACAGTCCGGGTTACTTAAGTATTTTTCTTGAACCGGGAGATACGGTGACAGTGGAGGCTAAGCTAGGTGTTCCAGATCAATCAAATGTTGCTCTGGATTGGAAAACTTTTAATCGAGAAGTGTTAGCAGAGCAAAAAAGGTTATCGCAAATTTTTGGATGGGAAATCAACGATAAGGGGACAAAGGGAGAAAACTTGGGTGGAGGGGTTCCCGTGGTAGAGGAAAGTGTGGGTAAACAAGGAGACAAGGTAGAAAATTCGTCCTGCTCTTCTCTTCTTCCTTCAAAATCTGTCATCTGGGAAAAACTATTACGTGCAAGCGACCAATTCATCGTTTATCGAGCTTCGATTGCCGGCCCAACTGCGATTGCTGGATACCATTGGTTTAATGACTGGGGACGGGATACTTTGATTGCTTTACCGGGTTTAACGATAGTAACGGGACGCTTTGAAATCGCGAAGGGGCTTTTGCGAACTTTCGGACATTACTGTCGTCAAGGTTTGATTCCTAATGCCTTTCCCGATGTTGGGGGAGAACCTTTTTACAACAGTATAGACGCAACATTGTGGTGGATTGAAACCTTGGGAATTTACTTGGAAGCTACCCAAGATTGGGAATTTTTAGCGGAACAATATCCGATTATACGTAATATTTACAAGGCATTTGTTGGTGGTACTAATTATAAAATTAATGTTGATTCTACTGATGGTTTATTAAGTTGGGATGCTCGTGGTGTGGCTCTGACTTGGATGGATGCGGTAGTTGAAGGTGTACCAGTTACTCCTCGTTGCGGTAAGCCAGTGGAAATTAATGCTTTGTGGTACTCTGCTTTGTGTTGGATTTCGCGATGGGCAGAAATTTTAAGCGAGCAAGCGAATGATCGAGAGGGAGTACTTTTAGCCAAACAAGCGCAAAGATATACTCAACAAGCACAACAGGTAAAAAAGTCCTTGCAAAAATTCTGGAATCCCAAAGCTAGTTATTTATACGACACCATTGAACCAGATGACCGCCGCAATTCTCAAATTAGACCAAATGCAGTTTTAGCGCTTTCACTGAGCCATTGTGGTTTTTCTGCTCAACAAGGATATCAAGTACTAGAACGAGCTGCAAAAACCTTACTGACTCCCTACGGTCTTCGTTCTCTTGAACCAGATGACCCAGAATATATAGGTAAATATACAGGTGATTCAGCAACTCGCGATCGCGCTTATCATCAAGGAACTGTTTGGAGTTGGCTGATTGGTCCTTTTATTCGGGCTTGGCAGCGGTTTCACAAAAATGAACCATTACCCTTTGATTGGGAACCTCTAATGTTTCATTTTTTGTCACATGGTTGTATTGGTTCTATTTCGGAAATTTTTGACGGCGATCAACCGCATAGTCCTAAAGGAGCAGTTGCTCAAGCTTGGTCTGTTGCTGAAGTGATTCGCCATTATAAAGCAATACGGTTCAGTTAAGGTTGTCCGTCAATCAATTTATTGAGAACCAAGACTTGGGGGATTCTCCCCCAAACCCCCGATTGGGGGACGGTTGCGTCCCCCAAACCCCCTCCAAAAAAGTCGATCTGTTTTGTTTGCGGTAATTAATTTATATCCTTAACTGAACTGTATTGCATTATAAAGATGAGGTTAAAAATTAGAGGTTTTTTACTCGCTTTCTTCTGCGAACAGAACTGAAATATCTCGATAGCCGCTGACAACACGGAAAATTTCCACATTGTTTTCGATGGGGATATAAAGAATAAGGTAGTCATCTATTGGTAAACTACGTAACCCCGTTAGTATTTCGTCACGTCGTCGTCCGAGGTTGGGGAATTGAGCAATTTTAGAAAATTTACCGTCTAGCTTGCTCAAAAAACGTTCTGACTGTTGCAAGCCAGCTTGTTTTGCAATATAGTCTGCTATTTGCTCAATATCTTTAATAGCTGGTTGAGTAAGACGAAATTGTCGGGTCATTCGGATGGTGCCGTGTGACGAGAACGCAGGTTGGATCGAATTTGTGCCATGGCTATTGAACCATCAACAACTTCACCTCGGTTATATGCTTCCCATCCAATCCGCGCTTCTTCTTGAAGCTCTTGTAGTCTCCCTTGGTAAATATCTCCTTGCTGTTCGAGGAGTTTGACACCCGCGAGGATGACCTCAAGCGCAGTCGCATATTTGCCGCTGGCAACTTGGCGTTGTACCATAGCTTCTACTTCAGGTGGCAAAACGATTTGCATTGCGTTTTATGGCAGAAAGATTAAGTACATTCTAGCCAATAGTGGCTTTACTTTGTGTGATTGAAGTGCTAACTAACTATAGTAACTTCTTTTCCCACACGAGAAACTTCTGCCAGTCCTCTCCAATGAGATTTTTACCCCAAATTTACCCCAATCAAATACCCAATTAAAAAACCAAAAACCCCTGGGCGAGGGGCTTTTAACGCTTGAATAATAAATGGCTCAGGTGCGACTCGAACGCACGACCAAGGGCTTATGAGTCCCCTACTCTAACCAACTGAGCTACTGAGCCAAAATATTTTTACTTTCACTAGATATTAAATATATCATAAAACTAAAATCTTGACTAGCATCTGAATAAATTTGAATAAATTTGAATAAATTAATTTTTTCGCTGGCAGATAATTAGGAAGATTAACTTGTTAATTACCCAGAAAAAGCAAAAGAGGGAGACATACTCCCTCAATCTTCCAAGACAACTATCTAGATGCTACAGAAATAGAAAATAGAACTTATTTGCGAGGTGGAAGGAAAGCTATAGGGTTAACTGCTTGTGTGCCACCTTTACGGATTTCAAAATGCAGGTGAGGACCAGTACTGAAGCCAGTACTACCCATCAAGGAAATTCTTTGACCCTGCTCTACCTGCTGACCTTTGCTTACCAAGACTTTGCTATTATGAGCATAGCGAGTCAAGGTACCATCAGCATGACGGATATCAACTAAATTGCCATAACCACCACGGTTCCAACCAGCAGATTCGACTACACCATCAGCCGCAGCATTAATAGGAGTACCTGTGGGAGCCGCAATGTCAATTCCTTTGTGCATTCTTCCCCAACGAGGACCGAAGCCAGAAGTAAAGACACCTTTAGCGGGCCATATATAGCCTTTTTCAGGTGCTATTGATTCGTCAATAGGTTTGGGCAAGTATCTATCAACTGCTGCTAATGGGGGTAGCTGTGGAGATACTGTTGTTTGTACGACGGAGGAAGATTGAGAACGATCATTAAAGCTTGCGGGAGGTGTCGCTACTCGAATACCCCTGTCGCGAGAGAAATTGGGGTTAATGTCTTGGTTCGGTGTCGGAACGGAAATCGGAACTGATGTTGTATTTGGTCTAGCAACGCGAATTGGTACCGCAGCTTTGCCAGTTGTAGGTGTTGTAATCGGAATAGGTATAAAAGCTGATTGAGGTCTGTTAACGGGAACAGATACGGAATTTGTATTTTGATCGGTCTGTGGTACAACTACACCAGATTCTTGGGTGCGGTATTTTTCCCGTAATCTTTCGATTTCTTCTTTTAAGCTGCGAAGACGGTCATCTCTGGAAATTTTGTTCGCTATAGCATTACGTCTATCAGCGAGTTGCATTTCTGTAAATACTGTTGGGATGGGAGTGTCACCACCTACACCAAAAGAACTTACATTTTGCTCGGAACTATCAATTTGGGTGGAAACCTCTTGTGTTGAAGAAGTTATATTTTCTGAGTTAGTTGCTATCTGAAGGCTGGGAGTTTCAGCAGCAGGAACTATCAACTGTTGATCGATTTGTAGTTGATTGGGGTCAGACAAATGATTTGTCTTAGCCAATTTCTCAACTGAAGTCCCGTAATTGTCAGCAATTTTCGCTAAGGTATCTCCAGACTTAACCAGATGTGCAGCAGCAATGACTTTTGGTGCTGTTAGAGTTGGTACAACTGGTGTTGGTACTGTAACTGCCGGTTGTGCTTGCTCTATAACCGTTTGCGGTTTTAATTTAGATACAAGTTTGTTTTGGCTAGCACTTAGTTCGGGGTTCACAGTTGATGTTTCTTCAACTTGAATTGCCGACTGGGTTGTCACTGCAACTTGCTTGACATCCTCTACAGGAGTCGAACGCAGCTGATTCAAACTTGCTTTTAAGCGGTTCGATTTTTGTTTTAAACGCTCAAGGGCGAACTTTTGCTGAGCTTCAAGTTCAGTTTTCGAGGTTGTTACAGCTCCACTAGCATCCAAGCTTTGTGTAGAGTTTCTAAAACTGTGATTAGAAACACTGCTGAGTGTGGTGGTACTTGCTTCAGGAATAACCTGTGCTTCGACCACTTGCGGTGCAGAATAATTTGTATTATTCTTAGCCGCAGTTAAATTTAAGCTGGGTGTTTGTGTCGCAAACCGAGCAGACTTCAGACTAGAAGCAACTTCCCATTTAGCGCCAAGCCCCTTAACTGGTGAGATTGCTGTTGGTTCCACTACGGCAGGGATTTTAGCCCCAATCTCGTTAGAGATAGCTTTAAACGACTGCTTGTGTGTGGGAGCAAACTTCACTTCATCAGATGCAGCAGGAATTGTAGAAGCAGTATTTTGATTGCCTACAGGTTCTGCTGCTAGGGCTTGGTCGCTTTGTCGAGTCACGAAAAGACTGGTTGCTCCCATCGAGATTGCCAATCCGATCATCGCGGCTTTTGGCATTCGATTTTTTACCTGTGGAGTAACTACGCTACTGTGCTCCATGGAAGCATCACTACTATTAATGGTACTTTCTAACACAGTTTTCATTTTCTTCTTCAATGCTCGTTTCAAAGACGACCTCCTATGATCACTAGCGCTTAACCGATCCCGATTTTTTAATCCAGTAGTCAATGATCTAGATCACTAAGAATACTAGATCGAGATCACATTTACCAGAGATACTTACGCAAGATTAACCCGGTTCTCTGTTTTAGACAAGTTAACACTGTACTAGTAAAATTAAAGTTTTTGTGCTTGCTTGTCTGTTCTACTGCCCACACCCCAAATTTGGTTTTCCTCGATACGGATATATTGAACATTTACGTCTGCTTCAAGAAAACATCATATTTATTTGGATTCTTGCCCCAGTTCAATGTCAATTTTTCTGGAATAGGCATATCTCTTGCTGAAGAAACAGCCTGGGATCGCACGATATTCCATCTTCCCAACCGAGACTTTACGTTGATTTTTCCATAAAGTACAACCGTATTTATTCGCAAGTACATTTACGCTGCAAAAACAATCTCAAGCAGGAGAATAGAAGCTCAATTGCTTGTTATGACAAACTTTACCCGCACTAAATCAAATTATCGGGATAATTTCAATTAACAAAAATCTATGATTCAATTTGGGCGAAACTTCAAATTTTATATACAAATTTCTTATATTTCAATGCCTGAACACGTAAGTATTTTCAACTAACTATCACAGAATGTATGTAAAATAAAGGACGATTAACAACATTTACACAATTAATTAACTAAGTATTATTGCATACAACAATTAAACAGAATCAATGTTTTTTGGATTGCAAAGCATAAATACTTAAGTAAAATAACCCAATCAATATTTAGTTTAATTCCCAAGCCAAACTCACTCTAAGTATCCTAACTTACGACGAGCCTCAAATAAGCTGACAGCAACGCTTACAGATAGATTTAAACTGCGGACATTTTGTTCTTTCATGGGAATATAAAGAGTCGCATCACAATCTGATAACACTTCACTGGGTAAGCCGGTGGTTTCACTACCAAATAGCAGCCAGTCATTTGCTTGATACTCAAAAGTAACATAATTTAAACTACCCCTAACGCTGAATCCTAGCAGCCTTCCGCCCCGCTGCTGATACAAGGCTTTGAATGCTTCTAGAGATTCGTGATGGTATAGCTTTACATAAGGCCAATAATCCAAGCCTGCTCGCTTTAAATAACGATCGCTAATTTCAAATCCTAAAGGACCAACTAAGTGCAATTCGGTGCCTGTAGCCGCACAAGTCCGAGCAATATTACCTGTATTCGGAGGGATTTGCGGATGAACTAAAACTATTTGTGGCATTGGCAATTGAACAAGAATATTTTAAAACACAATGTGTTTGTTTTTTCAAAACTATCTGACGATAGAGGACACATATAGTTTTTATTAATCACTGTCTCAAGACAGCAATCGATAAAAAAAATAAAACTAATAAAAACACTTTTAAAACCCTTGTATGAAGAGTATTTAAAGACAACGTGAAAAAATAGTAAAGTTTTGAGGCAGGTCAGTTGTTATATTTCTGCCAAAATATTACAAATACCATTTTTTCAAGAAAATAGGTAGTGGTGTTAAGCCACTAACGAGGAACACAATTTATCCTCTAGTTCTAATTCTCGTTCTTGAATTGAGTTAATAGCTTGAGTAATCACATTCCGACTACTAACTCCCAAACTATGAAGTTGCAGCCATCTTTGAGCTTGATTTCCCTCACGAAGGATTTTTTGTAGTGGTGAGAGGAAACATCTAAAACCATGTTGTTTGGCGATGGCTGTTGCACTTTCATAAAGCTCGCTAATCCAATCTCTGGCTTTGATAGTTCTTCCGTCAGCCCAATGAATTAATTGAGCATCCAAGCTAGAGGTTGCACAAGCAATTTCATTTTGGGTTGTAATTGCGATTAATTCTTCGGGAGTGAAGCTACTTTTGCTCAAGGGATCGAGGTTAGGATTATCAATTACCTGTAACAACCGGGCTTCTAATAAAGCTGAAATTGCTAACAATGCAATGGGATCGGTGACTAAATCACAAATTCGCAATTCTAGACGATTTAGATCGTAAGGACGGCGATCGCCATTTGGTCGAACGGATGTCCATAAATGTCGCACGTTTTGCATTGTCCCGGATTCTAGCTGTTGTTCTACCCAATTAATATGGTCTGCATGGCTTGTAAATAAAGGCACATATGAAGGTGTTTGCGGGAACAGACCCCAGCGAGTGGAATGGTATCCGGTAGCTTTGCCATCTAAGAAGGGAGATGAAGCGCTTAAAGCAAGATACAAAGGTGCTTCTAAACGGATAATGCGACAAGCTCGCATCAATATTTCGGGGTCACTAATACCTACATTAATATGAACGCTGGCAGTAACTACTTTGGTTCCGTAAGTTTGTTCGATATAATCGTGATAAGGATTACTGGGGTCCGAACGCAAAAATTGCTCGCTTCCTCCTAGTGACAAAGTACTTCCGGGAATCAAAGTATAATTACCTAGTTTTTCCAGATATTTTCTTAACTTCAAACGAGGACACAATAAACCGCATAAAAGCTGTTCATAGTCAAAAAATGGAGCGGTTACGTATTCGACATTCCGGCTATCCGGTTCCCGCATGAATCCATCCAAGTCAGATGTAATTTTGTCAGAGAGACCAATGATGTCACCTTGAGGAGTACCAGTATACATCTCAATCTCAAAACCTTTTGATAGCACCACGAATATTTTCCTCGCTCTTCTTACTTTTAAATTGTATCTAAAGCGACGAAATTACGCATCAATCTAGAGAAATACAGGTTAAGGATGATTTAATTTGTATTGAGTATGGGGAAGAGGGAAGAGGGAAGAGGGAAGAGGGAATAGGGAATAGGGAATAGGGAATAGTAAGAAGAAGCAATATTAATTCCAATCAAGAATATACAAAAATATAGAATATATTTTAAAAACAAAATATGATGTCCTAATATGACCATTGCGATACAACTGCTAACCTTTAATCTTTTTGTATTGAACACTGGCTGATTTTATTGAGATTATGTATCAAAATTTCGGTGTAGGCTTATCTATTACTGAGATATGTTAGACGATAATTCTCAACCTTTCTCTTATAAAGGTCAGGACTTAGCTGGTAAAAACTTCGATCATCAAGATTTGCGAGGTAAAGATTTTACGAATGCGAACCTTGAAGGAGCGACTTTTGTTAGTGCAAGTCTTCAAGGAGCGATTTTTGATCAAGCTTGTTTGAAAAATGCAAGTTTTCAAGAAGCGAATCTTCAAGGTGCGACATTACAGCTTGCTGATTTAGAAGCAGTTGACTTTTTTGAAGCGGATTTATGTAAAGCTAATCTTAGCGGTTCAAACTTGCGCTCAGCATCTTTTAGAAGAGCTGATTTACGTGGGACTAATTTGCAAGAAACAGCTTTAGAAAGAGTAAATTTCAAATTTACTCAAATCAACGGCGATACTTTATTAGATAATAAGTGGAGACTCGTTTGGGAAATCGTAAATAAGCCTCTTGAAAATCGTAATTTGAGTCGATTGGATTTACAAGAAGCAAATTTATTTGAAGCTAATTTGTCTAAAGCAAACTTAGTAGAAACCAATTTGCGGGGAGCTATTTTAGAAAAAGTAAATCTGGAAGCAGCAAATCTTCAAGGAGCAAACTTAGAAGGTGCAAATCTCAAAGGTGCTTATCTTTGGGAAGCTGTAATGGTCAATACCAATCTTAAGCAAGTTAATCTTAGAGATGCAAATCTTTGCGGTGTTGATTTTCGTGATGCTGCCTTAGAAGGAGTTAATTTAAAAAATAGTCAAATTAGTGTTGAAACTCAACTCGACGAAAAATGGAAATTAGTTTGGGAGTTGGTTAATAAAATAGTTGAAGGTCGAGATTTGAGTAAATTTGATTTGCAACAAGTTAACTTGAGTGAAGCTCATCTGCAAAAAGCTAATCTGAAGGAAGCTAACTTACAAGGGGCTATTTTAAAGCAAGCTAATTTACAAGGAGCTAACCTTTGGGGAGCCAAATTACAAGGAGCAAATTTTGAAAAAGCAAACTTAGAAGGGGTAGATTTTAAAGAAGCTGAATTTCATCAACAAGCGGATTTGCGATATAGTAATCTGCAAAAAGCTGACTTATTAGAAGTTACTTTGGAAGAAGCTAATTTACAAGGAGCTAATCTCCAAGGAGCCAATTTAAAAGTAGCTAATTTGCAAAGAGCTAACTTACAAGGAGCAAATTTACAACACGCTTATTTCCGTGGTGCTAGACTACAGCAAGCTAATTTTAAAGAAGCCAATCTTGAAGCTGCGACTTTTCAAGAAGCGAACCTCAAAGGAGCTAATTTTAAAAAAGCTAATCTGAAGAACGCGAGTTTTATTGCAGCAGATTTAAGAGAAGTAACCGAATTTGAAGAAGTTATAGTCACAAACTTTGAAGAAGCTAACTTAGAAAAAGCTGACCTCAGTTGTGCCAAACTTCAAAGAGCTAATCTGCAAAAAGCAAATCTTGTAAAAGCGAATCTTAAAGCAGCTAATTTAGAAGCAGCAGACCTCCGATACAGTCATCTTGAAGAAGCTGACCTTTTAGATGCTAATCTCCGAGTCGCTTTTCTCAGAGAAGCCAGTCTTTATAGAGCGGATTTGCATCGAGCCAATTTGCAAGTAGCAGACCTTTACAGAGTGAATTTGCAATCAGCTAAGTTAGTCGGAGCTAATTTACAAAAAGCTGATTTGCAAAAAGCTAATTTAAAACTGGCAAACCTAACATCAGCAAATCTCCAATTTGCCGACCTTTATAGAGCTAATTTGGAGGCAGCAAATCTAGAAAATACTAATTTGGACAATGCTCATCTTGAAGGAGCAAACCTTTTTAGAGCCAATCTCAAAGGAACTAATTTCAAAGATGCTAACTTGGATATAGCAGACTTTTCCCAAGCTAAAAATTTCACCGAAGAACAAATTCAGCAAGCTAAGAATTGGGAAAGAGTCAGACGAGACAGTTAACAGTTATCAATAAACAATTTTTAATTAATAATTGATAATTAATAGTTGATAGTTGATAATTGATAGTTGAAACTACTCCATTTTTTGTAACTTAGCAACTCTGGGGTCGATGATTTTTTGACCTAAACCGGGAAATTTAATGGCTACAGAAAGTTTATTTCCTCCTCCAAAAACATGAGTTATTTCACCTGCTCCAAATGATTTATGCATTACTCGATCGCCAACTTGCCAATTGAAATTTGGGGTTGCTGTATGATTACTTGTATTATCAAAACCATTATCGTAACTAGCAGAACTACGACCGCCATTATTTGTATAAGTAATACTACGAGGATATTCAGTAGCTAATAATTCCTTGGGCAACTCGTCGAGAAACTGCGATCGCACTGCGGGTTCGCGGGTTCCATACAGCCTGCGTTCTCGTGCGTGGGACAAAAATAACCTTTCTTGAGCGCGAGTAATACCGACGTAACATAAACGACGTTCTTCTTCTAAAGCTCCTGGATCATCTATAGAACGATAGTTGGGAAATAATCCTTGCTCTAATCCGACTAAGAAGACTACGGGAAATTCTAATCCTTTGGAAGAATGTAATGTCATTAAAGATACCGCACTTTGTCCGTCTTTTAAATTATCTAAATCGGAACTCAAAGCGGTACTGGCGAGAAATCCTTGTAGGGAAGCATCTTGTTCTGCTTCTTCTTCATATTGACGGACAGCGTTGTAAAGTTCTCCGACGTTGCGTATTCTATCTTCTGCTTCGTCGTTTCCTTGGTTGTGCAAATCTTGGACGTAACCGGATTCATCTAAAACAGTTTGTAAGATTTCCGATGCACTGGTGTTTTCAGCTTGTTGTTGTAAGCGTCCAATCATCTTTGCAAAGTTATTTACCGATTTTGAGGAACGTCCTGCTAAGGTATTAACTGATGTCTCGTCACTGAGTATTTCCCACATGGTTATACCCAATTCTTGAGCGGCGTTTGTTAAATTATCGATGGTAGCTTTACCAATACCGCGTCGGGGTGTATTGATTACTCTTAATAAACTTAAATTATCTGCGGGGTTGGCGATGGCTCTTAAATAAGCCAAAACATCTTTAATTTCTTTGCGATCGTAAAACTTTAATCCACCAACAACAGTATAGGGAATTCCATTACGGACTAAAACATCTTCAAAGGGGCGAGATTGAGCATTAGTACGATAAAGAATCGCAAAACTTCCCCAGTTTAAATTGGGATTTTCTTTCTCTAAAGCACAAATTTTCTTAATCACAAAATCAGCTTCAGCGACTTCATCATCTGCTTTAAAATAATAAATTTGTTCGCCTTGACCTCTAGTAGCTTTAAGTACTTTATCAATCCGCTGAGTGTTATTTTCAATTAAATAGTTTGCAGCTTGGAGAATATTTTCACAGGAACGATAGTTTTCTTCTAATTTCACCATCGAACGGGTATCATCATCTTCTAAACCATCACCAAAGTCTTGCTGAAAGTCTAGCAGAATAGTAAAATCAGCCATTCTAAAAGAATAGATTGATTGGTCAGCATCGCCGACTACAAACACAGAACGGTTTTGCCAATTCCACTGACTTTTATTGTCTCCATAGGTAGATAATAAGCTAATCAATTGATATTGAGTACGGTTTGTATCCTGATACTCGTCTACCAAAATATGACGGAATTTATGATGCCAATAACCCAAAACCTGCTCGTTTTGCTGAAACAATCTTACCGGAACCAAAATCAAATCGTCAAAATCCAGGGCGTTGTTTTCTGCTAATTTATCTTGATAGCAACTATAAACTTCTGCGATTACCCTTCCTTTATAATTAGGTTCTTCTTTCTCATATTCTTGCGGCGATAAACCTTGATTTTTTGCATTACTAATAGCGTAGCGAACGGAGCGAGGATTAAATTTTTTATCGCTAAGATTTAACTGTTTGGTAACAATTTCCTTAACCAAACTTTGAGCATCAGATTCATCAAAAATCGAAAAATTACGCTTCCAAGTGCGTCCTTTTTCATCTTGGTATTTTTCAATATCCAAGCGCAGAATCCGAGAAAGTAAACTATGAAAAGTACCGCACCATAAATCTTTAATAATGTGTTTATAAACTTTCGACCTCAGTTTTACTTGCTCGTATTCTGATAGTAAATCGTAACGTTTGCCAAACTCAATCATTGCCATTTGTTCGGCAAATAATTTTTGAATTCGTTCCTTCATCTCCCGTGCGGCTTTATTGGTGAAAGTAACCGCCAAAATATTTTCAGGATTAACTTTATATTCGACAATTAAATGAGCAATGCGATAAGTCAAAGCTCGTGTTTTACCAGAACCCGCACCAGCAACAACTAGCAAGGGACCGCAAAAATGCTCGACAGCGCGACGTTGATGGGGGTTAAGGTGACTTAAAAAGTCAATGGTTGTTGTCATGAGCGTGAGGAGTAAGCGAAATTAAAATACAATCTGTCGCAATGTAGCAATATGCCTTTTTGTCACATCAGTACAATTGTCTTATATTGTTAAGGTTACAATATTACCAAAATTTAACTAAAAATTTAACTAATTAAATTTATTGCTTGTGGATAGATAAACATTTATAAACTAATACTTCACCATATTAATTATGATGGGTTAATTAATATAACCGCACAGTAGTCGGATTTCACCAAAAATCTTCTAGAGACGTTATGTATAACGTCTCTACATTACGTCGGTAAACAAAACCAGTCAAAATTAATGACATGAAGTACTAGTAAGGTTTTTTCGGTAATCATAAAGCCGCTACGGGAGTTAGGAGCTTAAAAGCATCTGTTGTATGTAGTGGCAGTCGAACAGTTCTCTTGTTGTTTTCTACACAAGAAAAGATTTAATACCCCATTACCGTTGTTCAACTCCTCCCACAACAGGTTTAACTCCTCCTGTATCATCGGAAAATGGATCGGTTCCACCACTCCAGTTAAAGTCGCTGATCCGAAAACTTATACCACCTAATTCTAATACGGGATTATAACGCAGGCTGATACCATAAGTACGACGGCTGTATTCTAATATATAGTCAGTGCTGGTATTTTCATTAGTATCCAAGTTGATACTTGTTTGAAATCCGAAACGAAATGGTCCGTAAAGTTGTTGAGTAATACCAGCGCTTAAAACTTTATTATCAACATAGCGGTCAAATAAGAAAGGTGATAATCCGTCGTTTGTACCTTGGGAATAACTGATATTGAAGCCGGTATAATCTAAAAATGGTTTGGAAAAATGACCGAATTGTCCTTGCAATCCAATTGTACCGACTAGGGTATTTTGGTTCTCGCCGTTGCTGTAATAACTACCAGTTCCAGTTATTGAACCAAATGTTTGGACGTAGGGAACTACGGGATTTGCTGTATATTTTAATCCTTCTTCTCTGGTTGCTGGTAAAGGTTTACCCTGCCAAAGATTGATACCTCCACCAATGGTAGCGCTGGCTTGTAAGCGTCCGAGGGAAATTCGGTCATTACTGCGATTGACATCAAGTAAGTCTTGACGGTCAGTATTAGCACTGATTTGTTGAGCGCCGGCTTGATACCTCAAGTTTAAACCAGTTTTACCTAAAGGTATATTTGGAGAAATAATAACTCCACCGAAGCTGCTTTGTACAGTTTGGAAACCAAGACTACCGTTGTAAAGGCGATCGCGATAGCTGTATTCTACTGTTGCTTGATAGGGATTTTGAATATTGCCGAGTAAATAGTTGTATCGCACGCTGCCACGTAAATTGTCTTCTAATTCTGTTAAATCCAGACTTGTCAAAGAAGTGGATGCATTAATTTGCGATCGTTCGTTCAAGGTAGCATTAAAGCTTGATTTCAAACCGAATAATGCCGGAAAGTTGCCGGTATTATTTTGTATGGCTTGTTGAGCAAAAAATTGGGGTGTAACTTTCCAACTTGACTGGGGTGTATCTAATATCTGAAAGGAGCGTTCTAGGTATAAACCACCACGTTCGTCACCATCAAAACCGATGGAAAACGGAGCGGGAGTAGCATCACGTCGATTACGATCAATTGTCCTTGTATAGCCGGGTATACCTAAAGTTAAGCCTTGGTCAAAGACTAAACGTGGTCGTCTTAATCTTAGTTTATCTTGGCGAGGGGAAATTTGATTCAAGGTAACTGAGTCTGCACGTAACTCTAATTCTGGGGGAGAAAAGGGATCATTAGTAATACGGACATCTCTTGCTTGCCAACCTCTGGGATAAAAATCGACTCGTGCAGCTTCAAATCGGACACGTCTAACTTCACCTCCAGTTTCACCAGATGGTAAATTTCGAGCATCTCTACCACCCAATTGAACCCCAATCCCTCCAGGACTACCAATACCAGTTAAAGGTTGATTTCTTCTAATTCTATCGCTCAGGGGACGACGAGGTACGCCACCGGCTGCGACTTCTGGTGAAGTGAAAGAAAAATCTTCTGGGGCTTGGGCTAAGTTAATTTCACCGCTTCCCCCTTCTAAGTCCCCGGTATCTTGAATAAAATTGTATGTAAACCGATTTCCTCTTAAAACTTGCTCCCCTCTGGTGACTGCAACGTTTCCTTCACCGACTGCAACTAAGTTATCTATATTTACCTGTAAGCTATCGGCATCTACTACAGAGCCATCAAATCTTACTACGACATTACCTTCAGCGGTGACAACCCGACGATTTTCATCGTAAATCTGTCTATCTGCAAGAATTTCAATTACTCTTCTGGTTTCCGTTGGGGGTTGTGATGGTGGTTGTTGCTGGGTTGGCTGAGTATTTGTTTCTGGTTGCGGTTCGGGTATAATTTCTTGTTGAGTTTCTTCTTGAGCTTGTACCTGAGAACGTGATTTGAATTCTATTGTCGCTGGTGCTGTTGTCGAGTTGGTATTTTGAGAATAAAATTCTATTTTCGTAGGTTTGTTATTAGCAATTTTCTGCGGTGTTTTAATTAAATTTTTAGTAATAGATTCTGCTTGAGGTTGAGATAAATTCTTACCTTTGTTCACCGTTTGAGTCACAGCTTCAGCTTCAAAAGTCTCCAATTGATAGCCAATACTCAAATTTTCCCCCAAAGATGCTGCATCTCTAGAGACAGTCGCGGATGAAAATTCCGGTGGGAGAATAGTTTCGGGTATAGCAGTTTTCGATGGATTTTGGGTTTTGCCAACAGATTCTCTTGGGTAAGAATTGTCTTCCCCGTGAAAAATCGGTTTTGTTGTAGAAGATTGTTGGGGTAAAGTACTAATTTGTGTGCTGCTAGTATTTACAGAGACATCTACTACGGCTGGTGTTTGGACAAAATGTGGTAATTCGGGCGGTAGAACTGGATGAAGCATACTTACGCATTATATAAGCCAACAAACAGTCTTTTAGGCAAGCTAAAGAACAGTTAATAAACAAGTTAGAAGCATAAGATATTTAGAAAATTTTCCCAAGAAATTTCTAAACAAATCTGAAAATTTATTTAAAAATCTATTTAAAAATAAACTTCTAACTAAAGCCTTCTACTTAGCCTGCGAGCAGATTCCGCCCAAAAAAGGACACGTTTACGAAAGAAAATAGTTAAAAAACAATTACTGATAATTCTTTCTACGTGTCCTTGGTATTGATACTAACCTCTGCCAATACAGCAGCGATTATGGACGAAAGGGACTATACTTATTCAAAATCATTACGTCCGGGGTTACGAGCTGGGTCATTTGACAAAAATCCAAAGATAAATGTAGCTAAAAATAACCCAACAACAACATAAACAGCGATTTTTAAACTCAACATAGCAATTTCTCCACAGGGCTAATCGAAAAAGTTCTTTTTAGTATCTGCTGTTGCAGAAAAGATAACTTCTTTAATATTACCCAAAATAGACCCATTTTTGGAGGACATATAATGATAGATATCCTACAATTATTTTCTCAGATCGAAGTTTGGCACTTCAGTAGGCGGCTTTGTTGTTTTTCGACGTTGATTTAAATAAATATGTTTCTTGGGGAAAGATGTTGGCTTTCCTAAGAGTTACCCGAATTCTGAGTGGTTAGAGCTTCTCCCCACCTCAATTCAAATTGACCAATTCCTTATCTTGAAGACGGCTTTTGACAACTTTTGCTGGAGTACCTACGGCTATGGAGTAAGGAGGAATATCTTTTGTTACCACAGAACCAGCCCCAATCACGCAGCCTCTACCAATGGTTACTCCATCGGTTATCGTTACATTATGTCCGAGCCAGCAGTCATCTTCAATTACAATTCCTTTACTAGTAATGCCTTGTTTGGCAATATATTCAAGTGGATCTGTAAAATTATGGTTGTTTGCAAATAATCCCGAATGGGCTGCAATTAAACAATTTTTACCGATTTTAATATTTCCTGGTCCGGCAATACAAACATAAGGACCGATAAATGTGTCTTCTGCAATTTTGATATGGGTATCATTCAATGCTCTAATATCAACACCCTGTTGAATTTGTACGCCATCACCAATAGAAATTTTATTGTTAGGATGTCCTATAGCATTGATATTTGCACCTCGTAAAATTTGGACTCCATTGCCAATTTCTATACAATTAGTGTTAATAAATTCAACGCTATCTTGTAAATAAACTTGTTTACCCAAGCTTGCAAAAATACTGCGATAAAAAAAAGTTCGTAATCTCGAACCAATAAATTTTGTAGGAATATTTGCGAATAAAACAGTTAAAACTGTTTCTTGTAACCGCTTCAATTTTGCTTGAATTTGCTTACTATTCATAATTATATTTCCCTGATTTGTGTAAAAAATCTGCAATACTCGAACTAATTTCAAGACTTACTCTGTGGCGATAAAATTAGAAGTTGTCCCTAGCTGAATTGCGATTTTATCTAGAATTAGCTGACATCACTTCTAATTCTTGAGGGTTTATCGATTCTTCGGGAAGACGAGTTTTAATCACTCGCGCTGGTATACCCACAGCTATTGAATAAGCAGGAATATCTTTAGTAACTACTGCACCCGCTCCAATTACGCTGCCTTTACCAATAGTGACTCCATCTGTTACCGTGACATTGTGTCCCAACCAGCAATCATCTTCGATGGTAATTCCTTTACGAATCACTCCTTGATCGGCAATACATTTTAATGGATCTGTATAGATATGGTTATTACCAAAGATTCCAGTATGAGCTGCAATTAAACAACGTTTACCAATCTTAATGTTTCCTGGTCCAGCAATACAAACACCAACACCAATAAATGTACCTTTGTCAATATGCACTTGTGTGTTGTCTAAAGCACCAATGTCAACGTTACGTTCAACAGCAACTCCTTCTTCTAAAATAATCTGATTATTTTCATGCCCCAAACCATCTATACGAACTCCTTTAAAAAGATGTACTCCACTCCCAAGTTTTATATTGCAAGCACCTAAAAGTTCAACACCATTTTGGATGTAAACTGATTTACCCATCTGAGCTAATATGCTTCGATATATCAGGTTTCTTAATTTTGGTCCTAAAGCAATCGCAGGAAGTTCTCCGATTAAACCAGTAACTAAAACTTCTTGCAGACGATTGATTTTTGAATGAGATTTTTTCATGACTATATAGTTTGAGGTTTTGAGGTTTTGAAGATTTTACTGCTAGTTTAGTTTGTTTTTCTCAACTTGGTGATTAATTTTATCAAGCAAGATGTTAATTTATTTTTAGCAATTATTTGTCTAATCAATAAATTAATAGGATAAAACTATTGTTGATCACATATAAATAAAACTAATTTCACAAGTAGTAAATATTTGATTTATATTCAAAATATTCAAAAACAGTTTACTGAAAATAATATATCTTATTTCCAGGGAGTATAATTACAGTTGTAAAAACACCTGTAGAAGATACTGCATGAATAAGAAACAAGTTGATTTATGATGATAAATAATTGATTAAGTGGGTTAATAATCCAGATAATTGTCGAAAAACTTGTATATCAAGTTGATAACCGAAATAACTTATGAATTACTTTGTATTAATCAATTTTTAACTTCTATAGTAAATCGTTTTTTGATGAAAAATTTCACCTCTTAATAATATAAACAAATTTTCTCAAGTTAAGCATTAATTATTAAACAGGCTTTCATGGACTCAACTTTTCTAAAATGCTATTTTAGTTGTCCTACTTATTAAAATATCTTTTACCTCAACTTTTTTTATTTTGTCATAATCTAAATTTTAATCAAGATTATTTACATTTACGTATAACATATATCTTTTTACTGAACAAAATAATCAAATTTACTTTATTTTTACCACCTTTTTATAAAGTTTTGATTAAGTTATGAATTATTATACTTAAATATTTAGTGTAAGTATTAAAAAGCTAGGCATTGCTGAATCGTGGTATGAATTAAAAATGTAGAGACGCGATCAGCTTTATGAGGCAGATTCGGACGGGCAGGGATGCCCATCCCACGCATTGCTTTATAATACATAGCGGTTTTCACTTGGGTGCAATACAAATTTTACCTCACCCCGCCCTTATTAAGGAAAGCAGGGGTATACTTGATTTACTTGTTGCTCCCCTGCTGTATCTATTAGACAAGACAATTATTGTAAAAATCCGACTTCTCAATCCACGAAAAATATTAATTGTGATGATTGATTTTAATAATTTACCAGTAGGTTCTCCAGATGAATAAAACGATAAACTGAGCTTAAAAGGCTCTTCATATTTTTGGACTCATGACTAATCGTCTTGCTTTTGCTCAAAGTCTTTACCTCCGCAAACACGCGGAAAACCCGATTGATTGGTGGAGTTGGTGTGATGAAGCAATCTCTACAGCTAAGTCGCAAAATAAACCCATATTTCTTTCTATTGGTTATTCAAGCTGCCACTGGTGTACCGTAATGGAGGGGGAAGCTTTTTCCAATTTGCCAATAGCTGAGTATATGAATGCTAATTTTCTACCGATTAAAGTCGATCGCGAAGAAAGACCAGATATTGATAGCATTTATATGCAAGCTTTACAAATGATGAGCGGTCAAGGTGGTTGGCCTTTAAATGTTTTTCTTTCTCCTGATGATTTAGTACCATTCTACGCGGGTACCTATTTCCCTGTAGAAGAACGTTATGGTCGTCCCGGATTTTTACAGGTATTGAAAGCAATTCGCCATTATTACGATACCGAAAAACAAGATTTACAACAACGTAAAGCAGTTATTTTAGAATCGCTGCTCACCTCTGCGGTATTGCAAACCGAAACTGTAGCAGAAACACAAGATAATCAGCTATTACAAAAAGCTTGGGAAACTTTTACCGGAATCATCAGTCCCAATCCGCAGGGTAATAGTTTTCCGATGATCCCTTATGCACAGATGGCATTACAAGGAAGCAGATTTGATTTTACATCGAGATACGATGGCAAACAAATTTGTACTCAACGGGGATTAGATTTAGCCCTCGGTGGAATTTTTGACCATGTTGCTGGTGGTTTTCATCGTTATACAGTCGATCCAACTTGGACTGTACCTCATTTCGAGAAGATGCTTTATGATAACGGTCAGATAGTCGAATATTTGGCTAACTTGTGGAGTGCAGGAATCGAACAACCAAGTTTTAAAAGAGCGATCGCTAAAACTGTACAATGGCTGCAACGCGAAATGACGGCACCCCAAGGTTATTTCTATGCTGCTCAAGATGCTGATAGTTTTATTACCCAGGAAGATTTGGAACCTGAAGAAGGAGCATTTTACGTTTGGAGTTACAGTGAATTAGAACAGTTGCTCACTTCACAAGAATTAACCGAACTGCAACAAAATTTTACAGTTACACGAAACGGTAATTTTGATGGTCAAAATGTTTTACAAAGACTTAACTCGGAGCAATTAAGCGATTCGATTGAAGCTATATTAGAAAAATTGTTTGTTGCTCGTTACGGTAACAACAGTAGGGAATTACAAACTTTTCCTCCCGCAAGCAATAACGAACAAGCAAAATCCGATAATTGGCAAGGTCGTATTCCAGCAGTTACAGATACTAAGATGATTGTAGCTTGGAATAGTTTAATGATTTCCGGTTTAGCAAGAGCTTATGCAGTATTTTCGGAACCAAAATATCTGGAATTGGCAACTCAAGCAACCAAGTTTATTTTAGATCATCAATTTGTTGATGGAAGATTTCATCGGCTCAATTACCAAGGAGAACCGAGCATTTTAGCTCAATCCGAAGATTATGCTTTATTTATCAAAGCTTTGTTAGATTTACATCAAGCTTCTTTAAAAACCCAAAACCAATCTTCCTTCTGGTTAGAAAAAGCAATTGCCCTCCAAGATGAATTTAACGAATATCTCTGGAGCATCGAATTATATGGTTACTTTAATACTGCAAGTCATGCCAGTCAAGAATTGATTATTCGAGAACGCAGTTATGTAGATAATGCTACACCTGCTGCTAACGGAATCGCTTTATCTAATTTAGTACGACTAACTTTAGTGACAGATAATCTTCAATATTTGAATTTAGCAGAACAAGGTTTAATTGCTTTTCGCAACGTCATGAACAGTACACCTCAAGCTTGTCCAAGTTTATTTCTAGCTTTAGATTGGTATAGAAACTGTACCTTAATTCGTACCGTGAAACAGCGGATCAACTCGTTAATATCTCAATTTTTACCTGTTGCTGCATTTGTAGAAGTATCCGATTTACCACAAAATAGCATCGGCTTAGTTTGTCAAGGATTAAAATGTCTCGCACCCGCACAAAGTGAAGAGCAATTATTGCAGCAAGTAGTTTCTAGTTATAAGAGAGGAGATTAGGACTTTCGGGATGGGGAGACTTTCGGGACTTTCGGGACTTTCGGGACTTTTGGGATGGGGAGATTAATCTAAAATCCAAAATCTAAAATCCAAAATCCTCTTAACCTTTGACATCCGTCCCCCCAAAACTATAATCTAATTTAATCATTACTCACTGTTTACTATTACCTATAGCAAATTTCAGTTGAGTCCAATACACTAAAACCTCACCCCCTTCCCCTCTCCTTGCTAAGGAGAGGGGTTAAGAGGGCGGGGTGAGGTAAAATTTGTATTTCACCCAAGTGAAAACCACTATATTCCCTATTCCCTATTCCCTGATACGATGAAACATACGCTTTCGGTACTTGTAGAAGATGAAGCGGGAGTTCTCTCGCGTATTGCTAGTTTATTTGCTCGTCGCGGCTTTAATATTGAAAGTCTTGCGGTAGGCCCCGCCGAGCAATCAGGAATTTCTCGAATTACCATGGTTGTACCTGGCGATGATCGTATCATTGAACAACTTACTAAGCAATTATACAAGTTGATTAATGTTCTTAAAGTTCAGGACATTACTGAAATTCCTTGTGTAGAACGAGAGTTAATGTTAATCAAAGTAAATGCTACTAGCAGCAATCGTTCCGAAATCGTTGAATTAGCTCAGATTTTTCGCGCACGAGTCGTAGATGTTGCAGAAGATTCCCTAACCGTGGAAGTTGTCGGAGATCCAGGAAAAATAGTGGCGATCGTTCAGGTATTGCAAAAGTTTGGTTTACGAGAAATTGCCCGTACTGGAAGAATTGCCTTAACTCGCGAGTCTGGTGTAAATACAGAATGGCTCAAATCTTTGCAAGCTAAGGTTTAGGTGAAAGTATCTCCATAAAAAATTGTCACTCGATTTACGAAAGCATCAAATTAATGCCAATTTGGCATGAATTAACTGATAAAAACTGTTAAATATTATATTGAGAGAAAAAAACAGTTAGATAGATTACAGCAAGTATTAATTTTTAACAATTTTTACTTGCTAGAGTCTTAAAGCTGTTTGTATAGAGTCTTAAGTGTGACTATTGGTGGCCGCTGAGTAAAACGTGGTTGGAGCAAGATTAATTTTATAGAACATTTTTTGGTGCAAAATTGTAATGTTAAAGTTTGAGGAAAACGAAATAATCAACGCAAAAATATTAAGTTAACTTGGTATAAAACATAGTAAGTTAATAATTTTGCATAATATTTGATTGATTTGTTTGCCACAATTAATACATTGCCTTTAGGGAAAAATCAAATTGCAAGTAGGAGTTTGGAAATTACTTATTCAACTGCTATAGAAACCCCTATATAATAATTACTCCCAACTACTCCAAACAGTCTATTTAAGAGGATTAATTTACATGAGTGCTTTTTATTTGGTGCATAAAAGTGCTTGATTTGTAGATATTTAATGATATTGGTTAACTAGGAGAAGTAATGTATTTAGCACCTTAAGCAAAAGCTTTTAGAGAATTAATCAAACCGATTTTTTAGTATCGATAGTGATTTTGAGGTTAAATTCAATCGAGTTACTAAATTTTTAAATTACTTTTGTCTATTGATGATTGTTTCATCGGTTTATTTTAATAGTCCGTGGGAACAATCAAGATTAATTGCATTAGTTATTAACGCCCTGATTGCTGTATTCAAGGGTATGTTTGTTGCAGATTTCCCAGGAGATATTCTTCGCGATGAATAGTTTGTTCATGGTTTCTCATTGGCTAATTGATAAATCAACAAAAATTTTGTTGAGTAAATTATTGAAGCTCAGAAACCGCCATTTATTGATTTTTGATGTGATTGTGTTTGCCATCACGCCGCTTTTAGCGTTGATATTGCGTTTTGATGGTGATTTAGCTCTTCAATCCTACATATCCGATTTAGTAAAGGCAACATTATTGTTTTTGATCGTAAAAATTGGTGTACTTTATAGCTTTGGTTTTTATCGTCGTTACTGGCGTTATGCGAGTGTAGAAGAATTGACATATGTCGCCATGTTAATAGTGGCTGCGGTAGTAATCCAAACCCTGTTATTTGACGTTGTAAATTTTACTTTACCTTCGACAGTAGATAGACTACCGCGATCGCTACCATTTATCGATGGATTGCTATCAATAATTTTGATTGGTGCCTTGCGTTTTAGCGTTCGAGTTGTTGAGAGAATCAGACATTCCCGTACAGCCTTTAATCCTGGATTCCCCCATCAAAGAGAACGAGTACTGATAGTCGGTGCGGGAAGTGCAGGAGTCAGCTTGGTGCAGGAAATGCAGAGGAGTTTGGAATTTTGTCCTGTAGCATTTATCGACGACGATAGAAGCAAATTAAACGCCCGGATTCGGGGAATTTACGTAGTTGGCGATCGCCATGCAATCCCTGATGTATTGCAGCCTTTGAGGGTGGACAAGGTAATTATTGCCATACCATCAGTTGCGGGAGAAGTGATTCGGGAAATCGTCAATATTTGTAAATCAGCGGGAGTACAAACCTGTACCTTACCGGGAATACATGAAATTCTTAATGGTAAAGTGCGGTTGGACAGCATTCGAGATGTGAGGATTGAGGATTTACTCAGACGGGAGCCGGTGCAGACAGAGATTGAGAAAGTTGCTCAATTTATCAAAGGTAAAAGAGTATTGATTACAGGTGCTGGTGGTTCCATTGGTAGCGAATTGTGCCGTCAAATTTGCTTGTGTTACCCCAAAGAAATTATGTTGGTGGGACATGGAGAAAATTCAGTTTTCAATATTCAGCAAGAGTTAAATCAGCTAGTACAAGAGTTAAAAAACAGTAGTAAAACCCAAGAATACGCGACTGTAGTTTTAGGATTTATCGCCGATATTCGCTTTAAGGATAGACTCAGACACGCTTTTGATAAATTCCAGCCAGATGTAATTTTCCATGCTGCTGCACACAAGCACGTTCCCTTGATGGAATTGAATTCACCCGAAGCAATCAGCAACAACGTAATTGGCACTAAAAACTTACTCGACGAAGCACTACGATGTAACGTCAAACATTTCGTGATGATTTCCACTGACAAAGCGGTTAATCCCACCAACGTCATGGGTGCGAGTAAGAGAGTTGCGGAAATGTTAGTGTTACAAGCAGCCAAAGAAAGCGGTAACTCTTATTTAGCAGTACGGTTTGGTAACGTTTTAGGTAGTCGTGGCAGCGTTGTTCCCACCTTTAAAAAACAAATTGCCGCAGGTGGTCCAGTAACAGTGACTCATCCAGATATCTGTCGTTACTTTATGACTATTCCCGAAGCAGTGCAACTAGTTTTACAAGCAGCAGTTTTGGGTAGAGGTGGAGAAGTACTGATGCTCAACATGGGTGAACCTGTAAAAATTGTTGATTTAGCCTCAGAATTAATTCGGCTTTCAGGTTACAAAGTAAATCAAGATATAGATATAGTTTTTACAGGCTTAAGACCAGGTGAGAAACTATTTGAAGAGTTGTTTATAGAAGGAGAAATTTACGATCCGACCGAGCATGAAAAGCTATTTATGGTGAAGAATTCGAGCCGGATTATACCGAATAACTTAAAGCTTTCAGTAGAAGCACTCCGGCAGGCAGGAGATAAAAATGATACGAATACAATCATGTATTTGTTAGAGCAATTAGTGCCGGGATATAAACCTAAATATTTAGATAATTTGGAGCAGAAGTATAGCTTAACAAACGGTAATTCCGTGACAAACAACGTTAATGAAGCTACCCAAAGAAAAGTAGAACCGAAAAGTGCTTAAATATTTAGAAAATCAGAAAAAAGGACTCCTTAATGTGATATTAATAGATTTGTAAATTTTCATGTTTACAAGATGTTTTTGAGAATATTAAGGGTATGATTAAGAGCTTCAAAAAGTGGATCAAGACTTTATCTTTAATAACGATTAGTAGTATCGCTTATGGGTGTCGTATCATGCCTTTAAATGCTTCGACAGTAAATACGAACTATAGCGAAAGTTTCGAGAATTTTGCGAATCCAGAACGGGGATTTTATGTCCCGGTGAATCCAGAACCATATAGAGCTTTTACTCCTTTAGAAATTTCTGAATTACAAGAAGTTAGAAATGAAAATTTGAGTTTAGTTCGTCGAATTTATCTAATACCTGATAAATTTGCAGCCCTACCTGAGTCTTTTTTAAATTTGGTATCAGAAGATTTGCAGACAGCTAGAGAAGCCGGAGTTAAGCTAATCATTCGCTTTACTTACAATTGGAATGGAGGTGGTGAAGATGCTTCAAAAGATATAATTTTGTCTCACTTGGAACAGTTAGAGCCAATATTTAGGGAAAACTACGATGTTGTTGCATACTTTCATTCCGGTTTTATTGGATATTGGGGTGAGTGGAATCGTTCAACAAATGATTTATTAAACAGTACAGAGAAGAAAGATATCTTGTTCAAAATTTTATCTGTAGTTCCATCAGAAAGAATGGTGACTTTACGTTATCCACATGATAAAACACTTATTTACGATAATGAAAATCCCCTAACTTCTTCCGAAGCTTTTAACGGCTCTAATCGAGCTAGAACCGGAGCAATAAACGATTGTTTCTTGGCAAGTATCGATAATGCCGGTACTTATAAAAGTACAAACACAAGTATTATAGAGCAACAAAAAGATTTTCTTAATCAAGATAATTTGTATGTAGTTCAGGGAGGTGAAAGCTGTAGCTCTGAGATTGAAGCGCAACCGTACATCGGTTGTGATAATGCTTTGCAAGAATTAGAACGGATGCGTTGGAGCGCAATAAATTCTCGTTACGAACAAGGTGTTTTGGATACTTGGAGAAACCAAGGTTGTATGGAAGAGATAAAACGCCGTTTAGGGTTTCGATTCCGTCTAGTGAATTCCGAAATTTCTCACAGTTTAAAACCGGGTAGTAAGTTTATTGCAAAATTTGAAATTGAGAATCTTGGATGGGCTAGCCCTTACAATCCACGTTTGTTGGAAGTAGTTTTACGTAACCGTGAAACCAACCAAGAATATTATTTGCGGGTGAATGAAGATCCCCGGAGGTGGCTACCGGATAGTAGCAATATAGTAAATGTAGAAGCTGGCTTACCTGAAAATATTACGACTGGAGAATACGACGTATTTCTGAATTTACCAGACCCTGCATCTAGATTATACAACCGCCCAGAATATTCAATCAGGTTGGCAAATGTAGATGTTTGGGAAGAATCTACAGGATATAACTCCTTATTACGTAGCATCATTGTAGATACAAACGTAGGAGGAGATAGTTATTTGGGTAGCGATTATTTTCAGTCACGTTAGTTACCACACACAATGAAAAACTTGCGATACTCCTACTTACTTGCTTTTTGGAAGAAGCTGACAAGCGGCTCTACCAATAGAAAAATATTTGGCGCAGCCCTTACAATTGGTTTGGGGACAGCTTTGGTAAAAATAGCTGCTGTGGCAAAAGAATTGATCGTGGCTTGGAGATTTGGCACACAAGATGAACTTGATGCATTTTACATTGCTTTAGTAGTTCCTAGCTTTATGATTAATGTGATTGCAGGTTCTTTCAATTCTGCCTTTATCCCTACCTATATTCAGGTACTCCATAAGCAAGGAGTAAAAACGGCTCAAAAACTTTTCAGTAGTGCAACCGCATGGAATATCGGGCTGTTAGTAATCGCAGGTATATTTATTGTCATAACTGCTCCGGTGTACTTGCAGTTTATTGCATCGGGGTTTAGTTCCCAAAAGTTGGGCTTAACCTTTAATCTGCTTTTAATAACTGCGCCGATTATAGTGCTATCAGGGATTATTGAAATTTGGGGCGCGGTTTTTAATGCTCAAGAGCGTTTTGCTCTATTTGCTTTAGTGCCGGTAATTACTCCCATCATCAGTGTGATATTACTGTTTGGGTGGGAATCTTGGGGAGTCTTTGCTTTAGCCGGTGCAATATTATGTGGTGCATTCATAGAAATAGTAATCTTAGGAGTGGGACTTCACAAACAAGGCATTTCACTATACCCAAAATGGTACGGATTCGACTCAAACTTGCGCCAAGTTGGCAATCAGTATGCTCCAATGATTGCCGGGTCTTTAATGATATGTAGCGCTGGTACTATAGATCAAGTAATGGCAGCAATGTTGTTACCTGGTAGCGTTGCGGCGTTGAACTACGGTAACAGACTGATTGCTTCTCCGATTAGTCTGATGAGTATAGCTTTAGGCACTGCTGTGATTCCTTACTTTTCCAAAATGGTTGCTTCTGGGGATTGGGAAGGTGTCAGCCATACCCTTAAACGTTACCTATTAATTATTTTTTTTACTACCATACCGTTGGCAGCAATCATGTTTATTTTTTCCGAACCTATTGTAGAACTATTTTTTCAAAGAGGTTCGTTTACTAAAGAAGATACATTATTAGTAGCCCAAATACAAGCTTTTTATACTTTACAAATTCCTTTTTATATAGCCAACATTTTAGTTGTCAAACTGATTTCATCAATGCAAAAAAATTATGTATTAATGTGGGTATCGGGATTTAACTTAACTGTGAATATTCTAGGAAATTACTTTTTTATGCAATGGTTAGGAATTAAAGGGATAGCTTTATCTACTAGTTGTGTATATTTATTTTCTTTTTTATATCTATTTATTGCGGCAAATAAACAATTACAAATATATCGGAAGGTACAAAATCAATGAGATTAACTTTTGTGATTTCTTCTCTTACAGGTGGTGGTGCAGAGAGAGCTTTAGTTTTATTAGCTGAAGGCTTTTTAAAAAAAGGTCATGATATTAGCGTCATAACTCTTTATGGAGAAGATAAAGACTTTTATACATTGCCTAGCAAAGTGAAAAGATTACCATTAAATATTGCTAACGATTCTCCAACATTTTTTCATGCTATCAAAAATAATTATTCTCGCATCGCAATATTAAGAAAGACAATTAGCTCAGAGCAACCTGATATTGTTATATCCTTTATCAAAGAAACAAATATCTTGACATTATTAGCACTTACTAATGTGGGTATTCCAGTTATAATCAGCGAACAAAATAATCCTCGTTTAGATGCTAACAGTGGTATATGGGATAAATTAAGAATTTTCACTTATGCAAGAGCAAACAAAATTGTTAGTTGTAGTAAGGGAGTTGATGATTATTTTGATTGGATACCACGAAGTAAAAGAGCAGTTATATATAATCCGTTGACACCAATTGCAGACGATAATAACAACACAACTTTATGGGAGAAAGCTGACTCAGAGAAAAAACTACTTGTGGCAATGGGACGTTTAACCTATCAGAAAGGTTTTGATATTTTATTATTAGCCTTCAATAAAATTGCTCATAAATATCCACAATGGCAACTTATGATATTAGGAGAAGGAGAGCTACGTCAACAGCTTGAGAATCTTCGAGATAAATTAGGATTAAGCCATCAAGTTACATTTCCTGGACGAATAAAAAATCCCTTTCCTTTTTTAAAAAAATCAGAAATATTTGTATTATCTTCACGTTATGAAGGGTTTGGTAACGTCATAATTGAGGCAATGGCTTGTGGATTGCCAGTAATTTCTACAGATTGTCCTAACGGACCGCGAGAAATAATTAATCATAATTTAAATGGGATTTTAGTACCTACAGAAGATGTATCAGCCTTAGCATCTGCAATTGAGCATCTAATTACAAATCCAGAAGAAGCTGCTAAATTAGCAGAAAAAGCTCAACAAACATTAGGAAGATTTCGTTTAGAACAAATATTAGAAAATTGGCAAGTTTTAATTAATGAGACAGCTAAATCAAAGAAATATTACGTAAATTTTTAAAAAAGTTCCACAAGTATTTTTTATCTGTTGAAAATCACAATTTTATGAAACATATTGCTTTTTTTCTTCCTTGTATGGAAGGTGGTGGTGCCGAAAGAGTAGTTATCAATTTGCTCAAAGAAATGGTTGTACAAGCTATTTCTTTAGATTTAATTTTAGCGGCAGCAGAAGGACCACTTTTAAGTCAAATACCAGAAAAAGTACGTATCATTGATTTAGCCGCAGGACGAGTTATCAAGGCTATTTTACCTTTGTCTCGTTACCTAAAAAAATATCAACCGCAGGCATTAATATCCCATATGGCTCATGCTAATGTTATATCTGTTTTAGCCAAAGAATTAGCAGGCACGAACACTGAATTAGTAATAGTAGAACATAATACTTTATCGGCATCAAAATCTCAATTAATCCGGGCTAAATTAGTTCCACCATTTATGAAATTAGTTTATCCTCGTGCCAATCATGTAGTTGGAGTTTCTCAAGCTGTATCGGAAGATTTAGAAGCTAAACTTGGTTTAAAAACAGGTACAGTTAAGACAATATATAATCCTGTAGTTGATAATAATCTTATTTCCCAAGCAAAAGCACCTTTAGACCATTCCTGGTTTAGAGAAAATACTCCTCCCGTCTTTGTCGCGGTAGGAAGACTTACAGTACAAAAAGATTTTGCGACTCTGATTAAAGCTTTTGCATTATTGAGACAGAAAAAATTAGCTCGCTTAATTATTTTGGGAGAAGGAAAATTAAGAACTGAATTAGAGATATTGATTGATAATTTAGGTATAACTGATGATGTTGATATGCCTGGGTTTGTGAAAAATCCTTATGCATATATGAGTAGAGCTAATGCCTTTGTACTTTCTTCTTTGTGGGAGGGTTTACCAACAGTATTAATTGAAGCAATGGCTTGCGGTTGTCCGGTTATTTCTACAGATTGTCCTAGCGGTCCGAGAGAAATTTTAGAAGCAGGTAAATATGGAGAATTGGTATCTACAGGTGATGTGCAAGCTCTTGCTCAAGCAATGTTAAACGTGCTTTCTTTGCCAGTGAATAAAGAAATACTAATTGAAAGAGCAATGTATTTTTCTTTTGAAAGAGCTACTTCTAATTATTTAAACTTAGTCAAATAGAAATAATTAGGAATAATTAGTAAATATACGAGTCGCTAAAAAAATCAACAAATAAGAGGCATTATGCTGTCAACGGCATACTTAGGATTAACTTTTTTTATTGTATTTGTGGAAAAAGTCAGAAAGAGAAAAACCGTATTTGATTTTCTAACTTTTTTTCATTTAATATTTTGCTTAATGTATTCTATTCCTGGTTTTATTTTAGCCATTAATTTAGGAGGTAAAGGGATTGAGAAAAATAGTTTTTTTGAATTTAATATCAATAATGCTCAGCTTTTGTTAGCAATATTTATCGGATATTTTACTATACTATTAGGCTTTTATAGTTATTCAGCTAAAAAATATGCCAAAAAAATTACAATAAAATGGCATAGTGAAAAAACTATTTTTAGGATTACCGCTTTTTTATTAATATTTGCTTGTTTATCAGTACAAGTATATGCTTTACAGTTTGGTGGTGTACTTAATGCAGTTTCTCAATCAACTTTTATCAGAACAAGTGTAGAGAAAGGAGGAGTATTTGTATTCTTTAAGCACTTTATGTTTTTATCATTTTGCGCTTCTTACCTAATTTATGCCTCAATCTTTTTAAGAAAAAGAAAAAACCCCAAATTGATCTTATATTTAGTATTTATTATTTCAGTAATTTGTACAGTAGTTGGAGTAACTATAACCGGAGGTCGAGCGCATTTAATCATTTACTTTTTAACATTTTATCTAGTGGACATAATCGTTAGAAGAAAAATACCTTGGCTAGCAACTTTTACGCTGATAGTTCCATCTATTTTATTTATTTTATATGGGAAAGCTTTCTTTTTTAGCTTAAGTGGAATTAATGATGGTTTTTCTCGTGTCCAAGAACTTTTTTTAGCAGCTCTTGAGAGTCAATCAGAAAGTTCTGGAGGTTTTGATGATTTAATAGATAATTTTTCTTACCAAATATATTCTCTCAAAGCTGCCTTAAGTATAGATTATCCACAACGTTTATTTATTGATTGGTATTACGGCATAATTTCATTTTTACCTGAAAGGTTATTGAATATAGAACTACCGGAAACAATTTCTGCATTAAATACTACGTATATTGTTGGAACAAATGATTTTACAATCCCAACTGGTATGTTTGCCTTTGGAATTTATAGTTTTTACTGGCCTGGATTAATAGTTGTTTGTTTTGTCTATGGTTGGATTGGTTCTTTTATCGAAACAGTTTGCTATAATCATTTGTTTCAAACATATTGGATGCCGTTCATTTATATAATGTCGGCTCAAATTTGGATAGATTTTTTTACCTCTGGAGATCCAGGCATATTTTTATTTGCAGATTTCGGGTTTTTATTGTCAATCTTTATATTGCTAATATTTGGAAGTAAGATATATTTTGGAAAAAAAAATAATCACCTGAAGAATAAAATTTAAATTAACTTTGTATAGGAGAAAATAGATATGCTTAATGGAATTGATTCATCTAAACCTTTGAAAATTCTACATCTAATTACTGACCTAGATATGGGTGGCGCAGAAAAGATGCTTTATAATTTATTATCTAAAACAAATAGACAGCGATTTAAACCAATTGTACTTTCTTTGATAGATCGGGGTATATGGGGCGATCAAATTTCAGCTTTAGATATTCCCGTGCATACTCTAGCAATGGAATCCTCAAAGCCAACACTAGCAGCGATTTGGCGATTATTTCATCTAGTACATCAGCTTCAGCCCGATTTAATCCAAGGCTGGATGTATCACGGAAATCTTGCAGCCCAATTAACTAAAATTTCTCATTTAAAATCGGTACCGATAATCTGGAATATTCGTCATTCAATCTATTCGTTAAACTACGAAAAACCAAGTACTGCTGCTATTATTAAGTTATTAGCTTCGCTATCAAATTTTTCTACCAAAATAATATATAACTCGAATATTAGTGCTAGCCAACACAAGGATTTGGGCTACAAAGAAAGCAAAACTCAAGTAATTCCCAATGGTTTCGATACACAAATTTTCATGCCATCAATTAAGTCTCGGATGGAAGTTAGAAAAGAATTAGGACTGGCAGAAAATACATTTTTAATCGGTAGAATTAGCCGTTATCATGCGATGAAGGATTTTGCCAATTTTCTACGTGCTGGGGCTTTTTTACTCAAAGAAAATCCAGACGTGCATTTTCTATTGGCTGGAAGTGAAGTAAGTTGGGAGAATCAAAATTTAACTCACATAATTAACGAATTAAAAATTGCCGATCATGTTCATTTACTTGGTGAACGGCAAGATATACCGCATTTAACTGCTGCTTTAGATATTGCTTCTACTTCATCATATTTCGGAGAAGCTTTTCCTAATGTAATTGGAGAAGCAATGTCTTGCGGTGTACCTTGTGCTGTCACAGATGTTGGTGATTCTGCATTTATAGTTGGGAATACAGGAAAAGTTTTACCTCCAAAAGATTCCCAAGCATTAGCTAATGCTTGGCAAGAGTTGATCGATATGGGTATAGAAGGTAGAAGAAGTTTAGGAAAAGCAGCAAGAGAGAGAATTATTAATTATTTTTCTTTGAATTTTGTCGTCAATAAATACGAAAAATTATATGAGTCAATATTAACAAAGCAGTCGAATTATTAATAATAATACTTTATTTCGGATGAAGAAATTATCATCAAAAAGAGAAATCTAAATGAAAAACCTTTTAATCGTCACTACCATCCCAGAAACCCTCACAGCTTTCTTACTTCCTTTTGCACGTCATTTCCGCAGTCTAGGCTGGAAAGTTGATGCAATGGCTTGTGGAATCTCAGCTTGCAATCAATGCCAAGAAGAATTTGACCATGTGTGGGAGGTACAATGGTCGCGAAATCCTTTAAATCCCCGAAATTTACTCTTAGCACCAGGTCAAATTCAAGCAGCGATGCAGCAAGGAAAATACGATTTAGTTCATGTTCATACTCCGGTAGCTGCTTTTGTGACTCGATATGCTCTGAGAAATTACACAAGTCAGGGTAAAACGAAGGTGATTTATACTGCTCACGGTTTTCACTTCCATAGTGGTGGAAGCATTTTGAAAAATACTGCTTTTCTCGGTTTGGAAAAACTTGCAGGCAGTTGGACAGACTATTTAGTTACTATTAATCGGGAGGATGAAGCCGCAGCAAAGCAATATCAATTGATTTATCCCGATAAAGTCCGCTATATGCCCGGAATTGGCGTAGATTTAAATTATTACAGTTCTCATGCCACGAACGATGCTGAAGTTGAACAAGTACGTCGGGAATTAGATTTAAATCCCCAAACCAAGCTTTTCTTATCTGTAGCTGAATTTATCCCTCGCAAGCATCCACAGGATATTTTGAGAGCCTTCGCTAGTGTAAATCCCATCGATGCTTGTTTGGCTTTTGCTGGAGATGGAGATTTATTTGAAGAAATGCAGCAGCTAGCAACTCAATTGGGGATACAGGAAAAAATACGTTTTCTCGGACACCGTAATGATATTCCCACTTTGATGATGGCAGCTTTTGCGACTATCCTCGCTTCTGAACAAGAAGGACTTCCTCGTAGTGTTATGGAATCTTTGTGTTTAGAAACTCCTGTAATTGGTAGTGATATTCGTGGAACTAGGGATTTAGTTTCATCGGATTGCGGGATTCTTTTTCCTGTGGGGGATATCGAAAAACTTGCCTCGGCAATCAAATATTTATTAAATCATCCTCAATCTGCTTCTATGATGGGAACACGAGGACGAGAACGTATGAATAATTTCGATTTGCGTCACATTATCAAACTTCACGAAACTTTATATTCTCAAGCTTTATCCCTAAAATCCCCGCAAATTAACCAGTTCTCAACACAAAGTCGATAATCATAAATCTGACCAGAGAAAATTACTGCCAAATTGGCAACAAAATTTAACTAATTATGGTTATGTTTATTATGGATTGAAGATTTATTTTTTAGTCTTAATTACACAATCATTCATAGCTAATAGCAGCATCAAAGTCAAAAATAATACAAGTTATCAAATTGACAGTTGATAGGAATTAAATACTTTCATCAGTTTTTACTGCTTGTTTGCTTTGACTTCCGCTTGTTGTTTTATTTGAGTAGGAATAGATACTTTTACATCTATTAAATGCTTAGGGAAAACTCTAAACAGTTAACAGGTTAAAGGAAATTTTTTGAGTTATAAACATTAGGGGATGTATTTATGATTGCACAAGAATTACGGAGTGAGTATAAAAGTAAAGGCAGTCGCATGATTAAATCTGCCTTAGATCGAGTGATTGCGGCGATCGCCTTATTGGTGTTTTCTCCTCTAATATTAATAGTTGCGATCGCGATTTACTTGCGGATGGGTAGTCCGATAATTTTCAGTCAACCTCGTCCGGGTAAAGATAATCAGATTTTTCAGTTTTACAAATTTCGCACGATGACGGACGAGCGCGATGCTAAGGGCAATCTTTTAGATGACGAATTACGTCTGACAGCATTTGGTGAGTTTTTACGAGAAAGTAGTTTAGACGAACTTCCACAACTGTGGAATGTTGTCAAAGGTGACATGAGTATTGTGGGACCTCGACCTTTGTTGGTGAGGTATTTAGAGCGTTATACTCCTGAACAAGCGCGTCGTCATGAAGTTAAACCGGGTATTACCGGATGGGCGCAAGTTAACGGACGCAGATTATTGGATGGAGATTGGGAAAAGAAATTCCGATTAGATGTCTGGTATGTAGACAATTGGAGTCTATTACTGGACTTAAAAATTATCTTGATGACAGTGGTGAAAGTATTGCGGAAAGAAGAAATCAGCCAGCCTGGTTATGCGACTGGTGAAGAGTTTATGGGTAGCAACGCTAAAGGTTAGTCTATTAATTTAGTAATGAGGTAACAGCGAATGAAACAACCATGGGAGATAGGCTCCGAGTTCGATTGGTCTAATGATTTGATTAGTTCAGTAGGACAAACAGTTGAATTACCATCGGATTACGAATTATTTTCTACTGGGTGTGCTAGTTTATTTGGTTTAGAAAGAATTCTTAATGGGAAGCATAATCAAAGATTGAGGTTGCATCTACCATCATTCTTCTGCATGGAATCAGCGGAAAAACTCACTAAGGCTTTTGATATTTGCTGGTACCGGGATTTACCCACACAAAAATATCCGGATTTTAACTCTCTTGATGCTGCTTGCGGCGATTTGGTCTTAGCGGTAAACTTATTTGGCATTAAGTCCAGAGAAGTTTGGCAGGATTGGCATCACAAACACGATGGTGTAATTTTAATTGAAGATCATACTCACGACCCTTTTTCTGATTGGGCATTACAAAGCCAAGCTGATTACGCAATAGCTTCCCTGCGTAAAACTTTACCAATTCCCGACGGAGCGATGATTTGGTCTGGGAAAAATAGACCGTTGCCGAAAGCTTTAGAATCAGTGAGTGATGGAGCTTATAAACGATTGAGCGCTATGCTCTTGAAACGAGCTTATCTCAACGGTGGCAATGTTGCAAAGGATACCTATCGACAGCTTGAAATTGAGAGTCAAGATAGTCTTAATGATCTAAATTGCGATCGCATTTCAGCTTTTTCGGCAAATGTTTTGAGTAGCTTGGATGTCAAGGGGTTTAGACAAAGACGAGAAGCTAACATCAGGCATTTTTTAAATTTAACTGTAGGGGAGCAAAATCGAGATTGGCAGCCTCTTTTTAGCTCCTGGAGTCATGGAACTGTGCCATTTAACAGCATTATAGTTTGTCGAAACCAACAAATTAGAGACTCTTTACGTAAATATCTGATCGGAAAGAATATTTTTCCGGCAATTCATTGGCTGCAACCACATAACGGGATGACATCAAATGATTTGGAAGCCATAGATTTATCAAATAGAATTTTGACAATAACTACAGACCAACGTTATTCCTTAGATGATGTTAGTCGCGTTGTGGCTATTATCAAAGAATTCTTTACTGTAACGAATGTTAAGAGTTATATCTACGCAAATTCTCGATGAATTATAAAATGAATAATTAAAGGAGTTTAATTAATAATTAAAAGTTAGCACAAGTATGGAAACTTTAATTAAAGGATTATCCCCAGAGCAACTAAAATTATTGCCAACAGAAGAAGACATTGCTTTTTACGAAGAACACGGTTGGTTTATATCCAAAAAGATCGTTCCTGAGTGGGTTCTTGATCAAGCATTTTTAGGGGCTGAAAAGTTCTATCGTGGGGAAACAGATGCGACGATTCCCTACACCACCGGATACAGCGATTGGAAGCCGGGAGACGGGGATGCTGTGAGAAACAACCAACACGTTTCTTATCGGAAGAAAGAACTGCGTAAATTAGTACTTCAACCGATTATTGGAGCGATAGCTGCAAAATTAGCTAGAAGTAAAGCAGTAAGGCTATTTGAAGACACTTTAGTTTATAAGGCTCCCATAGATAATATTAGTAATAATACTAAAAGTGGTGTAGTAGGATGGCATACAGATTACTCTTATTCTTCCGTATGTACTTCAAATAAAATGCTTTCCGCTTGGATTCCATTCCATGATGTCGATCAAAAAAGAGCGCCATTAGTAGTTATAGATGGTAGTCATAAATGGAAGGGTAACGAACATATGCGTACCTTCAATAACCAAAATTTGCAAGAGATCGAAAACACCTTTTTTGAAGTGGGGAAGAAAGTTGTTGAAGTGCCGATGATTTTAGAGAAAGGTCAGGTTAGTTTTCACCATTGTTTGACTATTCACGGTAGCTATCCCAACCGTAGCGATCAAGTTCGTTTAGCCTTTGCTTTGTATTTGCAAGACTACGATAACTGTTATCAAGTTTATCATAATCAAGGCAAACAAATTCATCACTTTCTTGATAGTATGTGCCGTAAATTACCAAGTGGACATCCAGATTATACTGACCCGGAGATATTTCCGACTTTATGGTCTGAGTAAAAGGTTAGAGGTTAAAGGCTGTTAATTCATAATTATTAAAAACATCACCTTATTATTAAAAACATCACCTTGAGAGATAGTAATGAAGACGCAAATTATCGATTTATCAAATCCTTTGTGGATGGAAACATTAAATAAAATAAATCATGATGTTTATCAATTACCACAATATATTTCCTTAGAATCAAGTCGCACAAAACAAATACCGGAAGCTGTTGTAATTAGTGATGGGGATAAGATATTTTTCGCACCTTATCTAATATCAAAATGTGATAATATAATTCCTTCGGAATTGATTACAGAAGATATATTTGATATTAAATCTCCCTACGGTTATCCAGGAATTTTATTAAGTGAAGCCGCGGTGAATACCGAGGGATTTCCTGATGCGGCAATGGCTGAATTTAAACAGGTTTTAGTGGAAAAAAATGTGTGTTCTGCCTTTTTTAGAATGCATCCTATACTCAATGAAAATTTTAGCCAAATTTTTGAACCGGGATTATTTACAGAAAACGGAGAAACTGTTTCTATTGATTTAAGAATTCCCGAATCTCAATTATGGTCGCATACAAGAAAAGGACATAAAAGCACAATAAACAAGTGTAAACGTTTGGGAATGGAAGCAAAATTTGTGCCTATTGAAGAATATTTAGACGAGTTTACTGCTATCTATCAAGAAACTATGGGAAGAGTAGAAGCAGCAGAAAGATATTACTCCTTTGATTTAACATACTATGAAGAAATGTGGAAAGCCTTAAGCGATAAACTACATCTTTGTATTGTTGAATATGAAAATGAAGTCGCTTGTGCAGGATTATATACGGAAGTTTGTGGTATTGTTCAAAGTACATTAGGTGGAACGAAAGATAAATTTGTCGATTTATCTCCGAGTAGTTTAGAAACAGATTATGCTCGTTATTGGGCTCATCAGCGCGGTAATCAATTTCTGCATTTAGGTGGTGGAGTTGGTGCATCTAAAGACGCGGTTTATAACTTTAAAGCCGGTTTTTCTAAGCTGCGACATCCTTTCTATACCCTGAGACTGATAGTCGATGAGCAAAAATATCGTTATCTTGTGGAAATGAAAGCAAAATATTTGAATATTCCTGTAGAAAATTTACTAGAAATCAACTTTTTCCCTGCTTATTGTTCACCCCAACCAAGAATGAAATAACCTACAAATCAGGTTAAAGGTTAAAGATCAAAGGTCAAAGTAAAAATAAATTACCATGAATAAATTGAGGGGCTTGTATCCCTTGAGTTTAAAATTACACAAATGAATACAAAATCTTTATGAATACAGGAATGACTTTTACTTTAAAATATAGTCATTCCAACTAATTTACCTAGGTTTATTACCTTCTGTTCAAGCAACTTTGTGAATCTGAGAACACAGTTATTAGATAATCTGAATTACTTACAAAATTAAATTATTTTATTGCTTATTGATGTTTATGTCTAAACCGATTTTGCTGTCAACTCCACATATGGGGAATGAAGAGTTAGTATTTATAAAAGAAGCTTTTGAGACTAATTGGATTGCTCCGGTGGGACCTCATATAGAAGCTTTCGAGCAAGAATTTTGTGATGTAACGGGTGCTACTTACGCAGCTGCGGTAAGTTCGGGGACCTCAGCGATTCATTTAGCGCTGATACTCATGGGTGTACAAGCAGGAGACGAAGTATTTTGCTCCACCTTGACTTTTGCCGCTAGTGCTAATCCGATTCGGTATTTGGGTGCAAAACCAGTTTTTATTGATAGCGATAGCACTTCCTGGAATATGAACCCCGACTTGTTGAAAACAGCCTTAGAAAAACGTGCCAGTATCGGCAAATTACCCAAAGCCATACTGTTGGTACATCTATACGGACAAAGCGCAGATATTGATCCAATTAAAGAAATTTGCGATCGCTATGAAGTAGGATTAATCGAAGATGCAGCGGAAGCTTTAGGAGCAACATATAAAGGTAGAACCCCAGGAACCTTTGGTAAAATTGGCATTTATTCATTTAACGGGAACAAGATTATTACCACCTCTGGTGGGGGAATGTTAGTTTGTGACGACTCAGAAATAGTCGCGAAAGCGAAGTTTTTGGCTACCCAAGCCCGCGATTTAGCACCTCATTACCAACATTCTCAAATTGGTTACAACTATCGACTCAGCAACGTTTTAGCCGGGATTGGTCGCGGTCAATTGCGTGTATTATCAGAAAGAGTCGCTGCGAGAAGACGGAATTTTGAAATTTACCATCAAGCTTTGAGTAATCTTCCCGGAATCGAATTTATGCCGGAAGCAGATTATGGAAATGCGACTCGTTGGCTTACTTGTTTGACGATAAACCCCGATTTATTTGGTGTCGGTAGAGAACAACTGCGTCTTGCACTTCAGGAATTGCAAATAGAATCTCGTCCTGTATGGAAACCACTGCATCTACAGCCAGTGTTTGCGGAATGTGAAAGTATTGGTGGTACGGTAGCAGAAAATTTATTTGCAAGGGGTCTGTGTTTACCTTCTGGCTCTAACCTGACAGATGAAGACTTAGAGCGAGTTATTCAAGGTATTAAGGGAGTATATGAAGGTAATAAAAAATCTCAGAGTAACTTATTGATGGTACAAAAATAATTTTACCAATACTTCCCCATATATCACCCTTATCATATATTATATTTTTATAATCAAAGAATAATACTTTTTTGAAATTTTGAGAAAAACATCTCAGATGCATCCTAGTGCTTTGTCCCATTAAATATGACTGGTTTTAACCGCAACCCGTCGGAGGTTATAAACCCCCGTCTAATAGCAAAAGTCCTATGAATAGGACTAATACCCAACGTATCAAAACTAATGGGATAGAACACTAGTAGTCCACCACATTAATTTTGATGGGTTTTGTTTGTCTACCGACGTAATGTAGAGACGTTATATATAACGTCTCTGGTAAAATCTGACTACTAGTAAGGTTATATTAATTAACCCATTAAAACTAATGAAAAGCACTACTAGCTAATAAATTAGTAAAAATTAAAAACTAAAAATTAAAAATATATTTATGGAATCTCAAGAATCTAGTTTATCGCTCGAAAAGTATTGGCAAGTCCTGAAACGTCGCTGGGTACCAGGGTTAGCAATATTTTTTCCGGTTTTTCTGCTTTCGTTATTATCTTCCTCTTTAAAAAAGCCTACTTATATTGCAGAAGGAAAATTACTATTTCAAAGAACAGATGTGACTTCTTCCTTAACAGGATTAGGAGCTGAAATTAGTAAATTAGAGTCTGTAGGACAAGATACCACATCAAGTCCATTGCAGACAGAAGCTGAAATAATTCGTTCAGTTCCAGTTGTGCAGAAAACTATCAAACGACTCAAACTTCAAGATAACGATGGAAACCTTTTAAAATATGAAGAATTTCTCAAGAATTTAACTGTAAACGACATCAAAAAGACAGATGTTTTACAAGTTAGTTATAAAGATTCCGAACCTGAAAAAGCTGCAAAAGTGGTGAATACTTTAATATCAGCTTATTTAGAACATAACGTATCTTCGCGTCGAAAAGCCGCTAGAGCAGCAAGAGAATTTATCCAACAGCAGCTTCCTAAAGCCGAAGCAATTGTAAGTAAAGCAGAAGCCGAACTGGCAAATTTTCGAGAAAAAAATAACGTATTTGCCTTACAAGAAGAAGCAAGTAAATCAATAGAATCACTCAGAAACTTACAAAGTCAAATAGGTGATATCAAGACGAAATTAGCCGATATTAGCGCTCGCAGTCAACAAATTCGCCAACAGCTAAATGTAAACTCCCAACAAGCACTGGATATTACTTCTTTGAATCAGGCTGGTGGAGTGCAAGATATTCTTAGGGAAGTGCAGCAAGTAGAGTCGCAATTGGCATCAAGACGTACAGTTTTGACAGATACTCATCCAGAAATTATTGCTTTAGAAAGTAAATATAATGCCTTAAAAAGTTTATTACAAAATAGAATTCGTCAAACTTTAGGAACCAATGGACAACAATTAGATGGAATAGATGGAAGATTACAAGTAGGAGATTTAAAACAACAATTAGCAGCAGAATTGGTCAATTTAGAATCTACTTCATTGGGATTAAACAGTCAAATTGCAGTTTTATCGGAATTACAAACATCTTACAAACAAAGATTAGAAAATCTGCCAAAACTAGAACAACAACAGCGTCAGTTGGAACGCAAAATAGAAGCCGCACAATCAACGTATTCGCTCTTATTGAAAAAATTACAAGAAGCCCGCATTGCAGAAAATCAAAATATTGGTAACGCTAGTGAAGTTTCTGAAGCTTTAGTTCCTCAAGAACCAATTTCTTCTCCATTACTTAATTATCTATCAGCCAGCTTATTAGGAATGTTAGTTTCCTTAGCAACGATGTATCTTTTGGAATCTCAAGATAAATCGATTAAGACTATAGAAGAAGCCAAAGAATTAACAGGATTAACTTTATTAGGAGTCATTCCCGACTTTAGCAAGCCGAAAAAATCTATTCTCAGCAAGCAGGAAGTAGAAGTTGCATATCCTACCTTAATGGTGCGGGATGCTCCCCGCTCCCCCATCAGCGAAGCCTTCCGGATGCTCAGAGCCAACTTAAAATTCATGAGTGCGGACAAAGAATTGAAAGTGATGGTTGTTACCAGTTCCGTACCTCAAGAAGGTAAATCTACGGTAGCCGCCAACTTAGCGACTTCGATGGCGCAGATGGAGCGTAGAGTATTGCTGATAGATGGAGATTTACATCGTCCATCCCAACATCATATTTGGGAATTGCCCAATTCTGAAGGCTTGAGCAACGTCATAGTCGGACAAATTGAGGTAATGAGAGCCATTAAAAAAGGAATGGATAATTTAGACGTGCTGACTTGTGGTGCAGTACCACCTTCTCCAGCATCCTTACTTGACTCCAAGCGCATGGCTTCATTAATTGATAGTTTTAGGTCATACTATGATTACGTAATTATCGATGCACCTTCATTAAATCTTGCTGCAGATGCAGCAACTTTAGGTCAAATGGCTGACGGTGTGTTATTAGTAGTACGTCCGGGAGTTGTTGATTCTGTCAATGCAGCCTTTGCTTGTGAAATGCTCGAAAAATCTGGTCAAAATGTTTTAGGGCAGGTAGTTAACGGAGTTGTCCAGAAAAACGAACGTCATATGAATTACTATTATAAAGAAGAATATCCTGAAGAAAAAGTGACTACCGTCGAAGCTGTCAAGCTATGAGTTAGTTGACAGTTGACAGTTGACAGTTAAGAGTTACCAATTACCCATTACCCATTACCCATTACCCATTACCAATTCCCTATTTCAAATAAATCAATAAATTCAATCCGGGAATGGTGCGTGAAAGCGTCCATAACACCAAAGTGATATAAAGTATACCCAAGCCCCACTGATACCAAGCCAAAGTACTGATAATTCCGGGGAGATGTTCATCTCGTAAACGAACGTCGTTGAAGCCTAATTTTAAAAGGTTATTTAAACTAAAATCGTAATAATTTAGCCAATTCCAGCGACGATTCCACAATAAAGGTAAATAACGTTCGCGAAATAATGGATACCTCGGTATCACAGGTAAACGTCCAATTAACAACCGTAATTGTCGGAAAGTACCATCCTCTGTAAAGTATGATGTTTCCATTAAATCGTGATAGCGACCTTTTTGGTAAAGTTGGAATAAGAGAAACGTCGGTAAAGGGAGAATAATAATCCCCATACAAAGCAAAGCTAACCACGGTTGCGGTGTATTGCGAAAAATAGCGATTAAACCAAATAGCATACTAATACTAAAACTTCCTAACATCCAATTAGTTTCGTAAGCCGTAGGAATGATTTTATTTGGATGTAAGCGTCGGAATCGATCGACTAACCAAAATAATAAACTAAAAAACGCGATCGCAATTATTCCTACACCAAAGACTAAGTAAAAATTCGTACCGTATCCCGAAAGTAATAGTAGTAAACTTAACACCAACCATTTCCATATTTGCAGTAACCATTTAATTGGGGTAAGAGTTTCAGCAACTACAAACCGGGAAGCAAGTTGTGTAAATGTTTCTTCGTCAATATCAGCTAATGTGAGTAATTCGCTTTTAATTTGAAACGGTTGGGTTTGACGACGTTTGATAATAGCTTTTACTTGAGTTGGGGAAAATCCTAAATTTATTAAACGTTGTTGGGGAGCATCATTAATATTTGCATCAACCAAACGGCGAGTTAAAGACTGTAAATGTAGACGCTGTTTGCTATACTCCAACTTATTAGCATCAGCAATTTGCTGCAATTGGCGAAAATTTTGGATTAAATTACGCAATACATTTTGATTTCCCGATAATTGAGGTATCCGCAACATCACACCAATTTCACCGGGATTACCTAAAATTTTGGCTTTATCAGCATTAAAAATCAAACTTGGTACATTGAGATAAGCACCTTGAGCAAAAACCGCGTCGCTAAAATCAGCTTGATTAAAAATACTCGCACCGCGCAGATTTACAGGTAAATTAAATTGTGTTTCTCGAAAGATAACAGATTTTAAAAACCTAGTTTCTTGAAGAAATAAAAACCCTTGAAAATTTGCTTTGGTAAATTGAGTTTCTTCCAGAAAAACTGCTTGAGAAAAGTTGGTTTTACCCTCCCAACGAGCGCGACTAAAGTTAGCTAACTGTTGAAAATTAGCGTTACTAAAATTAGCAGAATCTTCAAAAGTTGTATTTTGAAAATCAGCATTTTTATCAAAATCAGCTTTCTTAAAATTAGCTTTCAGAAAAAAAATACTTCCCTGAAAATCAACTTCACTACAGAAATTGGCATTTATAAAATTGACTCTACGAGCAAATCTTGATTGCTTAAAATTTGTAGGTTGATAAAAAATAGCTCCTGAACCTTCCACAGGTTGCAGAAAAAACGTATTGTTAAACTCCACCTTACCTTTAAACACAGTTTCGTTAAAAATCAACGAACCGCGAAACACCGAAATTTGTGCTGAAGTCGTCGAATCCTTTCCTAAAAGTGAACGACAATCCTTAGAGTTGGGAACAGAATAAGCTAGTGATTGTAAACAAACCTCGCGCAAAAGTTCCAATTGATTTTGTTCAGTTTCCGTAAAAATTGGGGCAATAGCTTGAGCATATAAAGGAGTTCTTAAACCCAAATCGCTACCAATAAAATCGCCTTCAATTATTGAATTAGTTAAATCTAATCCTATAGGTTTTGTACCACTTTTTTGTAAAACATCTTGCAACAACTTATAAAAATTATCGTGTAACTCTTTATTTTGCGGTTGTAAATCTATTTCCATTTCTCGTAAATCTACCGTAAAACTGCCTTGATTTACAATAGGAGAATTAATTTTTTCTTGCAGTAATTCCAAAGTTAAAACAGTGCGTTGGGGTTGAGATTCTACTGCCCAAACTGGTTGAATAGATAATAATAAACATACTGTGCAGATAGAAATAAATTTAGAGATACAATATTGGACATTAGACATTAAAAATTTGGATAATGAGTTACCGTATTAATATAACCTGAGTTAAACCACAACCACAGAAGTCGGATTTTTTAACTTAAAAACCTGACTTATTACCCCACTTAAATTAGTTTTTAGGAATTCCCTTCCCAAATCAAAAGTTGTCTAGAAGCTGCAACAAAACAATTAAGATGTTTCGGTGGATGAAGAAAATTATCGTAAGCTAAAGCCATTTGTCTTGCTGCTTCATGATAAAGAACTTTACCGATTCCCGTACCCAAACCGGGGCAAGCAACAGTGTTAATTTGATGTTTAGATAATTGGTTATGACGACGCACCGCTAATAGCATAGCCCACATCGCTACATAAGGAATATCCGTTCCCGCAATAGACATGGGAACTCGCATTGTAGGTGTATGTGCAAGAAACGGATGCTTGAGATTACCCGTTTCCACAATCATCGATGTTCCTACAGGTTGTTCCCCTAAATAATCTGAGAGGATGCGCTGCTGTACCTTTTCCATTAACGAATTACCGAAAAATTTAATAATAGCAGCATCCATACCACCATCCATTATCCCAAAACAATTAGCAGGACTAACCAAACAATCGAAATTAGGCAACCATTCAAAGTAGTTATTAACAACTTCCACATCAGGTAGATAATTGAAATGTTGTTGAAAAGCTGCTGTTAATAATGAATTTGGTGCAACTAAAATCAGTTTCAAGCTTTACTCCTTTGCTTGAATCTTGAATATTTATTATAGTTGATTTTTTGGAGTTTTTGGTTATCAGTTAATTACCAATTACCAATTACCAATTACCAATTAACAATTACCAATTACCCATTAACAATTACCAATTTCCCCACCATCGAACCCGCTTCCAATAACTCATGAGCTTTACCAACTTCCTCTAAACCAAAAGTTCGATTCACACAAACTTTCAACTTACCCGCATCCATCCAATTTGCACATTCTGCTAAAATCTCACCGTGATGTACTTGTGCTTCCACCATTCCTTGCAACATCGGCGTTAACATCAATTCTAAACTAATCCGACTATTACGCTGTCTCGCTACTTTCCAATTAGTTTCAGGGCTTGGTTGTAAAATCGTCACGATATCGCCGTAAATCCGTATCGCTGGAAAGGTTTTCTCAAATGTCTCTCCACCAACAGTATCAAAAGCTAAATCTACACCTTCACCGTTTGTCCAATTTAAAGCCGCTTTCACAAAATCAGTTTCTTTGTAATTAATTGTATAATCCACCCCCAGATGCTTGACAAAATCCATCTTTTCCTGACAACTTACCGTAGTGCAAACATCAGCACCCTTGAGCTTTGCGAGTTGAATTGCTACGTGTCCCACACCACCAGCACCAGCATGAATTAATACCTTTTCCCCTGGTTGCAAACGTCCCCGTTCGTATAAAGCCTCCCAGGCAGTAATCAACACCAAAGGTGCAGCAGCAGCTTCCACAAAAGATACTGATTGGGGTTTGCGAGCTACAAACCGCTCATCTACAGTTGTGAATTCTGCGTAATTACCTTGATGTCCTCCAATTCCACCATTACAAAAATATACTTCATCACCTACGCGAAAACGCTTAACTGTATTTCCTACCGCTTCCACTATACCCGCACCATCACATCCCAGAATTGCAGGCATTTTATCAGGATAGAAAGTACCGCGATCGCGAAGTTTTGTATCAATGGGATTAACACCAGCAGCTTTTAAACGGATCAAAAGTTCTGTATTTTGAGGAGGAAGCGGGTTGGGCATTTCCCGTAATTGCAAAACTTCCGGCTTCCCTGGTGCTGTCATTAACACTGCTTTCATGGCTTTTCCTTCGATGCACACTTCACAAATTACTTTAGCGTAACGGTGGTATTGCAACAAAATACTTTTTTCGTTTTTTTTCGCATACAGTAAAATAAATGTAAATTATTAGACTTTTATGACTAAAGTTAATTAATGTCCAGCTTTTCTCAAAATAACCCACTACTTGGAACTTGGAAACTAATCTCAATCACGGCTATATTTCCCGACGGAAAGATTGATAAGGAAGCATTTGGAATTAATCCAATTGGTTACATCACCTATACTCCAGAAGGTAAAATCATGGTGATATTCTCAAAAAGCGAGCGTCCATTATTAAGTGGTAATTCAGCATCACCACTGACCGCTGCTATACATTCTGTTCCAATTGCAGAGCTATCGCAAGCCTTTTCTACTTTCAATTCCTATGCTGGAAGTTATACCCTTGATGGGAATACTGTTATTCATCATGTCGAAATCGCATCAATTCCCAATCGTGTAGGCAAGAGTTTAACTAGGACTTTTAGATTAAATGAAAATCGAATTACCTTAACAACCCCACCAAGTAAAAGCGATGATACACCCAAATTTGAATTGGTTTGGGAACGGATATAATTGCTTTAACAAAATAAAAAACAAAATAAAAAACCGCGAAACACAAAGTATCACGGCTTTTATAAGAGTGTGAGGAGTTTAACTTTAATCTCATTATAACCAGCAAGTTGCTGTACAAATGTTTGTGTATCAATTTTTGTAACAAGATTTTTGATTAAATTAATTAAATTAAATTAATTAAATTATTAAATAAATAAATAAAAACCGTAGGATAATTCAGGGAGGTCTACGGTTTTAAGTAATATGGTGTAAGGAGACTTGCTTTAATACTAAGTCTATAGTTGAATGGCACTAATAGTTCGCTGGTAACAATTTTGGTAACGAGATGATTTTGTTGATGATTTATGCATTTATACTATGTCCTAACTGGTAATTGGTAATTGGTAATTGTTGACTGTTCCCAAACCAACTTGATTACAAGTGTTTAACCGGACATGATGTAACACGTTGATAAATTTCGTAAAAACCCGACTTCTTGACATTTAATTACCAATCTATAACAAACTACCACCACAACTCGAACCGCTACCAGCAGTACAACCATAACAATAGTTAGCAGTTTGCACTTCACCAATTAAGTTTAAATTACCAGCTTCGAGCAACTTAGCGACTGTAATAGTTTCCCCGCTACGAGTTGTTGCGGGTATATTCATCATCTGGTTAAAATCGCAATCGTACACATTACCGAGATAATCAATCGAAAGTTGATCGCGACACATCAAATTTTCAACAGTAACAGAGTTAAAATTTGATTCTAGAAACTGCAAGTAAGGCTGATATAATTTTGTTCTTTCTAAATATAATTTAGTCCTACCAACTGGTAAATTAGTAATAGCAAACAAGTTGTTAAATACAACATCAAAATTATCTTGCAAGAACTTTTTATAATCCTGTTCTAAATTAACTTGATTGGGAGTTAAAGCAAATTTTTCGCTTGTTGGTAACTGTGGATTATAAACTAAATCCAGAATTAAATCTGCTGCTTTGCCATAACCGAGTTGATTTAACCATTGTAAAGCTTTAACCGAAGCATCAAAAACCCCATTACCGCGCATTTTATCAACATTATCAGCGAGATAACAGGGTAAAGAAGCAACAACCCTAACTTTATGTTTAGCAAAATACTCTGGAATATCGCTAAATTCATCAACAAAATAAATCGTTAAATTGGAGCGAACAATTACCTGTTTACCATTTTTTATTGCAGCTTCTACAAGTGGTTTAAAACCATAATTCATTTCCGGTGCGCCACCAGTTAAGTCTATAATTTTAATTTCCGGAAATCGATTAATTACCTCAATTAACTGTTCGCAAATTTCTGGAGAAAGTTCTTCAGTTCTTTTGGGGCTTGCTTCTACATGACAATGACTACAAGCGAGATTGCAACGCTTACCTAAATTTATTTGTAAAACGTTGATTTGCTTTTTAGTCAAAGAAGAATTTAGTTTACGTTTGAAAGGTGTTATTGTAGTTTGAATCATAAATAAATAGATGGGAAGAGGGAAGAGGGAATTGGGAATTGGGAATAGGAAGTAGGGAATTGGGAATAGGAAGTAGGGAATTGGGAATAGGAAGTAGGGAGCAAGATGCTCCCACTACTAAAAATTATTCGATAACTCCTCACTCCATGTCCTTACGGACACGCTGCGCTAACACTCCTAACTCCCGTACAGACGTAGCAATACGCCCCGTCTCTACAAAACTAACTCCGGTGGTACTAACTTTTATTAACAGCATCCGCCACCATCGTAATACCAAGTAGAATCGGTAACAATCACTTTTTCTGGTAAGGCATCCGCTAAATTTTTAGCAGTTTTATCACATACAGCCGCCGGAATTCCTCGCTGTAAAATATGCCCTTTATTATCATCAAAAAATGCTTCTGAACCGGCGTATATTGCTGTTTTACCAGTAAAAATACAAGCTCCATCTTCGGGTATTTCTACTTTAAATGCTACAGAATCAAGACTTTCTAAAAGAAGATTTTCTTTGAGATTATAAGTAGTAGCTTCTAACAAACGATAAGGACGACGAGCGCGAATTTCAACTTGCCCAAAACCAACATTAACAATACGTTCAATATACTCTTCATAAGTCAACGCACCAGATAAACACATGGCTCGCAAACGTTCATCTTTTTTTAACTGTTCCGGTATTGGACTAGTCGCAATCGGATCACTCATTTGCAAACGTCCACCCGGTTTTAAGACACGATATGCTTCTTTTAAAGCGCGAGTTAAATCTTCGGGTTCAAAGATATTAAAAAGACAGTTTTGTGCCACAATATCAACTGAACTATCAGCAACTGGTAAATTAAAAGCGTCACCTTCACGAATTTCCACAAAGCTAATATCAAACCAAGGATTCTCTGTTGCTGCAACTTCTAAATTTTGCTTTGCAGCTTCGCGCATATCTGCAACTGGATCGATCGCAATTACCGCACCTGCATGACGGGAAAAATAAGCAAATTGCAAAGCTTCTAAACCACCACCAACCCCTACATATAACACTGTTGGTTCGTTATTAAGTTCGTTAGCGTGAACGGTGGTACCGCAACCGTAATTCATTTCCTGCATTTTCAGAGGAATATGCAAACCTGGTAGCTGCATGGGCGTACTTTGGACGCAACAAAGACCAATTTCCGGACTTTGAGCTACTTCACTGTAAAATTGGGCTGCTGTTTCTAGATAAGTCATTCGATTTTAGATTTTGGATTTTGGATTTTAGATTGATGATTTTAGATTGTTCTGTTATTGAAAGAAACTGGATAAATATTAATCTCAATAACTTTCTGAATCACTTTCAGTTGAAGGAATTTTAACTGAAAATAAATTAAATTGAAAAAAGCGGTAGCAAGTTATTAACCTGTACCACTATTGATTCTACAAGGTTGACAAAAATCTGGTAGTAGATTCTTTCTATATCTATTTAAATATGATTTATCTTTTGCTAGATGAGTTTTTCCTGAGAGCAAGCTTGGATAATGTTAAATTTTTTAATTCATTCTCGCAAAACATAACCAACACCGCGTACCGTTTGAAGCAGCCGCTTTTCTTGATTTGCTTCCAACTTCAACCGCAGATAACGCACGTAAACCTCAATAATGTTGGAATCCCCCATAAAATCATAACCCCAAACTTCTTCAAGAATGCGATCGCGAGTTATGACTTGTCGGGGATGAGAAAGTAAATATTCGAGTAAATCAAATTCCTTGGCTGTCAAATCAATTAATCGCGAATTTCGGTAAACTTCCCTAGTACTGCGGTTTAATTTTAAATCTTCAAATTGTAAAAGATTTTCGCTACTTTCTTCAGATGTTCTACGAATACGGGCGCGTACTCTCGCCAATAGCTCTTCCACACTGAATGGTTTTACTACATAATCATCCGCACCAGCATCCAAACCTGCAACGCGATGGCTAACTTCATCTTTAGCAGTTAACAAAATTATCGGTACTTTATCCCCAGTGCTTCGCAATCGTCTGCAAATCTCCAACCCAGTCATACCGGGTAGCATCCAATCTAAAAGTATTAAATCAGGTTGAGACTCCCGTGCCATGGTTAATCCGGTTAATCCATCATTTGCGACACTGACTTGATAGCCTTCAAAACCCAACTCTAATTCGACAAATTTAGCCAGTTTTACCTCGTCTTCAACTAGTAAAATATGCGCTTTCATAAAATTTACTTATCTTATTTTAAAGATATAAAATTGCCTTTTGCCTTGATTCTATGGATATATCATGATTTTTTCAATAATTGGCATAAAATTTATTAACTTAATATTAATTTTGACTTTTATAGAAAATATTGTATATTTTTAATATTTATTGTAAAAAAATATTAGCAATCAAAGTAAACTTCAATAAAATATCTGATTTATCAGTGAATAAAAATTCAATCAAATGTTCTCATTATTGAATAAAAATCTATGTTATTAGAACCAAAAAATTGGCAACAAAAACAGCGAGTTTTAGAAGTTTTATCATCTCTAAGCTATCGAAATGGAGAACTAAACAAATTTTTACAAGAAATTGCGATCGCAGTGAGTAAACTAATTACTATCGACTGGTCTGTAATCACCCTTTGTCACAAAGATTTTGATAAAATTCTTGCTAGTAGTATAGAGCTAGATGATTATGAAACTATTTATTCATTACATAATGTTGTCACTGGAACGGTAGTAGAAACAGGAAAAAGTTTGACAGTGGAAGATACCAATACTTGTAAGCAATATGGAAAAGTTCCCCAAGGATATCGTTCTTATTTAGGAGTTCCGTTACGCACTTGCCAAGGACAAGTTATCGGTACCATTTGTTCGTTTCATCAACAACCGCGCAAATATAATTTAGAAGAAATTACAATTGTGGAATTATTTGCTGAACGTGCAGCAACAGCAATCGATAATTATCAACTTTATCAACAACAATGTCAATTTAATCAAATATTAGAAGCCGAAGTTGCTTGCAGAACCGAAGAATTAAAAGCAGCACAAGCAAAACTTTTAGAAACAGAACGTTTAGCGGCAATTGGAGAATTTGCTTCTAGCATTATTCATGAAATTCGTAACCCTTTTACTACCATGAAAATGGGTTTAAATTACTTTAAAAAAAATGATAAATCAGAAGCTTCTCAAATGCGATTATCTTTAGCATTAGAAGAGGCAGATAGATTAGAAAGATTGTTAAAAGAAATTTTACTCTATGCAAAACCTCAGAAGTTACAGTTACAAGTAATTGATATCAATGAATTTCTCACAGAAATGTTGGAATCCTTGCCAATGATGCCTTTTTCCAATCAACGTCAGATAGAGTTTGAACTAAAAAATTATCCCCCATCAACTCAGTTAAAAGTAATGGGAGATCAAGATAAACTTAAACAAATAATGATTAATCTTGTCCGTAACGCTTGTGAAGCTATAAGCGTGGGAGAAACCGTCAAAATTCAACTTGAAAATAATTATAAACAGCAAGTATCAATCAACATTTGTAACGGTGGAGAACCCATTTCTCCAGAGGTTTTACCAAAAATGACTCAACCTTTTTACTCAACAAAAGCCTCTGGAACTGGGTTAGGATTAGCAATAGTTAAACGCATAGTAGAATATAATAATGGTGAATTATTGATTAAATCTTCCTCAGAAGAAGGAACAATTATAAGCGTAAAATTACCAACTTGTTATTAACAATAAGCAGTAATATCTTCACCACATTCATCAGCAAGATAGCATAAAGCTTTAAAGCGCAAAGTCACAACTTGCTCGTAAAGAGGATTTAATTTACACATAGGAGGAATGTGAAATAACTTGCGACCAAAAACTACGATATCGCGTTCAAAAGGACATTGTGCAGGAATGATTTTGCACAGCAAGTGAGCTAATTTAGAATTTTTAACTTCTTGTGAATCCAGCCATTGACGAACTGGGAAAAGAAAGTCGTTTTGAGATTTGAATTGAGTAAAGCTTGTCATGATTTTTGCCTCATTTGATAGTTAGTTTTAAATCCTGTTCTATATATAAATAGGAGCGGATTTAATAACTTATGCATTTCCAACTCTTTGGAACACCTATAACTACATACAGCTATTTGAGGGTTCCGGATAATTCGAGCAGAAAATAATTGTCAAATAGCTGACATATTTTGCAAGTTGAAAACTATAGAAATTTGCACAGTTTAGTTAATTACAAATTCATATAGCAATCCTATACGACTGGTAATATCGTTTCAATTAAAGATGATACAAATCAATAATGTAGAGACGTTGCACTGCAACGTCTTCCTAAATTGCGGTTTGTATAGAGAATTAAAATAGCAGTAAAATATCAGGTATTGACAAATCCATCAACTCCTTGTCATCACCCAACAACTACCAGCGACAAAGTACTATTTAAGATGCCCAAGTGGAAACTTGTTACCGAATTTACCTTTGATAGCGCCCATTACATCAAAGATTATAATGGTCCTTGTGGTCGAATGCACGGGCATACTTATACAGTGCGAATCGAAGCCATCAGCACTAAATTACACTCCTCAGAATATTGTCCTCATCCAGTCATGGTTGCCGACTTTAGAAGCTTACGTTGGGCTAAAAAAGATGTCACCAAAGGAGGATTAGACCATTGTATTCTCAATGAAGTAATGCCTTCAGAATATGAAACTACAGCGGAGATGATTGCTAAATACATATACGACGAAACCAAAAAGAAATTACCAGAAGGTGTAAAAATCAAAGTTGCGGTATCCGAAACGGCGAATTCTTGGGCTGAGTATGAGGATGATTAAACTTTTTTATTAAGTTACTGTCCTAATATCAAAATTGCGGCATTGCTTTGTTCGCAAATATACGGTATACTACTGACTTTGAAAAAATAATCATGTATTATATTTGGCAATGATAGGCAAAAACCCTTAGTATTTGTGATAATGATATTAAATTAATTTTAAACATTAATAAAAGTTATAGTTCGCATTATATATACCTGTTAAGTAAGCCAGTCAAAGTAATAAATATGCCACAAATATCAAAAATAACAGATGAGATGCGAGAAACTGCGGAAGCAGAAATTCGAGAGAAGCAAAAAACTGTTGACTACGATACAAAAGAGTATCCAATTGGTATTCTAGTTCAAAAGTATTTGGACGGACTGGATGACGATACGAACGAATTGTTTATACCAGATTATCAACGGGAAATGCGTTGGTCTGAGGATATGCAATCAAAGTTGATCGAATCTGTACTTTTAGGTTTGCCAATTCCTTATATTTTTGTTGCTGATGTCACTGATGAAGCGCGTTTGGAAATTATAGATGGTACGCAACGTATTCGTACTTTGGCTAGATTTCTCAACAACGAACTTATATTAGACGGATTACAAAAATTAGAAACACTAAATGGGTTTATATTTGATGATTTACCACTAGGTCGTCAAAGACGTTTCAAACGATATACGATTCGGATGATTCAACTTGCAGAAAATGCTGATGAGGAAATAAGAAGAGATTTATTTGAGCGAATCAATACAGGTAGTCTTCAACTCAACGATATGGAAAAACGTAGAGGTATACTGCGTGGTTCATTGCAAGTACTTGTTGATGAGCTATCAAAAAATGCCAAATTCCGTACTTTATGCCTGTTTGACAAACCTGCTATCAATCGACGCGAACCAGAAGAATTTGTATTGCGCTTTTTTGCTTTTCTTAATAACTATAAAAATTTTAACGCAAATAAAATTAATGAATTTCTTAGTGAATATTTAAAATCAGTTAATGAGGATAGTAATTTTGATGGTGATAAAATGCGAAACGAGTTTCTGTTAATGTTAGATTTTATAGAAAAATATTTTCCTAATGGATTTCGTCAAGGGATAAATTCGACAAAAACGACTACTCGGATTAAATATGAATCTTTGTCTGTGGGTTCCGCTCTTGCCTTAAGAGAAAAAGCGGATGTCATCCCAAATTCTACGGATTGGATTAAATCGGATGAATTTAAGAAAAATACTAGTGGAGATGGAAGTAGTTCTAAAGTGAAAGTAATTAAGCGTATTGAATATGTACGGGATAAAATTTTAGCCTAATTATGACTAGTTCAATATTTGAAAATGTTAAAGAAGATTTTAACAAACGTTCTAGAGAAGTGAGTAAGTATTTTATATTCCTCAAAAGTTTAGAACAGGGTACGACTAAACTAAGCATGGGAAATATAAATAAGAAAATTAAAACGCGAGAGATTGATAGTGAATTAGAAAAAACCCTGAAAGCTAGTGGTTTTCTACTGCTATATAATCTGGTCGAAGCTACTATGCGAAATGCGATTGAAGCAATATTTGATGAATTAAAGACCCAAAAAGTTTCTTTTAATACAATTAAACCGGGAATAAAGAAAATAATACTTCATAATATAAAGAATTTAAAAGTTAATGATGAAGTTATTTCTCAAATCACAGATATTTCTATACACATAGTTAATACGGGATTTAATAAAGAAAAACTCTTTTCAGGTAACATAGATGGAAAAGTGATTAAGACTATAGCACAAGACTACGGTTTTTCATGTGAAACCGATCCTCGTAAAACTGGTAATGGTAGTGACTTATTGACTATTAAATCGAATAGAAATGATTTAGCACATGGTATCAAGTCTTTTGCAGAAGTAGGGCGAGATAAAAGTGCTGATGAGCTTCTAAAAATCAAAAATAAAGTAGTTAAGTATTTGAAACAAATATTGTTGAATATAGAAACATACTTGTCTCAAAAAGAATATTTACATTCGATCTAAAAAGATAAAATTTGACAATGCTATCATTTAAGAAGATAAATAAAAACTATAAATAAAAAGTCACAATATAAAGTATAAAATACTTCAATGCCACCCTTCCACCTCATCTCCCCCATAATAGCTAAAAACAATAATTTAACCGAAGTTTATCAAAGTGATTATGGTATTCTCTACCAAGGAGATTGCCTAAATTTTTTATCTTCTATTCCCGATGAAAGCACAGATATTGTATTCGCTGATCCACCTTTCAACCTTGGTAAAAATTATGGCAAAAATGTCAGCGATAACTTAAAAGATAATGAATATCTTACATGGTCAAAAAAATGGCTAAATGAAAGTGTTCGCGTGCTAAAACCAGGAGGTAGTTTATTCGTTTTTAACTTACCTAAATGGTGCATCGAATATGGTGCATATCTTAACCAAAAAGATATGTTTTTTCGTCACTGGATTGCTTGTAGAATGCCAAAAGCTTTTCCAAGAGGTAAGCGAATGTCTCCCGCTCATTATGGTTTACTTTATTATACGAAAGGAGAACCGGCTGTTTTTAATAAAGTTTATACACCAATACAAGTTTGCCGACATTGTGACGGTGAAATTCGGGATTATGGCGGACATCGTAAGAAGTTAAATCCCAAGGGTATTAATTTAATGGACGTTTGGGATACTCCTGAAGAAGTATGGGAAGATGCTTCAGCGGTTGATAATACGGAACAAATGTGGACTCAACTTGAGGAAGTATGGAGCGATATTCCCCCAGTTCGTCACCGTAAACATAAGAAAAGAGGAGCCAATGAATTAGCTCCAATTATGTTAGAACGCATTATTGCAATGGCATCAAATCCAGGGCAAATTATAATTGACCCTTTTGGTGGTTCTGGTACTACATTTTATGCTGCTCAAAAGCTGCAAAGATATTGGTTAGGTACGGAAATTAGTGATACTTTGGGAGCAGTTAAACGATTAAACGATTTAGCTGATGGTAAGTTGGAAGAATGGGAATCTGCAAGAGGAAAGCGACAAATAAAAACCCAAACAGATTCTCGACAATTAGATTTATTTTCTTAGAAATATAGATATTTATCTAAATTAAAGCACGACCATCAGTTCCTTTCGTGATTGTTGGTATATTACTATCTATTGCATCATGTTCTACAACAAATATTTCCAAGAATCCTTTATTAATATTAACAGCCCGCCAAACATCAAAATATGGCTCTAATTCCTCATAGTTACCAATTCTATCAGTAAGATAAGTATAAAGTTTTCTACTAGGAAGTACTAAAGCTGAGCCTAAGAAAACTCCTCGTAAAAGACCTAAAACCATTTTATTCACAGCACGGTGACTGGAAGAAATATTCCCAGTTTCCCATTCAAGAGCAAAAAAATCACCGTTTAACCTTTTGGTTGCATCTACTCTTCCTGGTGAACGAGTTGCATAGGTAATTTTAGTCTCTAATTCCCAGCCAAAGTTTTCTTGAAGAGCAACCATACAAGCATTTTTAATCGGTTTAACACCGTTACCATGTCGTACAGGATTTATCGTAAAGTTTGATGCACCAGTAGGGTAAACAACTAAACTAATAGCGCTGCGAATTTCACTTTGAATGATAGACCATTCTTGAGACTCTTCAAAGCCACCCCGACTAATCAGTGATACCTCTTGCACAATTTTCAATATTTATAAATTCCTCTAGCTCAGCCGCAAAAGTATAAATTAATTTAATTTATTTTGCAAGGTTGAGCTACTTATTAAATCTCCATTCCCATTACAACCAAATTAATTTTTAGCGATTATTAACTATTTTCAAATACCCTTCCAAATCTTTAACTCGCTGTTGAGTAACATCAGTCAAACAACTAAGTTTAAGAACTGGTTCTAAAGTTCCTCCCTCTGCCTCACCAGCTTCATAAGCACAACTTTTATCTCTAAATTGAATCCAAGCAGTTTGAGCATCAACTAATCTTTTCTGCTGTTTAGCATTTAATTTTGGTTTCAATTGTCGATAAACTTGATTGAGTTTTTTATCTGCGGTTTCATAACTTTTACCAGCACAAACTCTCATTTCTAAAGTTGTCTGAGGATTATTACAATTGACATTTTGAGCTATTTTGAAAGAATTAGCATCAGCTAAATTTGGTGAAGCGACAATACCCAAAATTGGTAGAGAAATCAGAGCAATTTTTTGTAAGTTAGAACGCAATTTCATTTTCTTGTATATCCTTGTTTGTGTTTGGCATTAATAACCTCACTATTCATCTAATTAATTCCAGATTTTATCAACGTGAATTTCGGTAAGAAGTCGGGTTTTTAGAAAAATTATCTTGTGTTAAAGATATTTTCCGTAAAAACCTGACTTCTTAATGATTAAAATTTTATCTATTCTATCGAAAATATCTTTGCTTCTCCGACTTCAGGAACAACATCAACTTCTATTTGAAAAGTACTAAAAAAGCCAGTACCGCGAATTTCAAACTCCCAACCACCATTTTTGAATTCCATTGGTATTCCGTTATCATTATCGGCAAACCTTTCATCGTTATGTAAGAAAAGCTGTAACTGTTGATTTTCTGTTGGTAGCAAAGCCCGAATGTAATATTGCTTGCGAAAAACCACGTTATCGGAAAAACCAATACCGAGTAAATCTCTTTCTCCAATATAAAAATCAAGCCGTATTACCATATCTTTTTGAGTAATACTTTCATCCGCCAAAATAGATATAGTATCTAAATAACCTTCCCAAATTAATTTATTATCATCAGCCCAATCAAAAGCAAGTTCTTGGTTATTTTCTTGAAAATTAACACTATTATCCAAATCAGTTTTACTGAAAGGACCATAACAATTTTCTGCTTCTTTACTTTGATGAAATAACTCAAAATCTACACCACGAGGCTTAATACAAACCCCCATAAAAAACTCACTTTTGCCAAATAAATCTTTACCACGAGTTACCTTACCCCTAACAAAACGCAATCGCGATCGCAAGTTACCAAAAAAGAAACGTGTGGCAATTTCAAATGCTTCTCTTGAAGTTACTAGCGAGTCTTTACCACTGTGACTTTTATGAATAAATGTTCTAGGAACTCCCGGTATTTGAGCATAAGCTTGTTTAACTAAACCGTCGCTACGATTGTAATTCACTCCATATTCATCGGTGACAGAAAACAAACGATTTAATAAAGATGCTGCTGGCTTATCATAACTACGATAATTGGTTCCTACTACTGTTAGTAATCTTTCTTTGGGGAAATATTTATGAAAATTCAGGAAAGATTGTTGATTTTTTGCTTCTTTTTGAAAACCAGGATGAAAATGTTTTATTTCATCTTTTGCACTAATACCAATCCAGTTTTCTATCAATTGAAATGAAATACCTTGATGTGGTGTACCAAGAGTCACAATTTTATTAATGAAATCTTCCGCTTTTTGATTCTTTTCAGGATAAGCACGTTGTATAGCTTCCCTTACCAATAAACCACCCATAGAGTGAGCAATAATATTTACTTTTGGCTTTTGATTATTGTTAATATGTGCCAGTTCTCGAATAAACTCAATTAATCGCACCAGGGCTTTACCATAGGTTTTAAAAGTTCGGTCATTCAAATCATAGTAGCGAAACACCCAAATCGTTTGACAAACGTTTTCTACTGATTCTAGTAAATGTAAAGCCATTGCTGGATCAATAACAATTTTATCCCCAGAAAAAAAGTTTTCTGTCTGCAAACGCTTGAAGTTATGAATAACATTTTTAGTTTCGAGATTTTGCAAGGTTGGAGATAGAGAAACTCCTTGATTTACCATGTTTTCCAAATTCAGCAATTTGCGCGGAAGTACAGGCTGTTGATTTATCTCTTTACCATAGTAATTTACTACATTTGTTGCATCCTGATACTTCCAATTGGACTTCAAAAACCGTAAAATAAACCCTTCATAGATGTAATTTTCACCTTGCTTGTGCAAGTAAACGCTACCATCATTAAAACCTTGATATGCATCTTTTTTATCGTCGGAAACATCCAACTGGCCAAAACCTCTAATTAAAATAATTGGCTGAGAATTTCGCGTAGGTTCAGACATAATCACCTTTCAAAGATTACTTGTGTAAATTCAAGTAGTTTATCTATTAACTTTTATACCTAAATATGATTTTTTTGCATATTTATTTGTAAAAATATATGTCATATTGCATTAATAATTATTAATTTTCATCACTATAAAATATGTAGTAACAGTTAAAAATAAATAAAATTCAAATTAAAAGCAAAAAAATATTGATTCATTTAAAATTCACTTAAATCAACTATGGTTTTAATTTATTCTCAGATAAGCACTTAATCAAAATTATTTATATAATTACTACTCAGTTATATTACTATTCCCCCCAACCCCCCAACCCTGCCTAGAAGAAATGTCTAATTAATGAAGGCACGACTACTTCTTCTCAGACTTCACCACCGGAAAACCACACCTGCGGAAGACCAAACTTGATATGTAGAATATAAGTTCAATCAGGTTAAACTTGATCAAAGTAGCTTTATTTGATTACGCTACTAATAATAAAGTCTCAGTTTCTGTTAAATTTTTATTGCGCTGTTTGAGAAACCCATAATGCTAGACCGAATATTTGATTATCTACACTATAATTTCAGCATTGAAACATCTATAGTCTTACTTATTCTAATTTTTTTAGAAGCCGTACTATCTGCGGATAACGCCATCGCTCTTGCCGCCATTGCCCAAGGACTTGACGACGAAAAAATCCAACGTCAAGCTCTTAATATCGGTTTAGTCGTTGCCTACGTATTAAGGATTACTTTGCTTCTTACCGCTACTTGGGTACAAAAATACTGGCAATTCGAGTTAATCGGTGCAGGTTATCTACTTTGGTTGGTATTTCAACACTTTACCTCCGAAGAAGACGAAGAAAATCACCATCACGGTCCCCGCTACAAATCATTGTTACAAGTCATACCAGTAATTGCCTTTACCGATTTAGCCTTTTCCTTGGATAGCGTCACAACTGCGATCGCCGTTTCCGATACCAAATGGTTAGTAATCACCGGAACCACCATCGGCATTATTACCCTGAGATTCATGGCAGGTTTATTTATTCGTTGGTTGAATGAATTTGTCTACCTCGAAGACGCAGGCTATATTACCGTTGCATTTGTCGGCATACGCTTATTGTTGAGAGTAGTCAACGAAGCTTTTGTTCCTCCTCAGTGGGTAGTAATTAGCGCGATCGCCATTATCCTAGCCTGGGGATTTTCCAAACGTACAGTTCCACAAGTTGAAGAAAGCGAAAAAATTGAAAAAACAAAAGTTATAAATTAGGAGGACGCTCCGACGAGAGTCAATACAGTTCGGGTCAGAAAATTTGGCAAACCAAAAGCCTTGTAGAGACGCGATACCCTTGCGTCTTTAATACCCAAAATCACCAGGAAAAATTCCTCAAGCCTCGCATAAAACAACCGTGCATTGAAAAGCGCGATAACTTAGTTAAGCTGCGCGATCGCAGTCTATATATTTATTTTTGAATCCTATCTCAACTTGTCAATGATTTATGTGAGCGGAACTTTCCAATCCTTGCGATGACGGGTAGCGTGTACGCAACCTCTAAAATTAAACGCGATACAATTAGGCAAGCTGCGCTAACGCACTCCCCCTAAGTTCTTAAGGAAAATATCTGTAAATATCCTTTCTTTGAAGTGCTCGAACAAAAACAATTGCGTCATCAGAGATTGTTAACCCAATTCTGTAGTCCCCAATTCTGATACGATAATAATCACCATCAGCTTTAAGTTTTTTAACATTTTTCACATCTAGAAGATTTTCAGCATTTTCGACTTCTTCAATTACTGCTTGTATTTTCTGTAGCAAGGTTTCATCTCGAATTTTGCTTAAGTCTTTTTCAAAACTCTTTCTAAACTCAACATTCATCCTTTATTTCCCAAAATATTGAAAATAGCCTCTCGGCTCACTAGCTCAGTATCTTCACCTTCTTTAATGGCTTTTTCCAGAGCTATATCTTCAATGATTTCTGCTAATAAATCAGAAAATACTTCTTTTTGTTCTTGTATAACTTCGGTGAGTGCAATTTTAAATATTTGCTTGATTTTATCTTCGTCAAGATTTAGTTCCGTCATCTTACTTCCTTAAACTTTTGATTGATACTAGGATAGCAAACGTTTGCTTGCAGGTAGCGCTTAGCCGTAAGGCTTGTCGTCAAATATCGCACATTCCTAGGTAGATTTAAATGACTGGTAAGATTATTCAATATAGAACTCAACTTACACTGAAAAAAATAAAAAATATTTATTTCGCCTGATTACTATCAATATTTATTTCATCTTTAATCGATTCTGAAGCTAATTTAGTTGGAATTCTTAGGTTAAGAACAATTACTAATTGATTTTGTTCAATATTTATATTTGTAATATTAACTACACTATTTTCAGGTAATAAATCCATCCCTCGTGCCTTTACAGAAGACAAACTTTTATAACCAGCCTCCTCCAACCACTCAGAAATATTTCGCCAATTTTCCACCTTCCCATTACCCTTATCCACCAAACCCTTAACGTGCGAAACACTCTCAACTTCTTATTTTCAGCGACTACTCCTATCCCGCTGGAAAATTACCTATTTCGATGAAACTTCTTTCCTCTGTGTACTCTGCGCCTAGTAAGGTTTTTTTTATCGGTAATCTTCTGCCGGGAAGGGAGTTAGGAGTTAGGAGTTAGGAATTTGAAGTTTGGAGTTAATAATAATTTTCCCCCCATCCCCTTGTCCCCTAGTCCCCCCATCCCCCTACTCCCTACTCCCTAAAAAAACTACTTCGCTGCTAACTCTTTAGAAAACTTCTCACTCAACCAAGGCATAATTTGGAGGTGCCAATTTACTAATTCTTCATTGCTAAACCATAAAGAAATTTCTCTTTGTGCAGTTTCAATCGCATCAGAACCGTGGATAATATTACGACCAATATCAATTCCAAAATCACCACGAATGGTTCCGGGTTCTGCTGTTAAGGGATTAGTTGCACCAATCATCTTTCTAGCAGCAGCAACAACACCTTCACCTTCCCAAACCATCGCAACAACCGGACCGGAAGTAATAAAATCTACTAAGCCAGCAAAAAATGGTCTTTCTTTATGAACATCGTAATGGGATTCTGCCAATTCCCGACTGACTTTCATAAATTTCAACCCAACTAAAGTAAAACCTTTAGTTTCATAGCGGCGAATTATTTCACCAACCAATCCCCGCTGTACTCCATCCGGCTTGATTGCTAAAAATGTACGTTCCATTACAATCTCCTATAAATTAATGAATCTATCACTGTTATTTGTCCGTCTTCATTAGCTTTTTGTCAACAGCTAAATCAAAGGTTAAAGGTCAACTGTCAACTGTCAACTGTCAACTGTCCACTGTCAACCATCAACTCATTGTTCCAAAAATATATCTTACGTATATTCCCCCTACGACATGAATGCGCTAAATTATAAACTCATGGGTGAAGTACGAAGGTGACTGATAAATGGGTGTTGAGTCAAGTGCGACATCGGCTGAAACAGGAAAATTATCATTGAATGGCAAAAAAGTTAAAGCTAAATTAAGCAACAATCACAAAGAACAGAAACTTTTGCCACCGAGTAAAATTCCAAATTCACCCCGAAGTCATTGGAGAATTGAAGATAGTGAAGCTCTGTATCGCATTGAAGGTTGGGGACAGCCCTATTTTTCGATTAATGCGGCAGGTCATGTTACTGTTTCTCCAAAAGGTGAACGGGGTGGTTCTCTGGATTTGTACGAATTGGTTAAATCGCTCAAATTGCGTAATTTGGGTTTACCTTTGCTAATTCGGTTTTCAGATATTTTAGAAGATAGAATCGAGCGGCTTAATGCTTGTTTCGCTAAAGCCATAGCCCGCTACAACTACGGAGGCGTTTATCAAGGTGTATTTCCCGTTAAATGCAATCAGCAACGGCATTTAATTGAAGATTTAGTCCGCTTTGGTAAACCCCATCAATTTGGCTTAGAAGCAGGTTCCAAGCCGGAATTAATGATTGCTTTAGCGCTGCTTGATACCCCTGGAGCTTTGTTAATTTGTAACGGCTACAAAGACCGTGAATATATTGAAGCGGCAATGTTAGCTCAAAGACTCGGACAAACTCCAATTATCGTTTTAGAACAAATTGAAGAAGTCGATTTAGTCATTGAAGTTAGTCAGCAATTAGAAATTAAACCAATCTTGGGAGTCCGTGCCAAACTTAGCACTCAAGGTATGGGACGTTGGGGAGGTTCTAGTGGCGATCGCGCTAAATTCGGTTTGAATATTCCGGAAATTATTCGTGCCGTTGACAAGTTACGGAATGCTGAATTGTTAGATTCTTTACAACTTTTGCACTTCCATGTGGGTTCGCAAATTTCGGCGATTAATGTCATTAAAGATGCCATCCAAGAAGCTAGCCGTATCTATGTTGAGTTAGCCATATTGGGAGCAAATATGAACTATCTTGACGTTGGTGGCGGTTTAGGTGTTGATTACGACGGTTCTCAAACCAACTTCTACGCTTCTAAAAACTACAATATGCAAAATTATGCTAACGATATTGTGGCAGAGTTAAAAGATGCTTGTAGAGAAAAAGATATTCCCGTACCAACACTGATCAGCGAGAGCGGACGAGCTGTTGCTTCCCATCAATCAGTACTGATTTTTGATGTACTTAGTACCAGCGAAGTACCTCATGAACCACCCGAACCCGTCCAAGAAGGTGAATCCCACATTATTTCCTATTTATGGGAAACTTATCAATCGATCAACGAAGAGAATTATCAAGAATTTTATCACGACGCAGCCCAGTTCAAAGAAGAAGCCATTAGTCGTTTCAATTTGGGAATTTTATCCTTAAGAGAACGAGCCAAAGCAGAACAGTTATATTGGGCTTGTTGCTATAAAATTCTTCACATCACCAAACAGCAAGAATACGTACCCGATGACATGGAAGACTTGGAACTAATAATGTCTTCCATCTATTATATAAATCTTTCGGTGTTTCAATCGGCACCAGACTGCTGGGCAATTGACCAGTTATTCCCAATAATGCCTATACACCGTTTAGATGAAGAACCTAAGCAACGGGGTATTTTAGCAGACCTCACCTGCGATAGCGACGGTAAAATAGATCAGTTTATCGATTTAAGAGACGTTAAATCGGTTTTGGAACTACATTCTTTCCAACCGGAAGAACCTTATTACTTAGGTATGTTCCTCAATGGAGCTTATCAAGAAATTATGGGTAACTTACACAACCTCTTTGGCGATACTAATACAGTTCATATTCAACTGACACCCAAAGGCTATCAAATCAAGCACGTGGTTAAAGGGGATACCATGAGTGAGGTATTAGGTTACGTACAATACGATGCCGAAGACATGATAGAAAGAATCCGTCAGCGTTGCGAGCAAGCTTTAGAAGCAAACCATATTACCATCGCTCAATCTCAGCGACTGCTACAAACCTACGAACAAAGTTTAAGTAGATACACGTATCTTTCTTCTTGATTTAGCGGTAGGGAAGGGGGAAGGGGGAAGAGGGAAGAGGGAAGAGGGAATAGGGAATAGGGAATAGGGAATAAGGAGAAATTTAATTACCAATTACCCATTCCCCATTACCCATTACCAATTACCTTTTTCAATTAGAATTTGTTTCTAACAATTCCGCGATCGCTTGACGTTCTGCGGGGTTATGAGAAGGTGGTGTTTGACGAGCATCGGTAATCAACCAATCCAAAGCAGTAGCTTGGAGGTCAATTGATGCTCCATCTTTATCTACGCAGTAACGACCGAATACTAATTTATCAACTAATCTTACTCCCGGTCCGAGTCGGGAGTATTCAAAAATCACGCTATTTTCTACCGTAGCACCGCTACAAACGCAGCAAGAAGGACCAATGTAAACTGGACCAACGATTTTAGCTCCGTCCTCGATTTTGGTCATTGCACCAATGTAAACTGGACCAGTAATATCAACCTTGTCCCAATTTACGGACACATTTAAACCAGTGTAGATTCCTTCTCGTACCTGATTGCCGGGGATTTGAACATTTTTGATTTCCCCTAAAAGTACGCCGCGAATTGCTCGCCAATAATCAGGTACTTTACCAATATCAACCCATTCAAAATCCATTGGTTTAGCGTAGAAATTAGCACCCATTTCTACAAGTTTGGGGAATAAGTCACCACCAATGTCATACTCGACTTCAGAGGGAATATGTTCAAATATTTCTGGTTCAAAAATATAAATACCCGTACTGATATTAGTACTTTTAGCTTCTTCTACAGTCGGTTTTTCTTGAAATTCCCTAATTCGACAATCCGAGTCGGTAACAACAATACCGTAACTAGAAACTTCTTCGCGAGGTACAGTTTTAGTAATAATTGTAGCAATAGAACCTTTTTCTCGATGCCATTTCACAGCGGCTGTTAAATCCAAATCAATTAAAGCATCGCCGCACATCACAATAAAAGTATCGTCGAAAAATGGTTTGAAGTCTTGAATTTTCTTCATTCCACCAGCAGAACCAATGGCTTTTCCGACTAATTTACCATTATCGTCAATACTACCTTCAAAAGAATAACCAATTTCGACACCGAACCGCTGACCGTCTCGAAAATAGCTTTCGATTTCCTCAGCCAAATGACTCACATTGACCATAATTTGGTCAAAGCCATGCTGACGTAACAATTCAATTAAAAATTCCATCACTGGTTTTTGCAGGATGGGAATCATCGGTTTAGGAGTTGTGTAGGTAATCGGACGAACACGAGTACCCTTACCCGCAGCCAAAATCATCGCTTTCATAAATACTTATTTCTCAACCACAAACGAGTTTACGTCGATCAAGCAATACTTCATCATCTGTTTTAATTTGGGTGAAGTCATCCCAAAAAGCACGGGGAATGAACTCATAGTGCATTTTTTAAGCCCCTGTTAGCATTTTAAATGATACTAAGTTGGCAACATTTAGCAATATTTAAATTTACTCATAATTAATTATCTAACCCAAATCTTGCATACAAGTGTGATGTAAACATGAACTCAGCGTTCTTAGTGTTTGCGTTTTCGGCAGTCAATAACAAATAATTCCCACAGGAAACAAGTCTAAAGTCACATTAACGATTTCGTTTAATTAACTTGCTGCTTGAGATATTGAGCTATTAGTAGACTCTGCAAGCAAGCGGATTTTTACTTCTTGATAAAACTCCTCTTGATACAACTCTACCTTTGATTGAGCCGAAAGCAGTAGTAAAGCCCAAAATACACTGACTGTATGAGCGTTTTCACCATGAGGATGGTTTTTACCTTTAGCAGAACGGGATTTACTTTGAGACCACCATTCTACTAACTGTTCTAAATTCATCCAACTTTCTCCCAAATGCAGTTCCGCAGCTTTCGTTTGTAAAACTTGTTCTAACTCCCCAGCTACTTCTGTAAGATTTTCTTGGTGTGCTAATTCTAGTGCTGCCTTGAGAGTTTTAACACCCGGTTGACGTTTTTTCGCCAAAGGGTTACTGGTTTTTTGTACTAGTTGCAGTTGCTTGGCCATTACCTGCAACTGGTCGATTAACTCTTGTAAACTGACGCGACGTGCCGGTGGAGGCATAGCAGAACGCCGTCGCCGCAACTGTTTCTCTAAAGGCAGTCTAGCTATACGCTCGTTTAAACCATCTTCACCATCAAGCAAAAATTCGTCTTCTGCATAAGCATCTATTTCATCTTCTGCTGATTGCAATTTCATCAACGTATTGGCTTTAAATAACACCAACATTGATGCTGATAAAAATGCCTGTCCTGACTGAGACAAATCTGCTTCATAACCCTTCGTGCTTTTCTCAGGTGCCATGAGTTCTATATAACGGTCTATCACTTCAACTACCTGCACATCCCAAGGGTCAATTTCACCTTGTTCGGCTTGATGAATTAGTTGTGCGATCATTTCTAAAAGCTCAGAAGCATCCATTGACAAGTACTTACAAGGTTAAAGGTTAGAGGTTAGAGGTCAAAGGCAACTGTCAACTGTCCACTGTCAACTGTCAACTGTCCACTGTCAACTGTCCCATCAAGCATTTGCTGGTGCTTTTTGTGTGATGGAATCACTAGCTGGTGGTAGAGAAGGTTGTAAGGATTGAATTTGAGTTTGGTACTCTTCAATCTTGCATTCTAATTCCTGAATGCGAGCATTTTTTTGACGAACTTTTTGACCTGACCAAATTAGTCTTTCTAAATGAGTCCAAACGCTAAATAACCAAGCCAAAACTCCACCTAAGCCCAATGCTATAAGCAACTCAATTGAAATTGGTGCTTGTACTTCCACTCCTGGAATTAAATGAATAATTCCTAGTTCAGTATTTTCGATACTGAATAAAGCAAAAGCTAAACAAAAGATAAAAATTATGACAAAATTTACTTGTCTCATTGGAAACTATCAATTTAATTAATTATTGTGGTTATTGTTTCCCCGGTCTTTCGGTAGTGTAACTCTGAGAAAAAAGCATTTTTAGCAATCCATTTGTTACACATCTACGATGACTAGGAGTAATAGAGTATAAGAATAAAATTCACCCTCGAAAGTATATCACGATATTTTTATACCTATCCCTATTCAAAAATCACACTTTAATTGTGATTTTTGCACTGGACAAAGGTTGAAAACTACTACATCACAGTCAAAAACATAGTTTTTAATTAATTTTAATCAAATTAAATTAAATTAAATTAAATTAAATTAAATTAAATTAAAAATTAATTTATTCTTAACTTTTCTGTCCTAGCGTTTTCTGTCGCGTATATTTTCGACTCAGCAAAATATATCCCCCTTCACACTACTCATAATTAATTTTGATAACCAGTATTAAAGACTACTAATTTTCAGTTAAATATAAAATTTTACAGTCTCACCAAGTTTAAGCAGTAACTAATTTTAACCTTAGACCTTTAACCTTAGACCTTTGACCTTTGACCTTTGACCTTTAACCTTTGACCTTTGACCTTTGACCTTTGACCTTTAATTTAACCTTTTTGAAGAGCATCGAAGGTGCCTTTAATGGTTCCGGCGATAGGAATCGCAACCAATGTTCCTAATAATCCTGCAATCTCAAAGCCGACTAAAATAGCAACGAAAATCCAAATGGGATTTAGTCCAGTAAAATTTCCCAGCAATTTTGGGGCTAAGAGATTATCTTTGACTTGCTGCATCAAAAATGAAAAGAATGCTAGTTGAGTCGCTAACCACCAATTCTGGAGTAGTAGCAATATCGTGACTAAACCAATACCTAAAGTTGCTCCAATAAAGGGTATGAGTTGGGATATACCGATGACAATAGCAAATAAAAAAGCAAATGGGATGCCAATAACCAAAAAAATTGGGGTCAAACTCGCTATCATGAATAATGCTAATAATAATTGACTGAGAAAAAAGTAGTGGAAATTAAGTTGTAAGGATTTGTCTAAAGGAACTCGGACTTTTTCCGGTAAGAGATTTAGTAAGCCATACCAAACGCGATCGCCATATAAAAGCATATAAAATGCTAACACTACGATTAACACTGTATTAACTAAGGTTGATACCAGGGTTCCCGCAAATCCCACAGCCCCAAAGGGTAATTCTTTGAGCAAGTTTTCGATACTAGCATTAGTTTGATTTGCTAGTATTTTTAAGTTTATTAACGGAAAGCGTCTTTTTGTCGCTACAGCTTCTAATTGTTCTAATTGATCTTGAAAACTGTTTAACCAATCGGGAATTTTATCAGCAAGCTGGATGGTTTGATTTATGACTAACGGAACCAAGGTAATACCGATAAAAATCAGTAGAGTTAAAGTCAGGAGTAAGACTATAGTTACCGCCCATTGGCGGGAAATACGAGCGCGTTCTAAAAATCGAACTGGATAATTAAGTAAAAAAGCGAGTATTGCTGCAATACTTAAAATGGTCAGTGGATGCCGAAAGTAATGAAAAAGTAAAGACAGCAATCCAACATTAAGGGCTATAATCGGAGCGCTTAAACCATATACTAATAAATTTTTTAGGGAAGCCCAACGGCGCATCCGCATAAATATTGTCGATCTTTGTTATTTATATAATTTTGCAATCAAATAATTGTAATGGATAAAACTATAGCTGACCTTCGTCAAGACTACACCTTGCAGGGCTTAAAGGAAACCGAGGTTAATTCCGATCCTTTTGTACAATTCAAGGAATGGTTCGAGCAAGCTTTGAGTGCCAATATTCTAGAACCAAATGCTATGACTATTGCCACGACTACAACACAAGGTGTACCTTCAGCCAGAATGGTGTTGTTGAAAGATTTTGACGATCGCGGTTTTGTATTTTACACCAACTACAATAGCCAAAAAGCCCAGGAATTAGCGGAAAATCCCCAGGCTGCTTTGGTATTTTGGTGGGCTGAACTCCAACGTCAAGTGCGGATTTGCGGAAGAGTAGAAAGAGTGGATGATAGGGAATCCGATCAATATTTCTATAGTCGTCCTTTTAACAGTCGTTTGGGTGCTTGGGCTTCAAATCAAAGCGAAGTCATCGAAAGTCGAGAAGTTCTGGAAAAACATTTGCAAGAATTAACAGAAAAATATCAAAATCAAGATGTACCTCGTCCCCCACATTGGGGAGGAATTCGAGTTATCCCAACAGAAATTGAATTTTGGCAAGGACGTTCTAGCCGTCTTCATGACCGTTTGGTTTACAAAATAACAGAAGATAATAGTTGGAAGATTGAGCGTTTATCTCCTTAGTTAAAGCAGTTTGAGTTTAGGATTCCGGTGGTTTAAACCGCTTCTACACAAGCAAAACCCACAGTCAGATGGGTTGGTTTTTTTTAATATCCGGCGGTTTAAACCGCTTCTACACAAGCAAAACCCACCTAAGTGGGTTAAATAAATGTATTCTTATGGGATGATTTTTTATAGTTTGTCTTTATCTTCATTCCATCCGATTTCTCGACGTTTTGGTCTACCGTAATCTGGAACACTCTTTCTTTTTTTAGAATTAGGTTGGGAGCTTTTTTTGATTTCGTCTTTTTCTTTACTCATATTAATCTCACTGTAATTAATTAATTTAATTAGTTATTTTGTTTGAGAATTTTTTAGATACTGTACAAATATTGAGTCAAACAAGTTGAGTATCTAAACACTGTCATGAAGTAACTCCAAGAGTGTCAATTGGTACTCCGGAAAAGTTGATTATTTTGTTTGAAGTATTAACCTGTTATTAAACTTCATCTGTCGTAAAACCAAGATATTACTCCCTTCCCGGCAGAAGATTACCGATAAAAAAAACCTTACTAGGCGCAGAGTACGCAGAGGAAAGAGGTTTCATAGAAATAGATAATTTTCCAGCGGGATAGGAGTATTAGGAGCAAATCTCCTAATACTAAAGAATTATCTGCCGAATCAATCCAAAATCTAAAATCCAAAATTGTTTCATCTATAAAACAAAAGACACAGCATTAACTGTGTCTCGGTAAGTTTATTATTAGAATCCATAATTAATTACTACTTATTTTCTTCTTCTTCATCCCAAGGAGGAATTTCCCCTGTAGCTCTGGGTGTAATATTAAATTCTTGATGAAATTTTTCCGGCTCAGTAGGTATTTCTGTGGTGATATTTGGAGGTTGAATTTGATCATCCTGTTGTGAATTATCCTCATCATCCCACGGTGGTATTGCTCCAACAATTTTTGGACGACTAGAAATTTCGGTTGTAATTATGGTTTTACGAACTTTTCTTTCTTCTGACTGATTTTCTGATTCGCAGGGTTTACTAAGGTTTTCTTCCTGGGATTTACAACTGGATTTGTTCATTTTGATCGGTAATTTTTTGTCTTTTTCCTCAGACATCGCATCATTCCTATATTTATGTATTTTATGTATTTTATGTATTTAATTAAATCCAACTCATTTGATTGAGAATATCTCCTGCGTGTTTGGCAAATCTTTCCCCGGTGATTTCGGGTAATTCAGGAGCCTCATTTAATTTCTTCATCAGCACAAATTGGAAATCAGTAAACCTTTCACGTACCGCTTGAAAATCTGGATCTTTACTAGCCCAATCCCACAAATTGCGATCGCGATCTCGTAATAAGGCATAAACTAAGTAGTGACGGGCTTTTTGCTTGGTTTGTTCATCGCCGTGATTTTGAGCGGTAAAGATTGCATACCAAGAAGCTAAGTTGTACAAAAATCGGGGACTTAGTTCGGATTCTGGATTCCACTGCTTCTCTAATAGCTGTATTTCTATTTGAGCTTCTTGAACGAGAATTTGATCTTTTGTTAGTAATTGCGCCATTGCTTTACCAACTTTAATCCTTCTTCTTACAGTTTCATCTTCACATCTAGCGAGTGCTTTTTCGTATTGCAAAATCCCTTGTCGCTGACGATTAATTTTTGCAGTTTCTTGAGACTCTCTTCCTTGAGTCCTGTAAGTATCACCTAAATTTTCGTAAGGTTGATACCAGTTAGGATCGAGTTCTATTGCTGCTTCTAAATCTTCAATTGCTAATTGGTAAAAAAAACTGCCGTGTGTCGGAGCGCTGGCATAATTAATTACACCAAAAAAGTTATGTATTTGTGCTTGATAGCGTTTGCACCAGTTACCCAAATAATACCAAGGTACATTAGCTAGCATTTCTCTTCTAGAAAGTTCTAGAGCTAACCATCGGGTGGCAGGTTTTAATAAAGCACGATAGCGATCTTTCAGTTCTGGATATGATTCAATTATAGGTAATTCAAGTTCAATTTCTTGATCAGTTACTGTTTTAGATTCCGTTTTAGGTAAAGTTTTAATTACTGTTTGAGTTTCGGTTTCTTCCCAAATAGTATAAAGTCTAGAAGCAATACGACCTTCAATATCCGTAATTTCAAAAGTTATTCCCAATCTGCGATAATCTTCACCTTGGCTTTGTAAAATACTCGTGACTTTAGTTCCATAAGCTGGGAATAAAATTTTCAGCAGACTCACTAAAGGGTCAATTTGATCTGGTGTAAACTCGTTTAGGGAAGCTACTAAACTAGAAAGTCTTTCATCGGGAGTTGATTGTGGTAATGATAACTTATCGGGAGGACGATAAGTCCGCAAACCGCTCACAGGAATATGTTCTTTTAAGCGTTGGTGAACCCCTTTCATTTCCCGTACCAATTTTTCTCGTCCCAACTGACTCAAACCCGGTAAAACAAAATCCATTCCTTCGGCACCAGAAGCATTAGTAAAATTATCAATTACTAATTGAGATGTACGAAAGGCAATCAGTAGAATAATTCTCTGAATCAAAATCAGACTCAGTAAAATAATCGCAACTTTAGCCAGAAAAAAAACTATGCTATTGAAGCTTTTATCTAACTTATTTAAGTTTTCTAACCCTTCCTCTAAAGGATTATTTGGTTTTTCTTCTAACTCTGCTTTAGCAAGAATTATTGGTGTATCTACTTGCGCTAAATTCGATGTTGGTACTTGCGAACATCCGGAACCTAAATTAATCGCTACAAAGGTAAATACTAATACAAGCCTTTTTTTCACAGTCGCTGCAATTGAATGTTTTTTTGACAACAGATTTTACCTGTGTATCATAAGTGACGTATTATTAACACGAATTTTTGTAATTGGCAACAGAGGAGGAAGGGGGGATAAAAGGTCAAAGGTGAAAGATTTAAGGTCAAAGGTCAAAGGTTAACTATCAACCATCAACTAACCACCATCAACCATCAACTAACCACTATCAACCATCAACTGTCAACTCTTCACTGGAAAACTGAACTTTTGGGTCTGGCATAAAGCTGTATCTCAGGTAAAATCCGAGTATGATAAACAGCACAATTAATAAAGTACCAATACCAACTGGACTGGGAAGCCAAAAAACTGCTTCAATATGATTTATTTGTCCAGGTTTGAGTTGCCATGAAAGTTGTTTTTTGTTTTTTAATGGTTCTATGGAATCTTCAGTTATTTTGATACTTTTAGCACCCCAAGGAGCCTTCAAACTAAATTCTAAATCGAGAATTGAATCAGTGTTAGTTAAAACGTTACCTTTAGTAGAAATTAAAGCCAAGGAACGCAAATCTAAATCGTAAATCAACCGATTTCGTACTAACAGTAAAAAATTACTTTGGGATAATTGTAAGTTTGATTCTATTTTTGGTAGCTCTGATGCTGATTCGGCTTTGTTGGAGCGGGGTTGGGAATTATTTTTGGAGTTAAAAAATCTATTGTATTTTTGTTGTAATTCCTTACCATTACTGAAGGGTATGGTGACAATTATTTGTTCTTGGGAAATCCGTTTGGCTTTTCCTTCTAATTCTTTAGCTCGTCTTTCGATACTATCTAACCATTCATACACGGAATCACCGCTAAAGCTTGTTAGTTTTTCTCCCAATTTAATCTTTTGTACGAATTCTCCGTAATTAGCGTTGTTGAAATTTACTCCCAAATCATAGTCTACACAACCAGAAAGTAACAGCGATGCTAACAGTAAAATGCATATAAACTGGATGCGTTTCCAAAAGCTTTTAACTAATCGGTTGAAAATTCTGGGAGCAGAATAACTTTGATGACTTAATCGTGACATAATTACAGAATTAGATAAACTTTCAATAGACTTTCCGATTTTGCGATCGTTTGTGGCACTCTTAAGGTTAATTGTTCAAAAACTTAACCAAATTAAACTACTCAAAGTCACAGCAATAAATATTAAAGTCAGCCAGATAAAGCGATTATCTTGGGTATTTACCTGACTTAAATCAATAAATTCCGGTTCTAATGGCTCTTTTGGTGGGGAAGATTTTTTCACAGATGCAGCTAAACGCATTTTGCTGTCATTATCAGATAAAGTTCCTAAATCGGGTATTTCAGTCATCCATTCTTTGGGACGTTCTAATTTGGGTGCTTTAAGAATATACTGTAATCGCTTAGCTTCTTTACTGGTATCTGGATAAGGATGACGTTTAAGCTGTTCGCAAAGCTCGATGGCTTCTTGATTGCGCCCAGCAGCTTCATAAGCTGTTACTAACCAGATTTGTACCTCACCTCCAAGACGACTGTTACGTGCTAGCAAAGCACAAGCTTTTTCTAATTCCTCAACTGCTTGACGGTATTTTCCATTTTCAAAAGCAGCTTTTCCGTTACGGTAACGCTGTTTGGCTATTTCTAAACTTTCGGAACTCACTTTGAACGATATAAACAACCTAATATTTTTATTTTGCCGTTTCTGGGAACATTTTAAGAAACTTTTATGAAGGTAAGTATTTTCTGGGAGGTAAATTATCCTATTTTTTCTCAAATAAAATTTTAATATTTAAAATATATATAGGTAGATTCGCTGATATTTACCGTCTTTAGTAAGCTTAGGATAAATCTGATGTTTAAGAACGTAAAAGCGCAACCGTATTTTTTGGGTTTGGGAATTGCTACTGCTTTAATCGCTGCTGTAGCTGCACCAGCCTCCGCTCAATCTATCATCATCATTAATGGTGAAAATCGTTACTACGAACGAAATCAACATCCAACTGTAGGTAATTTTATTTATGGTAGTCCCATTGCTACACCAGTACCCGTAAATCCCGCAACGGGACATATCCCAACACAAAGCGATTTCTCCCAACCTTATAGAACTCGTAAAGTTGATAACTCCACCTCGATTAATCCAATTTTAGTTAATCCCAGGATTATCAAAAATTATCCAAATCGGAGACATTATCGTAATTCACAACGACGCAATACTCGAAGCATCATATCTCCAGCATATCGTCAACCAGCTTCGCGGATAATTATATATTCCAAATAAACGTAAAACCTGAATTTTTCCTGGGGTAAGAAGTCGGGTTTTGATCACTGTTTTCTGATATTACCGATATTTATATCTATCGTAAAAACACGACTTCTAAATGGTTTTTACCCAAACTGAGAACCTAAAATCATTGTGCCGATACCACCATCGGTAAATATTTCTAACAAAAGAGCATGAGGAATGCGACCATCAATAATATGAGCTGCTCGTACTCCCTGAGCAAGAGAACGTACACAACAGGTGACTTTGGGTATCATACCTCCGGCAACTATACCCTTGGAAATTAAGTCACGAGCTTCTTTAATATCTACTTTAGCAATCAACGTCGAAGGATCTTGATAATTTTCTAAAATACCCCGTGTATCGGTAAGTAAAATTAATTTTTCTGCACCTAATGCAGCAGCTATTTCCCCAGCAACGGTATCAGCATTAATATTATAAGCTTGTCCCGTATCGTCAGCCGCGACGCTGGATACTACAGGAATATAACCATTTTCTGCTAAAGTTCCTAAAATTTCGGTATTTACAGAACTAACTTCTCCCACAAAACCAATACCATCTTCACTTTGGTGACGAGCTTTAATTAAGTTACCATCCTTGCCGCATAAACCCACCGCTTTTCCACCAGCTTGATTTATCAGAGCAACTATTTCTTTATTAACTCTACCGACTAATACCATTTCTACCACATCCATCGTGGGAGCATCAGTCACTCGCAAACCATCTTTAAACTGGGGTTCAATACCGATTTTTTCCAACCAAGTATTGATTTCTGGTCCACCACCATGCACTAAAATCGGTCGTAAACCTACACAGGATAAGAATACAACATCACGGATAACTTTATCCTTCAGATTACTATCTTTCATCGCCGCACCACCGTATTTTACCACCACGGTACGACCTGCAAATTCTTGTATATAAGGTAGTGCTTCGCTGAGAACTTTTACGCGAGTAGCTGCATCCTGACGAATATATTCAGTATCGTTAACCATCATTCTCTTTGTTTTGTTGTTAAATCCGCATCATGATAGTTTAAAAGAGTTTGGTACTGCCATACAATAGCTGCCGATTTTCATATTTAACAACTAGAAGGTTTTTTTAAAACACTGGGAATTTCACTAAGTACTCGTTGAGCAATTTCTTCTGGTGTTTCCCCTTCTTGAAGAGTGATTCGTAAATCCGCTAAAGCATAAAGTGGTTCTCTTTCTTGTAAAATACTGCGTAATTTTAACAACGGATTACTATCTTGTAATAAAGGTCTTGTAGTATCTTCTTTTAAACGGTTGTACAGTAATTCTGCGGATGCATCCAACCAGACAATCAAACCGTGATGCAGATAACTCCAGTTTTCCCGCTTTAATATAATACCCCCTCCAGTAGCTACAGTTAATTTCGTATAAGCGCTAACTTGGGAGAGTACATCGCTTTCTAACTGTCGAAATGCCGTTTCTCCTTCTTCAGCAAATATTTGATTGATAGTTCGTTTTGCAGATGCAGTAATTACTTCATCGGTATCTACAAACCCATACTGTAGTTCGTTCGCTAACAAACGTCCTACAGTAGTTTTACCAGCACCCATCATCCCGATTAAGTAAAGATTAATTCCTTGTAATAAATTATTCACGAGAGTTAACACGAAGGAAGTTTGTTAATTTCTGAACCCAAAACGCTGACTCGGCTTTAAAGCTCGACATTTAAGCGACTTACTTTCAGATGTTTTTTCAGTTGCTTTTCAAAAATTTTATGGGTGAATAGCAGCGAACTTGTTTCATCTTGACAAAATTTTAAATTTTCATCTATGAGCTTTTCAATTAAATATTCCCTTAATACAGGGGTTTGAGAAAAACCAGATGCAACTCTATCAATTAGCGATCGCCTTTGTAATAATTCTACAGCTTCGAGGATTAATCGTTGCGATACCCTCAACATCAGTTTTTGTTGCAATTTCTGGAGATCAAAATTTTGATTGAGAGCTAGTAAGTACATAATCTGCTTTTCTAAAACGGATAAACGGTTAAATTGCTCGTCTAAACAACAGCGAATATCCCCAAAAACTACCGTTTCCTGCTGAAGAAATTCGTCGATGTTTCCAGCAAATAATTCCTGAATAGCAGTACCAACTAACTTGATAAATAAAGGATTTCCTGCATACTGCTGCGTTATTTGTTGAGATTCTTCTGGTTTAACTTTAGCAAATCCTTTTGATTCCAATATAGATGTACTCTCTACTTGATCCAACCCCGTTAACTTTAAACAACGAACAGGTAGAGTTTCTCCTTCAAGAGCAGCGATTTCTTGGGGTTTCTCCCTACTTGTTAACACCAAACAACTTTGATGTTGAGACTCTCCTAAGCGTTGAATAAATTCCCCAAACACTTCATAACCGGGAATATACTCAATTTGTGGTAAATCTATATTGGAAGAATTCGCGATCGCGTTACCGTCATTAGCTAATATCCCCGAATATAAATCCGTGTTGTCAGCCGAACTACCGTATAAAATTGCATCTATATGGTCTAATACAATCAAACATCGGGAAGAACGCAAACAGTCTACCAATTGTGAAATACAGGAAGAAACACTTTGTCCGTTTTTAGGAGTTTCTAACGAGATAGTTTCTAAAAGTTGATTAAAAAACACCTCTGGAGACGGAGCAAAACGCAAAGAACGCCAAATAATGTAATCAAAATTATCTTGAACTTGTTCAGCTAACTTTACCGACAAAGCAGTTTTACCAATTCCAGCCATACCCAAAAGTACGATTAAACGTGCTTGCTCTTGCAAAATCCACTTGTTGAGTTGAGCTAATTCACTTGTTCTTCCATAAAAAATGCTTGTATCGATGGCTTCTCCCCAATCCTGTGTAGAAGTAGATTTTATCCGATCAATTTCCGTTGTTTTTTTTCTGGTAGAGTTTGTGTTGTGGGTTGTCGATTGCATTTGCAGCCAAATTTTCTTATAACCTGCTTTTTCTAACAGTTGAATTACGCGACTCCAATTTTTTACCTTAATCAATTCCGAATCTTGCTTAGTTAACATTTCTTCTATATATTTATACAATCCGTTAGAAAGATAGACTCTAACAGTGCTACTACTACGGGTTTTATAAACCTTACTAGCAATTTCCGCTGGACTCAAACCGCACAGCAAACCCCGAAGAAACTTTTTCTCTACAGGTGTTAGAGCTTTCCCTTTCGCAGATGCCAAATCAATGTATAACTTTTCTAACTCCCAATTATTTTTAGCTTCAATAAAATCCTCTTCTATCTGTCGTTGACTACTTAAATTCATTATTTTTACTGATTTATAAAACTCGAATACGGCTTATTTTAACCAGTTTCTAGGTATTTTTCTTTAAAGTACCCATAAATAAAAATAAATATATAACGAATTTGATAACGCTTGTTAGGTGACTTCTCGGTGTAAACTTCGCTATGTTTAAACTTAATAGAAACTTAATAAAAATTCTTGGAAACTTTATTGAATTAATGTAAGTCAACAATTATGGCTAATCCTGCCTGGCTTCAAGATAGCGATTTAATTTTACAGTTATCAAATTTAAATGGTGTTTTAAATGATCCAAACCTTGTGCTATCTCAAAAAAAAGAGTTTGATTTATCCTAATATCTGCAAAACTTTTAATCGCTGCATATTTTATCTGAGAAAGCTCGAACAAATAAACGTAGTAGTTTGAGGTTTTAGTAATGACTAGAATTCGTGATGTAGTGCAACAAGCATTAGCAACTGGTTATCTGAGTGTAGAAGCAGAAAATCAACTGCGTCAATTACTGACAGCTCAGTATGACTGTGAAGACTTTAACGCTTTTGTGGTTCTCCAAGAAGCAGCGATGAATGGTAAAGTCAAGCAAGAATCCCGCGAGCGTTGTGGGATTAAGTAGAAAAAACCAGAAATTTCCCAATTTAGATGCCATATTTACTCACTTATTAGTACTTATCGACGTGATGAAGGTTTATCATCATCGTCAAAATCCTCGTCAAACAAACCCCAATCCTCATCATCATTATTATTACTATTGTCCGCATCATCAGGAGTATTTGAAGTCACCGATGGATTGGGAGGCGGTACAATTACTCGATAATCGGCATCATATATTGATTCTGTTTTCTCTGGGTAAGGATTTTTTAAATCGTTTTTTTTATAGGAATAAGAAGAATCTGCTTCCTGAGAATCTTCATAGTCTTCGTCATCTTGAATTTTTGTATAGCTCGAACGAGAATCACTTGGTTGGTATTCTCTAGAGTCAAATCTTTCTTCAAACTCCCAATCATCATTAGAATTTTTATCTAAATCCCAATCATCATCCTCGTTATTCTCAAACTCATCCGGTGGTTGTGGTGTACTTGCCGGTGGTGGAGTTGATTTTCTCTGGTAATATTCCTTCCCTCGTGAACGTTGATTAACGCGGGGTGAATCCTCCGTCGAAGTCGAATATGATGTAGTTTGAGGCTGCTGTGTCGTATAACGGCTTGATAATAATTGAAGCAAGCCACTGATTAATAAAGAAGTCAAAGCACCAGCAGCAGAGCTAAACAACATCCACATTGCTAAGGAAAGTGGTTGAGTTCGCAAGCCGAGAAAAACTAACGGTATTGCAGGAGACCAGTTTTGCGCTAACAATAGCATAAGTCCTCCCAGTACTGCTACCAAGAGAATTAAGCGAATTACAGTCATAATAGGAACTAAGAGAACTATTAATGAAAAATTTATATTACCTTTATTAAAACTAAAAAAATAACAGTTTGGTTAATAGTATGGAATTGGGAATTGGGAATTGGGAATTGGGAATTGATAATTGGGAATTAAATCCGTGAAATCCGTGAAATCCCTTTTAATCCGTGATCAGGAATGGGTAATTGTCAACTGTCAACTGTCAACTGTCAACTGTCAACTGTCAACGCCCTTCCCAGCGTTTAATCGGCACACAATCAACATCAAGTTGATCTAAACTACGAGCGACAACAAAATCAACCAAATCCTCAACAGTTTGGGGATGGTGATACCAAGCAGGAATTGCCGGAACTATTCTGGCTCCCGCCTCTGCTAAAGTGACTAGATTACGCAAATGTATCAAACTAAAAGGTGTTTCACGGGGTACGATAATCAATTTTCGCCCTTCTTTCAGTTGAACGTCGGCAGCCCTTTCTAATAAATCAGAACTCAATCCACCAGCTAACTTGGCTACAGTACTCATACTACACGGCATAATGATCATTCCCAAAGTGCGAAAGGAACCGCTAGCAATGTTTGCTCCCACATCAGCCCAAGGATGACAGCGCAATTTACCAGCTAGTTCCACTCCCGCTTGCTGCCGCCAAAATTGCTCTTGTGCTTTGGGTTCCGACGGCATAGGGGTACCTTGTTCCGACTGCCAAACCATAAAGCTGGATTTGGATGCTACTAATTCAATAGTATATTCTGCTTCTAATAAAAACTTGAGAGCGCGAACGGCGTAAATTAAACCTGATGCACCTGAGACACCTAATATTAATGGCTTGACGTTGTTGGACACTTGGTTGTTTGTGGTAATTAGCTGAAACTTCTAAGACTAAAGCTGAAAATTCACTTGATAAAATCTTGATAAAATTAGGAGTAAGGAAAATCTTTTTTTTGAAAAACTCCTAATTTCGGTACAGACGTAGCATTGCTACGTCTCTACAACTTCGGTACAGACGTAGCAATACGCCCCGTCTCTACTGTCTATTCATTTTCATAATCATCTAAATCGTCTGATTCGTAATTATGCGGTGCATAGTAGCCAGTTGATTCATCGCGTTCGCCTACAGAACCATCGCTACCAACAGTAACTAAATCAATCTGCTGACGGTAATAATCTACACTTTTTACCTGGACAGATACACGGTCGCCTAATCGATAGGATGCCCGATTTTTACGACCGAATAATGCTTGCTGCCGAGCGCGATATTCATACCAATCGTCTTTGAGGGAACTAACGTGTACCAAACCTTCCACCCGCAAAGGCACGTTATTAATTTCTTCAGTTTCTGGCTCCGGCACCTCAATTTCTACAAAAAAGCCGTATGATTGGACACCAGTAATTATCCCACTGAAGACCTCGCCAATCCGCTGTTTCATTAAAGCCGCTCTTTTGAGCCCTTCCAAATCAGCTTCAGCTTCTTGGACTTCCTTTTCTCTATCGTTGATTTGGGTAATCACCCTTGCCAAATCGATTTGTAATTCCTGGTGTAACTCCGGAGCTAAGACATTCCAGTTAATTTCACCATGAGAATTACTCGAACGGAGATTCACCCGTTCTTTGACACGAGTATTACGGCGATCGCGTCCGTTTTCAATTAAGGCATAAAATACTCTTTGCATGAGTAAATCGGGATAACGCCGTAAGGGAGCAGTACAATGAACGTAACCGTCTGGCAGCGCTAAACCAAAATGTCCTCCTTGATTAGTCGTGTAAACAGGTGGTTTGAGGGTATCTTGCAACAAATAAGTGAGAACTTGTTCAGAAGCAGATTCTGCAAACACTTTAGTTAAGTGTTGATAATCCAAGGGTTGAATCTCAATATCATCCGGGAGCGCCAACTCTACACCTAAATTAATTGCCAGTTTGAGCATTTCCTGAACGTCTTCCGGATCTGGTGCGCTCTGAACTCGCCACACCGCAGGAACGCCCAAAGCATTTAAATGATTTGCCATTAATTTATTTGTTAACAGTACTAATTCCGTTAACAGACAACTAACCGGCGAATCGGTTTCGGTTACACAGCCGCTTGCACCTTCATCATAAAAGGGGTTTTGTTTGCAAGGCAGATTTAACTGTAAGCTACCTCTAGCCAAACGTTGTTCTTTAAGAACTGTTGCTAAAGCTTGCAATTGCTGCAACATTTCTATCACTTCCGGAGATTCTTTCGTATCGTTGATCAGAACTCCCAAAGCTTGCTTTTGGTTTAAATGTTTGTCAACATTAACCACACTCGGTTGAATTTCCCATTCCAGAACAACTCCGGTTTCCCCATCTAAAGTAATCAGAAAAGAAATCGCCAAACGGTCGCTTCCTGTCACCAAAGAACTTCTTGCCGCTACACCATCCGGTAGCATTTGCAATACTAAATCCCCTAAGTAAACAGTTCTTCCCCGCTTCAAAGCTTCCCGATCTAAGGCTTCATCTGGCTGTACGTAATGGGAAACATCAGCGATATGAAAACCGAGTAACCAATTTCCTTCCTCAGTTTCTTCTAGGGATATGGCATTTTCCCTAACTATTACCGAATCAGCATTAAAGCCAATGCTAATAGTAAACTTGTCTGTTAAATCCAGGCGATTTTTGCGGTCTGCTTTCAGTATCCGTTTAGGTAATTTAGCGGCTGCATCTTCGATATTAGCCGGAAAAGTACGGGAAAGGTCGTGTTTGCAGGTAACTAAATCAATATCGGCAGCGGCTTCGGCATCGCTACCGAGGATTTGCACCACTTTACCCAGAGGTGGGTACTGAGCGAGGGGATAGCGCAGTACTTGTACATGAGCGAGATGGTCAATTGCATTATCTAACTTAATCTTATTTTCTTGCAATTTTAATTCAAACAGCAGTCGATCATCTAAAGGTACGGCGCGGAAACCTCCTTCTATCTGCTTAATTCGCGCTAACAAAGTATGATTAGAACGTTCCAAAACCAACTTGACTTCCCCCTCTGGAGAACGTCTGCGGCTACCTTCTTTGAGAATTCTCACCAAAACGCGATCGCCATTCCAAGCATTGCTCAAATGGCTTTCCCGGATGTAAATATCTTCAGCAGCTTCTACATCTTGAATTGCAAAACAAAAGCCTTTAGAAGAACATCGAAGTTTAGCTTCAATCAAGGAATCTTCCGAAATACGTCGGTACTTACCTCGTTCTTTTGCCAAAATTCCGATTTTTTCTAAAATCTCTAAGGCAATTTCCAGTTTTTGTATACTCTGATCATCTTCACAACCAAGTTTTTTCTCCAGAAGTTTACGAGCTACCAATTTATCATCAGTAAAATTGGCAAGGAGTGTAGCGATTGAAAATTCCATGCACTGAACCGACCTTTAGTCAAAACATCGTTTTTTTTTAATTGGTTCGCCCGATTGCGTATACCCTCACCACAAAAAAGAAGTTATGTCAGAAACGAATTACCCGCCCCCTTGGAAGGTATTGCACAATTATCTCAGAGTTTGTTTGACAAAAAGTTCCAACATCATTCCCAATCTGACAAAGCACGCCTGAAATAAATAATTATTACCAACGCCGCCCGAACCAATTACGAGTAGCGGAGCTTTGAAAGGTAACAAGCCAACAATCAAGGCACCTTACTAGTTGTGCGTTTATCGGTTTGTGGTTAACCGGAGAACCCCTGTCATCGCAGGTTCCGTCGTTTCACGGCTCCCGTACCGATGACTAGTTTATGTTCAATCGTTCGCCACATTCGGGTGCTTAAGTGCCGCCAAACTCTGAGAATGTACTCGGAAAAACTGCCCCTTACCGAACTGCCCCTTATGTAGAATCGGTAACAATCAGGTCAGCAACGAAACCGCGCAGTGAGGTGGAACCATTACTTCATTATTGTAGATAAGGAGCCTACTTCCAGAACTATTTTCTGGATAGCAATTTGGGTAATTAGTATAGCATTTATAGTAACACTACTAAAAATTACTTCACCTACTCCAAGATTCGCTACAACCGAAACACTTAACTGACTTCGTTACAGCAAGACAGAGACTCTAACCAAAATAAAACTACAGCTGTCTGGAGTTACGGACGTAATGCATCGCCATAATCGCCATAATCGCCATAATTAAATTATGGAGAAACATATATAAAATCACCCCGACCATAGCCATATAATATGTGTTAGGGTAGTTTGCGGTGCAACCTTTAACTATTTTTCTTTGCAGAAAAATATCTACAACAGCTGGTGTCGGCACCGTCGGTAAACACCATAACACATCAAAAGCTTGTAACAAGTTTTTTGATACACCATTGGACGATACATTAAACAGGAAAAATTTTTCTCAGTCCAAATTCTTACTTAATTAATTCAAGTCAGAAACAGATTTCAGTTTTCTGGTTGCAGTTGAAATCAAGACTTAAACTACTTAAATTTAAATTAAACTTAAATTTTGATCGGCAACCATCCACATTAAAGCAGACTTAAATTGGTAGAAATATTATGTTGGCTCAATTTCAGAGCTTGTATCCTACAGGTAGCCTCATCTCAGAATTAGTCCAAATTTACAACGGTAAATACATTGTCCGCTCTAGCGTGCAAATTGAAGGCGTAACCCGCGCCACAGGAATGGCAGCAGCCGAAACCATTGAAGAAGCAGAAGATCGATCTAGAATTCGGGCATTAATGGTTTTAATAACTAAGGATGAACCGCAAGCACAAGTACAGCAACAAGTAATTGAACAAAAAGAAAAAGAAGTTATCACTTCTCCACAACCTAATTTACAGTTGTTTTCAAATCGTTCTTTGAGTGTTCGGGCGGATGAAACTGTTGAGTATACCAATACCAACCCAAACTCAATTGAGGCAACTCAAACTGTCGCGTCACAAATTCCCATAACTTCACCAAGCAATTCTACTGAGGTGCCGCAATCTGTCCCATCTAACAGCCCCGAAGTATTTTCAGCAAATGATCACAGCGATATTTATGACCAAGATTTAGATAAACCGTTGCCCATTCCCACATATGAAGAGCCGGATTTTGATACACCAATAGAAGATACGGATATTATGTCCGATTACCAACCGGAAGCGGAAGAAAATTCTACTCCCAATAACGTTACCCCTATTAATCGAAGCGCTGAAACTAATTCCACTCAAAAAATATCAAAAACAACCACAACCAAAAGAAAGAAAAAGACTGAACCCGTTGATTTATCTGACGTAATTGCCAAAACCGACGTTGAGCTTGAGCGTCTCGGTTGGACACCACAGCAAGGAAGAGAATATTTGATCAACACTTACGGTAAACGAGGAAGAACTTTACTCACCGAAGAAGAATTACTCGATTTTCTCACTTATTTAGAATCTCTACCCGCACAAACAAACCTTTTGGAAACAGATCCTCTAGCGGGATTTTAGAGCTAGTTGACAGTGGACAGTGGACAGTTGACAGTTGACAGTTGACAGTTGACAGTGGACAGTGGACAGTTGACAGTTGACAGTTGACAGTTGACAGTTGACTTCTAACCTGTTGCCTTGTGCCTCTTGCCTTTAACCTTTAACCTTTGACCTTAAAAAAATACCCCCGATTTGATTCGTGGGGTAATATTATTACTTTTAATTTACTTAATTTACAAATTGCATTAATAAGCGTCTTGCAATTCATAAAAATCTGGCGAAACATAATCCTTACGCAAAGGAAATCCTACCCAATCCTCTGGCATCAAAATTCGCTTTAAATTTGGGTGTCCTTCATAGATAATGCCGAACATATCGTAAGACTCGCGCTCTTGCCAATCTGCTGTTTTCCAAATCCAATACACTGAAGGTACTATCGGATTTTCACGAGGTAAGAATACTTTTACACGTACTTCTTCTGGTCTATCAGCGTTATCACTGACTTTTACCAGATGATACATGGAAACGAACTGTTCTCCTGGTCCTAAATCTATACCACACTGACACTGAAGATAGTTAAATCCATAAGCGTACAAAGCGGTACAAATGGGTAGAAGAAAATCTGAGTGTACTTTAATTACTTCTACTCCGATATGGTCAGCTTCTAAAGCCTCGTGAGCAAAATCGTTTTCAGTTAACCACTTCGACACTTTCCCCGCTTCTACAGGGGACTGTTCCTCAGCCGGTACTGGTTTTGATTCTTCAGCCACGTTCTACCTCCTCTTGCTTTTGTGAAGCTAATATAGCAGGCGGTACAGGCATACCAATGCTTTCAGTTAACTCCTTCGGTGGAGCAATGCGAGTTTCCGAGCGTAAATATTGTCCTGTGAGGATTTGTTCCACAGGCTTCATATTGTGAGTTGTACTGTAATAGCGGTGAGTTTGCTTGATTAAACCCCGCTCCTGCATCGAATCATCAGCAATTTTTTTCCGTAACTTGATAATTGCGTCGATAATCGCTTCTGGACGTGGAGGACAACCGGGTAAATAAACATCTACCGGAATCAGTTTATCAACTCCGCGCACTGCGGTAGGAGAATCGACACTGAACATTCCGCCGGTAATAGTGCAAGCACCCATGGCAATTACATACTTGGGGTCTGGCATTTGTTCGTAAAGACGTACCAACTGGGGTGCCATCTTCATGGTGATTGTACCGGCTGTAATGATTAAATCGGCTTGACGGGGGCTAGACCGAGGAATTAATCCAAAACGGTCAAAATCAAACCGAGAGCCGATTAAAGCCGCAAATTCAATAAAGCAGCAAGCAGTACCGAATAATAAAGGCCACAAACTAGAAAGTCGCGCCCAGTTGTAAAGGTCATCAACGGTAGTTAAAATGACATTTTCCGATAGTTCTTGAGTCACACTGGGGCGCTCTATCGGATTGAGAATACGTTCTTGATTCTGTGCTAGGGGTTTTGTATTATCTAAGACCATTCCAAAGCTCCTTTACGCCATGCGTACACTAGGGCAATTACGAGAATTCCTATAAAAACAAGCGCTTCAATAAATGCGAGTAAACCCAGACGATGGAAGGCAACTGCCCAAGGATATAAGAATACGGTCTCAACATCAAAGACTACGAAGACCAGCGCAAACATATAGTAGCGGATATTGAACTGAATCCAGGCTCCACCGATGGGTTCCATGCCAGATTCGTAAGTGGTACGCCGTTCCGGGTTGCGACTGCTCGGTCGCAAAAGTTTGGAAGCAGATAAAGCTAGTGCAGGCACCAAGCTGCACACTATTAAAAAGCCTAAAAGGTATTCGTAACCGGAGAGGACAAACACAATAAGTACAAATCCGTTATTGACGAAATAAACATCGTAATTTTCTTTTACATTATATCGATTTGAGCCTTTTAAAACCTGTGAAATCGACACCGATAGGAATTTGATTAGTTTTCGCTTTTCATAGAAATATCTGACAATTGTGTCATAATTTTTAACGTATATTTAAGCTTTGCCTTGTCTGGCATCATGAGCGAACAAGTTGTTGAAAATACTGAGCTAGACCGCTATGAGTGTCGTGCCTGTGGTTATGTCTACGAACCAGAGAAAGGGGATGATAGTCATAACATTCCCGCAGGTACTGCTTTTGCGGATTTGCCCATAACCTGGCGCTGTCCGGTTTGTACGGCGAAAAAGAAAGCTTTTGAAAATGTTGGTCCTGCCGGGACTGCTTCCGGCTTTTCGGAAAATCTTGGTTATGGATTTGGCGTTAATAAATTGACACCCGGTCAAAAAAATATCTTGATTTTTGGTGCTTTGGCTCTTGGTTTCTTGTTTTTTATCAGTCTCTATGGCTTAAAATAAGGAGCCATGTTTGTAATGGTGGGCACATAACCCACCTACAATCACTAAAGCTTTCAATACAAAAATTAAGAAAATTAACAAAAAGTTAACTGATAGAACTGATAAAAATGTTATCTACTTTGAAAATTAGCAAAAAAATAGTGGCATTGTTGGCGATCGCCCTAATGTGTGTCGGTTGTAGTAATGTTCCTTCCATGAGTTACAACCCTTGGGAGCCAATTTCTATACCTACTGATGCCAAACTATTCGATATTGCTTTTACCGACAACCCCAATCACGGTTTTATTGTTGGTGGTAAGGCTGCTCTTTTGGAAACCCAAGATGGTGGTGAAACATGGAAACCGATCGCTTTGCAGTTGGGTGATGAAAACTACCGTTTTAATGCCATTGATTTTGCCGGGAGTGAAGGCTGGATAGCTGTGGAACCTTCGACATTGCTACACACGAATGATGAAGGTAAAACTTGGTCGAGTATTCCTTTGAGTGAAAAATTACCCGGTAATCCCGTCTCAATTGTGGCTTTGGGTGAAAATAGCGCCGAAATGGCTACCGATGTCGGAGCAATATACAAAACTACCGATGGGGGCAAAAACTGGAAAGCCCAAGTCGCGGAATCTGTTGGCGTTGTACGTAATATTGAACGTTCTGAGGATGGTAGATATATTGCAGTTTCTGGTAAAGGTAACTTTTATTCCACTTGGGAACCAGGACAAAATGCTTGGGTTCAACACAACCGGAATAGTTCTCGCAAAGTAGAAAATATGGGCTTTGCTGAAAACGGACAGTTGTGGATGCTAGCACGGGGTGGACAAATTCAATTTAGTGAACCGAATGATTCGGAACAATGGCTTGAGGCTCAATATCCAGAATTGTCCACAAGTTGGGGGCTGCTCGATTTAGCTTATCGGACTCCATCGGAAATTTGGGTTAGTGGGGGTAGTGCTAATTTACTCCGCAGCACCGACGGAGGACAAACTTGGGAAAAAGATCGTGATGTTGAAGATGTTGCAACAAATTTTTACAAAATAGTTTTCTTATCCCCAGAGAAAGGATTTGTGATCGGAGATCGTGGTTTTTTATTGAAGTATCAGCCTGATATTGCACCGTCTACGGAATCATCCAAAGCTTAAGATAATTTTTTGCTGGTAAATTCAGCCTCAAAAATATTTATCCTCAATTATGAGAATATGTTGCAACTTGTAACTCTTTCTTAACTTTGTAGGATAATAAACACATCAGTCATTTAGCCATATTTTTGATAGGTAAGTAGACAAATGAGTGGAACAACCGGAGAACGTCCGTTTTCAGACATTATTACTAGCATCCGTTATTGGGTGATTCACAGCATCACTATTCCAGCATTATTTATTGCCGGGTGGTTGTTTGTTAGCACCGGATTAGCATACGATGCATTTGGGACTCCCCGTCCAGATACTTACTACACCCAAGAAAGGCAAGAAGTGCCACTTGTAAACAATCGTTTTGAAGCCAAAAAACAAGTTGACGAATTTATCGGAAAGTAGTTTTTAATTATGACAAGCTCAAATAACATCAACAACCAACCAGTACAATATCCCATTTTTACCGTTAGATGGCTCGCGGTTCATACTTTAGCAGTACCAACTGTTTTCTTTTTAGGTGCCATCGCTGCGATGCAATTTATTCAACGTTAGGAGTTTTTCATGGAAAGAAATACTAATCCCAATAATCAGCCGGTAGAGTTAAACCGAACATCCCTTTTTCTTGGACTTTTACTAGTTTTTGTTTTAGGGATTCTGTTTTCTAGTTACTTCTTTAACTAAGTTACCGAAGTGGCATTAATCTATTTACGAAGGGTTTCAACTATTGAGTAAATCCACAATCGTAAATTCAAAATCCAAAATTGATTCACCGAATATTGCAATTAAGGAGGTAAGTATTATGTCTGGAAGCGGAAGAATTCCTTTGTGGATTGTTGCTACAGTGGCAGGATTAGGGATAATCACTGTTCTAGGTATTTTCTTTTATGGAGCCTATGCTGGACTCGGTTCTTCTATTTAAACAAGAACCGAAAAATTCTAGTTCCTAGTTTCAGTCTGGGAACTAATGTTTTGAGGCTATGAGAAAAAACTTTGAACCATTTAGAAAAATTGCGATTTTTCTCGCATTTTCTAATATTTGATTAGAAATTTTTATTTTAAAACCGCCTGTCTTTTGTAGATGGGCGGTTTTAATGCTCTGTAAGAAGTCGGGTTTTTAGGATAAATATCTGTAGTAACAGAGAATCTGATAAAAACCCGACTTCTCACCCCACGAAAAGTTAAAGTTTTACAGCTTCTTTTCATAGGGATTCAGTAATCGAGGATTTGGAATATCCTGCCGACTTATCTAACGTTGAAATTTAACCGATATCATCGCGTTCCATGTACAACAACATAAATGCCATTGCTACAGCTGGAAAAACAAGACCAGTTAAAGGAACGAGAACGGATGGCAAAAAAGAAGCAGCCATAGTTAAACCTCCGATTAAATCAGATTACAATTCAACACGAGCTTACTGCAAATTGTACCGTCTGAAAGCAAAATCGTACATATTTTTAACACAAAGCCTTTCAAGCTCGGCTTTTACATTCCCAGAATGGCATCAATTTGAACATTGGGTAAATCCGGAGGTACTACAGTACGCTGAATCGTCAATTTATGGCTTTCTTGCTGGGTAGTTGTATTAATCGCGATTGCTTCTATGCGAATTTCTATACAGCCAAAAGGAATATTTAATTTAGTTATTACTTCCAATTCTCCGTTTTTGTTAGGTGTTAAATTGGTTAGTAAATCAGGACCGTCAAGTAAATGCCTTGTCTGACAATCTTCTAACCATAATTTTACGGCAAGATGGGAATTACCCTGCGGTAGACGCACTCGCACGTTAAGGAATTTACCCGAAATCAGTTCACCTTGTGGTACGTACAGTTGAGGAATCGGTAACTCTTCGATTTTCTGGGTATTTATCGTCAGAGGCAAGGCATTATGTTTTTTAATAGCTTGATCTATAGGTTGATCTTTTGGTGAATTCTCTGCATCGGAGATACTATCTGTCAAAATATCTGTATCATCTACTACGATTTCTTGAGCTATTTGAGTTGATGGTGTAGCAATTTGACTGATTTCCCATCCAGAAGCAGATGAAATCGAAAAATAAGGCGATGGTGTTGATTGTGTATTTATTGAGGAAGAAAGATTTGTAGTTACCTTTTGGGCTTGATTATCAGTTTTAACTGTTGAAGTCTGTTGATTGGGTATGTTTTGATTGTTTTGCGTTTCAATCTCGTAGTCTTCGTATTCTACATTAATCGGTTCAGGTAGAGCATATCCTTGAGAAAGCATCCATTGTCTAATTAAAGGAGATGTGTTGGAAATTTCGGCTGCAATATATTCCGATTTGCGGGGTGTAATTGGTTGTTCAAATTCAAAGGAATTATCGTTTTTTTGTGGTTCGATGAGCAATTGAGCTAAATTACTACTATCAGCTTGAACTAGGGTTTCACTTGTATTTTGATTGTCGGTAACATCAATGTATGTTGATTCTTCAGGTACTTGCTCATTAGAGGGAGGTATTGGTTTTGATTTGCGTAAATAAGGAAAACTAGTACCTGTAATATTTGAACCAGAGACAGTTTCGATATAACCGTTATTTATATATTGATCAATTTTTTCTTGATAACCAGGGACATTTGGTAATTTAAGCCAATGGGTTACAACTCGTTTGCTGCCTTTACGAGGTTCTATAAGGGGTGGTAAAGATTTTTTGTTTGATGGTACACCGATGGCAGCTTGTTTTGGTTTGGCGGTTTTTACCAAATTGAACAGTTCTAAATCCAGAGAAATCCCCGCTTCTAAGGTTTGAGATGGATTATTGACTTGAGATAATTCCTCTGTGGAATTACTGTAAACAGCTAATTCACCTCTAGGATTAGCTACCGTAATTGCTAATAATTCAGTAATATCTGCCGTAATTGTAAATGACTGACTCGCTAGTAATTCGACAACCCCGTCACTTGTAAGTGCGCCATATAATTTAACTTCTCCGAGAATTAACTTAGAAGAAATTGAGGGAATCTCAATTGAAGATGCGATGGCAAATGGTAGGGTTTGATTAGAATTGGGTTGACAACTAGATTGTAATAACTCAGAATTTTGTGGCGATCGCAATTCAATTCGGACTTCGGGATGTATTATTAGGTTAATTTGCTCGTTTGTTTGTTTGAGTTGTACAAGCCCTTGAATATGAATACTTTCTCCCCAAGCTGCAACGTAATTAGTTTGATCTAAATTTAGCAATAATGGTAAAGGTGGTGCGATTGTAATATCTTCAACAGTTTCATCAGCAAGGAGAGTTTCTGGAGCAGGTAAAGCTAAATCTATCAAGTTGTGTAATATCTGTTCTGCTGTATCTCCCTTAACTCTGAGGGGACTGTTAGTTTGCGAGATGATTGCTAAATTCTCTTTTTGAGCAGATTTTTCCCTAACATCTTTATTTTGTGTAGTTAATGATTGTTCTGAGGATTTGGGCTTTTGTGTTGTTTTGGGAATGGATGAAGTATTAGTAACTTTATGTGGTGCTGCTTTAATAGAATCTCGTAGTTTTCGCGTAAGGGTTTTACTCGTAGTTTTTTGTTTATCTGAAGCAGCTTTGAGTGACTCTGGTATTTTTTCAGGTGGTTTATCCGTGGGGACTTGCTCCGAAGGTTTAACCGTTTTAGCAGCAGTTGAGATTGGTTGAGGAGGAGGAGTAGTATTAAAATTTCGGTTTTTAACAGGTTCTACAGAAATAGAAGAGATGAAATTTTTAGACTTATAAGAGCTAGATTGAACATTTTTTAGTTTTGATTTAACTTGATTTGTCGGTATCTCTTCCTGACTAAGTTTAGACTGCTTCTCAACGCTTTGAGAAGAATTTTTTAAAGAATTTTTTGGTGAAACTGTTTTTTGCTCAACAGGAGAAGGTACAACCACCAAAGTGACAGTATATTGCCAAGATGCACCAAGAAGTTCTGACATTACATCCCCAGAACATTGTAATTCCCAAATTCCCGATTGGAGATAAGTAAAAGGAATTACAGCCGTTAAGCCTTCTGAATTAGTGCGTCGTCTGCGTTTGTGAATACGTTGTTTCGGTGGAAGCTCGGATAAGGAAGTGTGAGTTACCTTTACCTCGACATCAGTATTACTACGGTGAGAACGAGCAACGACTCGATACCGACCAGATATAACCTCTATCCTTGGCTTCAGCAAAGGATGCCAAGTACGCGAACCTTCTTTTTGTATCAGAAATTGCCACTGTTCCATTATGAGTGATGACTAAAACCCCTAGCAGCCTTAGTATTATTTGCATTATCTTGCTTGCAAGTTTACCGCACTAAATTTGCAATTGCATCATATAAATTGTTATTTTGATTAAAATACAATTTCTTCATCAAAAAACCCGACTTCTGTGATTGTCCACGTTAAAATTAAAATCCCCTCTCCTAAAAATAGAAGAGGGGCTAGTAACGGTTAAAAATTGGCTTTAATTAACTGGGAAAAGCTGTTTACGATCAAACATCATAGCGATGTTGATAATAAGCTAGAATTTGTTTCACCCATTGTCTAGCTTGCAAACTAGAATTTGATGTGTAATCAATCCACAAACCACCGACTTGGCTTTGATTGTAATCAAACTCTTGAGAAGTTTGTTCCACTAATCCCACTTCTATTCCTTCTACAGAACGCAAATGAGCGGCAATCTCGCGGTAAACCGTCAAAGATAAGCCCGGTATCACAATCTTTTCCCTTGTTTCCATATCTTAAGAAGCTCCGACAGATGCAGATTTTGGTAACGATGGTAATGTCGAAATAGGATTGGATGTAGAAGCCGTAGTTGGTTCGACTGCTCCCATAGCTGCTTCTCCTACCATTCTCGCTACTTCAATACCATATTGTTCCAGAATAACAATCGGTTCGGAACCTTCATTCATTTCAATTCTTTTCACAAGCACTCCACTCGCTAATCTTTGCCCTGCTTGAACATACCGGCTAGTAGGTTCTGTAGGTACTTTAATGATGGCTTGGGGTTGACTGCCAACTTGAACTACCCCTGAAACCAAAACGGCTTGAGCTAATGTTGGTTGCGGTGGTGGTGGTAACACAGATGCTAAATCTGGTTCTGGTATCACCCCAGGCATTACTTTGGGTATAACCGCAGTTGGAGTTATTGTACCCCCAGAATTGGGTTTCTTAGCTGCTTGTTGCGGTATTTGTGTTGAATTTGCCCTGGCTGAATTAGAATTTACCCTAGTATTCCGTCTCTGGCTTCCTTGAGTCGCTGCATAATTACCACTTCTGCTTCCTTGAGCAGTGGCGGAAATCACCGCACTTCTCCTGGCTCTTGATGCAGTATTTCTACTGGATGTTGGTAAAGGAGGCAACGCGGGGACAGTTCTTTGTTGATTATTACTGACAGTAGTATCACTAGCTATATTTGTACGAGTAATTACAGGAGAAATAATGTCGTCAAAGGGGTCGGTACGTCCTTTGGCGACTATTCCTACTCGTTCTGTAGGATTAGTGGTTTGAATTAAAGTCGGAGGAGCCTGAGCAACAACTCTGTCTGTTTTCCCCGGTACCACAGGGTCTTCAAAAGGTTTTGGTTTGTCGCTTTGGTCGTTTTCTGCTGTTGTGGTGGGGGTCGGATCAACAGTTTGTTGTTCCTCTTCACCAGAACATCCGGCGATCGCCAAAGCTAATATAGATGCAATTGTGATTGTTAAATGTCTACCCATTAGCCAAACTCATGGAGCTATTGGAAAAATATGGAATATTTGAAATCTAGCTTTTGAAATATGTATCAAAAGTCAAATCTGTTCCAGTTATAACCTAATTTTTTTCATGTCAATGATTGTTAGATAGATTACCTGTATTTTTTATAAAAAGATTTCAAAAATTACGGGGCTTGCTAATCTTCTGCGGCAATCATCAGGTGCTTGAGGGAATTAAGCCCTTTTTTGACTCGGCGAGAAACTGTGACTACGCTAATACCAAGTTTTTCGGCTACTTGCTTTTGGGTTAAATCCTGTAAAAACACAAATTCCAAAACTTGACGGGTACGATTTTCTAACTGAAGCAATGCTTGTTGTAAGCGTAACTGATCTTCTTGGGCTAGTTGAAAACTCCGATAATTATGATCGGGTACCATTTCCGCTAAACTTGCCGAATCTTCTTCACCATCATATACAGGTACGTCTAAGCTCAAAGGAGCGCGGTTTAGCCAAGCTAGTTTAATTTCCTGCCATTCTTCCAGGGAAATAGACAAGGCTGCGGCTACTTCGGAATCCGTGGGCTGACGATTATATTGCTCCCGCAAACAACGAGAAACACCAATCGCCTGCTGCTGAATTGCCAACCAACGTCGAGGAATCCGAACAGTTACACCTTTATCTCGCAGATAATGCTGAATTTCACCGCGAATATAAGGAATCGCAAAAGAACTAAAGGCATGACCTTTGGAAATGTCAAATCTTTCAACAGCACGAATTAAACCCAAAAAACCGACCTGAAGTAAATCTTCATAACTTTCGTGGCATTGATTTATCCAATAGTAAGCCTCCTTTCTGACAAGTCCAAAATTAAGTTTTACCAGTTGATTGCGAACATCAGCAGACTGAGATTGCTCGTATTCTCGCAATAACTGCCAAATTTCGTGCTTCAGTTCTTTATTAAGTAAGGTAGTAGGCATGGCACCTTGATGATGGGTAAAAACGACTATTGTTCCTGTTAATGCACTTACTCGCGTATTTATACGTAGTATTGCGACAAACATATTCTTCCGTTATCGAGTATGAATAACGGATGACTATGAGACTATGAACGGGAAGGCTTTAAGGCTTTAAAGCTGCATACTGATTAGATGGGAGCAATCTGACTAACAGCTAATTTGTTTGAAGTATTAGGAAAGGTTCACTCTGATTAACCCAAAAGCTCCCATGACACAGAGAGTGCATTTTTATGAAAATCATCGATTAATAGTTGATTACAAATTCAATCCATCTAAAAAGTATTAGCCCATAAGAAAAGCAATTTTTCAGCTTTTTAATTTTGTAGCTGGAGATGCTACATATATAAAATTATACAAAAATAGCAAAGGAATGTAACCGAATTATTACGTAATTCAGGTTTTGAAAAATCAGCTAAATTATCGAGCAAAAAATCTTAAAAAATAATCAAGTAACTAAAAAAATATCGCTTTTCAGAGAAAATACTGATGGTAAAATGTTGTTTTTACGGTCAAATATCTATGTTCAGATGAGTTATTAATACATAAAAAAAAGGGCTATAAGCCCTCTAAATTAATTGAATATTAATTCAAGAAATCAGTAATTCACATCAGTCGAGTTTGATAAACTGATACAGCAGATTCAAACATACTATGACACTGGTTCAACGCGAGCGTAAAATAAGCCGCGAACTTTCACTTCCAGGGGTTCACCAGCACCTAAGTCAGTATCTGAAGGCTGTTCGCTGACAAAAGTACCAGCAATTTCACCACTTTCACTATCAACTTTGGCAACATTCAACGAAATCTTACCGCTACCACCTTCAACACTCTTAACGTTGGCACGTCTGAGTTCTTCTTTATCTGCTTGGGAAGGTAGGGCAATTGCATTATCATAACCACTGGCAACACCGCGACCTTTAGGATCTAAGAAAGTTGCACCACGGTAAGAAGGAACCTTGAAAGTTCCTTCAAAATCGGTTGAAGTATTAATGCTGGTTAAATTAGGCTGGCTTTGAGCAACCAAATTTTTCACAGTAAATAAAAACGGAACTTGTTCTCCACCCGGAAGCAGTACGGTAATGGCTTGGAAGTCAAGACCATCTTTTTCCTCAAAAGTCAAGCTACCATCTGGATTAACTTTCAAATCACCTTGAATTTGGTCGAGAGATGAAGTTTTACGAGTCAACATTTTCGCACCAACAAATTCAGCTTCTTGTCTTTTGTTAACTGGTTCTTCTTTAACAAAGAAACTGGTAGGTTCCATGCAAAGTTCTTTGATTACGTAAGACTGGTTTGGATCGATGGCGACAGAACCACGGCTTGTCTCTGAAAGTAAAGGACATTTGTTAGCTAAGCCAGTACCTCTAATCTGTTCATAGGTAAGTATTTCTCTCGGATTACTACCACTAGCTATATCTGATTGGCTGCAAGCTGTTAATAAGCCCAACACTACAGCCATTAATCCAACTATTAAAGCGCGATACCTCATGGTTAACCTCAATGTCAAAAATTAATATTTTCAGTTGTTAAACCAAAAAAAGTTAGATGTATCCAAAGTTTTTACTTTAGCTACTAAGCACATCATCAACTTTAATTAGGATATGCTAAATTATCCTGTTCGTAATTGCTTTTTATCAAATCCAAAAGCAACCTAATTTTTACATAACATCTCGACTACCATCTTAGTCAGATGCTTGTCAGAAGTAAATAAAGGACTTTTGTGGCTTTATTATCTGTAGTTAGCTCAGCAATCTGCCAACAGCCAACACAAACTAGATGTTTTTTATAGTTATGTTATGACGGCAAGTTTTTATAGTTCTCCTTTAATAACGTTGATGATCAAATTTGGTATTGATTGAGTTAATCTCATTCTCCTACAATTTTGTACTACCAGAAAAATTTATATCCAAAATTATATCCTGATTAAAGTTTTATTTTGCAAATAAATAGCTTCTGAGTGCCGATGTTCAACAATCTCTATTTGATTGCATATCACATATCACCTCTATGTATTTATCTATCGCTGATTGATACATTTCTTAATATTGAGAAAATTGTCTGAAACTTTGAATTGTATTGATTAATCTTTAAATTCAGGCTTGACAAAATAACATTTATATAGTCAGAAAAAATATGTTTCTATCTTTTTTGTAATAAGTACTTGTGCAAAATAAATTAAATATTTCCTTGGGAAGAGGGAAGAGTCAGGGCTTATATAACTCACGAGTAATTATGTAAATAATCCAAGCCTAACTATTTATGACTTGATGGAAAAAATGTTGCAAAATATTAAGAGTTTTGCAGTAGTAGCTAAAAACATCACAAGTTGAGATAAGTTGTCGCGCATTTAATTTGTATTTTTCTAGCGGGCAGGATGCCCGCACTACAATACTTGAATCAAATTTAAATATACAAATTAAACGCTTTTTAGCTTAAATAGGCTTGGTATTTTTAAAAAAGCGTTTTTTAACTTTAGGATTCAGCGTCGAATTGCTATAGTTATCCACAGTTATGCTTTGTCTTTCGTCACAAATATTAGGGTAATTATAATTAACGGATAATACTATGAGCAAAAATAAAAATCCTGATCGCGATCAGCTGCCTTACAAATTGCAAGAAATTGCCGATTCCATACACGAATACTCGACGGTTTGTCAAGGGGATATTTTAGAAATTTTAGGATTGCTTAGACAGTTAGAGAAATTGCATCGAGAAATTAGAGACGGTATTTTTCAAGAAAGTTTACCATCAAATCGTCAGGCACTATACTCATTGTTAAAAGACATTGAAGCAGAAGGAGGCTGGCCTTATATTGAGCGGATGAGGATTCAAGCCTTGATGATTAATTTGGAAACTATTGCCGAAGAAGATAGCTGAAAATTTCGTTTTGTTGGTTAATAGCTTAGTTTATATCTTGCATCATCGAAACCCATAGTCAAAATAATTACTAGTTGTTTGACTTCGTTCTTAATCGCCTGGGACTGCAAGTCCCAGTCTGATAGCATAAGTCCATTAAAATGGACTATAATATGACAGTTTGATGTTAGTAATATTTTTATTGATATTTTTTATTATCTAGTTAATTATGCGTAAGGTAGAAGATATCAGTTAGCTAATACCCTGACAAAGTTGGCGATCGCCAGGATCGACATTGCGGTTGTATTGGAGATAATCACCAATCCAGTGGCAACCGCGTACTAGTAGATTGTCCAAGTCTAAATTCCATAGAATTATTGTACGATCATCGCTAGCGGATGCTAAAGTTTGACCGTCGGGACTAAAGCTAACATCTAAAACTGGGGCTTGATGTTCGCTGAGACTTTTAATTAACTTACCTTCACTACTCCAGAGTTTGACGGTACTATCCCAGCTAGCAGCAGCGAGAGTTTCACCATTAGGACTAAAAGTCACAGCACTAACGCTATCTCCATAACCTTTCAATAAAGTTTTTAATAAAGTACCATCCCAACGCCATAGCCTCACAGTATTATCCCAGCTAGCAGAAGCAAGCAAGTTATCACTAGGACTAAAACTGACACCTAACACCCAGCCAGAATGAGGTAAAAAGGTTTTTAATAAGGTACCATCTCGTCGCCATAATTTTACAGTTTGGTCGTCAGAACCAGAAGCTAAAACCTGAGAATCAGTGCTAAAACGGACACTATTTACCCTTGCTTGATGTCCCTTTAAAGTTTTGAGCAATTTACCTTGTTGATTCCATATTTTTACTGTTTTATCAGTACTAGCAGATGCTAACAATTGTCCATCGGGGCTAAAACTGATACTGGTTATGCTGTCGTGATGTCCGTCAAGTGTTTTGATTAGTTGACCGTCTCGTTGCCAAAGTTTGATAGTTTTGTCGTAGCCTGCTGATGCTAAGATTTTGCTGTTGGGATGAAAACTCACGCTTGTGACTCGATCGGAGTGTCCCAACAAAGTTTTGTAAAGACGAGTTTCAAACCCAGCATTAGATTGTCGCTGCCAAAGTTTAACCGTATTATCGCGACTGCTAGAAGCTAAAATTTGACCATCGGGACTCCAAGCAACACTTAATATCCTGTCTTCATGTCCTTCTAAAACTGGTAACTTAGGAGGATTTAAGCTCCAAAGTTTGACACTTTTGTCATAACTTGCCGATGCCAAAAATTTTTGATCGGGGCTGAATGAAACACTAGCTACAGCATCGCTATGACCTTTAAAAGTTTTCAGCAGTTTACCATTGTTAACATCAATCAAATTGATTGTCTTGTCATCTCCAGCCGAAGCGAGTCTTTCACCTGATGCATCAAAATTTAGACTCCAAATTGTACCGTTATGCTGCTCTAAATTGCGAAAAGGACGGTATATGAAGCTGTTTACACCATCTTTTTGTTCGCTTCGCCAAAATTTAATCGTACCATTGCGATCGGCTGAGGCTAATATTCGACCGTCAGGACTAAAATTAGCAACAGTTACCCCTTGCTGATGACCTTGTAAAGTAGTTAATAAACTGCCATCAATGCTCCATATTTTCACGGTGTTATCATCACTTGCTGAAGCAATAAACCGACCATCGGGACTAAAACTTACCCAATTGATCCAACCTTGATGTCCCCGGAGAATTTTGATTAATTTACCGTCACTGCTCCAAATTTTCACCGTTTCATCTTTACTTCCGGTAGCCAATAATTTACCATCAGGACTAAAACTAACCTTGTCTACCCAATCTCCGTGACCGAGAGTTTTAAAGGGTTGCCAATCAAACTCTTGTGTAGCGGGATTTTTGCGCCAAATTTTTACAGTTTTATCCCGACTTGCAGAAGCAAGTAGATTACCATCAGGACTAAAAGCTAAACTGGTAATACTTTCTTCGTGACCTTGTAAACTTTGTAATAATTTACCATCAGTACGCCAGATTTTCACGCTTTGATCGCGACTTCCCGACGCTAGTAACTCACCATCAGGACTGAAAATTACATCCCAAACAATATCACCATGTGCTTCTAAACGGTTGACTTCCGTTACTCCATAAACCGCTTGCTGTAAAGCCGTAACGACTCGCATTCGGGTATCTGGCTTAATTCCGTATCCGCCTTTGAGCTTTCTCCAAGCACGTAAACTTTCCACTAAAGCATCAAATTCTTTGTTAGAGGCAAATAAAGCTTCAGAAGCGGCAGTCAAAGCACTAATTTGCAAGTTCGTTTCGCTACGTTCTGCTCGTAAACTTTGACTAATTGCAGCTTTCTTTTGCAAATCAGCTTGCCACCATAATCCCCCAATACTCGCTGACATCACGGCTAAGGCAAAACCTGCTAAACGTGCCTCTCGCAGCCGGCGTTGAAGTATAGAATTGAGCTTTTCTTGGGAGCGCTTTTGAGCAACTTCTGCAATAGTCTTCTCGAAGCGGACTTTTTCTAATTCGACAGTAATTCCATAATCATTGCGATCGCGAATTGGTTTGACTAAATAATCATGAACTAATTGATAACGTTCTCCTGACTCTTGGAGTACTCGCAATACCAAACCGTTGCCGACGAGGATTTCTAAAATTAATTCTAGGGTACTAAGATTGTAAGAATGCATCAAGCCATGATGTTCTTCTGCGATGATCTCTAGATTTTCTCCATGGCTACCCATAGATTGCTTACTTAAGATAGAAGTAGCAGCTATTTCATTGGGTTGTTTAAACAATTGAGAAAAAGTAGAATTTACCCGTTGATTTACTACAGATAAAACATTTATTTGAGAACTTTCCTGTTCTTTTAAACAAGCCTCTTGTTCACGAAAAATGATGGTAACTAATTCAGCTTTAGTTTTTAAAGGTCGCGTACCTTTTTCATCAGTTAATTCAAACAATAATTTCCAGCTTAATTGTGCGTTTTCTTGACCGCAATCGAATATAACTTTTTCTAACCAATGCTGGACTAATTTTTCTGAACCACCGCTACGTTGATATTCTGCGAGTGTAGTAATATTTTCTGTTTCTAATTGAGCGCCGACAATTTGCAATTCTATTGGATGTACTTGGTGAGTTTCTCCTGCTAAATCTTCTACCAGTTTATTAATTAATTCGTCGCTTAATTGATAATGAGAACGTTTAATTAAACTTTGGATAATACTAGTAGCATCTGTAGGAGAAAAATTACCTAAATAGTAACGAATATTTTTATCGAGAATATTTCGATTAATTACTCCCAAATCATAGGAATTATCCTTAGTTAAATAGCTTAATCGCTCAAATTCTAAGAGATAATGTAGATAATCTTCCCGTAAAGAAATTAGAATTTTCACAAAAGGAATATTGAGACATTGAGTGAAAAACTTATAAAATTCGACTCTTTCGCTAGCATCATGTTTGACAAAGAAAAATTCTTCTAGCTGGTCAAAAATTAAAATAACTGTATAATTACTATCTGCTAATAATCTGAGTTTTTCTAAAATAATTTCAACTGTAATTTCTATTGCCAAAGAGATAGAAGTTTGAGCAATAACTTGGTTTAAACTGCGTCCTAAAGCTGTTACCCAATCGGTATAAACAGATAAAACAATTGGTAAAGCGATGCGTTCCCCAATAAAATTTTGTTTTAATACTGGAACTAAACCCGCTTTGATAATTGAGCTTTTACCAACTCCCGACGGCCCATGAACCACTGTCAGTTTACAATCAGCACGAGTCATTTTTTCTAGAAGACGATAGACATCCTGCTGTCTTCCCGAAGCTGCAATTTCTTGGGCAACTTGTTCGGGAATTGATGAGATTTTTTGCGGTTGTAAAACTGGGTTAACTCTGTAACGCTGCGGTTGTAATTGACTCGCACCGATAAAAGCACGAAAACCATACTGATGCTCAATTTGAATTTTTTCTCGTTTGAGTTTAAAAGCTTCTAAGTAATTGTGACGTTCAAAAAAATAAAGAGAGCGTAATTCTTCCACAATTTCTAGATACAAACATGGTTCGTATTGAGCTTCACAAACGACTTTCGCCCATTCCAAAGTGTTAACGGCTTCGTCCCATTCACCCAAATTTCGCAAAGCCCGTCCCAGCAATAAAAGATACCAACTTTCTTGTTGACGAGACACTTCTGGGACTTCTTCGGCGATGGACAGAGCTATATTTGCCAATTCATGAGCTTGTAACCAATCGCATTTGGAAGCAGCCACAACACAAAGAAATCCGTAACTTTGAGCAATTAATATTTTATTACCAGATGATTGGTGTAATTCCAGAGAATATGTTGCTAGTTGTGATAATTCGTCCCACTGTTGCAAGGATTGCAACATTTCACAAGCAGGAAAAATAAATTTAGCGCTTAAGTCTTTTCTATTTGTTGTTTCAAATATATCCAAGCACTGCTTAAACCAATTTAAAGCATTTTGCCAAAAGCTAATATTGGCAGCAGGTTGTAAATCCGCTAAGCGTCGGTAGCATAATCCTAAATGGAACATCACTACTGCTTGGTGGATTAGAGGATGGGGGGAGTTGGTTTTAATTTCTTCTTCCCAAAGTTCTAAGCTGCGTTGATAATGGAATAGTGCTTCGTCGATGTTGTCGTTTACGTAGTTATCTCGTCCAAGTACAAATTCCAGACTTGCTTCTAATTGTGGTTTTAGTTTGATGTTGTAAAGACGAAGTAAATCATTACGTGCTGATTCAATTTCTCGACGCTGTTGAGATTTGGGATCTAAAAGTAAAGCCGCATTTGATAAAAACTTTTGCGCTCCGGCATCTATAACTTTGTCAAACAAGGATTGTGTTTGCTGTTGGATCAAATTAATTAAATCATCCGCAGCCATTTCAAATTTAATTGTCGTTGCTGCCCAACTTTTAAAATCCGGTGCAAACCGCGAAAGTGATGTCCCTACTTCATCTTTGAGCCACAAAACTATCGGAAAAGCAAAGGTATCGGCGTAAATATCTCTTGCTTGATTAACACCGCTGAGTAAATCTTCTAAGTTTGTAACTGACTCTAATCCAAATACCATGACGGCAGTTGGTAAAGAATCTGTTTTCACTGCGGGTATATTCAAAAATAGTTCTGAGACTATGGTGCTGTGTAAAGCTGTAGTTGAGGGAGATAAAAATACTTCTCGCAAATTTACATCTTTGGTTTGCGAGCGAATATTGTCTAATACTTGTTTACACAATTCGCTGTAATTGCACCGTACTAGAATTAGAGAAAATTGACCACCCGAAAGCCCAATTGCCCGAATCAGTCTACGCAGAGTGTGCTGATTGGAAATTGCGATGTCTGTAAGACTTGTATTTTCACTCATTATCAGTTATCAGTTAGCAGTTATCAGTTAACAGTTAACAGTTATCAGTTAACAGTCAACAGTTATCAGTAAAGAGCTTTACTTGCTTTTTTTGTTCAAATGTTTCTGCTTACAAAAACACAAACAACAGAAGAGAATTGATATTTTTTCTATTAAGGAAAAGTTGCCGGAATTTTGTATTCAGAATTTTCCCAAGCGAGGACTTTTTCGGTTTCTGCTAATGCTGGACTAATGCCAAACCACCGTCCTCTAACATCTCGGTATTCAAAAACAAACATACTCCGCAACAATCTTTGATATTCAGATTCACCTTTAACTGTCTGCTGATTAACAACTTCATAAAGTAATTGCCATTCTTCATCGTCAATAGCCAAAAGTAAATCATCGCGATAATCTTTAATTACTGCTTCCAAACAAGAACGCTCGAAGGGGGGATCTTGTCGCTGCAAACAACTGTAAAGTAACCCTAATAAATTGCGGATATGGCCGCCGCTGATGCGACACAAACGGTCTAATGTTTCGCAACTATCGAATATTTCCGGAATTAATTTCAATCTAATATCGGCAGGAACTTCGGGAAATGCCCTTGCTAAAACCAACTGACGTAACAGAGACATTCCCTCGGACGAATCACTACCATCTCTTTGACGTACCAGCACCATCGGCAAAACTTTAGGAGCAATACCACCACCCAAACGATTTTTCAGCGTTTCATACTCGCCAGAAAAAATCAACGCCAAAGGAATTGTGTAAACTACATGACATTTCAACCGACGTAACTGTTCACCTCTGTCAATAAACAAATATTCCGGTTGCGAGCGCCCTGACGGCATCGGGCGCATATCAACTCTATCTAAGTTGTCAATAATTACAACTATTCCTTTTTGTCCCCTCATTTGTAGCTGTTTGCTAGCTTTATCTAATACTTCTTCGTTAATCGCTTGCAAAATGCCGTTTGTACGGGGTTCTAAATACTGCCTGAGTTGAGAACGTAATTGGGGGCTATCTTTTGTTTTAGCGCTAATTTTGGCGATACCCAAGGAAAATTCAGCTTCTGCTGATAAATCTATCGGAGTTTGCAGAAAATCGCCAATTTCTCGAAATAAATTTGCAAAATAACCAGGCTTGAGTCTAATGTCGATCGCTTCTAAACTGACGCTGACTTGACGAGCTACACTCAGCAAAATATCGCTGACATCGATATCCGCCATATCTAAATCTTGGCTGGATTCAAAATAAACTACGTGAAATCCCGATTCTTCTAATTCTGCTTTCAAACGTTGTAACTCAGTTGATTTACCACAGCCAATATGACCTGTAAATAATTGGCAAGTTGGTTCATCCGGAGAAATACGCACAATAGTTCGCTTCAATTCCTCGACTATTTTGCAACCCCGTACCTCGGAAAAATCTATGTAGTATCTTCTATCGGAATCATCACCCATCACCAGGGTTCTGCTCGGATTACAGGTTTTAAAAAACCTTGACAAATTTAATGTAGTTTTCATGTAGATGCACTTGATATAAATTATTACCATCAACCCTAACTCAAGTTTAAAATACTGAGCTTCTTCGCTCCCTAGTTCCTAGGTCTGGCTGATTTTTCCTTTCCCTGATGTTTCTAGCTCCTATTTGCCTTTCTATACCGGAGGAGGCAGAATTTTGACAAAAATAGGTAGTTTTAACTATAACTCGTTTGTATTGAATCGCTTAATTTGTTTTTGGTATAAAAAAACTAATTTGTACAATTACTTAATTTTTACTTAAGTATTAATTGTAGCAAACCATGCATATCATTTTTTGGAAAATACGTCAAGTCAATTAGATTCGATGTGGGTTTTTTTTGCCAAAAAGGAATAAATTGGTATTAGTTTTTCATATAGTAAGCGTTGAGTGTGTATAATGTGAAATTTAATTGTTGAGCGAATAACAGAGGGCGATTAATGTTTCCGAACAAGATACCTGTAACAGCGATGGTGATTTTCTCAGATCATTTGTAGCGATTTGACTTGCAAATAAATGCCACTCTCAAGTAAAAAGGCTACATTAGAGCAAAAATACACGCTAATGATTCTGGTCTTTTTTGAGAATATTGTTATGGGAGAAATTAGATAAAAATGCTTATAAAATAAATTACTGACCTGAAAAGGTTTGGCTGAAACTAACTTATTCATCTTCATACAATAACTTGAAAAAAAATGCATTTCGAGGTTTAAATGCCGGAAATATTATCAGTTTCCTCCACAGAATTGACAGGTCGTCGCGAAAAACTCCGTCGCAACAGACAAATAAACATTATTAGCAAAATCTGGCGAACCTTGGCAATTACAGGGTTAGCAGGTGGCTTACTATGGTTTTTGATTCAACCAATATGGGTACTCAAAAGCAAGAAAGATATTACTGTTTCTGGAAATCAGTTATTCTCCGATGAAGTCATACAGTCAAAAATGCCATTATCCTATCCCCAGTCTTTATGGCGAGTTGAACCAAGTCGTTTAAGTGCATCTTTAAAGCAGCAACCAGGTATAACCGAAGCAACTGTAACTCGTCGTCTATTTCCACCGGGACTAATAGTTAAAGTATCCGAAATATTGCCTGTAGCGATTACTCAAACTCCTAGTCTTGAGGATACTAATTCTAAAAATCAAAAACCAGTAGAGGGATTAGTAGATATCAATGGTGTTGAAGTGACTACGGAAAACTTCAAATCAATTCCCGCCAATAAATTACCCAGTCTCAAAGTAATTGGTGATTTACAGCAGTGTCGTCCCTTCTGGAAACAGCTTTATCAACAAGTAACTAACAGTTTAGTAAAGGTAATGGAAATTAATTGTCAAAACCCTACTAATATAATTTTAAAAACAGAACTCGGAAGAGTACATATTGGAAATCCAACTTTTCAATTAGCGGAAAAAATCCAATTGTTAGCAAAAATTCGCCGTCTACCAGATCAAGAAAATATGAGTCAAATTGAGTTTATAGATTTAACAAATCCGGAAAGTATCTTAGTACAATTGAACCATAAAACAGTGAAGATAAACTCTCAAACTCCTTAAAAAATTCCTCTGGTGGCAAATGTATAAAACACTCCTGGTTTGTAAATAAGTTTTATGCTGATAAATATATATTAATGATTGTTGTTTTTGGAGTAACCTACACCACAATTAACATGGCTGTGTCCTCTAAAAGTTTGGCAAAATTACAAAAAACCTACCATTAGGGAGTATAAATCTCCCCTTTGTTGTAGTTACGCTTAAATCCAAGGGTGCAAGATGTCAGACAATCTGTGATGATCGGGTTTGGGGGTTGGAAACATAATGCATCTATTTAACCAGGATTGCGGTGGTGAGCGTATTACCCGAAAAGACGTGTTAAAACGCATCTTTACAAATCATCGGAGTAGGAACCCGAATTGAGGAGCCAAACATTTATTTTAGATAAAGATAATTTATGTCCTCATGACTCGCAATATATATTGGTAAACGAATTTTAACGCCATCATCTCCATGCTTAGATTAAGTGTATTAAATGTTTAACTGTGTTCATTTTTTTGATTAAATCAGTATTTTTGAGGATAAGCCAAAATCACAAACACTACACCATTAGTTGTAAAATTGATGACCAATATCGATTAACAACAATAATCAGGAGTTGCCGAGCATATATAAAGGCAATAACAAGTAAAAATAGTAAAATCGGTTGAACCTATAGAGTTCTTTTTTTAAGTAAACATTTAAGTTTACAACTCTTGAATTAGTTGTCCATCGTGAAATATTAGCGATCGCCAATTAAAGAAAGTTAGCGTTCTCCAACCTGCATCGCTGTTGAAGAGCCAGAGTAGAGAAAAAACATTGCCGTAACTTTTTGTTTTTAGGCAGTGTTTATCTAGAGTTGACGCGAGCGGGTAAATAACACCCCTAAAAGTCGTTTATCTGAATGCACGTAAATCCAATGACACTTGATAATAACCAAGGGCTTACCTATAAAAACTCGCAGTCTCCCGGACAGCAAGGAATCTCCTTAGCAGGAATGAGTACCAATAACCCTTTTGGCCATTCTGGACTGAGTTTAGGAAAAAACAGCAATAACAACCATGCTCCCGAAGAAAATCCGATTGGGGATATCGTTCCCGGTAGGGTTGCCAATATCAAAGTAATTGGTGTTGGTGGTGGTGGTGGAAATGCTGTCAACCGGATGATTGCTTCCGATTTGAGTGGAGTAGAATTTTGGTCGATTAACACCGATGCTCAAGCTTTAACCATGGCTGCGGCTCCTTGTCGTTTGCAAATTGGACAAAAGCTAACGCGGGGTTTGGGTGCGGGTGGTAATCCTGCAATCGGTCAAAAAGCAGCAGAGGAATCGAGAGATGAAATTGCAGCGGCTTTAGAAGGAGCCGATTTAGTATTTATCACCGCTGGGATGGGGGGTGGTACTGGTACTGGTGCAGCTTCGGTTGTGGCTGAAGTTGCCAAGGAAATCGGTGCTTTGACAGTTGGTGTAGTTACCCGTCCGTTTGTGTTTGAAGGTCGCCGTCGTACCAGTCAAGCAGAGCAAGGTGTTGAGGCTTTGAAAAGTCGGGTAGATACCTTAATTATCATCCCCAATAATAAACTTTTGGAAGTGATCCCAGAGCAAACACCCGTTCAAGAAGCTTTCCGTTACGCGGATGATGTATTGCGTCAAGGTGTACAAGGTATATCCGATATCATCACTATTCCCGGTTTGGTAAACGTTGACTTTGCCGACGTGCGAGCAGTGATGGCAGATGCGGGTTCAGCTTTGATGGGAATCGGTATTGGTTCGGGCAAATCACGCTCTCGAGAAGCAGCGATCGCGGCAATTTCTTCACCTTTGCTGGAATGTTCCATCGAAGGGGCTAGAGGTGTGGTATTTAATATCACTGGCGGTAGTGACCTGACTTTACATGAAGTGAATGCTGCTGCTGAAGCAATTTATGAAGTGGTAGATCCCAATGCTAATATTATTTTTGGAGCGGTGATTGATGACAGACTCGAAGGAGAAGTCAGAATTACCGTAATTGCTACCGGGTTTACAGGTGAAGTCCAATCCCAGCAACAGCAAAGCGTTACCCCGACTAGTCGAGTAGCTCCACCTCCAGGACAGCAGCGACGGACAATGCCCCAACCATCATCAACAAGTGCTAGTTCTAATTCTCAAAAGCCAGTGGAACCCAAACAAAAACCTGGATTGGAAATTCCTCCGTTTCTTCAAAAACGACGTAATCCGAATAACTAAAGTCAATGTGCCAGCTAAGAGCCGAGAGCAGCCGATATTAAATAGGTTGGGAATCTTCTTGTGCATCTGGGTGGATTACTCTTTGACTTAGTTTTGAACGCGAAAACGGGGGTGCAGGGGTCTCGATTAAATTCATTCATTGCCTCCCACAATCTCGCAAAAACTGATCCCGTTGTGAGGAAAAATTTTAGTTTTATTGCCTGTTGCAACAGCGACATTAACAATTGGCGATACTTTGTGCAATGCCTAATTTTTTGGGAATAATCTTTGGGTATTTCATCTGTACTAACACTTTTTATTTGGTGCATTATTTTACTTTTATTTCAAGCTTCTAAGTTCCCCGTTAATTGACAAAGGCTGATTTTTTAGGAGTTTAATAACTACAAAGATTGCTTAAATACGGATTTAATTATTACTTGTGGTTTACTTGTGGTTTACTTGTGGTTTTTACTCGCCCGCTCTACCCATTGAATAACTTTTTGACCCAGGTTTGTATTACTAAACCGATCGATTTCGCGAATACCCGTAGGACTCGTAACGTTAACTTCGGTCAAATAACCGCCGATTACATCGATACCGACAAATATTAAGCCATCTTTTTGTAGAGTTTTGGCTAATTGAGTACAAATTTCCCGTTCTCTGGAAGTAATTTCGGTTTGAGCAACCGTACCACCGGCTGCCATATTATTGCGAAATTCTCCAGGAGCGGAAAGACGATTTAGCGCTCCTACTGGTTCGCCATCAAGTAAGATAATCCTTTTATCTCCAAGTTTGGCTTCGGGTAAAAAGGTTTGTAACATAACTGGTACTCTTCCCTGTAGGGTACTCAGTTCCACTATGGAATTAAAATTGCGATCGTGGGGTTCTAAGAATAAAATTCCTTCTCCTGCTTTGTTCCCCAGGGGTTTGAGAACTGCTGCTTCTTTGTCTTCCACAAACTTGCGAATTAGATGTTTATCGGCACTGACAATTGTTTCGGGAATGGCTTCGGTAAACTGGAGAGCATACATTTTTTCGTTAGCATCTCGGATACCTTTGGGACTGTTAACAACTAAAGTTTTACTTTGGTCGATATAGTCGAGAATATAAGTAGCATAAAGATAAGCAACATTTACTGGTGGATCTGTCCGCATGAAAACAGCATCCATTGTGTTCAAACAGATATTAGTTTTATCGCTTAATTTGTACCAGGGATTTGGGGCTTTATAGCCTTGCTCTTGCAATTCAACGGGGATAATTTCGACTCGTTGCAGATCAGCCCAAGCAGCACTATCTACAACGCTCAATTCCCAAGCTTGAGTTATCCACACTTCATGTCCCAAAACACACGCTGCTTCCATGATGGCAACGCTAGTATCATGACAGGGATCTAAATTTTGGATGGGATCAATAATAAAAGCTAGTTTCACAGGATTGCCTCAATTTACCGTTCATTCATATTGCGGTGATTCCTTTAAAATTATCCCTCCTTTGTGTAATAAGGTGAAAGGTTAGAGGTTAGAGGTTAAAAACTCCTCACTCCATGTCCTTACGGACACGCTGCGCTAACATTCCCAACTCCGGTACAGACGTAGCAATACGCCCCGTCTCTACAATTCCTAACTGCCAATCCAAAATCTAAAATCCAAAATCCAAAATTCAAAAAACCCACCCGGATGCACGGGTGGGAATCAGTTTCAAGCAATCTCTAAGTATCAGCTTTTTATATTGTTAAGCCAATAGCTCGTCCAATTTGCCTTGCGACTCTAAAGCATAAATATCGTCGCAACCACCAATATGCAGATCATTAATAAAAATTTGGGGTACGGAACGTCTTCCATCTCCTCTATGAGCCATCTTTTCCCGTGCTTCTTCGTCTCCATCGACGCTGTATTCGATAAAGTCAACCTCCTTTCTTTTCAGCAAGCTTTTAGCGCGTATACAAAACGGGCAAGTACTCCAAGTGTAAATTTCTACTTTGGCAGCCATAACGTCCTCATATTGACTCAGCAATTCTTAATTCTAGAACGTTATAAATATCTGTTAATGGGTTAAAAGTAAAACAAGACACTTTTGATACATACCTAAATTATTTTTTTATTTTTAAAAAGTCTAAAAAAGCACTTGTGAATATTCCGTATTAAGTCTGAATTAAGACTTTTATTTTGTCTTTGTACGGAAGTAAGTGCGAATGAGCCTACTATCAGGAGCAACAGCAGACTCAATTGCGTTGGCTTTAATCCAGGTGCGTAACAAATTTATCATATTCAGTTTAAATACGGTATACCTCAGTATTTACACTGTTTTGTTTATCATTGAGAATAAAAATACCTAGTGTTTTCCGCATAAAAAAACGCTAAAACCTCACCCCCTTCCCCTCTCCTTACTAAGGGCGGGGTGAGGTAAAATTTGTATTCCATTCAACTAAAAACCGCCATATAAAATTACTCCTGAAGAAAAATTCTCCAGGAGTGTAAATTGATTTAAGTTTGATCTTCTAAGTGTTTATCCGGTAGCGTTAGCGTATCGAATTAGCTGCCCCAAACGTTCTCTTAAAGTTTCTAAGCCAAGTCGCTGATATGCGGAAATAAACACTGCCATTGGGTATTCTTCCCTAGCTAAGGCTAAGGTTTCACTGTTAGCTTGGTCAATTTTGTTGAAAACTACCAGGGCTGGACCTGGTGTTATCGGCATTTGCGCTAGGATATCCCTGACTGAGCGAATGTGACTTAGCCAAGCCGGATGAGATAAATCAACCAAATGTACTAAGGCATCTGCTTCAGTCACTTCTTCTAAAGTGGCACGAAATGCGTCCATTAAGGCTCCCGGTAACTTGTGTATAAACCCTACCGTATCCGTAAATAGAATTTCTTGGGTTTCTTCAGTTTCACCGTGAGGAACTACCAAGCGGCGGGTTGTGGGGTCAAGGGTAGCAAATAACTGGTCTGCTGTGTAAACAGAGGCATTAGTTAAGGCATTGAGCAAAGTAGATTTACCAGCATTGGTGTAACCGACGATGGCGATTGTGGGTACTTCTTGATGTTGTCGTCGTTGTCTTAATCGTTCTCGATGTGCTTGTAATTGGTTTACTTCTTTTTGCAAGCGAGTAATCCGCCGACTAATCGCACGACGTTCGGTTTCCAGTTTGGTTTCACCGGGACCTCTTGTACCTATACCACCCCCAAGTCGCGACATTGCCTGACCTCTGCCAGTTAATCGCGGTAACATATACTCTAACTGCGCCAATTCTACTTGCAGCTTACCAGCACCAGAACGAGCGCGTTGAGCAAAGATGTCTAAAATTAGTTCGGTACGATCAACTACTCTAACTCCGATTTGAAGTTCTAGATTTCTGACTTGGGCTGGCGATAAATCCCGGTCAAAAACTACCAGATTCCCACCCAAAGTTTGAACACTCAGAGCAATTTCTTGTACCTTACCTTCACCGACTACCGTTTGAGGATGAATTCGCGATCGCTTTTGTTGCATGGTTAGTAATACCTGCCCCCCGGCGGTATCCACCAAACGACTTATTTCTCTCAAAGTATCGTGGAATTGTTGATGAGATGTTTTATCTTGAGTTAAAACCCCAACAATGACAACCCTATCGCGATCGCTATCTACTTCTTTGGCAACAAATTCCCGTTGAAATTCTTCTTCAAGCCCTTCAACTAAATCGAGAAAGTCTTGTTTGCTCAATGCATCCAGACTCATCGGCGGTGAAACCCTCCAGCAAGGAGAAGTATAATCGCTGGTTGCTAATTGAGAAGTAGAATTATTAATTAGAGCGCGAGCGTCTTGAGATGCTAAGTGTGCCAAATAAGCTTCCTTAACATATCCAGTAGCACCACCGCCCCGGCGTTGAAATCCCGTTCCTGTAATATTAAGTACAATTAAAGCATCTAATCTTTGTAATGCCATAGCCGTCAAAGCCTCATCATTCGGCTGTTCTGGCTTTAGATGAGTAGCAATACAACGAATACCGCTAAGTCGTTCCGCACCATAACGCGGCAGTTCTGTGGGCGGAATTTGGGTCTTACCTGGAGTGCCTACCCCAACCCGAATCACTTGTCCACGACGGTTGAGGTAGGCACATACTGGCTGATTTATTTCGCTACTAATTGCCGCCAGTCTTTGAGCGAATTCCGGAGTTGTAAAACTATCGCCCGGTATACGCTGGTGATACAGCCGCTGCAATTGCTTTTGTTGGCTGTGTTTCAGACCCTGGAGATTACCATAAATAGTCTCTATAGGCATCAATGACCAGTAAACTAGTCCCCCATATACATCTATATTTATTTTACACTAGGCTTTTTTAAGCAAACTCTTTCTTTTAGTAGATGTGTTGTTAAGATCAAAGATTAAAGGTCAAAGGTTATAATTCTGGTGATTTTCTCCTCATTCCCCAATTCCCCCATTAGCCCAAACAATTCGTCCAAATCGATAATATAAATTGCATTGATATCCTTGAAAAAATTTTATATTTAATTTGCCACTATATTGAGTTTTGCTGCAAGAGTTAAATTCTTCAATTAGGTCTTTATATGGTAAGCTGATACGCAGTTAAATTGTATAAGAACAAAATATTTTATTCTTGTAGTGCGAGCGTCCCCCTCTCTGGTTGTATACAAATTAAATACGCAACAGCTGATCAGTTCTGTATGCACCATGATAACTTTCTTGTCTAAAAAATAAGCCAGATGGTAGATGTTATAAAAAAATATTTAAGTTTTTAATAATAAAATTATCTAATAAAAATGGTAATACTAAGTTTTGATAATGGGATAACAAGTAGTTGTAAGAAATTCTAGTTGTTTACATTCATTACTTTAAGAAAAAAATGTGACAATACCGTGACAGGGGGGAACTAGCTAAATTTTCTCACAGAGCGGTTAAAAAATATTGGTCTTCCCTGATAGAAACTTCATACAAGTGGGAATAATAACTTTATGCTACAGATAGATTCTGTTTGCTTAATGCTGACAAGACTGGAAGCTAGGACTTAATCCAAGTTAAATTTTTATCTATCCCAGTGAGATTTTACTTTGAAAGAGAATTATCCAATTTAATTCCATTAAATTTAGAAACTAAAGTTAAGCAGATAAAATTAAAGATAATTATGGTTTCGTTTCAACTTATGAAACTTCAGCAGAAAGTGGGACAAATGTAGATAAAATATTTCAAATCTTAACACATTCAATGATTTAATAATATGAACTCTGTATCGAAAAATATATTATCTTTACGTCGCATTGAATATTTAATTATCAACGAATTTTGGGAGATTATTGAATTATCTCCCAAAATAAAATTTATGACTGACAGTTTTCATGAAGTGGATTTAGGGAAAGATATCAGGATTATTTTCCCCGAATTAATTGGTATTGAAGTGATTGCGAAGGATATTCTAACAGGAAAACAAGAGAGATTTGAACTAAAGGGAGTGATTCGGACTCAACAAAAACTCAATCCAATTTATATTGATATTTGTATTGGTAATAATCTAAAAAACAATCAAATTAGTAATGAATTATTAATAATAATTGAAGATGTGACAGAAGGATTTTTTTTGGAAAAATCTTTAGTTCAAGGTACAAATGAAGCTAATATTTTACTGGATACTTTGAGCGCTTACAAGCTATATATTGACCAAATTTTTACATCTATAGGAGATGCTTTATTAGTAACAACACCATCAGGAAAAATTAAAACTATCAATCGGACTGGACAAATTTTATTAGAATATGATGAAACAGAAATTTGCGGTCAACCTATTTCTAGCGTTTTACAAGAAATTGACAGTTGGAAAGAAGAAATAGCGCAAAGAGGAAACGTTGAAACTCCTTTATTTAGTCCGAAAACTCCTTTAGTTAAAGAAGTAGAAACAGTTTGCAAAACCAAAACTGGAAAAACAATTCCAGTCGCTTTTTCATGCTCGAAAGTTCAGACAGAAATTGAGGATTATCAAGGTTATTTCTATATTCTACGAGATATGACCGAACGGAAACAAGCTGAAGTTGCAAAACAAGAATTTTTAGCAATGATTAGTCATGAAATACGTACTCCAGTTGCTTCGATAATTGGTATGACTGATATATTATTAAATACTCAATTATCAGAACAGCAAAAAGAATTTATTGATACTATTTATAATAGTGCTAAATCTTTATTAGAGATTATTAATGATATTCTTGATTTTTCTAAAATGGAATCAGAAAAACTAGAATTTGAACAAGAACCTTTTCATTTAAATAGTTGTATTGAACAAGCAATTTCCTTATTATTACCCCAAGCAAAAGAAAAAAAATTAGAACTTATTTTTCATCACAATCCCGAACTTCCTCAAGTTATTGTCGGGGATATTAACCGACTAAGGCAGATTTTGATTAATTTACTAAACAATGCTATTAAGTTTACTGAAACTGGAAAAGTTGAACTTTCAGTAACAAGTCGGGAACGTCAAATTATTGGTAATGAAAAAAATAATTGCGAAATTAAGTTTGCTGTTAAAGATACTGGAATTGGAATACCAAACAATCGAATTAATAGTTTATTTAAAGCCTTTACTCAAGTAAATTCTTCTACAAATAGAAAATATGGGGGTACGGGTTTAGGGCTGGTAATTTGTAAAGAATTGGCGGAATTAATGGGTGGTAAAATTTGGGTTAAAACCGAGCCAAATCAAGGTAGCATATTCTATTTTACTATCACTACTTGCGTAATTAAGACACAATTATACCAAGAACCAAATTAGCAGATTTATGTGCGGAATTGGAAATAATATTAGTAAATGAAATGTGGGAGGAAGTAAAAGAGCAAATTGATCAAATTGAAGCTGAATATGAGAATGTCAAAACGGCTTTGATACAAGAGCAGAAGAAATATTAGGAATTAAATCCAAACTCTTCCTCCACTTGTTCACATTCACTTTCAATTCCTCCGACAACCACTCATCAAATTGCGGATAAACAGGTAATCTCGCTACTAAATCCCAACCTGCTGGCTGTAATATTTTCCGCAACTCTTTTTCTTGAATATGCGGATAATCGGGGTTTACTTCGTCTTTGGGACTAATTCCTCCTAAATCTCTCGCACCTGCTTCTATACAAGTGAGTAACCATTGCTCATCTTTAACTAAGTTTGGTGGAATTTGAATTGTAATATCTGCTGGTAAAATTTGCCGTGCTTGAGCTATTACTTGTGGTAGTTGATGTGGATTAAAAGGTGGAAAATCAAAACTTTGTTGACTTCCCGGACTGTGCGGTTGTAAGATAACTTCTTGAATATTTTTATATTTTTGATGCAGTTGAGATATGGCTGCTAATGTATCCCACCAATCTGCTTCTGTCTCTCCAATTCCTAATAATAATCCGGTTGTAAAAGGTATTTTTAATTCACCAGCCCAGTGTAATTGTTGTAATCGTAATTCTGGTAATTTACTTGGTGCGTGTTGATGAACTGTTTGCAATAAACTTGGTGTTACCTGTTCCAACATTAACCCCATGGAAACGTTAACTTTCTTGAGCTTATTCATTTCTTCAAAACTTAAAATTCCCGCATTTGTATGGGGTAAAAAACCCATTGATAACGCTAATTCGCACAAATCATAAATTCGATTAAACCATTCCTTGCGACGTGATGAATGTGGATGAACTTCTCCACTCAATATTAATATTTCACAAACATCTTGATTTTGAAGTCTTTTGAAAATATCTTTTGCTGCTGATAAAGAAAGCATCGAACTTTTGCCGATGTCGGTACGAAAATTGCAATAAGTGCATCTGTTAAAACATTCGTAGGTAGGGACAATCGTATAAGCGGTACTATAGGTAACTGTGCGGGAATTAGAAAATGTCATGGAAGATAATGTAAAAATAAAAAATCTCAAAATAATTGGAATCTTATACCTATATTGCAATATTTTGACTCTGAATACAAAATTATATAAATAAAAATATAAATAAAAAAGGTACCCTTATGGGTACTTTGCTGCAAAAGTAATTTTTGTAAAATAGATACATAACCAACTATCTCCCCATTAATTTTAGATTCAATAACGAATTTGACCGTCTTAAGCAGGAAATCTCAAATCTAAAATCTAAAATTCATTTAAAAATTAAAGTATGGATAAAGGAAATCTCGACTTTATTTTAAAGATGGCTCAAACGATAAATCCCCAGATTTATCCTGGAAGAGAATTAAACATTAATTTGTCAGAATTACGTCAACTTCCTGAAGGTACTTTAGGCAGAGAAGTAGCCCGGTTTTTCGATGAAAATGGTTTTGAACCGCTACAATCTGGAGATTGGATACAGCGCACTCACGACATTTGGCACGTTATTACCGGGCTTTCTCCATCTAAAAATGATGAATTCATATTACAAGCTTTTACTCGTTCTCAAGTTTTTCGCCCTTCTAGTGCCATACTCGTATTAGCTGGTTTACTAATACATAAATGTAATTTACAAGAAGTTATTCATACTATCAAAAATGGCAAAATTGCGAAAAAAATAATTGATTGGGATATCGAATCTGATTGGGCAACTCCTTTACATGAAGTCAGAAAAAAATTAGGTGTTATACCATTAAATCAACAGTTATAAAATTCTTGATTAATAACTGTCTCCTGTTGTTTGGCGTAAATATTTTTCAAGTGTTTTTTAACAGTATTAATGGTAATATAAAGTTCCTCGGCAATTTCTTGATAAGAATAATTAGCTCGACGTAGCAACCAAACTTGAGATTCTCTTTCGGTTAAACCATATTTTATAGCTTCAGAAATCGCTATACTTTGATTAGTTTGTTTGCGGTCTTCTAAAGTTACTAATAAGTAATTCTCATTACTTTCATTTGCTTCTAACCAGCGAGCGCGAATCCTGATTTTGATCGATTTAGATGTCTCAATTTCTGACTCAATTGATATATTTTGATTAGGAAATAATTGACGACTTTCAATTAAAGACTGACAAATACGTTGAATTTCATCAGGGATTTGACATTTATCAATACCTCCACTTAGTTGCTGACAAATATTACGCGCACTCTCGTTAACATGAACTAACTCACCTTGTATTGTCAGGATAAAAATTCCGTCAACAAAACTTTCAATTACAGCTTGCATCAGATCGAGTTTAGATACAGGCTGTATATTTTCCGATTTGGTTTTTCTGTTGTAAAATTTACTTCTTTGGATAGATGTATTTTTTTGATACTGCTCTAAAAATAAAACACTCATCATTTATCTCCTTTTAAGTTCTTAGCAGCATTGTTATGGTTGCGATTCTGCATTTGCAATGATTGATCCGCAACCTCATAAAAAGCATTGAAGTTTCGAGAATTTCCCTGAAGTGAGGTGAAGTTTTTCTTAAGTTAAGCAATCCAGTACGGTTAATCGATTCATAATGACTGTATTGCGACTTGATTATGAGAAAAATTTACTGGGGAGTGCTGCGGTGAGGGATTTGCTGAGTATTGATGAGTGGTTTTGTGTCGAACATCGGCTTAAGTATATTTCTCTTTTGAAAGGAAAAGTGGGTTTGACACGCCGTCGATCTGAATGTTTTGTCAAGTTATGGGCTTATTTACTGCTCAAGCAGCAACAAGAATTGGGAATTGCTGTCAAACCTTTAACAGAACTGGATTTACCCCAAGGTTTTGTTCCTTGTACTCACCGCGAAGCCAACGAACTATTTTACGCCCAAGAAGACAGAGGAAGTGAACGTGCGGCGGGAATGATGATTGATAAGTTAGTGGCTCTAGGATTAATTGAAAAGGAATTCGACGGCAATAATATTTGTATTCGTATCTGTTCCCCATTACCAGAAATCAATCAATCTACAAAACCTACTCACTCAGCAAAGCTTGTCACCGATAGCTTTAATCCCCGCACTGACGCTATACCCGCTGCGACTTTTTTAGCCAGCAACTACGACTGGATGAACAAAAAAACTACCGCTGCACCCCACAGAATAGCTAGGATACTGCGTAATTGGGCTAAACAATATTCAAAAGGAATGCGGGTTTTACGTCGCTGCGATACTCAAGATCCCGTTGGCGTTTGCATTCTTTATCCTGTAGCTTGCGAATCTGAGGAGAATTTTTTTCTACCTCCGAGCAAAAGTTTACATTTAAGTACTGCTAGCCAAACCGATCCTTTTAATATCGCAACACCTGGAGATGCAGATTGTACTTCTGTTTTTATTCGCAGCTTTCAAATCGATCCCAACTATCAGCAGCACGATAATCTATGTCAGTTATTACAAGATGCTCGCCAAACTTTAATAAATATGCAAGCTGATTTCCCGAATCTTTGCGATTTGTATACCTTGACGATTCATCCATCCGCCCAAAGTCTAGCATTAGCAATGGGTTTTCAGAAAACTAGCCAAGACCCACAAATCTCTCTTTATTGGATGTATATGCCCCTCGATAAGTATTTGACTCTCGATATTGAACAAGCTGCATCAAATCTTAAACTTGATTAATGCGGCGACTCTCCCTGGTTTATTAATTTAATTAATGATAATTTATTTTTCTTCGTATTAGCTATTTATCCTTATACAGCAAGCTTTTCAAAGAATAAATAGACCGAATTTCGCAGCATCCGCTACATTTTTTTCTGAAAACGCTTTACAAACTGAAATATTTGTTTTAGTATAAATACATGGGTCGAAAGACCTACCAAATCATAGAAACATAAAAAGCAATTATCCGAACCATGACAACCACATTACAAAGACGCGAGAGCGCTTCTGCGTGGGAACAGTTCTGCGGATGGATCACCAGCACCAACAACCGTTTATATATCGGTTGGTTCGGTGTATTGATGATTCCTACCCTCTTAGCTGCAATCACCTGTTTCATCATCGCTTTTGTTGCAGCACCTCCTGTAGACATCGATGGTATCCGTGAGCCTGTAGCAGGTTCATTGATTTACGGAAACAACATCATCTCTGGTGCAGTAGTACCTTCTTCCAACGCAATTGGTTTACACTTCTACCCCATCTGGGAAGCAGCTTCCTTAGATGAGTGGTTGTACAACGGTGGTCCTTACCAGTTAGTAGTATTCCACTTCTTAATCGGAGTATTTTGCTACTTAGGTCGTGAGTGGGAATTATCCTACCGCTTGGGTATGCGTCCTTGGATTTGCGTTGCATTCTCCGCTCCAGTAGCAGCAGCAACCGCAGTATTCTTGGTTTACCCAATTGGACAAGGTTCTTTCTCTGACGGAATGCCTTTGGGAATCTCTGGAACCTTCAACTTCATGTTCGTGTTCCAAGCAGAACACAACATCTTGATGCACCCCTTCCACCAGTTAGGTGTTGCAGGTGTATTTGGCGGAAGCTTGTTCAGTGCAATGCACGGTTCTTTGGTAACTTCAAGCTTAGTACGTGAAACCACCGAAACCGAATCTCAGAACTACGGTTACAAATTCGGTCAAGAAGAAGAAACCTACAACATCGTAGCCGCACACGGTTACTTTGGTCGTTTGATTTTCCAATATGCTTCCTTCAACAACAGCCGTAGCTTGCACTTCTTCTTAGCAGCTTGGCCTGTAGTAGGAATTTGGTTTACCGCTTTGGGAGTCAGCACCATGGCTTTCAACTTGAACGGTTTCAACTTCAACCAGTCTGTAATCGATTCTAGTGGTAGAGTAGTAAACACCTGGGCTGATGTATTGAACAGAGCAAACTTGGGTATGGAAGTAATGCACGAGCGCAACGCTCACAACTTCCCCTTAGATTTAGCTGCTGCTGATGCTGCACCAGTTGCAATTAGCGCTCCCGCAATCAACGGTTAATAATTGAATAATTAGTTAAAATTTAAATAAGTTTTAGCTTGCATAAAGCGCCTTCCCCGCACTGGGAGGGCGCTTTTTTGCTTAGGCGTTTCCTGCTTAATAACACAGCTTGAAATTAAAAAGTATTTTTCAAACTGGAAATTCGCTATGTTACTGTGATATTGTAAATATACAAAATGTACAATTTGCATATTTATTAAAATTTGTACATTTTTTGATTATTTATTTACAGTGAATCATTATGACTACTTTTAGTGCAACTGAAGCTCGTGCTAATTTTCAGTCTCTTATTAGTCGTGCTGAATACAAAGGTGAACGTATGATAATTCAGCGTCACGGCAAGCCTGTTGTCGCAATTATTGGCTTAGAGGACTTGAAAAAGTTGGAAGCGATGGATGACGCAATTGACTCTGCCAAACTTCGTCATGCAGTTGAGCAAAATGATGGTTTTACTACTTTAGAAGAAATTACCGCAGCTCGTAGTATGCATGAGTGAGCGTTACACTTTGAGAGTTGCTAAGACTGCCGAAAAAGATTTGCTTAAATTGCAAGCAAAACAATATAAGCAAGTTGTTTCAAAAATACTTTCGCTTCAAGGTAATCCTAGACCACAAGATTGTGTTGTTCTAAAAGGATACGAAGGAGGTTATCGAGTTGATCAGGGTGAATACCGAATCCTGTATACAATAGATGATGAAAACAAGTTAGTTGATGTTTTCCGTGCTGGAAAACGTAATGATGGCGAAGTCTACCAAAATTTATAGCAAATATTGACAGCACCCTCCCATATCGGGAAGGCGCTTTTTTGTTATTTTGTGGATTATTTCAACGCTGTCTAATTAATAATTGCAGTAAAGCTGGCGGTTCAAACCCCACCAACACAAACAAAGTTCCTGAGCCGCACGCTCCAGTTGGCAATCGACGGGAACCGCCAAGACTGCGACTCCTTCACCGCCTGCACGGATTATCATCTAAAAAATCTGCATAAATATCAAAACTATACCCCTAGCAATAGTCAAGGTAAAAATATATTCTTAGGATGTGTGTCTTTGAAGCCATAAAAAGACATTGCTGTAAAATACTTCTGGAAACTTTCTCCTCAACATCATCATGGGTAACACTTTTGGTCATTTATTTCGCGTTACTACTTTCGGTGAATCCCACGGTGGTGGTGTGGGAGTGATAATTGATGGTTGTCCGCCACAGTTGGAAATTTCTGCCGAAGAAATTCAAGTAGAATTGGATAGACGGCGACCTGGACAAAGTAAAATTACTACACCTCGAAAAGAAGCCGATCAATGTGAAATCCTTTCCGGGGTGTTTCAGGGACAAACTTTAGGTACGCCAATATCGATTTTGGTCAAAAATAAAGATACTCGTCCCCAAGATTACAGCGAAATGGTGCAAATGTACCGCCCTTCCCACGCTGATGCGACTTATGATGCTAAATATGGTATTCGTAACTATCAAGGTGGTGGTAGGTCTTCGGCACGAGAGACAATTGGCAGAGTCGCAGCAGGTGCAATCGCCAAAAAAATTCTGCATCAAGTAGCTGGTGTGGAAATCATCGGTTACGTCAAGCGTATCAAGGATTTAGAAGGTGAAGTTGACTCAGAAAAAGTTACTTTAGAACAAGTTGAAAGCAATATTGTTCGCTGCCCTGATGCTGAATGTGCCGAACGGATGATTGAATTAATCGAGCAAGTTGGTAGAGATGGTAATTCCATCGGTGGAGTAGTGGAATGTGTAGCGCGTAACGTTCCCAAAGGTTTAGGTGAGCCAGTTTTTGATAAATTGGAAGCTGATATCGCTAAAGGTGTAATGTCCCTTCCTGCTAGTAAAGGCTTTGAAATTGGTTCTGGGTTCGCGGGAACTTTGCTGACGGGAATCGAACACAATGATGAATTTTATACAGATGAGCAAGGTAATATCCGCACCGTAACCAATCGTTCCGGTGGGATTCAAGGTGGGATATCTAACGGGGAAAATATCATTATTCGTGTAGCATTTAAGCCTACGGCAACTATTAGAAAAGAACAGAATACAGTCACTAAGACGGGTGAAGCAGGAGTATTGGCGGCAAAAGGAAGACATGACCCCTGCGTATTACCACGGGCAGTACCAATGGTAGAAGCGATGGTGGCTTTGGTATTGTGTGACCATTTGTTGAGATTTCAGGGACAGTGTAAAGTTTTATAGAGAGTTAGGAATTAGGAGTTAGGAGTTAAAGAATTTTGAAATCAGCTCTTGTAGGGTATGTGACGCTTGAATAAACTTTGTACATAGCTAATAAGTCTTGTAGCGTCACGCACCAACTTCGGAGTAATTTTTTGATGAGTAATTTATATGAGATGCTCAATAGAATTAGGACTTACGCAACGGAGATTTGTCATTGCGACCGGAACGCAGTGTAGGGAAGCAATCGCAGGATTTTTGCGATTATGTCGCTGTCGCTCGTAATGACGCAGTTACGTTAATTTTGCGTAAGTCCTGTAACAGTTACGAACCCTTAATCCGCTTCACCAATCAGCGTAAAAGCCGCCCAATCTCTGGGTGCAGGATGCTGCTTCATGGTAGTCAACATCGCTTGACGTAATGCTTGGGCTTTGTCGGGGTTATTTTGAAGATTTTGATAAAATTCTGTCATTAGCTCGGCTGTACGTGCATCGGGAACCGACCAGAGGGATACTAAGACACTGGGTACACCCGCACTAATTAAAGAACGGGATAAACCAATCACCCCATCTCCAGAAATCCTTCCTCTTCCCGTATCGCAAGCACTTAATACGACTAATTCGGCGTTTAGTTTTAAATCGAGTATTTCTCCGGCACTCAGTAAACCATCACCTTTTTCATTGCCTTTGTTATTGGATGATGGTGCAAGGGCAATGCTACTATTTAAACCTTGAGTGTCATCAAAAATACCGTGAGTTGCTAAGTGAATCAATCGCGCTTGGGGTAAGCGTTTTGTCACTTCAGTTTCCGTGGCTTGATTGCCAATTAGAGGTTGGGTTTTGAATAATTGACCAATGGCTTTGGCTTCCCTTTCCGCTCCGGGTAGGGGTGATAATTGTTGCGGTGGTTCGCCGATTTTCGGTGGGACAAAAGGCATGGTGGGATTACCGATAATCAGCGCGTTATTGGGTTCGATGGGTTTGTTACCGATGCGTTGTTTTTGTTTGCGGGTTAAATTCAAAACCTGAATCGACGGGGAAGTAAGAATCGTATGCTTTTCAATCAGGTATTTACCGTTTTCATCTCGTAAAGCTGGGAAAGGAACAAGGAATAAAGAACTTTGCGGAATAAAAATAACCCTAGCGCTATCCTTTTTCGGTAAAACATCAGCGATGGGTTTGATTAATAATTTGTGTAACCGCTTTAAATTATTTTGCGCTTTACCTGCATCGGGGTTGTAAGATACATCAATACCGCGACCTCTAGCACCAATTGATTCGCGACTGGTAATTATAAGTTCGGCTAAATCAGTATTTTCTTTCTGCCACAGGGGTTTTAAGTCAGCTTTGCGAAACGTGACTTCACCCGTGGGTTTGACTATCCAGATGTAGAGTTCTGATTCTTTAGCTTGTACTTTACCTGCAACTTTGAAATTATCGCCAATTCTTGAATATTGCACCAGAGTTGCATTTTGAGCCTTAGCAATTTGTTTTATTTGCTCAATCGTGGGTGCTTGTGGCTTTTCTTGGAGGTTTAAACGAGATGCCAGTAACTCCACAAACGCTCTAGCCCTTCCTCTTTCGGCAATTTCTAAAGCAGTATCGGTTTTATTTTGAGCGATGAGGACTTGTTGTAAAATACGGTAAGTGCGAGATTGCTCCTCGAAAATTGATATTTTATTCTCGTCTTTTAATCCGCCTCGGAGAGATTCTAAAACCTTAACTGCTTCAAACAAGCTTGTTTCTGCTGCTGATAATTTACCAGATTTGTAAAAAGTGTATCCTAAATTACTTAAACTCTTACTTTCACTATTGGGGTCTTTGATTTCTCTGGCAATCGCCAAATCTTGCTTCAAGTAATCAATGCCTTTAATGTAATTCCCTAAATTAGAGTAAACAGCACCAAGATTACCTAACGCCCTACCCTCACTATCGCGGTCTTTAATTTTCCTCGCTATTGCTAACAATTGCTCAGAATAATCAATCGCTTTGGCGTAGTCTCCCAATTCAAAGTAAGCAGTACCCAGATTACCCAGTGCTGCACTCTCACCTTTACGATCTTTAATTTTCTTAGCGATTGCTAAATTTTGCTCAAAGTAATCAGTCGCTTTGGGGTAGTCTCCCAAACGAAGATGAGCAATACCGAGATTACCTAGCGCCTTCGCTTCACCTTGACGGTCTTTGATTTCTCTAGCAATTGCTAAGCGTTGCTCAAAGTAATGAATTGCTTTGGCGTAGTCTCCCAAATCAAGATAAATAGAACCAATATTGTTCAGAGACTTCCCTTCATCCAGAGGATATTTTATTTCCCTTGCGATTGCTAAAGATTGCTGTTGGTAATCAATTGCTTTAGCGTAGTCTCCCAAATTTTGGTAAGCAATACCAATATTACCCAGCGCCGCACCCTCACCTTGACGGTCTTTTATTTCCTTAGCGATTGGTAATAATTGCTTAGAATAATCAATTGCTTTGACGTATTTTTGCAGATTAAGGTAAGCAAGACCAATGTTACCCAACGCCAAAACTTCACCTTGACGGTATTTGATTTCCCTGGCAATTGCTAACCGTTGCTTAAAATAATCAATTGCTTTAGGGTAGTCTCCCAGAAGAAAGTAAGCAGTACCAAGATTACCCAGAGCCTTACCTTCATTATTGCGGTCTTTGATTTCTCTGGTGATGGATAAATCTTGGTGAAAGTAACTAATTGCTTTGGTGTAGTCTCCCAAATTAAGATAAGCAAGACCGAGATTACCCAGCGCCTTTGCCTCATCTTGACGGTCTTCAATTTCCCTGGCAATTGTTAGCAATTGCTTAGAATAATCAATTGTTTTATAGTAGTTTCCAAACTCAAGGTAGGCAATACTAAGATTACCCAACGCCTTTGCTTCACCTCGGCGGTCTTTAATTTCCCTAGCGATTGTTAACGATTGCTTAGAATAATCAATCGCTTTAGAGTAGTTTCCTAAATTTCGGTAAGCAATACTAATATTACCCAGCGCCCAACGTTCACCTTGTCGGTCTTTAATTTCTTGATAGATAATCAGTGCTTGCCGTAAAGATTGTAATCCAGCTTCATTTTGACTTGTTTGCAGTTGATGAATACCTTGTTGCAATAGCCTATATGCTTCGGCTTTTCGCCCATCAACGGTTTGCGCTAATACCCGTGACGCTGTGAATGCTACGGGTAAGTTGGGAACCGCAGCGCCGGAAAGGGTAGCCACAAGGGTAAGTAAGGTAATTAAGCGAAGTTTTTGCGGATACATAGCAATTAATTTTACATAGTTGCTTTCACTGAATATATATCTCTCAGTTTCTGCCAGTTATGCAAGTTAAGGTAATACCATGTTGCTATTTATTTTACAAACGGATTTAAAAAACCGCAGAGACGCTAAGAGCGCAGAGGAAGAGGTACAGAGAATTTATGCAATTTATTTACACCGAAAAACGACTAATTAAACCCACCTGCGTGGGTTTCGTTTGTATAGCCGAGGCAGTGCGTTGCGGGGGTTCCCCCCGTTGTAGCAACTGCCGTCCACTCTGGAAGAGTGAGGGATGTTTTTGATGCGTTGAATACATTTATCCATTAATATGAAGAAATATAAAGCACATTATCTTTAAAAGAACTAATGATAATTGTCGGATTGCTGGCTGCGACTTTAACTACCTCTGCTTTTTTACCGCAGATGATCAAAACTTGGCGAACAAAATCAGCCAAAGACGTTTCGTACACGATGTTAATTACATTTATCATCGGTATTTTTTTATGGTTAATATACGGAATTTTGCGTCAAGATATCGCGATTATTCTTGCGAATGCATTCACTTTACTTTTTAACCTGACAATTCTATATCTTAAAATTAAATATGGAAAAACACCCCAAAGTAAACGCCTGTGACATCCGATTTATTTGCTAAGGAACGCCTTTTATTTACTCCTGTAACTCCTGAGAGCGACGCTATTCCTATTATCTTTGCTTTTCCCAATGAATACACTGTGGGGATTACCAGCTTGGGTTATCAAGTAGTATGGGCTACTTTGGCGATGCGTGGGGATTTACAGGTAAGTCGCTTGTTTACCGATATTAGCGAAACTCTTCCCCGAAACCCCGAAATATTGGGTTTTTCGATGTCGTGGGAGTTGGATTATGTCAACATTTTAAATTTATTGGAATCTTTAGATGTTCCGATTAAGTCAAATTTACGCCAAGATAATCATCCCATAGTTTTTGGTGGTGGTCCTGTTTTAACAGCGAATCCCGAACCTTTTGCTGATTTTTTCGATGTGGTTTTGTTGGGAGATGGCGAAAATCTGTTAAATGATTTTATTAATGTTTATAAAGAAGTTAGAAATGCAAATAGAGAAACCATATTAAAAGCACTTGCACAAGTACCAGGAATTTACGTTCCCAGTTTGTATGAAGTTGAATATTTTAGTTTAGATGGTGCGATAAAATCTATCAAACCAATTTCATCAGGAATTCCCGCAGAAGTACAAAAACAAACTTATCGGGGGAACACTTTATCAACATCAAAGGTAGTAACTGAAAAAGCTGCTTGGGAAAACATTTTTATGGTAGAAGTGGTGAGAAGCTGTCCGGAAATGTGCCGTTTTTGTTTAGCAAGTTATCTCACTTTACCTTTTAGAACTGCGAGTTTAAATGATTCATTAATTCCCGCGATTGAAAGAGGTTTACAAGTCACAAATCGTCTGGGATTATTAGGAGCTTCAGTAACTCAACATCCCGAATTTGGGAGTTTATTAGATTATATTAATCAGCCAAAATATGAAGATGTCCGTTTAAGTATTGCTTCAGTAAGAACTAATACGGTGACAGAAGAATTAGCCAAAACTTTGGCTCAAAGAGGAACAAAATCTTTAACAATTGCTGTGGAAAGTGGTTCAGAAAAAGTCCGGCAGATTATTAATAAAAAGCTGGAACAAGAAGATATTATTAAAGCCGCAGAAAATGCTAAAAAAGGTGGATTAAAAGGGTTGAAACTTTATGGAATGGTGGGAATTCCTGGGGAATCTCCAGAAGATTTAGATGCAACTGTAATCATGATGCAGAATCTGAAAAAAGCTGCTCCCGGATTGCGATTTACTTTAGGATGCAGCACTTTTGTACCCAAAGCACATACACCTTTTCAATGGTTTGGAGTGAATAAAGAAGCAGAAAAACGATTAAAATTGTTACAGAAAAAATTGAAGCCCCAAGGAATAGATTTTCGTCCAGAAAGCTATAATTGGTCAATAATTCAAACGCTGTTATCGAGGGGAGATAGAAGATTATTTCCACTTTTACAACTGACTCGTAACTTTGGGGATTCTTTGGGTAGTTATAAGCGTGCTTTTAAAGAACTAAAAGGACAAATTCCCCCATTAGACTTCTACGTTTACGATACTTGGTCAACCGAGCAAATATTACCTTGGAATCACTTGCAAGGACCACTTCCACAGTCTACACTACAAAAGCATTTAACTGAAGCTACTAATCAATTTAAATAAGTTAGTTGACAGTGGACAGTTGACAGTGGACAGTTGACAGTTGATGGTTGTTTATCCACTAACCACTAACCACTACTATCCACTAACCACTATCCACTAACTACTAACTACTAACTACTAACTACTAACTACTAATTATGCAAAATACTGCTGAATATTACTGCGCTTATTGTGGAGAACCAAATTTAACCTTTATTGATATCAGTGCTGGCTCTCAACAGTCTTATGTAGAAGATTGTCAAGTCTGTTGTCGTCCCAACATTTTATATATACGAATTGATGAAGAAACCCTTGATATTGAAATTGATACAGATTATGAAGAATAATAATCTATATCTCTCATAAAAAACAATTATTCTAAAAACCCGATTTCTTAGCCCATAAAAAATCGAGTTTCGTGAAATTATTTATTTTTTTATAAAGTTTAATAAAGAATAGATGAAAATACGTGCAAGCTAGTTGTATTAGATTTTTTTGCGTAGGATAATACTTTTAGATTTTCATCAGCAATAGTACTGATATTTCACGCCAAACCTAACGATGTTATGGCGGTGATTTTGCAGTCCATTTTTTGAACTTAATATGATTTTTTTTAACCGTGAATTAACTCATTTTAAAGCTTTACAATTAGCTTTGATGGGCAGCATTTTGTTGTTTAATATCCAGTCTTCTAGCGCAAAAACAACTGTGAATCAGCAGACTAAAAATATTGATAAATTAAATCAAAGTTCTGTCGAAATCGCTCCAAACAAAGTCTGTCCTTCTGCTAATTTATTACCCATACGTACTTTTAATACAGAAAAATATTACGTTTATATTTGTCGGGGAAATAATCAAAACAATATGGGATATTACGTCCGTATCCCGAAAAACTTAGATAGTAAAATTACAATACCTATTACTCAAAACGTTAAACAAACAGAAGCCTATATTGCTGTTAATGGTGAAATAACCTATCAAATTACACCATATGAAATGATAGTAACTAAAAGCGGTCGCATTATCTTAAGAGAAAAAGTTATAAGTGTTGTAAAAGGGGATGGTGAAACTTTATCAACAGGTTGTCCTGAAAATAACAAAACCTTTGCTCAAGCAGAAACTCAAAGTTTTTTTATTTATATTTGTGGTAACGAAAATCCCAGTAGTTATATAAGCATTACTAGAACAAACAATACCATAATTAATCTTCCCCTCCAAAAATCAAGTCAAAATGGCGTAAAAACGAATCAATACATAGCTATAAATGGTAATATCAGTTTTATTTTAACTGACAAAATATTAAGAATTTCTCGCGATGGTCAGAATATAGTTAAGGAAAAAGTTTTGCAATGGGATTGAGGAGGGAGATAAGAGGATGGAGAGATGGGGAGATGGGGAAAGAAATAGAAATAAATAACAACCATCAACTAACTCCTAACTCTTTCAATCCAATCTAAAATCGCTTGGTTTACTTGTTCGGGACATTCGTCATGGGGACAATGACCAACATTTTCTAAGGTAATTAGCTCTAAGTTTTCGTTGTGACGAACAAATCCAGAAGCAAGTGCGTAGGGAATAATTTTGTCTTTTTCTCCCCAAATTAAAAGCATGGGAATTTTTAAGTTTGATAACAATTTTTTGACATTTGGGCTGTAATCGGGGTTCGTTGTGGCTTTAAAAAGAGCGGTAAAAGCACGAGCTGAACCTCTATCTTGGGGAGGTTTTGCTAATATGTCTATCAGTTCGTCGGTGACGGCTTCGGGATTAGCGTAAGCGAAAATTGCGCCACGACGTAATATACTCGGTCGCCGTAACAAGTAAAATACTGGTTTGATTAATAAGGGATTTGCAACAAAACTTTTGATTGTTGCGACTAGAGGATATAAAAATGCAGGAATAGCTTCTTTTTCTAAGGTCGGATCTGGTAAGCTCATCATTACTAAACCTTCGACCATTTCGGGATATTTTGCCGCAGTGGCTAAAGAAATCAGCGAACCGATAGAATTACCTACTAATATTACTGGTTTACGGATAAAAGCTTTCCAAAATTCGTATATTTGCTCTACCCATAAATCCACACTGTAATTAGCAGCAGCTTTCTCTGAAGCTCCAAAACCCAACATATCCAGAGCATAAACTGTATGGCTCCCGCCTAATATTTCTAAATTATGCCTCCAATGACCGATGCTTGCACCAAATCCATGCAGCAACATTAAAGGTAAAGATTTTACAGAATTATTTTCTATTGAATGTTGAGGACGTATATATGTATACCGAGTTTGCCACCCCCGCCAAACCCAATCGCGCTGATTTCCAACTTTTTGCTGCCAATCCATTTATCAAGTAAACCTCTCAAAAATACTTTTTTATAATAATGTTATAAGATTATTCTATGTTAAGTTTGATTAATTTATTTAAGGAAAGCCTGCAAATTCTAATTCCCAAGTTGAGCCTGGTAACTAGAACATACAAGCAACTGGGGTGAATAAGTTTCTCAACTTAACCGATTTTTTATACCTTTAAGCCTGTATGTGTAATATTAAGTTTATATCTTTGATTCTACAAAGATGATTCATTTTGATATTCAAAAATTAATAATTTAGAGTAGTTAATCAGACTTTCCTTTAAGATATGTGTATTTTATATTTCATGGTGTTATCATTGTAGAGATACCTAAAATGTGTATAGCTTTAATGTTTTGACACAAAAAAATTAAAATAAATCATCTTTGTTGCGATCGCGTAACTTTATCTGTAGAACGATAGAGCTAAATCCTATCTAAAGTGGGTAGAATAAAAATAAGTAAAACCATTTTTACCTTTATGGATTAGCTACCCTAGATATATACTCATTGTTTGCAAAAATTCCCATAGGTTTTTTTGCATGTGAGATCAATTCATTGCATACCCAAAACGAAACTATTAACCATAACTTCCCCAAAATCATTCATATATGCCTGTGATAGAGAAAAGAAGAAGTCGCGACTTACCTCAAATCAACGAAAGAATTCGCTTCCCAAAAATTCGGGTTATTGATACAGATGGCGCTCAGTTGGGAATCATGACTCCCCAAGATGCCCTGACTAGAGCCGATGAGAAAGAACTCGATTTAGTACTGGTGAGCGATAAAGCCGATCCTCCGGTTTGCCGGATTATGGACTACGGTAAATTCAAGTTTGAGCAAGAGAAAAAGGCGCGAGAAGCTCGTAAAAAGCAACACACGGCTGATGTAAAAGAAGTAAAAATGCGCTACAAAATAGAAGAACACGATTACAACGTGCGTGTTAACCAAGCGAAGCGCTTTCTCAAAGATGGTGATAAAGTAAAAGCCACGGTGATGTTCCGGGGTAGAGAAATTCAACATACCGATTTGGCAGAAATTTTGCTTAAACGGATGGCTACAGATTTGGAAGCTGAAGCTGAGGTGCAACAATATCCCAAGAAAGAAGGAAGAAACATGATGATGTTGCTTTCTCCTAAGAAGTAATTGTAAAAAAAACTAAACAGCAAGGAAGCAATGCCGATAGGTTATAACTGTTGGTGTTGCTTCTTTTTGGCGTTTATTATTCACCTCAGTAGTTACAGATACTTCAAGCCCGGAAAGTTACAAACCCTCTGGCAATATCTGAAACAAACACATTACTACTTTTGGCTGCTGCCTCTTGCCTCTTTCCTCTTCCCTCTTCCCTGTGTTTCTTCAGAGTTGATTTATCTGTTGCTCGGAGAAAAATAAATTTTAATTAATTAATCAAATAAATCTAAATTAATCAAAAAAACGATAGTCTTGGGTGCTGAGTGGGAAAACTAATACTCAGTTACTCAGGACTTTTATTTTTTCTAGGAGTAATACCTTATGGGAGGTGCTTTTTCTAGTTACCAGTATTTAAGGAAATGGTTTTCCAAGTCCAAGAAACTGAAATTAATCGTAAATTTCCTTGAACAGGGGTGACTATAACAGATTAAACCAGATGCAATTAAAAAATCAACATTTAGGTGCCTATAGAAATATTTTACTACGAGTACTCCGTTGGGTAAATCTCCGACCGGAAGAAAGTTCTCGAACATTACTGATGTTTGCTTTTTACGCGACAACATCAGTGGGATTGCGATGGGTAGAAGATAGCAGCATTGCTTTATTTCTGGATAAATACGGTGCTAGCTCTTTACCGCTGATTTATATTGCGAGTGCAGTAGTTGGAATTGCCTTAGTTTTTTTGTACTCTTGGCTGCAAAAGACTTTTCCTCTGCGATGGGTAATTGTAGCTGCTTTACCCTGCATGGTGATACCGTTAATTTTATTGCCTATAGGTTTGCAAATTACCTTATCTACAAATTTGCAGCTTTCGGGGTTGGGATTATTCAGCGTATTTTTACTGCGATTGTGGGTTGATGCGCTCTATGTTATCAATCAACTCAACACTTCTATTGCAGCAAACCAATTATTTAATATTCAGGAGATTAAGCGCACTTATCCTTTAGTAAGTAGTGGAATTTTAGTTGCTGATGTCATCGGTGGATTTAGTTTACCGACTTTAGTTAGATTTCTCAAGCTAGATAAAGTAATTTTAATTGGGGCTTTGGTTATAGTTTTAGGAACTGCAATTCTGTTGCATTTGAGCAAGAAATATCCTCAAGCTTTTTCCGATGTTCCGCAACGAAAAATCAAGCAACCGCAAGTTTACCACGCTCGTCGTCTTTCGACTCCTTTAAAGAATTATGCTTTACGATTATTTGCCTTCGGATTGTTAATTCAGACAATCGGATTGTTAGTAGATTTTCAGTATTTAACCCAGTTAGAATCAACTTTTCAAGGTAAAGAAATTACCAGTTTTTTAGGTGTATTTGGCGGCATCCTTGGATTATTTGAACTTACAACTCAGTTATTTTTTTCTAGCCGTGTAATCGAACGTTTGGGGGTATTTTTTACTACGGCAATTTTACCTGTTGGTGTTGGTACTTTATTGGCAGGGATGGCTATGATATCTTCATTGTCAATGACTTCAGCCTTGTTTGGCTTGAAAATACCTGCTTTGTCATTGTTATGGGGTTTAACGCTGATTAAGTTTTTAGATGAACTGTTGCGTTATACTTTCGTAGCCAATACTAGTACATTACTGTTTCAACCAATACCTGAAAAAGTTAGAAGTCGTGTACAAATATTATCTGGAGGCTTTGCAGAAACTGCCGCTGCGGGTTTTACTGGATTTATTATTTTAATTACTCAGTTGCTAACAAAGAATTTTATACCTGTAAATTGGCAAAATTTAGTTCTAATTATAGAAACTGCGATTATTGCCATTATATGTGTAGGAGTGATTTGGGTATTGCGATCGCAATATGTGGATTTATTAGTTTTGAGTGCTGAAAGGGGACAATTAAGCGTTACAAATGTGGATTTACCTTTTTTCAAGCGTGCTGTCATCAAAGCTTTACGAGAAAAAGGCAGCGAAGCGGATAAACATTCTTGTATTGAACTTTTATCGCAAATTGATCCTCAAGGGGCTGGGGAAGTTTTAGCACCAGAATTACTAACACTTACTCCTACTTTGCAATTTCGAAGTTTGGAAGTAATGCTTGAATCTGATGTAAATTCGGCTTTTTTACCTCAAGTACGCGAGTTATTAGAACATCCTCAAACTATTTTAAATCCGAATATATTTGCTTTAGCATTGCGTTACGTTTCTCTTGCAGAAGCTTCTCCAAATTTAAATCAATTAGAAGAATATCTTAATCCCGAACAACACTCTGTAATTAGAGGTACTGCTGCGGCTTTATTATTAACTTATGGTACAACAAAGCAAAAAGTAGCAGCAACTAAAACTCTCGGATGGATGCTGACTAATAAAGAAGAGGAAATACGAGTTAATGGGGTTAAATCTCTTGCGGAAGCATCTTATTTACAAGCACTGCGGATTCATATTCCCTCTTTATTATCAGATAAATCTTTGAAGGTACGAAGTATAGTTTTAGAAATGATTGCGGCAAATAATTTAGAAGAATATTATTCAGCATTAATAGTAGGACTTCACCATAAATCGACCCGTTTAGTAGCGATGAATGGTTTAGTAAAACTTGGCAATGAAGTCTTACCAATGCTATCACGTTTAGCAACAGATAATTACGAACCAGAAATAGCAAGAGTATATGCTTTGCGAACAATTGGTCAAATTGATACTCTAAAAGCTGTCGATATTCTATGGCATCATTTAGAAATATCCAAAGGTTCAATTAAATGTCATATATTGCGTACTTTAATTAAAAGACATCAGCAACAGGGAATTGTAATTTTGGTGGATAGGTCTTATGAAAGTAGAATTCAAAGATTAATTGAACAAGAATTTAAGTTATTAGGTGAAATATATGCTGCATCTGTAGACTTTAAAAATCAAGGTGAAATATATGCTGCTTATATAGAATTTAAAACTGGAGAAACTTTACAAAATTTTCATTCTAAAAAGAAAGTTGTCGCTTTATGTAGATTAGTACAAAAAGCCTTGATAGAATTAGAAATTGATATAAAAGAACGTTTATTTTTACTTTTAAAATTTCTTTATCCCTTAGAAAAAATTAACGCGGCTGTATTCAATATTAATTCGGAATCGCAAGTAAATTTAGCACTAGGATTAGAGATTTTAGAACATACTATAAATTTACCTAGCAAAACTATATTACTCAGTATTTTTGATAAAAGACCACCTTATGAAAAATTAGAAAAACTTGTAGAAGCAGGATTATCTCAATACGAACAAATGGCAGTAAACGAAAGGACTCGAACATTATTAGAGTTAGAAAATTCACTTTCTGATTGGTGTTGGGCTTGCTGCATTCATTTTGCTCAAGTTGCTCGGATTAAGCTGAAAAAATCACAACTGAAAGCAAGTTTACGTCATCCTTGTGGTTTCGTTAGAGAAGCCGTTGTCGCTTATTTAAGTGTTGCATCTCCTCGCTTATTTATAAAAATTTTACCTCAATTAAAAAATGATTCACATCCTTTAGTAGTAGCTCAAGTCAAGGAGTTTATCGAAAAGCATAAAGTTAAGAAATAGTTGATGGTGGATAGTTGATGGTTGATGGTGGATAGTTGATGGTGGATGGTGGATGGTTGATGGTGGATAATTGTATTGTATATGTATCTATTTTTTATATAAAATGGAAAAATCTAATTTTGAAAATTTACGAGTATTTGAATTAGCTGAAAAATTGGCAGATTATATTTGGAATATTGTGATATTTTGGAATCAATTACCAACAGATACAGTCGGTAAACAAATCATTCGTTCTGCTGATAGTATTGGCGCTAATATAGCAGAAGGAAGTGGTCGTTATAATTTTCAAGATAATCTCAGATTTGTCAAAATTGCCAGAGCTTCTTTACATTAAACAAGATATTGGTTAAGAAGAGGATATAACCGTAAGCTATTAACAAACGAACAAATAAATATAATTAATCCCATTGTTGATGAACTTTCACCAAAATTAAACGCTGATTTCAAATATCTTGAGAGAGCAGCAAAACAAGAAAAAAATAAAATAACCAAATAGCCCTATCTTACAGTTTCTCAACTATCAACTATCCACCATCAACCATCAACTATCAACTAACCACTAACAACCATCAACCATCAACTATCAACCATCAACCATCAACTATCAACTAACCACTAACAACCATCCACTAACTCTTCTATGTTAACTAGCGTTGATCGTTTATTATTTGTACGTCAAGTTCCAATATTCAAAGAATTGCGAGATGATTTTATAGTTCGGTTAGCTTCTGCGATGAACGAACTGTGGTTTCCACCAAATTGCAGTATATTTCGAGAAGGAGAACAAGGACAATCTCTTTATATTGTAGTTTCAGGAAAAGTCAAAATTCATTTGGATAATCGAACACTTGCAGTTATGTCACAGGGAAAATACTTTGGGGAAATGGCGGTATTTGATGCCCAACCACGTTCGGCTTCTGCTACTACAATAGATGCTTGTGAATGTTTGGAATTAACTCAAGAACAGCTTGATGATGCTATTGAAGAAACTCCCGAAATAGCAGTCAATATTATTCGTGAATTATCACGTTTAATTCGTAAATTAAATCAAGATGTAAGTATGATGGGGTGATTAAAAAATCAAGTTATATCAGGTGATAATGAATAAACTGTGGCGCATTTAATTGATATTTCTCTAGCGGCTACCAGGGAGCGAGACGCTCCCACTACGAACGCATTACCCCTCAAAATTAATGTGGTGGAGTACTAGCTATGATGAGGGCGCTATATAGCTTATTTAAACGTCGTCATGGCAATTACAAACAAAATGCACTATTAAAAATCCGACATTTTTTTAAAAATCTTTGCGGAATTTCTAGACTATTTCCCCAATGCATATGAATATAAGAAGCGTGGAGATTGAAAGGTGAAACCCATCCTTCTTTTCCCATGAATTCTTCGCAATCGTATCTATAAGTTTCAAATAAGGGTTTATTAGAATCGGATATTAAACGGGAACGATGAAACTCATGTCCGTAAATTGTTGTTCCTTTATCTACTAATAAACTATCTTGTAGAGCTATAGCGCGACGATATCCTAAAGTTAAACGCTTATCCATTACTGCTGTTGTAGGTAAAACTCCCACCATTTCCCAGGATTTACCCGTCATATCTACAATTTGCTCAGCACAATACATTAAACCACCACATTCGGCGATTGTTGGCATTCCCGAAAAAATAGCCGCTTTTACAGCATTTCTTGTACGGGTATTTTCTGCTAATTTCTGAGCGAAAACTTCTGGAAAACCTCCTCCGAAATACATTCCTTTAATATCTTTAGGTAATTCAGTATCTTCTAAAGGACTCCAAAAAATTAATTCTGCACCCAAACTTTGCAACAAGTCGAGATTATCTTGGTAGTAGAAATTGAAAGCTTTGTCATAGGCTACAGCGATTTTTATTCGTGAAGAAGGGTAAGTAGAAGAAGGCGAGATGGGGGGAATAATAACTGAGGAAGAAAATTCTTTATCTGCTTTTTCTGTCTTTCGCAAAAGTGGTAATAAACTTTCCCACTCAAAGCAACTTTCGCCGAGATTTACCAGTTTATCGATTAGTTGATTCAATTCGGGAAGTTCTGTTGTTGGTATTAAACCCAAATAGCGATCGCTAATTGTAATATTATCTTGACGCTTTAGTACACCAAAAAGGGGAATTTGTAAAGGTGCTAGAGAATTTTTGAGCAGAGATAAATGGCGATCGCTACCAACGCGATTTAAGATTACTCCAGCAATCTTAACTTGTTGATCAAAAGAGCGATAACCGTGGACAATTGCAGCAACAGAACCAGATAAACGACTGCAATCAACTACTAATAAAACGGGTAAATTTAATAACTTAGCAATATGAGCCGTACTAGCAAAATTATCAACCCCTCCCTTTACTAAGGGGAGGGGAAGGGGTGGGGTTTGTTTTTTATTTACCATAACCCCATCAAATAAACCCATTACTCCTTCAATTAGGGAATATTCACATAAATTTGAGTAATGTTCAAAGCATTCTTTTAGATAATTTTCAGAAGTTAAAACGGGGTCTAAATTACGACAAGCACGACCAGTAACGTGCTGATGAAACATCGGGTCAATATAATCTGGTCCAACCTTAAAAGATTGTACCTGTAAACCGCGCCGAGACAAACAGGACAATAAAGTGAGCGTTACCGTAGTTTTGCCCACCCCGCTGCGTTCTCCTGCAATAATTAAAGCCATGAATTAAGAGTTAGGAGTTAGGAGTTATGAATTATAAATCATACAAGTATTTATGCTTAATTATTCATGAATTATTGTTTGGATATCGATTAACGGAACACTTTTAGACCATTAATACAAAAAGACGTTGCAATGCAACGTCTCTACAAAATGAATATGTATTACCATTAAAGTGAAATGGTCTAATTCCTAACTCCTAACTCCTAATTACTAACTCCTAATTCTTATTAGCTAATTGAATTAATTGTGCTGTAACTTTCAAACTTTCTTCAAAAAGTGCTTCCTTACCCCAACGTTGTACTTGTTGAGAAAGTAAAACTTCGGCTTTTTGTTCCGAAAGTGAGGTTATTTGTTGAAATACCCCAGCAGATTGAGCGCCACCTTGAGTTTCCATCCGCATACAGCCGCCGGTTTCGGAACAAATTAAAGTACCGCAATTTGCTTCTGGATTAGTCGAACTTAAACGTATAGCAATTAAATCGCCGGAAATATCACCCACATCACCAACGGGAACACCTGCTAATTCCGCGTGTATTTCCCTTTGATTGTCTCCCATGAATTTAAAGCGTTTAATAATATAGTCGCCGAGTTCTTGTTCAAAAGAAACCGCACGCCAATTTAAACGACTTGCTAACCAACCTAAAAACAGTAATGCTTGAGCAGAATTGCCTTTTTCATAGTCGATATTAACTCGATCTACTTCCATTAAACCTTTACGTCGGGATGGTGCATCGTAAGCTTCTGCTGTTAACTCTTGCCATCCTCCCACACGTCGCCAGTTTAAATCAGCAAGCGGGATGCCATTTTCAATCAATTCTTGCAGCCTGAGTAAATCATTTTCTGGCTCATTAAAATTACAAGAATCAACAATAACGTTATCGCATACAGTGGAAAGTCTCTTGAATAAAAGATTGTTCGGATCTGGTGTTGCTTTCCACCAAATAAACTTGGGTAAATCACCAATCAACAATGCTGGAAGCATACCACCAATACGTTCCAAAGCTGTGGCGGTTCCAGTTAAAGTAATATATTCGCAACAAACTAGGGAAGAAGAAGATTGTTTTTGAATTGGACAATAAGCAGAAACTTGCGCCTTAACACCTTCATCTTCACCAACTACGGGTATTAAACTAATAATACGACAAGGATTACGCAAAGCAATTTCGTCAGCAATTCTAGCGCTGGCTGCATCTGTAGTATACTGAGCAGCATTACTACCATTGTTATCTTTGCTGTCACCACCGCCGTAAAGTTTAGCAAGTTCTTCCCGCAGTCGTGTTAACATTTGCGGACTAGTTTTACCAGTTCGTTCCAAACCAAGAGCTTTTTGTGCATCTCGCAACGCGGATACAGTTTGCGGTCCAAGGATACCATCAATTGGACCATTGTAAAATCCTAAAGCAGCCAATAAATATTGAGTTTGCTCTGGTTCGTAAACTACCAAAGTAAATGTAGTTGCTCGCGTAGCTACAGGAAGCGTTCCGTCTTCACCACCGATACCGTAACTTTGCCAAATTTTGCTTAGTTCGGTTTCAATTTCGTCGAGTGAAACATCTTTGGGAGCCTGAAGTGAAAAAATAGTCGGTGCGTGCGTTGTCATAATAATTTTGGATTTTGGATTTTAGATTTTGGATTATAATTTTAGATTTTGGATTTAGGGATTGGAAATTAGAACTGACTCACTACGCTCAATTTAAAACGTCTTTGAGTGTGTGAGGATTTTGGAATCATTAAAGCTTCGCAATCTAGTTTCAGCAATTAATTCACTCTCTTGGGTAACTTTAGATTCTCAATCCAAAATCCAAAATCTAAAATCTAAAATTCTATAGTCTGCGCCAACGGCGGTTGTCTCGGTTGATTAGTAATTCTGCTTCTACAGGTTCCCAGGTACCAGCTTCATAGTTCGGAACTATTGCTGGGTCTGCGGGGGCATCCCAAGCGCTTAAAATTGGTGTTACTACCTGCCAAGCAGCTTCTACTTCGTCTCCTCTGGTGAACAAAGTTTGGTCGCCCATCATACAATCTAAAAATAAACGGTCATAAGCATCGGATTTTGCTTGTAGACCAAATGAACCGTAAGTAAAGTCCATGTCAACAGGACGAGTGCGGAAATTTCCTCCAGGAACTTTCACGTCAAAATGCAAGGAAATTCCCTCATTTGGCTGAATCCGCATGGTTAAAATATTGGCACTTTTCTGTTGTGCAGCCGATTGAAACATCTGTGAAGGAGCTTCGCGGAAGTGGATGGAAATCTCGCTAACTTTTTTCGGCATCCGCTTACCAGTACGCAGGTAGAAGGGAACTCCTTGCCAGCGCCAGTTATCAACTACAAATTTTGTCGCCACAAAAGTAGGAGTTGTAGAACCTGGGTCTACTCCTGGTTCTTCATGATACCCCGGTACAGACTCTCCTTTCATCCAGCCAGCGCTGTACTGACCGCGCACTGCGGAATTAGCCAAATTTTCTATATCAGCAAGTCTAGTTGCACGTAATACCTTTACTTTTTCTGTACGGATACTATCAGCATCCATGGCGTTAGGAGCTTCCATTGCCGTCAGACAGAAAAGTTGCATCAAATGGTTTTGCAACATATCTCGCAATGCACCGGAGCTTTCATAATACCCGGCTCGGTCTTCAACTCCTACTGTTTCTGCTACTGTTATCTGTACATGGTCTACAAACTGACGATTCCACAATGGTTCAAAAATTGCGTTTGCGAAGCGAAAAACCAATAAATTTTGAACCGTTTCTTTACCTAAATAGTGGTCAATGCGGTAAACTTGTTCTTCTTTACAATATTTTTGTACTGCCGCATTAAGACTTTTGGCAGATGCTAAATCTCGACCAAAAGGTTTTTCAATTACTAAACGGTGTTTTTCGGGATCTTCAAGCATTCCCCCGGAACCCAATTGTTTGATAGCTTCGGGGAAAAACTTAGGAGCAACGGAAAGGTAGAATAATCGATTACCTCTGGTATTGCGTTTTTCGTCTAATTCACTCAGAAGATTATTCAGTTTTTGATAGCTTTCGGGGTTGTCAATATCACCGGGACAATAAAAAAGACCATTAGCAAAATCTTTCCATAATTCCTCTGGACCTACACCATCGTGAGCTTCTTCCATTCCCTTACGCATTTGTTCGCGGAAGTGTTCGTGGCTCCAGTCTCGTCGCGCTACACCAACAATTGTGGTTTCCGGTGGAATCCGTCTTTCTTGTCGCAATTTGTACAGTGCTGGTACTAATTTGCGCCAGGTTAAATCACCGGAAGCACCAAAAATAACAATTATCTGGGGTTCAGCCATGCCTTGCTGTTGCAAGCCAACCCGCAGTGGATTTTCTAGCAAACTAACCATAATTTAGATTTGGGATTTTAGATTTTAGATTTTGGATTGAGAGTTAGGAGTGAGGAGTTAGGAGTTAGGAGTTAGGAGTTAGGAGTTAGTTGCTAGTTATTAAATTTATAAACGACCATCCACTAATCACTAATCACTAACCGCTAACCACTAACCACTATCTACTACCCCCCATTCCCATTAATTATTAAACAGGTGACAAGTGCTTAACTTTGTCTTCTAAAGAACTTATTAAAGATTCAAAGGGTTTGATAAACTTATCAATACCTTCGGTAAGCAATTCGTCCATGACTTGATCGAGGTCGATGTTGATTTCGGGATCTTTGAGACTTTCGATCAGTTTATATGCTGCTTCGACATCGGTTTCGACTCTTGAGTCTACGTCACAATGGTCAGCGCAAGCTTCAATGGTTACTGGTGGTAGTGTATTAACGGTATCTTTACCAATTAATTCATCAACGTACATCACATCGCTGTAACTGGGGTCTTTGGTGCTGGTAGAAGCCCATAATAAACGTTGGACGTTAGCATTTTTAGCCGCTAAAGCTTGCCAGCGTTCGTCGTTGATAATCTTTTTGTACTCTTGATAAGCAATTTTGGCGTTTGCGATCGCGACTTTTCCTTTTACGGATTTGAGCTTGGCTTCTAGGTTGATATCGTCAACACCTTGGCTTAATTTTTCGTCGATTTTTCCATCGATGTTGGAATCAATACGGCTGAGGAAGAAACTAGCTACAGAGGAAATTCTACTAATATCTTTACCTTGTGCTACTCGTTTTTCCAAGCCGCGAATGTAAGCCCAAGCGGTATTTACATAACTATCCACAGAAAACAACAGTGTAATATTGACGTTCATACCTTCAGATATTACTTGCTCGACTGCTGGTAAACCAGCTTCTGTTCCAGGAATCTTAATCATTAAGTTTTCCCGTCCCACTTCTTGAAAGTAGCGTCTAGCTTCTTCAATGGTTTTTTGGGTATCGTGAGCGATAGTTGGCGGTACTTCAATGCTTACATAACCATCCAATCCGTCTGTTGCTTCGTATACGGGACGTAAAATATCGCAAGCGTAACGAATATCTCCAAAAGCTAAAGATTCATAAATTTCCTGGGTTGATAATCCCTTACTAATCCCGGCTTCTATATCTTGATCGTAAATTACATTACCAACCATCGCTTTTTCAAAAATGCTGGGATTGGAGGTAATCCCGTTGATACCTTGGTTTTCCACCAGATTTTTTAATTCTCCGGATTGGATAATGTCACGACTTAAATTATCCATCCAAATACTTTGACCGTATTTTTTGATTTCTAATAATTGATTTGTGGTGATGCCCATATTGGCTATATTTCACTCCGAAATTTATTTTTCTCTCTTTTTCTATTAATGCTCCTAATCGCAGTCAATTGTTTCTCACTAAAGGAATAATTAACAGTGGACAGTGGACAGTGGACAGTTGACAGTTGACAGTGGACAGTTGACAGTAAGCACTGAGTAGTGAGCGGACTTATGCAATCAGATATGTAAAATTTCCCTATAGGCGAGAATATTGATTGTGCTATCAGTGCATAAGTCCCATAAAATTATTTTTTACTGTTTCCTACTCCCTATTCCCTATTCCCTATTCCCTATTCCCTATTCCCTATTCCCTATTCCCTACTCATTTAGTGACCATTTTGAATAAAAGATTCCACTTTTGCGACATTCTCTTTACTACCAATAATTAAAGGTGTGCGCTGGTGGAGTTTTTCAGCTACCACATCCAAAATCCTCATTTCACCAGTGGTAGCTCGTCCACCTGCTTGCTCGATTACATAAGCTAAAGGAGCGGATTCGTACAGTAAACGTAATTTTCCTTCGGGTTTTTGTACTGTACCTGGGTAGAGAAATACGCCACCTTGAACTAAAATTCGATGGATGTCGCTAACCATCGCTCCACTGTAACGAGCGCTATAACCTTCAGTTCGGTGAACGTAGCGGATGTATTCCCGCATAGATTCTTCCCACTGCCAAAAATTCCCTTCGTTGACGCTATAAACTGAACCACTATCGGGAATCTTAATATTTTCTTCGGTAAGTATAAATTCACCCAAACTAGGGTCAAGAGTGAAGGAATGTACTCCTTTTCCCATAGTGTAAACTAGCATGGTACTCGGACCGTAAAGAATATATCCGGCTCCAATTTGGTTGTTACCCGGAGCTAGTAAATCTTTGGCTTGTCCGTCGCTATCTTCTCCAACTTGTTGACGAATTGCAAAAATCGAACCCAAGCTCAAGTTTGTGTCTGTATTGGATGAGCCATCAATGGGGTCGTAGAGTAAAGTATATCTACCTATAGGACAGTTTTCCGGAATATAATACGGTTCATCCATTTCCTCGGAAGCTAAGCGACATACCAAACCGCTTTGCTTGAAAACTGAGATAAACACATCGTTAGCGTAGACATCCATCTTTTTGACGGATTCTCCCTGTACGTTAACTTCTCCGGTAAATCCCAGAACACCTTCCATTAAACCAGCGCGACTGAGACGACGAGCAACTAATTTACCCGCAAGCCCGATACGATTCATCAGCGCACTTAAATCTTGTGCTTGGGCTGAAAAGCCTTGAAATTGCTGCAATACGTGACGCGATAAAGTCGTACAATCTCTATCTAGTCCTTTATCTGTGATGTGTTGAATCCCTTTGTCTTCGTGTTCTGCTGCTTTTGTCATAATAATTATTTTCCTATGGTCTCGTTAGCTATGGCTTTTATTTGAGAAGATGCCGTCAGGGTTACAACTTATGGTTGCTGCCTCTATATTAGAGAGGTATTTTAGGAACGCAAATGCAATTTTAGATAAAAAACAAATAATCATTTATCCTAAATTGCGCTTTTTTTCGGTTATTTAAGCATTCAAATCCTTAAAATCAAGATTTTCACTTGCTGTTGCAGCAATTATAAATAAATTTTTAAGTTTTTCAATTTAATTTATTTGAATTTTTTCGCGATTCATATTTATATTTTATAAGTCTATAAGTTAACAAAAATGATTGCTATTTTAACTTTAAACAGATAATGAAAAGTTAATTTAGTTGCAAAAATAAATTTATTTTAATTGAGCCGAATGTAATATTCTCTACAAAATTCTCTAGTCATTGTTCTGATTTCTACTCTCAGCTTGAAACTTCTATTTTTCCAAATCAGTAAAACTATTATGGCAAGTGATGGAATATGTCTGTTGGAAGTTAATTTTTGGTAAAAACTGTTACAATTCAAAAAAATCAAAACTACTTCACCACATAAGTTATCAGGGGTAATGCGTTTGTAGTGGGAGCGTCTCGCTCCCTGGTAGTAGCTAGCAACCAAGATGCATATCCGAAGGGGACACGCTACTTGTTGACCGCACTACCTCGATCCATCAAAATTAATGTGGTGGAGTACTTTTAATTTATTTTTAATTTATTTTTAATTTATTTTTAATTTTCTCTAAAATTAGGAAAACCCGACTTTTGATGATATCCGATATAATCGGTATCTTGTCGGGGTTGTTTCTATGAAGTTTTTCTGTGGTTTAGTTTTATTCAGCACAAAATATAGCTGTTTGTATTGCTCAATTGGCAAACAGCCACAATCAAATACCTTGCATTCCTTTGATGAAATCTAAAGCGAGCAACTTGCTTTATTTGTACTTGAAATTTATTGCATTTAGTGCAAATTAGTAATCTACATAATTCCCGTTACAGAATTTTATACTTCAGGAAATAGTCAAAAAAAATTTGATTAATCTTGTTTTAAAACCTGATACCAATTTGAATCCGGATTACGGCAGATGGAATCTTGAAAAGCTTATCTAGCAGCTTTTTTAGAATCCAAAATCTCAAATCAAAAATGGTATTAGTTATACAAGTACATAGATTAATTGTATTAACTAAAAGATTGGTGCAAGATTGATTCCTGTATCAAATAAAAAACGATAACGAGAAATTTTGCGGCTTTATTTAAATAAAAAATTTATTGTTCTTGAAAATCTGCCTTTCTCACAAAACCACCACGGGGACGATTATCTTCTTTTGGTTTAGCTTTGTTAACCCGGATTTGACGACCCATCCATTCTGCTCCGTCTAGCTCAGAAATGGCATTGTCTTCACTAGCTTCTTCATTGAGGTCAACAAAGGCGAATCCGCGCATTTTACCTGATTCGCGATCGGTTGGCAACACAACTCTAGTCACTTCACCATAATCGGCAAATACTGCTCTCAAGTCTGCTTCTGTAGCCCGATAGGAAAGATTTCCAACGTAAATAGTCATGCTTGTTAACGGTTCTAGAAATAGCGAATCGCTCAGCCCCAGGTCAAATTCAGACGATTAGCTTTCTTCTGTTCAGCGAAAAATCTAATTTTATTAATGGTTAATTATCTAATTAATAATCAGCAATTAGTAGCTGCATTAACTCAAAATAAACCATTCCTAGGACTGAACTCACGAATACGTTTTTATAGTACCTGATGACTGCAATTTTTCAAGGTATGATATATCACAAACTTTTACAACTTAAAATCAGTGTAACTTATATATACTTCTAATAAGAGAGTAAGGCTTTTATGGTTTTTTTAGATGTTGTAAAATTCATCACTATTAGTTATCTGAATTAGACTATATTGCTTGATATCAGCACTAACCTTAACCATTAAATAAACAAAAGGTCTGCTGAAAATCAGCAGACCTTGTTCAATTTAACTATCTATTAACCAAATCTTTCTATTAGCTAAATACTTTACTCAATAGAAATACTTTGAGGTCCATTATTCTTACCATTGTGGGTTGTATTGGTAGAAGTAGGAAAATTTGTTGTATTTGTTTGTTGTGCTAACCAGCTTTTTACTGGATCATCAGCGAGGCTAAGTCTGAGTACACCAGAGACAAATCCCCCCATAAATGAAGCTGGGTGCTGGGTGAATTCTTTAAATAATGGTGCTAGTTCTTCGAGGAACATTTTTTTATCTCCAAAGGGTGAAAAAGGAACAATTCAAACAATTTTAGATTTTAGATTTTAGATTTTGCGGAAAGTTGGGGGTGTAGATTTTCTTCCCCCCAAACTTTCCAAGACGGATTTTGGATTGATTTCCCAAATCTATCCGGGGCTTGTACTATATCCCGGAATAATTGTTCAATCTAAAATCTAAAATTAATAATTACGATATTTGATGCTTCAATTTTACATAGGTTTATCTTCGGGCATCATACACTTGTCGGAATCGCATCCGGATGGTCCGGCTTCCATTAATTCACCGAAATCATACCGTTTCAATGCATTGTTAAAATCATTTGTCTCACGACGATTTTCGACTTGTGCCATCAACTCTTCATATTGTTGTTTATCGATTGGTTCAAATGGTAAGCGAGGAAAGGTTTGATGGTCGTCAAATCTTGCCAAAAGTGCGGCGCTGATATAGCCTTCATCGTTTTGAATTGCTTGATAAATCCGATTTCCTAACTCTTCTACTTCGTTTTCTCGCACTTCAATGGTGGCTGAAGTGTTGTGAGTAACATAGAATTGCTGCACCTGCATATAAAAATCCATTTGAGCTAAAGCCCCAAATTGATCGATCGCAATTTGATCGGCACCCGGTACATCAGCCCAAGGTACAGCAACGGGAATTTCTACTAACCATTCGGTACAGCGAGAGTCGAAGGGATCATTTAACAAGTTGCCGTTTTCGTCTTTATCGGCTTGCGAAGGAACTACAGCATACCCGTAGTCAATACAAGCTAAGGCTACGGGGTCATTTTTGCGGAAAGTTATCCGACGAATAAATCTTTGGGCTTTGGGTGGGTGCCATCCTGGAGAAGCCCCGGTGAGTAAGGATTTCGTACCGCTCGGTTGCACTGTGGTACAGCGATTGGGACGCTTGATATGATGGCGATCGCAATATTCCCAAACTACCCGATGTACAATATCTTTCCACATACTCAGATATTCTTGTTCGCGACGTTTAAAGGCTAAACCTTCGTTGGTTGCAGGTCTTCCTTGAGACCACCAATGCAACCAGTCAACCCCAAAAGCACTGACAAAGAAATCAAATAAGCCAGTAAATGATACACCGACAATCGGGTCTAATTCGCGACTGTATTGATAGCGAGGTTCCAAGAATTTATGATTCAACAGCGCTGCTACAGATAAAGCACCGGCTGTAAAAGCAAGTTCTTGTTCTTTGTAATTTTCGGGGTCAATTTGATTTAAGTGAATTTCACTAAGGTTACAGTGAAAATTAGAACCAATAATCTCTCCGCATGGATTTAAACCAAACCTATCCAAACGATGCTCAATTTCATTTTTATCAAGGTGAGAATAGTTTTTCATTAGCCAATCTTTGGCTTCACCTTGCTGGTAATTTTTTAAAAATTCTGTTTTAAGTTCTAACGTAGTTAGCAAATCAAGGTTTGCTCTAGCAACAGCTTCACCAGCCCATTGAATGGCACCTTCACCGCTGTAATATTGCTTACGAACGGCATTCACACATTCTTCTAAAGTTGGTTTTTGGTGAAATACCCTTGTATGATTTGCCATACGTAAGGCATCACGTTCTGGATCTATCCGCCAATTTCCATCTTTATCTTGCTGCCATAAGTTTGCTTTTGCGTCAGCGAATGCAGTGTCTTCGCTGATACCTTGACGCATTCCGGCCGATCGACGAATATTGCCAGCAACAATCGTCACAGCCGCTTCATCAATCAACAAACAACACTCCACAGAATTCAATTGCCTTCCTAAAGCCTTGTTGAGAATCGATGCACAACGCTGATAAAGTTCCGGCAACTTCACCGGATTCGCCATACCACCGAAACCTTGCAACGGTTCCCCAGCTTGACGAATATCATTGATATCAACGATTACTTCAACTTCTTCGTTAAAACGCTCGTCAGTAGATAATTCCAAAAGAGTTTGATAAGACTGAACCCAACCTTGACGGCTATCACCGACATAAATAGTCGCGCTATTATCAACTATTTTTGTTTCCGTAAATTCACGACGTTCGTTCGCTATAGTTTTACCAATATCGCCTTGTATCGTTACTTTTAAACGATTGCGGATGCATGGTAACTGATTAATATATTTTGGTTCTAAAATCGCTCCCGTACCACAGCCCATCATCGCCAAATCCATCATTAACCCGAAAGCTTTCCAGTCAATGACATTTGTCGAAGTACAGTTATAAGCCCCCGAAAAATTCTTCGGTTGAGTCAGCCAAGTTGTACCACCCACCCATAACCATCTTCCACTCGGTAGAGCCTTCAGATTGCGCTGCATCCGCTCCAAAATTGCAGCTTCATCGTGAGTTAGCTTACCCAACTCAACCAAACCTTGAAGAGTGCGATCGCAAACCTCTTCCCAAGTTTCTCTAGTTCCTATAGACTGTTGACGACGGCTGTAAGTCCTGAAAAATACAGGATTTGCCGCAGGGGCTGTTTCTGGAAAGTTTGCACCCAGGTGTTTCCGTTCAAGCTCTCGAACCATATTTTTATCGCGTCTTTTTTCTTTCAGATTAAGACTATACGCCAAATAGCAGTACAATTAAAGATTGCAAAATTTTGAAATATACGCTACAGAGATGGGGAGATGGGGTGACAAGGGGATGGGGAGTGGTTTTATCTGGCTAATAAACGTAAATATTTATGGAATCGAGAGGGATAATCTAAAATTTAACCCAAAATCCAAAATCTAAAATCCAAAATCCGAAGATGTCTATTGCTCCTTGGCGATCGTTCTTAGCTAACGCTTTGAAAAAGAATCGCAATCAACCCCATTCACGCTACTTCCAATTAGCAACTGTCCGCAGTGATGGAACTGCGGCTAATCGTACTGTGGTGTTTCGCGGTTTTCTAGAGGATACCAATAAGTTAAAAATTATTACCGATACTCGCAGCGAAAAAATTACAGAAATTAATCATCAACAAGCAGGAGAAATTTGCTGGTACTTCACCACTACTCGTGAACAATTCCGCATTGCTGGAAACATTATAATTATTGATGCCAATCATCAAGAATCCGAATTGCAAAAAGCCCGCGAATCAACATGGCAAGACCTTTCAGACAATGCTCGTATCCAATTTGCCTGGGCGCATCCGGGAAAACCCAGAGCGAATCCCGAAGCATTTTCACCACCGCAGCCAGATGCAAATAAACCCTTGGATAACTTTTGTTTATTATTATTTGAACCTGTAAAAGTTGACCATTTGCGATTGAGGGGAGAACCACAAAATCGGACTTTTTATGTAATGGATGATGTAGGGGTTTGGGATATAACTGAAGTGAATCCGTAGCATCAAAAATTTTATTGTTAACCAGCCAACCTTGTAGAGACGTAGCAATGCTACGTCTCCGTATTTAGCAGTTGGGACGCACAAATTTGGTAAACGAAAGATTAATTGATTGTCATAAAAAATTCAGGAAATTTCTGATTACGGAGTCTTCTTCCTGTTCTGCACGAGATATTGTTACTTAACCATTTGGCTATTGGTTATCGTCAAGGCTTCTAATTGTTGAATAACTCATAGAACTAAGATATCGGCATTTCTAAATGCGGGTATGAATTGAGATTTTGAGACGTTGCAGTGCAACGTCTCTACATTGGTATCGATTATCTATTAATTATTTTTAACTCTTAACTCCTAACTCTTAACTCCTAACTCTTAACTCCTAACTATTAAATCCCTGAACCATCCAAAAACTCATCGATCGCTTTATCTTCCAAACGACATTGAGTATGAACATGAGCATGATGTTCTCTCAAATGCCCTTCACTAAGAACATGAGAATTAATACCATGATTTTTTCCCACAAGAACATTTGCAAAACTTTCTGAAACGCTTTGCTGTTTTTCTTGTAATTGCTCAATTTGTTGCTCTAACTGCTCAATTCTGTCTACCAAAGCCCGGATTGCTTGAGCTTCGGCATCTGGTAAACGCCCGTGTTCTAATGGGTCAACTTTTACACCTGAACGATAGACAATTCTACCGGGAACACCTACAACAGTACAATCGGAAGGGACATCTCGCAACACCACTGAACCCGCACCAATACGCACGTTGTTACCGATTTGGAGATTTCCTAGCACTTTCGCACCAGCACCAACTACTACGTATTCTCCTAAAGTCGGGTGACGTTTACCAGTTTCTTTACCAGTACCACCCAAAGTCACACCTTGATAAATCAGTGCGTAGTCTCCGATAATTGCTGTTTCACCGATAACTACACCCATACCATGATCGATAAAAACACCTTTACCAATCGTCGCTCCTGGGTGAATTTCTACTCCTGTCAAAAAACGCGCTAAATGAGAAGTTAAACGAGGAAGAAAAGGAATTCCTACATTACGCATCCAACGAGCGATTCGATGCATTAACAAGGCTTGCAAACCGGGGTAGCAGAATAATACTTCTAACCAGTTACGAGCCGCTGGGTCGCGCTCAAATATAATACGAAAGTCAGTAATAAGTGTTGATAACACGAGTTTGCACCCTCGGAATGCCTTTACAATCTATCTTACTCTTCCATGGGGACAAGAAAAGTTAGGAGTTAGGAGTTGTTTAATTTTGGATTTTAGATTTTGCGGAAAGTTTGGGGTGTAGATTCTCGAACCCCAAAACTTTCCAAGACGGATTTTGGATTAAAAATTTGGGAGTTTTATCCAATGCTCTATTCCCTATTCCTAACAATATTATAATTCATTAGTACGGTATTTTGGAACTATTGTTGCAAAGAAAGTTTGTAATTGCGTTTTACTCCTGCTTTAAAGCTGCCTACCCAAACTTTATAAGTTCCGGCTTTCCAGTCACTATCGTTGATGCTAGCGTCTTTACTTTCACCAGTATCGTCTCCACAGCGAATTGTTTTGTCGTTTGGTCCTACTATCAATAAAGTTGTGTCATAACCCCTGCTGTTGACTTTTATATTTAATTTTGGGAAATCTTTCTCTAAAACTAAAATATGGTCTGGTTTGGGATCTGCAAAACCGATACATAAATTATTACGGCGATCGCGATTACTGATTGCGGACAATGGGTAAGAACCGCCGGTATAACCTGTGACTGATTTTCTGACACCTTCAGAGCTTGGTGACAAGCTAATTTTGCCAAAGAAAGATGTATTTGCTTTTACAGGCACAGAGCTAATTAGAGTAAATACACTTAGGACAGTACTCGTCAAAAAAGTTGTAAAAAACAAGATTTGGGAGCGACAAGATTTCATATATACACTTCCCGAAATATTTAAATTGGTTCCTTTATATACACGCTAACGAAAGTAAATTTCGGAACAGCAAAGTTTATGACACCTTGGTATCTGTACACTATGAAGGTTAGAGGTTAAAGGTTAAAGGTCAAAGGTGTAACAAATCCTAACAACCAACAACTAACCACCAACAACTAACAACTAACTCCTACTATTAATTGAATATAAATAAAGCACCAGCTTTGAGTAAATTGGGATTGCTGTCATAGCTGCTAATTGTGAGGGATTGCAGTTTATCAAAGAATGGTTTACCAATAATTTCTACAAGCTTGAGTATGGGTAATTGATTTTCGATAAAATTTTGACTTTTTGTCCAATCTATAAATACATAACCTTGATTTGGTTGGGGAATGCCTGCAATACTTTTCTGAAAATTATGATTATCGTTGAAGAAGTTTTCTTTGTTGTTAAGAACTTCATCCATTAATTCAATAGAAGAAGCAAAAATTTCGTAATTATCTTTACTTGTATGCGCTCCTAATACTTTTGCTTGAATGCTGAAATTAGATGCTTTGTTACCTGTAGTGGTTAATTGTGTCCAAGTAGATATGCTTTTTTCATTTAAATTAATGGGAGTGACTGTAAGTCCGTTTTGAACGGCTATTTCATCTAAATGGGAAATATCTGATGGTGTTGTCGAAGATTTTTCAGTAACAAAAACCCATTCAGGTGTTTGATTCTCGGTGTTGGGTAATAATGCGATGGCGTATTCTCCTTTTACCCAACTAAAGATATCTTTTTTGAAGTTTATTCCCCAACGTTTTTGCAAATTAGTTAAAGGTTGGTTAATTTGTGAAGCGGCATTTTCTCCTGAATCACCAGATATTACTGAATAAGTTTGTTGCCAAAATAAGCCGACATTGCTGTTATCTAAATTGCTCAAATCTTTCCCAGCAATTAATAAACCAGAATTTGCGGGAATATATGAAAGTGCGGCGATTTTGTCAAATAATTCTTCTGCTGGTAATGTGGGTGAATCTGCTAATAAACTCGTTTCGGCTAATAAACCGGGGGATTTTGTTGATAACGAAATTAGCTGATTATTATAAGTCAGTGGCGATGATAAATTTAAACCTTGCCATTTTGCGACTGCGGGAAGATTCAGAAACGTTACAGCTTCAGTTTGATTTTTTAATTGCTTGATGGCTTGCTGATATTTATCCAAACTAGCCAAACTTAAACCGGGTGCTTGTAGATTATTGACTGCTTCTCGCAGGATTTTGGCATCATTGGCAAACAAGACAAAATTATCACCTACAACTGTCGCAGCCAAAGGTTTTTTGATTTCTCCCGTTTGCGGAATATCGGAAATCAGTTTGACACCTTTATATTGTTCCACAACCAAGGAAGTTCCAGTTAAAACTCGTTTAGAAAACAAAAGTTCGATAAACTCGCGGCTTTGTGTGGCATCTTTGGTAGTGAGTGCGATTAAATAACCGGGTTGTTTTCCGTTTGCAGCATCGCGATCGATATCGTCAGTGGTTACAGCTAAAGTAATTTGATTACCCAACCAAGGTTGGACATCTTTTTGATAATCAAGTCCGGTATTTGCGAATAAATTTGTTTTCAGCTTGGATAGCTTAATTTCACCATCCAAAGCCTCAAAACGATTTGGATTTACTAGCATAGATACCATAATTGGTGCTTGTTTGGAAACAAACACGGTAGCACCCGGTTGATTGAGTAAATTCAAGGAATTTTGAGATAATCTATTACAACCAGTAATACCAGTTAACAGCAGCACGATAAAGCTTGCTGTCAGGAAACGAAATAATAATTTTTGACTAATAAATTTATTCACAGTGGACAGTTGATAGTTGACAGTTGACAGTTGACAGTGGTTAGTTGATAAGCTAAAAAGCCTTTAATTTGTAATTCCAATTTTATTAAAGTCCTGTAGTGTGGACATCCTGCCCGCTAGAAAAATACAAATTAAATGCGCGACAACTTAATTATTATTTATTTCTCGCCATCTCCCCATCTCCTTGTCCCCCCATCTCCCCATCCCCTAATACCCCAATCACTATTAAAGCGTGTTGTGGAACAATTAGAATTAAATAAGCGAAATAATTCACCTCGCCCAAGGCATTTTATTTACATATTTTTGTCAAAATGTCAAGATGTAGCCAATTTATCTTGATCATGATCAAAGGCTTTGAGTCGTGCTGATGCTAAGAGGAGAATTTTCTGTCAACATAAGAAATATACAATATACAGATTTTTTTAAGAAGTGCCTCATGACGGGGAATAATTTTGGTCAACCCATAAATCAAATCGCTGTAGAAGAACTCGCACAACGTTTGTCTTCGGATGAATGTTCTATTCAACTTGTAGACGTGCGGGAACCACAAGAAGTCAGAACTGCAAGCATTGACGGTTTTATTAACTTACCTTTGAGTCAATTTGCTGATTGGAGTAACGATATTCAAACTCACTTAGATCCCGATAAGGAAACTTTAGTGCTGTGTCATCACGGTGTTCGTTCCGCTCAAATGTGTCAGTGGTTGACATCTCAAGGTTTTACAAATGTGAAAAACATTGCCGGAGGTATTGATGCATATTCGATTTTAGTTGACCATTCTGTTCCTCAATATTAAAGGGTAGAGAATTTTAGATTTTCCATTGATTCTACAGATAGATTTTTAAAGTACCGTATTAATGTATTTCCTGACTTAAAGCGACTGTTCGAGGCTTGTACCATTAAGAAATTAAAGCTAAATATTCAATATGTTTGAATATTACTAATGGCTAACAAATATTTCGTATCGATGCATACCCCATTTACAATAAAGCTGTGGGAAAATACTTAATAATTAGCTTTTGTTAATGTATTAAAAATACAAGTTGAATTGTATGGAATAGTACTCTTACTCAGGACAAAACTATCTGTAGATGTAAAGGTATTGCAGTACACAATAATGATTTTGTATTTTGCACTCAGCATGATTAAATGACCGATTAAACATCGAATAGTATTATTTAAAATTTGCGTTTTTTTAAAACTGATAAAAACCGTGTTTCAAAAACCATCCCCGATCCAATTTCAGTTAACGAATCGACAACAACATATTCTTAGAGCCACAGTACGTCATTATATAGCGACAGCAGAACCTGTGGGTTCTAAAGCTTTGGTAGAAGAGTTCGATTTGGGTGTAAGTTCGGCAACGATTCGCAACGTAATGGGAGTTTTGGAAAAAGCTGGATTACTTTATCAACCCCATACCTCAGCAGGAAGGATACCTTCGGATTCTGGTTATCGAATTTATGTAGATCAATTAATCACACCTTCTCAAAATTTAGAAAAACAGGTCGAAGCCGCATTACAAGGAAGCTTAAAATGGGAAGATTGGAGTTTAGAAACATTATTGCAAGGAGCAACCCAAATTTTAGCAACCTTGAGTGGTTGTGTCAGTTTAATCACAATACCGCAAAATAATTCATCAGTATTGCGACATTTGCAATTAGTGCAAATTGAGACGGGACAGATCATGTTGATTGTAGTCACCGATGGTTATGAAACTCATTCAACATTGATGGATTTACCCGGATTATCAGAAAATAGACCTGATGTAGAAGTAATAGACAGAGAATTACAAATTGTTTCTAACTTTTTAAACAGTCAACTGCGCGGTAAAAGTTTAATGGAACTACCCTTACTTGACTGGAGTAAATTAGATCGAGAATTTCAGCGCTACGGCGAATATTTAAAAACATCTTTGGTAGAATTAACTCGTCGTAGCTTTTCTCCGATAAATACACAAATTATGGTGCGTGGAGTCTCGGAAGTTTTGCGTCAGCCAGAATTTTCCCAGATAGAGCAAGTACAAACCATAATTCAACTGCTTGAAGAAGAACAAGAAAAATTATGGCCCTTAATATTTGACGAAACAGAATTGGAACAGATAAACAAGCCACAAGTAACAATTCGTATTGGTTCGGAAAATAACCTAGAACCCATCCGTACTTGCACCTTGATTTCATCCATGTATCATCGGGGTTCGATACCAGTAGGAAGCGTCGGAGTTTTAGGTCCCACAAGACTTAATTACGAAAATGCGATCGCGCTTGTAGCAGCAGCAGCCGAATATCTCTCGGAAGCAATGAGTATGTAAAGGTTAAAGGTTAAAGGTTAACAACTATCAACTGTCCACTGTCAACTGTCAACTGTCAACTGTCCACTGTCAACTTTAATACCGATGAGAAAAATTATATTTGGATTGCTTTGGGTGGGATTTGCTATCTACGCTTTTGTTTTTGCTCCTCCCGAACAACCCGATACTTTTGAGTTAATTAAAAATCTTTCAACTGGACAATGGGAAGGAATCAATCCCATAATTATTTCACTATTTAATTTAATGGGTGTATTTCCTTTAATCTACAGTTGTATGGTATTTATTGATGGTCAAGGACAAAAAATACCGGCTTGGTTGTTTGCAACTTTCTCTTTTGGTGTAGGTGCTTTCGCTTTATTACCTTACTTAACTTTGCGCTCGCCAAACCCCAATTTTGTCGGTAAAAAGAATGCTTTTATCAAATTATTAGATTCCCGTATCACTGGTATTGTGTTGAGTATCGCAGCGATAATTTTAGTATTCTATGGTTTACAAGCAGGAAATTGGAGCGATTTTTTCCAACAATGGCAAACTAACCGTTTTATTCATGTAATGAGTTTAGATTTTTGTCTACTTTGTCTACTTTTTCCGGCACTTTTGGGTGATGATATGGCAAAGCGGGGGATGAAAAATTCTGCGTTATTTTGGTTAGTAACCTTGGTACCTTTATTTGGTCCCTTGGTTTATTTATCAGTGCGGAAACCATTACCAGATAATACTCAAGAACAAGTAATTACTCAGCAACAAACAGCAATGAATTAAATATTTTGTGATTAGTTTTAGGGAATGTTACAGCATTAATTAATTAATTAAAAATTGCTGCAACAAACCTGTATTTATCACAGTATTAATTACTTTTTAAACAATTAACCGATAGTAACTTGACTTGTATCAACATTAGTTGCACCATTTACATTTTTGGCGACAGAAACCATTTTGTTTAAAATATCTTGGCTGGGAACGGTTCCTTTTAAAACTACTGTAGAACTAGTTTGAGCAACCCAAAGAGTATCAATATCATCCAATTGGGAGTCTTCGTCAAAAGCTAATGCAACTCGCTTTGCTAAACCACTTTGATCATATTCACCGTTTAATCCCATACGTTCAGGGGGTACTGATTGGGTAGTATTAGAAGTTTGTTGTGTTGATTGTGGTGCTTGTGTCGATTGCGCTGCTTGTGTTGGTTGTGGGGTAGGATTTACTTGGGCATTTTTGGGTTTTCCCATTCCAAAAAGTCTTTTTAACCAGCTCATAACATCAAATCTCCAATTAATTACATTAACTGTGAATATACAAGCTGGGAAAATCAGCTACATCTGTCCTTAAAGGGAGATATAAAATTTATTGTTACTGCTTTAGATATAATCTTGCAATGAGTTTTTTATTACTATGGACAAAAAAAATCTTCTCATTTACCTATTTATTAAACTTGTTTATTAAACTGAAATTTTCTAAAGGTGTAGTATCGTGAAAACGATTATAATCAATACTGCGTCTACCATCCTGCGTTTTAGTTAAAATATCCACAAACTGATGATTCCAAAAAATTTCTGTAGGAATATATGAATGATGAGCATGGATATTTTCAGAAACGGTTTGGTCAATCCCTGTTAAAGTAATTAATATTTCCATTTCATCGGTTAGCATTTTGTCTAAGGTAATGTCGTACAAAGGACTACTTTCATTGATAGGATGCATAACTGTCCAAGTTAAAGCAAAAAGTGAAGAGCGATCGCGAAATAATGGTAAGTTATAAAATCGACGCATCGTCTGTCCTTCTTGAGTAATTTCGCTAGTTAATAAACTGACGTTGACTTGAGCTTCTAAAATCCAACTTTGACGTTCATTAGCAACTCGAAACATCAAAGTTGGTACCCCATTATAAGGAGCAATTACTGCTACACGACTAAACATGACTCGTGCTTTGGGAAGAGAAAACCGAGCAAAAACTAATCCACTCCCCATTGATACTCCTAAAAGTCCTAACAAAGCTTCAATCGCAACCAAAATATTGGCAAAAAGCGTTTTAGGATACATTGCACCATAACCGATGGTAGCCATAGTTTGAACACTAAAAAAAAATGCGTCGGAGAAATCACCTCCACGCATATTTTCTACACCATCACCTGCTGCTAAATATAGAAAAGCAAACAACACGTTAGTAATGACATAACCCGCAGCTACCACCGCAAATAACTTAATCCAGGAAAGAGTTAGCAATGCATGGTATAAATCACCCCAATCGAACTTAGATACCCCTTTACGAACAACGTTGAAGTTCCCATCAGGGTTCACTGTACGACGTGCTGAGATTTTTTTCCGATGGTTTTTATTCATTGATAGGGAGTAGGGAATAAGGAATAGGGGAACTTCGTGAAAAGGGATGGGGTTTAAAACATAATTTATAACTCTTTATTTCTAATTACTGACTTTTTTATAGACGTAGCAATGCTACGTCTGCGATAACTGCTAATTTTCTTCGTTCAAACTATCGATCATTTCTACTAATTCTTGGGTATGATTACTTTCTTCTTCAATCATATTGCTGACAAATTTTTCTATATCACTATTGCTATCTTTGACTGCATCCAAAAGTAGTTGATACAGTTCTAAAGCCTGCTTTTCATGAGCTAAACTTGCGCTCATTATATCTTTTAGTGAATAACTTTCAAGTTCTGCAATAGATGCAATATGCGCTCGAGGATTTCCATTCACACTTAGTAAAACTTCTCCGACTTTTTGAGAATGAAATAATGACTCTTCCGCTTGCTCTTTGAAAAAATCAACAATTTCATTTTTATTACTACTATTTGCTATCAAAGAGTAAGTCGTGTAGCGAACAACTCCTGCTAATTCAAACTCGAAAATTTCTTGTAGCAAGTTAATAGCTTTTTCTCGATTAAATGTCATCATTTCAATATTTTTCTACTCTTTGAAGATAATTACAATTCTTGATTTTCCAACAGCATACACAGGTAAATACAAACAGTCTCAACTCGTAATTTTTCAAATGAAAAAATAGTTGCAAAAACTACGAAAATTTTTAGTACATCAATCCCAAAACTATTCCGATACAGCTTTAAGAGGATGTTTGAAAAGTCATTAGCGCTTTATTATCGCTACTACACAAGCAAAGTTCAACTTACGGTGGACTAACGTATTTGAAACCCGTGCAGACGGGTTTCGTTTGTGTAGATGCGGTTTGAACCGCCCGATAAAGTATGAAATTAGACTTTTCAAACAATCTCTAAGGAATGGTTTCTAGGACTATATATAAATATATAAATATATAAATATATAAATATATATATATAACTATAAGCTACTGATGATTTTCACTGTAACGGCTAACAGTATCGGTAAAATAAGAAATGACATTAATAGGGAATTTTGTCGTCTTTGTTTGTCGTTTTTGAACTAAGATTAAGCCGTTAACTTATTCTCTTTTCTTTGTTCACTTGTTATAAGTATACTTATTTCAAAACACAAATAAAGTGATATTTTTACTACTTCAGCCGCATATAACTTTACTAAAATTCTCTCAAGAAAAGGTTAAGGAAAAGTTTTCCAATGATTAATCTTATGGTTTCTATTTGAATTATAAATAACAACTTTCACTCTTGATGTGGGGTTGATCAATTATCACCGGGGAGTTAGGAATGAGACTACCTTGAAGATTTACTCTTGTTCGTCTCCCTTTCCTAAGCTCCCCATCTTAAACTTGCTTGGTGTTTCCCACCTGTTTAATTAGCTGAAATCCCGTAACATTTTTTTCAATTCAAGATTGTGCATCTCTTCTTGTCCAATCATATTACGAGCGAATTCTTCTAAGTAAATACTGGCATCACTAACTGTATTTAAAAACTTTTTATACAGTGCTAAAGCATTTTGTTCGTGTGACAAGCTTTCTTCTAAGATATCCTTAACTTTATGCTTGTATGTTTCTTCCATCGGCGCAATTTTAAGACTCGGATGTCCATCCATGCCAGTAAGAATTTCTCCTACTTGTTGAGCATGAAGTAATGATTCACTGGCTTGCGCTTTGAAAAAATCAACAATTGGAATGCGATAAGGACCTGTTACCATCAAAGAATAATGCGTATAACGCACTACTCCTGCTAGCTCAAATTCCATGATGGCATTTAATAGGTCAATTGTCTTTTTATGGTCGAGTTCTTGCATCGGAAAATAATTGGTGAAGAGTTGATAACTGACGTTTTTTGGAGTTAAGAGTTAGGAAATCGGGAGTAATGATTATTTTCCCAGAATCGCTCTGTTTTTATTCCTAACTTTTTGCTCGCTTATAACTAATTTTAAACTCTTCTTGCATTTTTACTTGCTCGGAGCAATCAATTTCAACTATTTTCTTTGTGTAATCGCACTTTAATTTTTGACAACTTTTTGAGAATTTTCCTCGATGGTTTTTACTAATGTGCTTACTTCTTCTGGTGTTTTTGCGGGTGCAGATGGAGGAATTACGCTCGGCCAAGCTTTTGATAGTTCGCTCATACTGCTTGCAATCGCTTTGTCTTCTTCTGGATGCCCTGTCTTCATTTGACCAGAAATACCGTTATACAAATCTTGGGCGTAAACTACAAAGCCACGAGAATCTTGGTATTCAATATCTTCGACAATTTTACCATTGGCGATCGCCGCTGAATATTCCTCGTTTGCTGTATCTAGTACGCTATTAATTACAGCCAGTACAAATTCGGGTTTGTTGCGCTGTTCTTCGGGTATTGCTGCGATTGCTCCGTCTACGGCTTCCATTGATGATGCAAAGCTAGTGGTGACTTTGGCATCTTTGGGCTTGCTTTTGACCAAATCGTGTAAGCCATCTAAAGTACTTTTAAACTCTTTGACATTACGCTGTTTGAGTTGATCTTGGACATCGCTATAGATTTCTTCTACCGGATGTCCGATATGAGGTTCCGCCTGTTTTGGCTCATTTTTATCCAACAATTCTTTAGCCACCAAAAGATGTCCTTTCATTAATGCCATTTTGGTCATATATTCCACATCTTTTGCTTCACCACTTTGACTCGCTTGGGTTTGAGTTGTGGGAGTGGTTGCAGGTGTGTTTTCTGCTGTTGGAGCATTATCACCGAGGCAAGAACTTAAAGTAACTACCGCAAAAGCCGCAGCAGCCAAACAGATATAGCGAAATGGTTTCATTTTTGTTGCTCCTAAAAGTATGTCAAAATTACTAAGTAAATTATTTTTACTTAATCTCAATAAGGCTTGTTTTACATAGTGTCATTTTTTAGCTTTGGTTATTATGCATCTAATAACATTTTTTATCAACTAACTGATATATTGAATTGAAAAAATTATAAATATACCTATTCCCTATTCCCTATTCCCTCTTCCCTATTCCCTATTCCCTCTTCCCTATTCCCTATTTCCTATCCCCTCTCAATCACTTCAAAATTACCCATACAGCCATGTTCTGCAAATATATCTTGATGGGGATGAAACATATATTTACCAGGATATTTGTAGGAAAATTCCAAAATATGCCGTTCCGCAGTTCCCATAGTTATGACATCAGTTTCATGGGTGGGTTTTAAAGTCATTCCCGTAGGGTAAACCTGAAAAAAGTTGGCATGAAGGTGAAATGTCGCTGCAACATCAAACTCAATCATATTTAGAACATACAGCCGCACCAACTGATTTTGATAGATCCGAATCGGATGGTCTATGTAATATTCGGGTATGCCGTTGAAAGCATACAACTCGTTCTTGTCGTCACCATTAATGTCGTACCCAGCCATAATCAACACCATTTCGTCTGCTGGGGGACGAGGTTGCGGAGGATCTATAATCAACATTCCGTACAAACCTTTACTGATGTGACGAGTTACGGGTTCTATGTGACAATGGTAAAGCTGAACTCCATAAGGTTCCGCATCAAATTCGTAGACTGTCTCCTTGCCATTAGTTACCGGACGAACCCCATCCGAAGTCGCAGGATGGGTACCGTGAAAGTGCATTGAATGAGAATGTCCCCCTTGATTTTGGAAAATAATCCGAACGCGATCGCCAACTTTAGCTCGCAGTGTTGGCCCGGGTACTTGTCCGTTATAAGTCCAAACATTGAAAGAAATGGCGCTATTCAACTCAATCGTCTCATTTGTGGCAGTGATGCGAAATTCTCGGATTTTACGACCATTTTCCTGCTTAATTGTGCCGTAATCAAAATTCCTTAATACCTTCATTGGATTTGTTTCTTGCGAAGGTATATCGCTATCGATTGGTGGTATTTTTACTCGCGATTTGCTTTGAGAATTTAGTGAAAGCCAAAGTAATCCTACACTCGATGCACCAGCCCCTAACAATCCCAGCTTCAGAAATTGACGGCGACTCCAACTTTTATCTCTGCTCAGAACAAAGCGATTGGGCATGGCATTACTAAAGCTATTTAATTGATAACTATTTTCAAATATTTACCATAAGCGAGTATATAACAATTAGGATATATTGTCAATTATTATCGAATACTCTCGGACTCTGACTTTGGTGTATGCAGCAATAGTCAGAGTGAATATTTTCGGCAACCAAAAAAAAGTCATAAAGCTAATAAATTATCATGTACTACTGATTTTTTAATCGTATTTAGTTTGACAAAAATGCTTGATCAATTTGTATATGAGTAACATTTCTACTTTTAAAAATTCAAAATAAAAAATATTAATACTCATAAGATTTATTTCGCAAAATAGCATAAATTTACACTTTTAAAACAAAGTATATTTTCAGAGATTAAATAGATATAAAATATATACGCAATAACTACAAAAATGCCCCCATAGGGGATTGTATTAGACATAGAAATTCTGTTTTATATTAATAATCTGCGTGTCTTTTATACGTATCTTTTGTACTACAAAATAATTCTCTATCGAAATGCATATTCCTGATGGCTTTGTTTCCGTTCCAGTAGCTGCGGCTACTACCATAGCGAGTGTGGCTGGACTGGGTATAGCTTTAGTTCGTTCAAAAGATGCTTTTGGAGTACGTCGCGCTCCAGTTCTAGGATTAACTACCGCCTTTATTTTCGCGGCACAAATGATCAATTTTCCTGTAGCGGGGGGAACTAGCGGTCACTTATTGGGTGGCGCTTTAGCAGCAATAGTATTAGGTAGTCCGTGGGCTGGTGCTTTGTGTATTGCGACTGTATTAATTATTCAGGCAGTGCTGTTTGCCGACGGTGGAATTACTGCCTTGGGAGCGAATATTTTTAACATGGGATTTGTTGGAGTTTGGGTAGGCTGGCTTTTAACCCAAACCTTGCATCGATTGTTCGGAGGTTCAAAAAGCCGTTTACCTTTGGCTGCGGGGATTGCAGGGGCTGTGAGCGTAGTAGCAGCGGCAATTTGTGCTGCTATTCAATTAGCAATTTCTGGTACTGCAAATTTAGCAGTCGTTTTACCGGCAATGACAGGAGTGCATATCCTAATTGGTATCGGTGAAGGTTTAATTACTGGTGGGGTGTTAGCTTATTTAGTGCAAGCGAGGCCGGATTTATTACCAGGGAATGATCAAGAGCAGATTCGCGGTTGGGTTGTTCCTGTTGTTAGCATTGTTTTAATTGCTGGATTGTTATCTTTATTCGCTTCCGCTTGGCCGGATGGTTTGGAAAAAGTAGCTGAAGATACCGGCTTTATTGACTTAGCCGAACAGGTAAGGATTTCAGTACCAACACCTTTTGCTGATTATACATTTAATGAAAATGAAGGGATAGGTACAAGTATTGCTGGCATTATTGGCAGCATTGTTTGCTTTGCTGTGGCATGGGGTATTGCACAAATAGTGAAACCAAAGAATGCGTAATCTTTCTCTGACTTTACGATTGCAGCTGTCTTTAATAATTGTTGTTGGAGCAGCTTTTCTTAACTTAAATGCTTGGTATTGGCTGGGTGCTTATGGAATCATCGCGCTGTGTTGGGCTATTTCATTGCGGGTACCGATTCGTAAACTCACAGGTTTATTAGGTTTAGAACTGATGTTTTTATCGTTTCTAGCCTTACCTTTAGGTTGGGAACAAGCTAGTTTTTTATTAGTTCGTTCCTTAATATGTTTGTTAACAATGAATAGTTTTTTGTTGACTTTACCACCTCATAGTTTTGGGATTGCCCTCAAAGGTTTGCCTCTTCCGGGTGCTTTCAAAGAGACTTTACTTTTAGCCGGACAATACTTAGAAATTTTGCTCGGAGAAGTAACACAAATGCAACGTAGTGCCAAACTTCGCGGTTTGAATGGAGCCGCAGGATGGGTACGCTACGCGAATGCAGCGATGATTGGAGCTTTGTATCTCCGTAGTCTTGATCGTGCCGAACGAGTTTACGCTGCAATGATAGCTCGCGGTTACAACGGAATGTTGCCTGTGACTTCCACATTAACAATGAAAGAGCGTTTTCTTTTGCTAGGAATGAGTGTTTTAGCTTTAAGTTTGACTATTGCTTCTTACATCTCACCTCTTAAATAGTTGATTTCTTTCAAGAAAAATGATTTATTCCAGACGTTGCAATGCAGCGTCTTTCAATATGTCAAAAAAATAATCCAATAAAAATAGCACTCGGAAGTATTTCCTGAAATAAAATTTATTTGATTACCCATTACCAATTACCAATGCAAAAACCAACTGTTATAGTTCAAAATATTGCCTATGCATATCCTAATCAAAAACCAGTTTTGCATGATATTTCTTTTACATTAAATGTTGGAGAAAAAGTTGCATTAATGGGACCAACTGGTTCTGGAAAAAGCACTTTACTAGAAAATTTGATTGGTTTAAAACAACCTTCCCTTGGCAAAATAATCATTAATGATATTCCATTAGAACCCAAAAATTTACCACAAGTGAGGCGTTATATTGGGTTTTCATTTCAAGATGCTAATGACCAATTATTTATGCCGACTATCTTAGAAGATGTTACCTTTGGTCCTCTTAACTATGGTGTACCAATCGCACAAGCAACTGATAGAGCGCGACAATTGTTAATGGACTTTGGTTTAGAAGCTTACGCTAAACGTTCCGCACACGAGCTTTCCGGAGGACAAAGAAGACTTGCAGCCTTAGCAGCGATTTTAGCTTTAAACCCTGATATCTTGATTTTAGATGAGCCAACTAATGGACTAGACCCTGCATGGCGACGGAATTTAGCTCAAGTACTCTTAAATTTACCAGTAAAAGTAATATTAATTGCTTCTCATGACCTAAATTGGTTGAGTAAAGTTACTCAACGCGCTTTGGTGCTTTCAGGAGGTCGAATACACGTAGACAGCGATATTCAGACACTGTTAAAAGATACCGAAACTTTAGAAAATTTGGGTTTACCAGTAGGTTGGTGATAATCTTTAACAGTTATCAGTAAAATCTTTGGATTTAAGTCCCTTACTAAGAAGATGGTATGGGTTCGGTATTGGGTAAGAGTCCCCCAGCATAAGCATTGATAACAGTTAACTGTTTGTTTCAAATAGTAAGAATACAATTGGAGAAAATCTTTGATGAGTAAATTTGACGACATTGAAATCGACTTGAAAACTATTGATTTTGCTTCTCTTGATACAGACGAAGATTTTCGTCAAGAAGCTCAGCGATTGCTACCACAAGCATTAGTGCAAGTTGGAGAAGCAATGGCTGAAAAAACCTGGGACGAATTACAAAAAGAAATGCAAAAAGCAGGAATGAAATCTAGTGCTTCAGTGAGTGCTAAACGTAAATTTATTCAAGAAACAAAAAGAACCTATCAACGCAACGTCAGCAGCAGAGAAAAACGAGAACTTGAAGATTACATAATAGAGCAGATGCGTCAATATAAATAATCAAATATTTATTTAATTAATACGCCAATACGCCCGCTTATTACAGTTAGTTAAATTAATCTTTAAAGGCATCGCACAAGATGCCCTTTCATAACAAGAGGTAATTGGTAATTGGTAATTGGTAATTGAAAGTATGTTTTTTTTCAACATGAAGCAATTTATCAGTAGAATTGACCACTTGGTACTAACTGTTAGTAATCTTAATGTAGCAAATGTCCGGAACACTTCACAAAATTAGTGAATCTTCGGATACTATAATTTCGGTAATGCTCAAAGTAGGGCTATTAATGTTTAATTGGAATAAATACAAGGTAATTACTTTTGTTAATCTGAGCATGGCTTTGCTTATTACAAGCTGTAACGAAAATAAGCAAGCTCAGTGTCAACGACTTATTGAACTGGTTAATCAAGGAACTTCTCTAATTGAGAAAGATAAAGGCTCCCAAGTCACATTAAGTTTGGGATTAGCTAAGGATTTAGAAGATGTCAGCAAAAAAATAAATCAACAAAACTTCAAAGATCCCCAACTCGAAAATTTTAAAAACCAATCTGTCAAACACTTTGAAACTTTTAGTAAAAATATCAAATCCGCAGGTGAAGCCCTCGGTTCAGCAAAAACAGCCAAGGTTTCTTTAGCTGGTAAGGAACAAGTTCGTAAAGCAAAACAAGATATGGAAACCCACCTCAAGCAAGTTTCAAATACTGCTAAACAATCTGATACCTTAGCAAATGATTTGAATAAGTATTGTAATCAACCAGAAGAATAGTTGACAGTTGACAGTGGACAAGGAGAGATTTTAACTCATCACTCCGGTACAGACGTAGCATTGCTACGTCTCTACAACTTTTCACTCTTTCTCAGTAAAAATACTGAAAAAAGTCATAAATATCACCTTTTGTTGATAAATATTCCTGAAGCTAACCGATTATTTCTGTGAAAGGAAGTATTGGTGTTAGTAAAGTGAGATACAATGCGTGATATCAGTCTACTGATGGCAAGCGTGTTAACAACGGGACAACCTACTGTACCTGAGTTGCCCGAAGAACTGCCAGAACAACAGTTAAATACACAACAAGAATTAAGGCAGAATCAAGAAATCATAGTCGCTCCATCGGCTGAAATCGCGCCACCAGAGTTTGTTGAGTCCGATAATACTTTAGAACCTACTTACGACGAAAATTTACCAGAAAGTACAAGTAATATTCAGTTTAAAGATTCTGTTACTCAGATTGTTAGCGATACTCAATCTTTACAATTAGAAAATCCGATGTCACAAGTCACATCGGTATCGGAACTTGATGATGTCAGTTCCAATCACTGGGCTTTTGATGCTCTACAATCTTTAGCAAGCCGTCATAATTGTGCGATCGCATATTCTAATGGTACTTTTGCAGGGGAGCGCGTTATTAATCGCAATCAATTTGCAGTTGGAATCGATGCTTGTGTACAAAAAATTAACGAATTGATTGCTAGTAAAGGAGCAAATACTGTTGATGAACAAGATTTAATTATTCTGCAACGCTTACAAAATGAGTTTCGTGCGGAATTAAATCAATTGCAAGAACGAATTATTTCTTTAGAAGAAAGAACTAGCGAGTTAAAAGCAAATCAATTTTCCCCCACAACTAGATTTTTTGGACAAGCTATTACTAGTTTGCAAGGAACTAACACAAATGAAGTAGACTTATTTCCTAGAGATGGAATACCCGAACGTACTGCACAAACTAATCTAACTTTTGCTAACAGTATGCAACTAACGTTAGCAACTTCGTTTACAGGACGTGATTTACTGTTAACTGGTTTGTATGCAGGAAATTTGGGTTCTTCTGCATCGTCTTTGTTTACTAATATGGGTCGTTTGGGTTTTGAGTCGGATACAAATAATGATGTATTTGTCAATGATTTATCTTATCGTTTTCCCATTTCCGATAACTTAGGAGTTGTTGTCGGTGCTGCGGGTGTGAATCCCATCAACACATTTCGCGGAATCAACCCCTTAGAAGGTTCTGGAGAAGGGGCAATTTCTGCCTTTGCTCAGCGGAACCCAATTTTAGGAATTGGTAGCGGTACAGGTGGTATCGGCTTTGATTGGCAAATTAATCAGGATATAAGTTTACAAGCAGTTTATAGCGCTCAATTTCCTAGTTTTGCTGCGGATAAAAATGTTGGTGGACTTTTCGGTGGCAGACATACCACAGGGGTTCAACTGACGGTAGCACCTACTAAGGATGTAGATATTGGCTTGAATTATCTTTATTCCCATTCTCCCGATGGTTTACTGGCAACGGGTGTTGGTGATGCTCAGTTAACTTCTCCTTTCGCACCGACTACGGGCTTTGATACTCAAGCTGTTGGTGCTACCGTTGCATGGCGCATCAATCCCAATTTGCAATTAGGAGGTTGGGGAGGCTGGACTTTTTCTAAACCAGAGGATATTCAAGGTAGAGTAGAAACTAATAATTGGGCGGTATTTGCAGCTTTCCCCAATTTAGGACAACGGGGTAATTTAGGCGGAATTATTGTCGGACAACCCCCGAAAATTACATCTAGTAGTTTACCTGATGGATTCAACTTTCCCAACTTTTCTGACAACGGAATATCAGGAGGACGGGATGCTACATCTTTACACGTAGAAATGTTTTATCGCGCTCAGTTAAATCAAAATTTAGCCTTGACTCCCGGTTTTTTCGTCGTTTTCAACCCGGATCACAATCAGAGTAACGACGCTTTGATAGTCGGAGCTTTAAGAGCCACATTCCGGTTTTAATTTGATATTAGTGTAAATGTAATCAATCGCGTTAGTTGTATTTAAGTAAGTGGATCAAATTAAATATAAAACCTCACCCTGCCGTACTGCTCCCTCTCCTAATATACGGAGAGGGATTGAGGGTGAGGTCTTATCTTATATTTAATTACGCCTACCTATTTACTTGCAACTATCAAAAGTTATGAGTAATTTTTCTTATTCTAGCCCATAGCTATTTGACTGACTGCGCGTTCAGCTATGCTGCCTCTATCGCCAAAGTGTTCATTTTTTTTTAAACCAATTTTAATATGCAACAAGTTAAAAATTACCAGAAATTAGCTTTTACAGCTATTCTCAGCAGTAGTGTAGCCGTAAGCATTTTTAGTTTAGTCACACCAAGAGTTTTTGCTCAACAAACTACGACTTCACCACTCACCGTTCAAAGCACTGGTACAATATCCGGAACTCTTGTACTTCCTTTTTTTAATCCCAATTACAACAAGGTTCTGACTCGTATAGATACTGATGAGAATGGTGCTTATTACCGCAACATTGGAACTAAGCAAAATCCAGAGTTAGTCCAAGTGTATAAATCTGAATATGTAAAGGTAAACGTCCGCGATGACGGTAGTATGAATTACTACGTTAATTTTAAAGGTATTCCTGTTACCTCTTTCGATGCAATTATCAAATCTCCCGTACTTTCAGACGGTGAAATGACAACGTTTAGATATGACGGTAGACCGGATATGGAAGGAGCCGTAATTAAAGCCGTAGTTCAAGATGAATTTGGGGTAAAAAGAGCTTTTTATACAGGTATTCTTACTGACCCTGAGACGGGAACGCAGTATCAAGGAACTTTTGAGCTTACAGGACAAGGACCAAGATATAGCGATCGCAATGGTGGTGATAGTCCTAATGTATTTGATTATAAATCTGACCAACCAGGTTCTCCAAGGTCTGAACCTTACAAAATTAAAGACGATTCTCCTTTAGTAAAACTGTACATTAACGTACCCGAAGGTACGAAAATTCTAAATTCATCAACCACTGGTGGTAATCAAACTTCTACATCAACTAGTAATGGAACTTCTACATCAACTAGTGGTAATCAAACTTCTACGTCAACTAGTAATGGAACTTCTACATCAACTAGTGGTGGTAATCAAACTTCTACATCAACTAGTAATGGAACTTCTACATCAACTAGTGGTGGTAATCAAACTTCTACTCCACTTACAACTTTGACTCATAAAAGTCTTCCTACAACCTCTACATCAACTGATATTAATACTTCTACTTCCTCTACTCCGATATCATCAACTCCTTCTACCGATGTCAGCAACGTCGAATTTAGTAGCGGTAATTCATTTGTTGCTACTCCCTTTCCGGCGAAGATTACTGATTTAAAAAACCGCAGAGACGCTGAGAACACTGAGGAAAGAGGTAAAGAGAGATTAGTAATTTTAGACTGGGGTAGGAGTAATTCGGTTGTCGAAAAATCTGCCAACATTGATCAAGCTACTTGTTTACAAAACGAACTATGTAATGAAGGTAATGACAAAATTTCTCAACTGAAACAACGAGGTCCCCGCAGTCGAGTCATGATACGTTAGTTAAAGGTTAAAGGTATTTACTCTCGATGTCCAATTACCAATTACCGCAGTTGACGACGCGCTGCTTCTAGGAGTAAACTCTGTTCAGCGCGTAAAATGGCTTGATATGTCCGCTGCAATGCTTCTGGTTCCACAGATATAGAAGTAATTCCCCATTCCACCAATTTTGTGATAATTTCGGGATACAATGCCGGTGCTTGCCCACAAATGGAACAAGGAATACCTGCTTTTCTTGCCATTTCAATCAGTCGAGATATAGCATCCATTACCACTGGATGATGTTCATCGAAGCTTTTTGCTAAAACTGCTTGGTCTCTATCTACTCCTAATAATAGTTGAGTTAAGTCGTTTGTACCAATAGAAATTCCTTGTACTCCTGCCTTTACATATTCTGGGAGTAAAAATAGTACGCTTGGTACTTCTGCCATAATCCATAATTCAAATTCTGCTATCTCGGTTAACCCTGCTTGCTCCACTTTCCGACGACAAAAAACAAATTCTTCTACAGTGCGGACAAAAGGCAAGATTAAACGGATATTATGATAGCCTGCGTGCTGTACATGAGAAAGTGCTGTCAATTCCATATCGAACACTTCGCAATTGAGTAAGTAGCTAAAAGTACCGCGTTGACCTAGTGCTGTTTGCGCTTCGGCTGCTTCTACTCCACCGTGATGAAGACTTGGTAGTTCGTGGGTTCGCCAATCTAAGGAACGATAATAAACTGGTTTAGGAGAAAATGCCCGAACAAAATCAAGTATCTTTTTTGTCCATAAATCCAGTAATTCTTCGCCCCTTCCGTCTCTAATCCATGCATGAGGGTTTTGCCGATTGAGTATACTCAATACCATCAATTCCGAACGTAATAATCCCACACCATCCACCGGAAAAGAAAGCGTTTTGTCTATCATGGTAGGCTGACTTAAATTCACCAGCAATTGGGTGGTAGTCATGGGTAGGTTTATGGATGTATGAGGAATTGAAGGGAGAGAAGAAACCCATGGAGGATGTTCAGTTTGTGTTGTAGAGGAAGTTGAAACATCCATATTGATGTTGATATTATGAATATGCTCTTCACCTGTATTCTTCGCCAACTGATGGATTTCTCCACTATCACCATCAATTAATATGCGATCGCCATTTTGAAAAAGTTTTGTGACTTTATTAACGCCGACTATTGCTGGAATCCCTAATTCTCTAGCAATAATTGCAGCATGACTAGTTAAACCTCCTTTTTCTGTAATAAAACCGCCTACTTGTTGCAGCACTGGTAACCAATCGGGAGTAATTACCGATGCTACTAAAATTATGCCTTTTGGTACTTGTTCTATTATCTGTTGTGAGTTTTCAATGATCAGAACATTACCCTCTTGTTGCCCGGTTGCTGCTCCTATTCCCTTAATCAAGGAATTACGAGAAAACCTATTTATATTTATCGGTTTACTAGCTTTTGTTAGGTATAGCTCAATCGAATCTGCTTGTTGAATCAAAGTCCAATTTACTGAATATTCTTCACCAAGTTGATCGACAAGTTTACCTGCTAACTCGGTTATTTGTTGCAATTGTGGTTTAGATAATACGTACTGTTGCTGTTTTTCTTCTTCTAAGATACATACTTGTAAACAAGTTCTTTCTACCGTCATTACTGATGTTTGTCGGTGTTCCCAAGAAGCTTCGTTAATCGCCGCATTTTCACAACGATAAGCTAATATTTTATTACCCAAATGTTGTTCTGATAAATTGCCGGTTTTGGGTTCTACATAATAAACATCTGGCTGAACTTCACCCCAGTTAATTGCAACTCCTAACCCCCAAGTTGCTTGTATTTCCCATCGAGATAAATTTGCATTTAAACAACCGCTGGCAATAATATTATTAACTGGTTGTACTAAAACCGCTAAATTAATCGAACCCAAATCAATTTTTGACTTTTGCCAATAAAGTAGACTTTTAGCACTAAATAATTGACTCCAAATACGCTTTAAAGCTAAGGCTATTTCCTTCTCTTGATTACGACAAAATACGGATTCATACAATCCAGAAATGTTTTCTGTATGATCTAAATGAGATGGTAATCCAACCGTTGGACGAAAAATTAAATATGGAGTTTCCCAGGACTTTACTGCTAAATTGATTGTATTAATTAAGCTTTCAGATAAATTTGAACTGATAATTTCTTGACGTAAGTGTAAAGCTACTTGCTGTAATTGTCGCCAATTATCAACATCGAAATGCAAGGAAGAATTAGCTAATTCCGCAACTAAGGTTTGAGAAGCCAAATCAGTTTCTAAATATTCATGCAAAATATTTGCTGCAATTACAAATCCGGGTATTACTGAATACCCATGTCGCATCATCACGCTCAAGTTAAAGGCTTTATCACCAACTTGAGTGCGATGTGATGATGTTATTTCGTTCAGCCAGTAAAGTTTATCCACTCAAATAATTCTGATTACTAGGACGAGCTACCTTTACCGTTTTAAAAGTCAGTTCTTTGATTACCAATTATTATTTTCTTGCTGTTTTACCGTCTTGGCAATGACTGATATCACATCATTCGAGAATATGATTAATACTAACTTTTTCAAGTCTTTTAGACTCGCAAACTAGACCTAGACGGAAAAAGTTTATTTAAATTAAATTTAAAATTAAATTAGATAAATTATTTTTAAAATCGCATCTGTCTGTAGAAGTATTCTACAAGGAATATTTGTTGCTCATATCAAGAATATATTATTAATTATATTCTATTCTTAATACTTAACCTAAATATCCAACTTATCTAACTTAGAAATAGAAAACTGAGATTGTGTTGACTTTGAAAATATCTTTTTAATCTAAATCTAAGCTGATTAAGGTTTTAACATTATATCACAGTAAATCAAAGTAATTACTTTGTTTATAACTTTGTTTCTTCTATGGAATATTCTTGTTGTTCTGTTAAGGTTTATTAATTTTTTATAATTTTTTATAATTTTTTATTTTTTTATTTTTTTTTAATTACAAAATACTCGCTTTTGTTGATAAATTCCCTCCACTAACAGTAAGAATTTGCGAAGAATTTAACCATTGAGAATCAAAAGAACCTAAATGAGTAGTAGTAATTAAAGTTTGAAATCGATCTTGAATAGTATCAAGCAATTGATTTTGACGTGAGGGATCTAACTCAGCCAAAACATCATCGAGTAAAAGTAGGGGTGATTCTCCGACAACTTCTTCAATCATCTGTAATTCTGCTAACTTTAAAGCTAACACTAAAGTTCGCTGCTGACCTTGAGAACCATACTGACGTGCGGGAGTATGATTAATTGTTAATTCCACTTCATCTCGATGAGGTCCGACAAGGGTAGTACCTTGATGCATTTCAGCAATTGCTCGCTGTTGAATTTTATCTAAAAATGCTTGCTGCACCTGTTGTGGATGATTTTCTAATAAAGGTACACTCGGTGCGTAACTCACCTGAAGATTCTCCGTAGAACCACTTATCTGAGAGTGCCATAATTTAGCGATTGGAGCGAGTCGCTGTATACCACGTTCTCGTCGTCGAATTACCCGCGTACCTGTAGTAACTAATTGAGTATCCCACAGAGCTAATTGGGATTGTAGAGACTTGTCATACAAATTCTCCAAATTGTTTTTCAAAAAAGCATTCCGCTGTCGCAAAACTTTTTGATATTGTTGCAAAATATGAGCGTATATAGGTTCGAGTTGAATTAATAAAGTATCCAGCCAACTGCGACGACTTTCGGGACTACCACGTACTAAATCCAAATCCAGAGAAGAAAATTCTACCGCATTAAGTACACCGAGAAAATCCATTTGACGGCGAAGATTTTCGCTGTTTAAATTAACAGTACGGCGACCATTGCGACGTAAAGTTAAAATAAGTTCACTAACTCCAGTATCTCGTTTTAAACTAGCACCAATTTGAGCTAAAGATTCCTCATCCCTGACCAAATCTTTATCCCGGTTCGTGCGATGACTTTTCAAAGTTGCCAATAACTCTACAGCTTCGAGTAAATTAGATTTCCCCTGAGCATTATCACCCACCAAAATTGTTTTTGGAGCAGTAAACTCTACATGAATATTTTGATAATTGCGAAAATGTCGGAGAGTCAGGGTTTTGAGAAACATAAAAAAGTTGACAGTGGACAGTGGACAGTTACCTTTTGGTTAACCTTTAACCTTTGCCTGTTAAACGTTTTTCTTGCCAATCATCTTAAAGAATATTTTTTCCAACTCAACCCAAACAAACATTAAAGAACTAAAGCCCAAACAAATTCCCAATTCCGATAAACTGATAATATTAGTGCCGAAGAAAGCTCTCAGAGGTGGAACATATATTAACATTACTTGCAAAATTGTAGTTAAACCAACGGCTGCTAGTAAATAGGGATTGGAAAAGGGATTTACTTGTATAGTTAGTTGATTATTAGAACGAATCGCGATCGCATGACCCATTTGAGCAAGACACAAGGTAGTAAATACCATGGTTTTCCAACGTTCCGGATTGAGTCCATTACCATTACCAGTTACTCCATGAGTATGATAATAAGCCCACTCCATTAAAACAATACTAATGATTGCGAAGACGATACCGATACGAATCATATAGTAACCTAAACCCCTGGCAAAAATACTTTCACGAGGGCTAAACGGTGGACGCTTCATTACGTCGGGTTCGGGAGGTTCTACAGCTAATGCTAAAGCTGGTAAACCATCTGTAACTAAATTCATCCACAGAATTTGTAAAGGTGTTAAAGGTACACCACCCATGGGTAACAAAATCGGTGAAGCTGCGATGGTAATCACTTCGCCAATGTTACTACCAAGAATATATTTAATAAAGCGGCGAATATTTGTGTAAACTACTCTACCTTCCTTAGTAGCAGCAACAATCGTCGCAAAGTTGTCATCTAATAACACCATATCGCTGGCTTCTTTGCTGACATCTGTACCCGTAATTCCCATGGCTATTCCGATATCAGCTTGCTTGAGAGCAGGTGCATCATTAACACCATCCCCAGTCATGGCAACAAATTGATTGCGACGCTGTAATGCTTGGACAATGCGTAATTTGTGTTCGGGAGAAACTCTCGCGTAGATGCTCACATTTAGAACATTTTCCTCTAACTCAGCATCGCTCATCCGCTGCAATTCTTGTCCAGTCAACACTTTATCGTCAGAATTGGCAATACCCAAATCAATGGCGATCGCTCTTGCTGTTAATTGATGATCTCCGGTAATCATTACCGGACGAATTCCGGCTTCTCGAGATTCTTTCACCGCTGCTCTGACTTCCGGACGTGGTGCGTCGAGCATTCCGACTAATCCTAACCATACCAGTTGTTGTTCGTACTGTTCCTCGGAATTTTCTGGAGGCTTTTCATTCAAAGGTTTATAAGCAAAACCCAATACCCGTAAACCTTCACCAGCCATGCGATCGTTTTGGGCTAATACTTTGTCTCGTTGTTCTTGAGTCAGTTCAACCGCACTATTTCCTGTGTAAATTTGGGTACAGCGTTGCAAAATCAATTCTGGAGAACCTTTGGTAAACATCAAATATTCTTGATTACCATTTACCAAATTGCTCATTGCAGGGTCAACATCACTAACAGTGGAAATACCAGTATTTACTTGTTCTACTCGACAAATTACACTCATCCGCTTGCGTTCAGAGGAAAAAGGAAACTCCCCAACACGGGGTAATTTACTATTCCACTGGTCTTGTTCGATTCCCGCCTTGGCAGCTAATGTTACTAAAGCACCTTCTGTTGGGTCGCCGAGAATTATCCAATCTCCTTTTTCCTGCTGTAAAACTGCATCGTTACAAATTGCACAAGGAATCAATAAAGGTGGAATTTCCGAATAATCTTCGATATCAACTTTTTTACTATTTAACTCAAAATCACCTTTAGGAGCGTAACCTTCCCCCGTTACCTTTAATAAATGCTGACTGGTGTAAACTGACTGCACCACCATTTTATTCTGAGTTAAGGTACCAGTTTTATCAGAGCAGATAGTAGTTACTGAACCCAAAGTTTCCACAGCCGGTAACTTGCGAATCAAAGCATTGCGGCGTACCATTCGCTGAGTTCCCAAAGCTAAAGTCACCGTAATTACAGCCGGTAAACCCTCCGGAACCACCGCCACTGCCATACTCAAAGAAACTTCCAATAACTCTTGTAAATTTCCTCCTTGCAGCAAACCGATGGCAATTACCACCGCAACTAAAGCTAAAGAACCGCCAACCAAAACGTTACCAAGTTGAGTCATCCGCTGCTGCAACGGTGTATCTTCTGTCTCTACCGATTGCAACATCTCCGCAATTTTACCTAACTCAGTTTTCATTCCGGTATGAGTAACCAAAACCTTGGCACGTCCTTGGACAACTTCCGTACCTTGGAAAACTAAATTAATTCTGTCACCCAAACTTGCATCTTCAGGCAGCTTGATTTCTGTTCGTTTATTGACAGCTTCAGCTTCACCAGTCAGCGCCGATTCTCGAATTTGTAAATTGGATTGCTCTATCAAACGTCCGTCTGCTGCTATCTGCACTCCGGCTTCAAGGAGCATGATATCTCCCGGTACTACGTTCTTAGCTTCCACGTCCACTAATCTACCGTTACGAATCACCCGCACATTAGGAGAAGAAAGCTTTTTTAACGCTGCTAAAGCTTTTTCAGCACGACTTTCTTGGAGATAACCCAAAATACCGTTAAGAATAACGATCGCCATAATTGCGATCGTATCTTTAAAAGGTACTTCACCCGGTTTTAAATCTCCTGCTTGCAAAGCGAATAAATCCAAAACCCCCGAAACAATAGCCACAGCAATCAGCATCAATAACATAATGTTCTTGAACTGATCGAGTAGAATTTCCCAGTTACTGCGTCCGGCGGATTCTTCTAATTCGTTAGTACCATATTTTTGCAGCCGAGACTCTACATCTTTAGAAGTTAAACCAGTGTCCGCATTTACAGAAAGCAATTTTATTGCTTCATCGACTTCTAAACTATGCCAAACGGCTTCATGTTCGACCAGAGAATGAGCAGACATCTTGTAGTTGATAGTTAAAGGAAATGGTTACAAGAAACAATCATAACTAAACCATTGAGAAAATAACCATTCAATTTAGATTCCAACCTTTTATATATAGGTATTTAAACTTTAATCAATGAACAACTTTTATTGATATACAGGATTTAACTCCCCGTTACCCAATTGAGTAGTTTAAATGCACAATAGCTTATAAGCATAGTCGCAGCCACATCTTGATCGCAACTAAAATTACACTCTTGACCAGAAATGTATTCGCTCTGACAAATCTTTTTTCTTTTTGTCCCAGGATTTCTATATTATCTTGATAATTCTCATCAAAAATCTAAATATATCGAGCGTCATAACTTCAAAAAAATCTAAATACTACTTCTGAAAAGCTTGACGCTCAATTATTAACTTAAATTAAATTAAACTAAACTAAATTAAGCTAAATCTTAACAGTAGAATTGGATATCCTCACCACACTGGTCTACTAAATAACATAAAGCGCGAAAACGTAAACCGACAAATTGCTCGTAAAGCGGATTTATTTTACATAAAGGCGGAATATGAACAAGTTTGCGTCCTAGCAATACAATATCTCGTTCAAACGGACAGTCTGCTGGAATTAATTTCGCGATAAAATGTGCTAATTTACGATTTTGAATTTCTAGAGAATCTAGCCATTTACGTAAAGGCTGTAAAAAATCAAAATCCGGTTTCTTCGTTTGCTTTTGACTTTTAGATTGATTATTGAATACTGTAAAATTATTAATTACTTCTAACATAAATATTGTTAGTTTCCCCTCAGATTGTTCCTAGTAATCCGACCAAAATAACACAAAAGCATTTAGATTTATTTTATTTGATAATGCTTTTGATATTGATTATTTAACTTCGTAATTTCTGGAAAAACTGTTCTGTTTACTACAGAAACACAAAGCTAAAATAAAGTTCCCGATTTCTCACTTATTTTTAGTACAAAATTAAAATTAATTTCATCTATTTAATGTACGCTGACTATTTCTCAGACAGTAGTACCTTTAGACAGAATTTTTCTAAAATAAGTCAGGTTTTCGCTCTTACTAAAGCTAGACTACACTCCAATAAATCTGCTTTTCTACTACGATTTTAGTCTATTACCTATTTTGCTAAATGTCATGTTTTTTACAAAAATTAATATTATTAATAATTTTTTAATATTTTTTTAATAATATTAAATTTATCTTGTTATTTCTCCGTCTAAGAATGGGAGTTAGTTGACAGTGGACAGTGGACAGTGGACAGTTGACAGTTGACAGTTCTTATTTATTTCTCCCCTTGTCACCTTGTCACCCCATCCCCTTGTCCTCTAATTTGCTGATTCCTCCGAAGTAAGTCAGCCAAAGTACTACTACTACCCAGTGAATGAAGATGATTATCCATACCGAACCCGTCAGAGCATAGGTTATAGTGCAGGTGAGTCCGAGAAGAGTTGCTAAAATCAGGAAAATCGGGTCAAAAAAGGTGGGATATCCATCTTTATAAAAACTTTTGGCGTTCAAAGGGTGATAAGTAACATATATCAGTAGACTCAATCCTGCCCATATAATCCATTTTGACGAGTTGATTACTTCGGTGGGATGAGGAAGAAATAAAACTCGGAAAAAGAATTCTTCTGTAATTGCCGGTGTGAGTAAGCAACGTAATGTCAATAACAGGTAGTAGATAGGTTTATTTGAGCATATCTGGAGGTGTAAAAATCCAGTGGATAAACCGAATGGTATAGCAATGACTGCATAAATTAACAAAGCCAAACTGGCAATTAACCAATCATGCCAAGCTGGGATAAATATTGAAGCTAAAATGCGATTGAGAATTATCGAAATTAAAGGCACATTGGTAAAAGGAAGTTTGATTTGTCCGAATAGGGGAGTTGGTGCTAGAGGTGCAATCTCTGGGTTCCATCCTCCTACTTGATAAGTTTGGAGAAACCATAATTTTGCACCTTGTTTCCAGAATAAAGCAGCTAATTCCGAATGTGCTTGTCTTGGCATTATTGTCCGCCAAGTTGTCAATCCAGCCCAGATACTTGGGTCTCTAAAAGGTTCTTCAGCGTCACCGATTCCCGCTAAAATATCTACATTGCTTTTCCAATCAGCACGGACTATTCCCAAGGGAACTAGGGAACGTTCCAAAGCTGAACCCAAGGAAGTAAGTTGCTCGAAACGTAAAGTTTGCGGATGGTTGGGATGATTTTGCAGCCAGTTTTGAATCTTGGGATTTGATTTTACTTGCGCTTTAATAACTGCTAACGCGGTGTAAAGTGCTTGAGAGGAGTCTTGAATGCAGGAAGCTGCTGGAGTTACGGTAGCATTTCCGGTACCATCTCCCACCCGATAGCGTGCCATCATGATTTGTAATTGATTTACAAATTCCTTTAATGGTGAAATGGTGATACCGTCAAAATTGTAATCTTGGCTAACTGGATCAAATTTGATTAGGATATCGACAACGGGACGAGTTGCGAGCCATCCCCACTGCAAGTTACCCATGTAGTTTGTCCAAGTTTGGGTTCCGGAAATGATTCCATCGGAGTTATGAGCGTAAATTTGATGATATTTGATTTTAAATTCTAATTCTTTGGTGAAGGGGCTGCGGATGATTTCGGCGATACCAAAGGCAAAGTGTCCGGTAATGGTTTGTGGTACCCCTAAAGATTCAGCTTTTTCGCCACCGATACCGCCGAAAAGATTTAAGATGATGAGTTTATCACCTTCTTGCCATTGAGAAATTGCTTGTTGTGATTCCGTTGCGGTGTCAATTAAAACTTTATTTATTTTACCTTTGTCTGTAGCTGCAATGTCCCAAGATTGTTTAATGTAATCGCGTCCCGTTTCCGTTCCCAAAATAATTTTATCGGGTTGTAATTGGAACAAAGAACGCGGCGCTAATGCTTGGACAACAAATATACCTTGATTATTTTTAGCTCCGTAAATATACCATCCGGCATTTCCGGCGGGTGATGCTGCTAATTTATAGGTTGTTGATGGAGGAATATTTCGCGTGTCTACAGCTTGTTGGGGAATGCGAATTGTTTCTTCTATACCGTCGAATTTACCTGATTCCTGGTTATAATGACGAACTTGGAATAATTCTTGATTTTTTGCTTGAATGATATCTACTAAACCATAAAAACGTCCGGTTGCTAAAATGGGTTCTTGGCTAATTTGTAAAATTTGTTGATTATTAGTTTCTATAACTTCTGCATTATTTAAAGTAACAATAACATCATCCTTTGGTCTTGCACCTGCAAGAGATTGTAGCGGTTTTACTTGCTCACGATTATTTAATCGTTGGGGATGAATATTTCCTTGTTTCTGACTTGCGACAGTTGCAGATGTAAAATTAACATCTCTAGTGACTGCTTTGACGTAGGATTTTAACTGCGGTTGATTTTTCCATTGCAATCTGACTACTTTTCCTATGAGGTTTGCAACTTCGGGTGGTGCTTGTTGAACTTCAAACCATACCCAGTCGAAATCATCTTTTATTTCGTCTTTTTCCGGTAAAATTAGCCTTCCTACCCAGTTATCGATTGGTTGATAAAGTTTAGAATCAACAGTTTGTGTTAGAGGGTAGTATTGGGGTTGATTGAAGCTTTGTTGGGAGTGAATTGCATAGTTACTTTGTTGACTGGCTAACAATTGTTGTAAAGAAATTAAAATACCAACGATTGTACAGATACTCAGTAAAATCACTACTATTTTAAATCGGAATCTTCGTCTACGTGCGAACCTCCGATCCATCGATGATTTAAGATTTTGCATATTCTCGACTACTTTTTTATCCCGTTTGTGTAACTAATGTAGAGATTAACAATTGTTACTTAGTTCGGCAATATCCGCAGTATGCTTTTGGAAATATAGCGCTTTTTGATACTTAATATTCTCAAAATATTTTCAAAATATTTTCAAATAATTTGGGATAAAAATTTACGAGTTCGTTCTTCAGTAGGATGGGAAAAAAAGTTATCGGGTGTAGCTGCTTCTACAAGGGTTCCCCCATCCATCAAAACTACGCGATCGGCAACTTCACGAGCGAATCCGACTTCATGAGTCACTACCACCATTGTCATACCTTCTCTAGCCAGATTTCGCATCACATCGAGTACCTCTCGTACCATTTCCGGATCTAAAGCTGAAGTAGGTTCATCGAACAACATAATTTTAGGCTGCATTGCCAAAGCACGGGCGATCGCAACTCGTTGTTGTTGTCCCCCCGAAAGTTGTCCAGGATATTTCTGTGCTTGTTCGAGGATTCCCACACGTTCCAAAAGTTGCATTGCTAATTCTTCGGCTTTGGGTTTGGATAAGCGACGTACCCAAGTCGGTGCTAGGGTAATATTTTTGATGACGCTCAGATGAGGAAATAAATTAAATTGTTGAAAAACCATTCCTACTTCACGACGAATTGTTTCGATATTTTTTAAATCGTGACTGAGGGTAACACCATCAATTTCAATCTTTCCTTTTTGGTATTCTTCCAAAGCATTAAAAGTGCGGATAAAAGTAGATTTACCCGAACCAGAAGGTCCCATTAATACAACAACTTCCCCACGGGTTACAGTTAAACTTACACCTTGGAGAACGTGAAATTTACCATACCATTTATGAACATTTTCAGCGATTATTATCGGTTTTTCTTGTAACATAATATTTGGTAATTGGGAATGGGTAATGGGTAATTGGTAATTGGTAATTAATACCTTTAACCTAATCAAAGCTGTTTTTCTAACTTCCGAGATGCTAGAGACATTGAATAACAAAATACCCAATAAATTAACCCGATGAATAAATAAACTTCTGCATAACGACCTAAAAATTCTGGTTGTGCTAATATCGAACGTGCAATTCCAGTGAGTTCGAGTAATCCTACTAAAGATAATAAAGAAGTATCTTTAAAAAGGCCAATAAATAAACCAACAATTGCCGGGATAACTGCACGTAAGGCTTGCGGTAATACAATTAATAATAATACTAAAGCCGGATTTAATCCCAAAACTTTCGCTGCTTCAACTTGCCCTCGTGGTACTGATTGCAATCCTCCTCTAACATTTTCTGCCATATATGCGGCACTAAATAATATTAATCCCGCGACAGCCCGTAAAACTCGATCTAAACGAATTGGTAAAAATAATGGCAGCATTACTTGAGCTAAAAACAAAATTCCAATTAATGGTAATCCCCTAATAATTTCAATATAAAGGATCGAAAACCACTTGACGACTGGTAAATTGCTAGTGCGTCCTAAAGCAAGTAAAACCCCGATAGGAAAGGATAATAGAATACTGATTGCTGCCATTAATAAAGTCAACAGTAAACCATTCCAATCAGAACTAGATACCGAAAGTAAACCAAATCCACCACCAATTAACCATAGAATAATTGGGAAAGATAATAACCATAAAAAAGCTAACCAAGGTGCAATAAATTTAGCTAATTTTACTCCTAATAAGAAACTAATAAACGCTAAAATACCGATACCGAACAGCCACAAACGAGAGTTTAAATCTACTGGAATAATTACTAATAAAACACCGAATAAAAACGCGGTAATTATTATTGTTAATTTGGGAAATTTTTGGCTAACTGAGAATATACCCAACGTTAAAAAAGTCAGTGTAGAAGCAATTGCGGCTGAAATCCAAACTCGTTGATATAAAGATTGTGGATATCTCCCAACGAAAAATAAACGTAAATTAGCTTCAATTACCGTCCATTGTGCTTGCGTAATTATCCATCTAAAAAAATTCCATCCGCACAACAATATAATTAATAAGCAAATTATTGTTAATAAACTGTTGTACCAAGTACTAAATAAATTTTTACGCAGCCAAAACATAATTCGATTTTGGATTTTAGATTTTAGATTTTAGATTTTGGATTAAAAGTTGTTCCAGATTAACCCACGGAGGTGGGTTTCGTTTGTGTAGCTGCGGTTTAAACCGCCCCATATTCTAAACCGCTCAATCCCCTCATCTCTCTTTTATCTGCACGCTTCTATTAAACAAGTTCATAATCAAAGAAATAATTAAACTAAATGTGAGATAGGTAAGCATGATTAATATCATTACTTCTACTGCTTTCCCAGTTTGATTAAAAGTAGTTGAAGCAACAAAATAAATATCGGGATAACCAATCGCGATCGCTAAACTCGAATTTTTGGTTAAGTTTAAATACTGACTTGTTAATGGTGGAATAATTACCCGTAATGCTTGGGGGAATATTACCAATCGCATGATTAAACCCGGTTTTAAACCTAATGAACGCGCCGCTTCCCATTGTCCTTTTGATACCGATTGAATTCCACCGCGAACAATTTCGGCAATAAATGCACCAGTATAAAAAGTTAAACCGATTAATAAAGCAGCTAATTCTGAAGAAAATCTGAATCCTAAAACTTCTAAACCATCTTGACTTAGATAAATTAATCCTCCTAAAGACATTCTATTATTTACATTGGGAAAATTTAAAAAAACAGCAGAATACCAAAATAATAATTGCAAAAGTAACGGTGTATTGCGGAATATTTCCACATAAACTAAGGCAATATTTCTTACTAACCAATTATCGGAAAGCCTTGGTATCCCAGCACTTATACCGACAATGGTAGTAAAGATAATTCCCGCGATAGCAACTCGTAAAGTGTTGAGTAAACCTATCCACAAAGCACGACTATAACTGTCAGTAGGTTGATAATTAATCGGAGTTTCTCCAATATCAAAAGACGCTTCTTGTTGGAGAAAATCAAATCCAAATTCAATACCCAAATGTTGTAAATTACGAGTTACATTAATCCATAAAACCATTGCGATCGCGATTGCTAGAATTACAGCAATAATTTGTATCGCAATCTGCCAAAACCTCCTATCGCGCCAAAATGACATCATCAGTTATCAGTTACCAGTTATCAGTTATCAGTTATCAATCATTAATTGTTGTTTGTTTCTTAATAATTCTTTACCGGAATGGTGGAGAATATAATAAACCGCCTTTTGTCCAAGGTTGATTGCGATTGTCGCGGGGTAAATTAAGTTTGGTTTTGGAACCGAGATTGCGATCGTAGATTTCGCCGTAATTTCCCACGTGTTTAATGATTCTGGCACCAAAATCTTTTGGTAAACCAATAGATACACCTAAATCTCCTTCTAATCCCAGTAATCGCCGCACTTCTGGGTCTTTACTGCTAGTTTTTAATTGCTCTACGTTCTCCGAATTAATACCTAATTCTTCAGCTTTAATAATTGTATTTACTACCCATCTTACGGTATCTCCCCATTTTGCATCTCCATCTGCGACTGCTGGAGCTAAGGGTTCTTGAGATAAAGCTTGTTCTAAAATGATGTGTTCTTCTGGTTTGGGTAAAGTAGTACGTCGGGAAATTAACTGCGATTTATCCGATGTTACTGCATCACAACGTCCTTGTTCATAAGTAGCATAAGCAGTGTTGATATCTTCAAAAACTACGGGTTTGTACGTAATTCCCCGCTTACGCATTTGATCGGCTAAATTTTGCTCATTGGTGGTTCCGGTTTGGGTACAGATTGCTTTATCTTTAAGGTCTTCTAAAGATTTAATATTACTGTTTTGCCGTACCATCATACCTTGACCGTCGTAAAATACTACAGGAGCAAAGTCCAAACCTACAGAAGTATCGCGACTCATCGTCCAAGTAGTATTACGGCTGAGAATGTCTACCTCTCCGGTTTGAACTGCGGTAAATCTTTCCTTAGCGTTGAGATTGCGGAATTCTACAGCATTCGGATTATCAAATAAAGCAGCTGCGATTGCACGACATACATCCACATCAAGCCCGCTGTAATTACCGCTAGCGTCAACAAAACTGAAACCGGGTAATTGTCCGCTAACCCCACAAATTAAGTTATTACGGCTTTTTACAGCATTTAAACGGCTGTTACTTTTTGTCGTTGGTTCCGCAACACAAGCGGACATCGTAAGTAACAAAGGTAAAGATGCAAGTAAAAGTTTGAATTTATGCATTAGTGTTAAAGTATATACGCTGAAATATTGCTTAGTAAACAATATCAGATAGTTCTGAAATCGGTAAATTCTTTATTTAACATCAATTCAACAGAGTAAAACCAACCATAAAGAAGTCGGGTTTTTGCCTTAAATATCTGTAATATAAGACAACCGTTATAAAAACCCGACTTCTCACCGAACAAATATATTAGTATTCTAGGAAACAATAATAGTTATCAATTTATAACTACTATTTTTAACTGAATTTATATCTTAGAAGTAATCCTTCTTCATCGCATTTAACAACTTCATAATTATTCTTTAACAGGTTTTTAAGCTTGATTGCTAATGCAGTCACAATCGCGATTAAAAATAACAATTCTGGGACAATTAACACTTTGAATCCTACCAAAAAACCAAATGCCATAAAATTAGTTAACAAGGTAGTGCCTAAAATTAAACTTATACCTGTAATATTTAGTCTAGTTTGAAACTCGCGGTCATTTTCAAATTGAAGCCTTTCAATGAATTTTCCGATGTTTGTGGCTAATTCTGCATCGATAACAATAATTTCTTCTGCTTTACTTACAAGCGCTTCTTTTAATTCAGCTTGAGTACTTACTACAACCACTTGATTTTCTCCTTAAAAGTCAAGGTTTTGTTTTGAGGAGGCTAATTAAATCTATTCAATTGTTTGAAGTTGATATCTTGATTTTAGCTTTCTATAAACTGTCTAATAGTTTTGTATATTACCTTTGAATATATAGTTGCAATAAATTAAATAATACCGCTAATCACAGAAGTCGGGTTTTTACAATCAATATCCCTAAACTCACAAAATACTCATAAAAACCCGACTTCTTTCACCACAACTTCTTTTATTTCCGATTCATCAGTTTTCTATTCAAAGTTTCCGAAATTCCCTGCTTTAACAACATTTCACGCATGGTATTTGTACTATCAGATGGCTGAATTCTTAAACTCTGAAACTGCCTTGTTTGTGGTTGTTGTTTTTCATCTGCACTCAAACACGTAGTAAATTGCTTGTATAATTCTGGATTAACTGCAAAGCAAAAAGCTAGTTCCTGTCCTATTTCTTGTAATTTTTTCGGTAATTCTGTCTGGTTAGTTTGTAATAATTGAGCAAGCTGCGAGTTCAAAGAATCCCCATTATCTTCTTGTTGCGACTCAAACATATGGGCGAATGTATCTAATTCCCCACTTTCTATAAGGGTATGCTGTTGCAGTGCAAAAGCTGGTGGAATCACTGACCGATTAATATTATCAGGTAGCGCTGCAGCTAGTAATTTTTCTGCATTCACAATACCCGCACCATATCGATTCGGTTTCCAATTAACAGGAGTATCGGAAGTTTCCCGCAGCAGTTGATTGAAAATAAACGGAATTTTTTCCGCACCGTAACGTTGAATTAGCTTATCCCGTCCGTGATACGATAACCATAAGGCTGCAACACCTGCAACTAATGGTGCAGAAAATGAAGTACCTTGACCTTGCTCGATTCGATGTATTAACTTACCCTTCTCTTTAACTGTTCTTGCATACCAGATATTATCTCCCGGTGCGCTCACATCAACCTTTCTCCCCCGCGAAGCACCTATCCAGATTTTGCGGTTAATGGTACTTGCGGAAACGGCTATGACTTCATCATATGCAGCAGGAAATACTACAAAAGGAATCCAGGTTCCCGATGCAGCGATAATAATTACACCCCGCTTTTGTGCGTAAATTATTGCGCTCCGCAAACGCTTATTATAAAAACCTGCTCCTAATGAAATGGAAATAATGTGAAACCCTTTATCGGCTGCATATTCAATTGCTTGAGCAAGATTACGATTGCTCAAAAGTACCACTGAGTAAGATACCCGCAACGGAACCAACTTTGCACCAGGAGCCACTCCCGTGATATATTTACCGTTAGGATAATTAGCCTGCGCTCCGGGAGGGCTGATAATTACGCTTGCAGTTGATGTACCATGACCAGGATTATTGATTAATTCGGTATCGGATTTTTCCAGTGGATCTCTTTGATCTCGATCGGAATCAACAAAATCATAACCTTCTTCTAAAAGTAAATTATCAATAATTTCCGGATGTTGTGTATAACCAGTATCAGGATGAGCGATAATAATTCCATGTCCCGGTAATTTATTCGGGTCGGGAAAATATTTCTGCCATACTTCAAAAACTCTCAGTTCTTTCAAAGTCCAAGTTACATCGTTAGCTTGAAATATAGGTCGATCTAATCCTGCTGCTTCTCTCCTGCTCGAAACAAACAAATCTAATAAACGGTCTAAAAATGAAAAAATCAGATCGAAAATAGAAATATTCTTCGATTGTGTGTTTGATACTAACTCTGCTGTTTCATCCCAATTCTGTTTCCTGCTTTCCCGTACCGGCACCGCGAATAAAGGTTCTGCATCCACTACACCAGGTTGCGATCGCAATTCATATGTTTTATCCCAAGCTTGTTTTACCGATAGTGCATCATCGTTAAGAGTTATTTCAAATTCGGTTAAATTATCACCGATTGGTGTAATGTTCCAACTTTCACCAAGTATTTGAGAAACAACCTCTCGACACCTATCTTCTAAGTCAGGCATTACCATTTCGATAAAAAAGCCTTCAAACCTAGGATTTAAAGTATTTTGAGTAATTTCTTGATTGGATAACATAGTTATTTATCAATAGTGTTATATTTAGGGCTATTACTCCCTTCCCGGCAGAAGATTACCGATAAAAAAACCCTTCTAGACGCAGAGAACACATTCGTAAAGAGATAAAGAGAAATAGGTAATTTTCCAGCGTGATAGGAGTAATAGCTCGCTTCATGTATCTATCAATTTACAACTATCTATTTACGGAAACTACTAATATTCGACGACATTAATTCTGCGGGGTAATAAATTCGTAGTGGGAGCATTTCGCTCCCTGGTGGTAAATCGCGAGCTACTAGGGAGCTAGAACCGGACACTATAGATATTTACCAATCAAAATTAATGTGAAAAAAGCAGTAATACAACAAGACAAAAGTTAAAAATTAAAAATTAAAAGAAATAAAACTTATTTCATGGGCTTTTTAGCAATTTTAAATGGTAATATTCTATAAACTAATGATCTAAAAGTACTAACCGACTCTTAATTTTTGATCATTCAATAATAAAATCTAAAGGTCTGCAAAAATCTGGTATACCTTGCTTAAAAACATATATTAAGACCGGAGTTGCTAATATAGTGGGGAATGTAGGCATTTTTTGGATTTGTTCCATAAGTTTGTCTACAGAACCTTCGAGTAAATCCCCACGCAATTCTTGTTGACAAATTACCGCACGCCATTTTCTCGCTAAATTATCTAACCATTCAGAATTATCAATTTCTGGCTGTTGTGCCACTTTAATCGCCAGCGTCATTGTGGCATCTTCCAAATCTCCGTCGCAATCTTCAATCAAATCCAATGCTTGCATCGCTTGAGGATAATTAGCAAATGTAGAGCGGAACTGGGCAATTTCTTGTGTCGTAACTGTAGTCATAATAATTATATTATCAAAGTAATCCTACAGTATTTTTACAACATTTTAGCCACAAAAAGTTAACCGAAATATAAACTGGATATAACCTGTTGACTTTGGTTAATGGTTAGTTGTTAGTTGTTAGCGGTTAGTGGTTAGTGGTTAGTTGTTGATTATCAACCTTTAACCTCTAACCTTTAACCTTTAACCTCTAACCTTTAACCTCTAACCTTTAACCTCTAACGCAATCCCCGTGAAGTAACAGAGCGTTGTAAGTTAGCTAAAGCACGATTGTAATCCAAAATAGCATTAATTCGATTACCTTCGGCTTGAGTCAGAGCATTTTCCGCATCAATAACTTCGAGTTGAGTTCCCACACCGGCTTGGAAGCGCAAACGAGCTAATCTTAAAGATTCTCTTGCTTGATTTAAAGCAGCTTCGGAGGTTTGCACATTCTCCAAGTTGGATTGTAGCTCTGAATAAGCTCTCTCTACTTGAAAGCGGATTTGATTGCGCTGCTGAGAAAACTGAGTTTCCGCTATCTGGATATCGGCTTTAGCTTGTGCTGCTTGCGCTCGTGATGCACCACCATCGAATAAGTTGAGATTCGCTCTCACTCCGATGCTGTAACCGTCAGTTATTCCCACCGAATCGTTAAAGCGATCGAGCAAATCGTAGCTAGCAACAAGACTGACTTGCGGTCCAAGTTGTGCAAGTGCTTGTCTTCGCTGTTGTTCGTTTATGTTGCGCTGTGCTAACTGCTGCTGCAATTCAGGACGGTTTTGATAAGCCGCAACAATACTATTTTCCAGAGTTTGGTTCCACAAACCAGCTAATCTTACCGGATCTGCGGCTGCAATCGTTGCCGACTGTGCCAAATTTAGCCGTGTGACTAACTGACGACGAGCAATTCGCTGTTGCGATCGCGCATTAGTTAAAGTTTGCTGAGCATTTGCTAAGTTTACCTGAGTCCGCAAGGAGTCAAAACGAGTACCAACACCAGCTTCTTCCAAGGCTCGCGCATCTCGTAAACTCGCTTCAGCATTGACTACAGCCGCTTGAGAAATCCGTACTTGCTCGTCTGATTGCTGCAAGTTGTAATACTCAGTAGATACATTCAGGCGAATTTCTTCGGATAAACGCTCAACGTCTAATTCTTGCAAGCGCACCTGTTCTTCAGCTTGTCGGATACGAGCAGACCTAGCTCCGGAAGTATATATATCGTAATTCAGTTGCGCCCCACCACTAAAAGCAGTGCTAGCTTCATCTGTACCAGGTTGAGGTGTTATGCCAATATTTTCTTGAGCTTCGTTACTAAGTTGCCCAGATGCAGACTGCTGACGAGCAACTTGAGCGTTTAAACCCACGCTAGGCAATAAAGCAGCTTGAGCAACCTTTAGTCCGGATTGCGCTCGTTCTAGCTGCAATAAAGCTACCTGTAGCTCTTGATTATTGCGTCTTGCTAACTCCAAAGCTTGCTGCAAAGTAATTGATTGAGTTTGCTCAACTCTTACTTCTTCGGGTTTGGTGGGATATTGCAACGGATTAGCGCTTGGATCAAGACTGTTAGGAATTGCAGCCGGACTTTGCAAAGGTGGTCTTATTGGCTGTACAGGAGCAGGAGAAAGTGGCTGAGCTAACTTATGATTAGGAATAGAATTAATCCGCTGACAAGCCGAATTTGCTGAAGCTGATAAGAGATTTTGTAGCTTTAGTGCATCTTCCTGTGTAGGGCAACTTTCCACCTCTAAAAGTTTCGCGGCTCCAGGTGCTTTAGAAATTTGCTGTAATTTTTCAAATATTTTATCGTCGGGATTTTTCTTGATTACTGCTGGGGCAATTTTTCTTGTTTGAGTTAAATCAACATTTCCAGAAGAAACGTTTTGCAAAGAAGGTTTTTTCAGCGCTTGTCTCAAACTTCTATGGGAAGCTGTTTTCAAGCCATTTTTTGCAGTTTTTTTCAGAGGCTGATTTTGCCCGCTCGTTTTAATTAATACTCCAGTTTTACCAGCCACCCTTACCTCTGAGTTACTAAAAATAACTGGTTTTAAATTACCTTTGGCAATTTTTACAGGAGTAAACGGTGCCGGATACTTATTGTCAATTGTATTGTTGACAATAAAAATAGTATTAGGGGACACATCATTACTTTTACTAGTAGCAAAAATACTCTTGTAAATACCCAAATGTGAATTATCAACAGTCACAGTCGCAGCCCAAGTCGGCTGAGTCGTAAGCACTGCTACTGTCACACCGGGCAAGAAACTATTTAATATTAGCTGTGCTTTCACCGCATTTCCTCACACTACAAACCAAGCAGCAGAAACTGTTTTCTCACCACAGACTATACCATTAGAGAACCTTGAAGATGTCAACCAAACTGTTATTATTCAGGTGCTTGATTATCTTCAAAACCCTTGACTATGCGAGATAGTTCTGCCTTTTCATCGATACTAACGCGGGTCGGCACGCCGCTGATAATTCTTTCGTAATCTTGGAATGAATTTTTGATTTGAGGTCCTTCACGAGTGATGGTGTATTCGCGAATACCCTTGTCGTGCCAAGAACCGCGCATTTTAAATACGTTGATTGCTCGCGACATTTCTCCACGAATTTCGACATACTGCAATAAGATAATCGTGTCGGTAATCGTGGAAATATGAGAATCGGTAATCGAATTTGAACCCAAAAAATGGGTTGTGGTATTAGTAAAAAAGCCGGTAATTTCTTCTTGTTTGGCGTAACCCGTAACACCAATCACGAATTGCCGAAATGCATTATTAGAAACTCCCCTCGCTAATGCGCTCAGAGAATCTATGGCAATTCGAGAAGGTTTAAATTCAGAAATTTGTGACTTAATAATTTGCAAGTGATCTTCTAAACCAGTTGATTCGGGATAAGCACAAATAATTTTCAGTAATCCTTGACTCTCTAATTCCTCGAAGTCAATTCCCCAAGAAGTCGCGTTCCGTGAAAGTTGAGCGCGTGATTCTTCATAGGCAAATAATATCGAGCGTTCCCCGATATGGCAAGCTTCTTGTAAAAACTTGCTGACTAACAGCGTCTTACCCGTACCTGTAGCACCTGTAGCCAAAATAATCGAGTCTTTGAAAAATCCACCGCCGCACATATTATCAAGGTATTTGACTCCTGAAGATATCCGGATGTTTGAAGAGCGCTGGGTGAGCTGCATCGCACCCAATGGGAAAATATTTATCCCGTGATTGGTAATTGTGAACGGATATTCCCCTTTCATATGAGTTGTACCGCGTAATTTGAGAATTTCAATGGTGCGTCTACGACGTTCTCCTTCTAATACATTACGAAAAATAATTGCATTGTCCGAGACAAATTCCTCTACCCCAAATGTTGCCACCGGGCCGTATTCTTCTCGTCGTTCGGTTGTCATTAAGGTAGTCACGTTTAAACGTTTTAAACGGGCAACCAACCGAAAAATTTCTCGCCGCACCAATCCTGATGCTTCGTACTGTTGAAATATTGCCGTTACTGAGTCAATAGAAATCCGTTTTGCTTTGTATTTTTTAATTGCGTATTGCAACCGCTCTATTAATCCGGATAAGTCAAAGTTACCAATAACTTCTTGACCTTCTGGATCGGGAGAAGCATCGAGAATAAATAATTGACCGTCCTCAATTAACTGCTGTAAATCCCAACCAAATATATGGGCATTTTTGATAATATCACTAGGAGATTCTTCAAAAGTGACAAATATTCCTGGTTCTTCTAGATGAGTAATACCGTTATAAAGAAACTGTAGAGAAAATAATGTCTTTCCAGTACCAGATGTTCCACTGACTAAAGTTGTTCTACCTTTAGGCAATCCACCATGAGTAACATCATCAAAGCCCTCTATCAAGGTGTGGATTTTTTCTACACCTTTATTTAAAGGTTTGTTGCTGTGTAGCGGTTTTTCTTTCTCGCTCATTGTTTGCTAATTACAAATATTAAATTAACTCCGTTTTTTGATCAATGGAGTTCCTGTATTAATCCTTATATAGTTTACTCTTCAGAGTCGTTTTCTTGTCCGTTTAATTGTGAATCTAATAAATTTAATCCAATCAACACTCTTTCTTTGTCGGAAAGATCCCCAATTATTTTACGAACTGGTGGCGGTAAAATTTTCGACAATGTTGGTGTGGCTAAAATTTTATCATCTTCTGCCTGTTGAGGATTTTTTTGCACATCAATCACTTTTAAAGCATAAACTCCTTTAAATTCCTGCTCTAAAATCGCCTGGAGGGTTTTTAATGCCCGTACTGAGTTAGGTGTATTACCGGATACGTATAGTTTGAGGACGTAGGTTTGACCATCTTGATGGTTCATAGATCAGCTTTGCAAAAATATTTCTCTAGATTAATTACGAGTCTTAAGGGATAAAAATCAAATTTCGATCTGTTTTTTTGCTAATCAGCAAATGATTAACTTTTAGCAGCATTGGAGCGTCTATATAGTTCGCATAAGTGAGCTAACATATCAATTAATGCTAAACGATAATCAAGCAGTAAAGAACTATAGTCGCTTCTTCCTTCCAATTTTAACTGTTTGGAAAATTCATCTACTATCTCCATATGAATTTCAATAATTTTAGGCACGGGAATGTTTGCACAAAACACTGCATTAATAAATTTATCTATCTTCTCTTTTAAATTTAGATCATTACTAAAGTATTTAATTAAAATCTGACGGTAATCGGATTTGATTTGTTGTAAAAATTCTTTTTTCTGCTCTGGATTCATTTGCTCAAAAAAGAGCATGATTTCATATTGTGACATCTAAATTACATATTTAATATTTTTCCCTATCTGTTTACCAAAATCTACACTCAAATATTATATCCGGCTATTCTTTTATTTGAAAGTACCTAGAACTAGTTAGTTAAATAAAATTTATTATATGATGATACTTAATTTGTTATACTTAATCATTTTGGAAGCATTTCTCCTCTTTTTCAATATTCATGATTGAGTTAAGTATTCAGACAGAATTAATTACATAGATTTTCTATTCCCAATTCTAATCACGGATTAAGAAGGATTACACGGATTACACGGATTTTAATTCCCTATTCTAATCACGGATTAAAAAGGATTACACGGATTACACGGATTTTAATTCCCAATTCCCAATTCCCAATTCCCAATTCCCTGCCTCAATAAATAAAGCTCCATCTCCAGAAGTTAAATTACTAAAAACATTCTAATACATGGCATCTTTTTTGATCAAAATAACTTACCATTAAGTCTTTTTCCCAAATCCATCTTATGCAAAGCCAACACAATAAAAATCTCAAGAAAACTTAGTTTGTATGGCATAATAAATAGAATAAAAATACTTCAACTCCAAACTAGAATGTTTTTGTAATCTGGATTTGTGATGATAATTCTCTGTTTGAGGTTGAAAGCTTTATGCTTATTTAACAATTCACTCAAACTTATTAGCTAAAATTTGAACAATGTATTTGAATTTAACAAAATGATAAGATACATAAAGAAACCTTAAAAAATGTCGTAAATTAAATCATTATAATTCCTAAAGGTTTTTAGGGAAAGTTTAAGGTAATAATTGTTTTAATAGCTGCTATCGGTGCTTGTAGTTTTACTTCAAACAGGAAGCTTCAGCAAGCCTCCTTTAGGCATCTGAAAGCAGACAAGCACGAACCGCCGCACGGACAGTTCTTAGAAAGGCAAGTAGGTTATTTTCAGGTCAAGCTAGATTGCTTATATTAAGCATGAAGTTCTGGCTAGAAGACACCCTGTGACGTTGCTTGCTTTCAAGTAGATTCACAATCGCTTGTCAGAGGTACAAGAGGAGCAGTTAGTTAGTGATGCCGGATGCTTCCTTAGGAATAACTCCCGCAAGGCATATGTCAATCCAACATTACCCACTTTACGAGTTTATAACCTTAGTACCCAGTTGTTACGAGACGACTCCTCTGATAAAGGTACTTGATGTTTTCGAGCAACAGCAGTACGACTGCTTAGTGGTAAAAAACGAGCAGCAAATTCCCCTAGGATTGCTTAACTCGACCAATCTGCTAGCGCAAATCGTTTATGAGAAACAGGATAAGTTAGGAAACACACAAAAATTTGATTGGGAGCAACCAATCTGTTGTTTGGATTCAGGTTTTATTCAACCGATCCAAATCTTAAGCTCTTCTTTAAGTTTAGAGCAATTTGGAACTAAATTACGTTCTCAAAAATTGCCAACCAAATCTCCTAATTGGGTGGTGGTGGATCGTGATGGTAAATTTTTAGGACTTTTGGATAGTTCTCGGCTGTTGCGACACATGGCATTATCCGAGCGGAATGAACCGATGGTGATAGCTACGGGACATCAACAGACGGAATATCAAGAGGTGGGTAATGGAATTTCGGTGATTTCCCAAACAAAAAAAGTCCATGTCCATGGCGATAATACTGGAGTGATCAATTATGCGGATGCTAAGCATAAAATTGATCAGCGCAAGTTCAAGGAGAAAAGTCAACTAGCATATAAATATGCGGCACAATTGCTTGAAGAACTTCCCTGGGCTTTGATGCTAGAAACAGATTCCCAAGAAGTAGTATCGCAAAATCAGCTGTGGTATGAACAATTTGGGGACTTAAAAGATCCAGACGGTTTAAAAGAACTTTTAGAAAGGACAATTGAAGGGAAAGTCACGCAAACCGATTCTTGTGATGGAAACGAGCCGGATTTATCGGAAAATCACGAACATTCAGCATTAAATCGCTGTTTTGCAGATAGCGAACCGGGTAATTGTGTGTGTATTGTGAAAATGCAAGACGGACAAGAAAGAGTTTGGCGATTTGCAAAAACACCTTTAGATATTAATGATACGGATATTCTTGATTTAGGTAATGAGGAAATCTCGAATCCGGACTTAATTAATAATTGCGAAAATACGCGATTATGGCTAGTTTTAGCTACCGATATTACCGAACAGCATCAATTGACTCAAGAGCTTGCGGCTAAAAATGCCGATTTAATTCAACTCAATCGTTTAAAAGATGAGTTTTTGGCTTGTATTAGTCATGAATTGAAAACTCCTTTAACAGCCGTGTTAGGATTATCGCGGTTGCTTTCGGATCAGCAGTTAGGAAAACTCAATGATAGACAAGCAAGATATGCTCAATTAATTCATCAAAGTGGTCGTCATTTGATGAGCGTGGTTAATGATATTTTAGATTTAACCCGTATGGAAACAGGTCAAATGACCTTGACTCCGAGTAAAGTCAATATTCGCAACGTTTGCTCCCGTGCTTTGAAGGAAGCAAAAGCAATTCACGCTCAAACAACCAAAGCCACAGCATCGGAGTTAGATCAAGAATATCAATTTATTCTCGATATTGAATTGGGATTAGAAGAAATTATCGCCGACGAATTGCGCTTGCGCCAAATGCTGATACATCTACTTTCCAACGCTTTTAAGTTTACCCAAGCGGGTGGTGAAATCGGCTTGCAAATAAATTGTTGGGAAGGATGGATTGCTTTTACGGTTTGGGATACAGGGATTGGGATTCCCGATAGTCAACAACATTTAATCTTCCAAAAATTTCAGCAGTTGGAAAATCCCATGACTCGGCAATATGAAGGTACGGGTTTGGGGTTAGTGTTAACGAGGGCTTTAGCTCGACTTCATGGTGGTGACGTGAGTTTTTTATCGCGAGAAAATTCGGGAAGTCAGTTTACATTGCTTCTACCACCATCTCCTCCCCATAAAATGGTTGGAGAAATCGATTTAAGTAATACACAAGAATATTTCCCAAAACCAGACTTTATTAAAGAAGATGGAGTACTGCGTGGTTCTTCTTCTATGAAAGAATTATCTGTAGAAAATATTCCTAATTCTGTGAAAAACAATTCCTTAAATAACTTAAATAACTCAAATAACTTAAATAATTTTAAATCGTCAGCGAATCTTGATTTTATTTCTAAACTGCAAACAGTTCCCAATAGTTTGGTGTTGGTTGTAGAAACCGTAGCTCGATACATAGATGATTTTACAAAAAATCTTAGCGCTTTAGGATACCGAGTAGTAATTGCTCGTTCGGGATGCGAAGCATTGGAAAAAGCCCGGAGATTGCAACCCAAAGCGATTTTTATCAATCCTTTATTACCCTTACTTTCGGGTTGGGATGTATTAACATTAATTAAGTCGGATGTTGCAACTCGCGATATTCCCACGATTGTCACGGCTAGTGTAGCGGAAAAAGAACAAGCATTTAGTAAACGTGCCGATTATTTTCTCAGTTTACCAGTACAGTATCAAGCATTGGCAGGGATATTAGAAAAGTTATCTGTGACACCATCCGAAAAACCTAGAGATGAAAAAGGGAATAAAGCCGGTGAAGTCGTAACTCCACTGCGGATATTGAGATTAGTTGAACCAGAAATCGAATCATTAAGTTATCATCCATCTTTAGGAAAACATCGAGTCATAGAAGCAGATGACATTGAACAAGCACAACTTTTAGCACGTGTTTGGAATTTTGATGTGATGTTATTAGATGTAGAAATGCCCTTTGCTCAAACTTATTTAAAGCAAATTAGTCAAACTAAGATATTAGCGGATTTACCTTTAGTAACTCGCAGCGTCGAAACTACACAAGCAGCATCACAAATCAGTCAACTATCGGTATTTCCTTGTTTAACACAATTAGGTAAAGATCAAAAAATTGATCGAGAAAAAGCACATACTTTATTATCAGTTTTGCAAATCGCTGCTGGTGTATGTTGTCCTCCAAATATTTTAGTTGTTGACTTAACAATCCTACCGGATTTACCAGGGGTAGCAATCAATTGCGAAACCAAGAAAACCAACAAATATGACTGCAAAACAGTAAAATTACCTTGTAATCCCAAACTTCCTTGTTCCTTAAATAACCAACAAACCCAAACAAACTCTCGTCCCACAGAATGGTTTCAAGCTTTGGTTCAGTACCTGCAAACAGCGGGTTTCAAAGCGGCAATGTGTAACACTTGGGAAGAAATGTTACAACAACTACGTCACGAAAGTGTCGATTTGTTATTAATTTGTTTGGGAGAATCCACAATCGAATTAAATGTTGAATCGATCCTATTGGCGTTAGCGCAGATGGCTTCGGATTTACCACCATTATTATTACTTGATCGGCGATTAAATTCTCATCCCACAGAATTGGAAAATTTAGAAACTTCAGAAACCATTGCTACTCAAGTTTTACCTCGTTCAATTTCTATGGAAAATTTGTTAAATAAAATCAATCAAGCTTTGTCAATTAGTAATTAATTAGTTGGTAGAGGGAGTAGTTTACATCTTGCACCATAGAAATCTATCGTTAAAATAATTACGAATTGTTTTCCTGTGGTTCTTACCCACCTGGGACTGCAAGTCCCAGTCTGATAGCATAAGTCCATTAAAATGGACTAAAAATATTATATTTTTATGTTAGTAATATTTTTATTTATATTTTTGATTATGTAGTTGATTATGCGGCTCTGTGCAAGATATCAGGTAGGGAGAAGGGAGAAGAAAATAATTATCCGGGGTAGAGGTAGTGGGAGCCTCTGGCTCCCTGGTGAAAATAAACCAGCCTCTGGCTCCCTGGTGAAAATAAACCAGCCTCTGGCTTTCTGATAACAACTACTCCCTTGCCGGCAGAAGATTACCAATTAAAAAACCTTACTAGACGCTCTTAGCGCAGCGGAAAGTGCGGTCTTGGGGGTCTCCCCCATGAGCAACTTTTCAAGACAGAGGAAAGAGGTAAAAAGAGATGAACCGCACACTCCATGGGTGAAAGGTAATCTGAGAGCGGTTCGGGGGAGTAGCAAGGTTTATTGTTGATTAGTTTCGACTCGAATCAAATGATAAGCTGTTTTCTCGGCTAAACTTTGATATTTGGTTGGTTTTAAACCAATTTCAGGAATTTTTTTCGGTTGTACAATCATCAATACTGAGTTGAACTTAGCTTGATTTTGAATGTAATCTGCTGCTTCTTGATTGCTTTGAATATAATTGATTCTCCGTTGAGCATAAAAAGCGATACTAGGTTTTTTAAAACCAACCTGGATTAATTCTTCCCCAGATTTTTGTACTTGTACCGCTAATTGGGATAATTGTTTTAAAGGTAGTTGACGGCTTTGGTCGTATACAAATAAAGTTGGAGTCAGAACAAATATCATGAATACTGTAAACGCTAACAAATTTATAACTATTAAATGTAAATAACGACGACGTATTAATAAAATCGCAATAATTACAGCCGCAGCTAACCAAATTATGCCTGCTAAAACTGGTAAATTAGATTTTTGCAGCATTTGAGGAAAATTCGGTGCTGCAGGATCATAACCGATTAAACTGCTAACGCGCAAAAGCGTAAATCCTAACGCTGACGTAAAAATTACGTTTAACCAACCGCTTGCTTGCATTAAAGGTGAGGAAATTAAGACGGGAGATAACGACGAAGAGCTATCAGGAGAACTTGTTTTTACTGGTTGCTTATCCGTATCTACAATCAAATTGCTCCATAACAACGCTATCAAAATACCAGCAGCTGGCATTAAAGGTAGTACATAGCTGGGAAGCTTAGTAACAGCAATCGTAAAAAAACTGAAAACACCGATAAACCAACAACAAGCAAATAAACCAAGCTGTTGAGAACGTTCCGTAGCCATCCATGATTTACGCTCCCACAACTTTAACCTGGCGATCGCCATAGGTAAATAAACTGAATAAGGAGCAAAGCCGACCGTTACAACTATAAAATAAAAATACCACGGAGCCGAATGTCCGTTAACAACTTCTGTAAACCGTTCAACATTATGTAACCCAAAAAAGGAATCAATAAAATTCCAACCATTGCGCCAAGTTACTAATAGATACCAAGGCAATGACACGGCACAGATAACGAGCATACCCCGAATTAAGCGGATTTCCCGTACAATTTGCCAAAAATTCCCTAAATAAACCAAAAATAGCAAAATAATCAAACCCGGTAAAACAATACCCACCGGACCCTTAGTTAAAATAGCTAATCCAATTAATACATAAAAAGCAAAATACCACCGTGCTTTTACTGAAGATGTCGGAGGCTGGGCATATCCCAAAAAGAAACATAACAAACCCGAAGCCATACATCCGGTAAGCAGCATATCCGAAACACCCACCCTAGCCCAAGCAATGGTTTCCGGATTCAAAGCGATAACAGTAGCACCCAAACCAGCAGTTAAGCAACGTCGAGAAGCACGGTAAACCCCTTCTAAATCATCAGTTTGAGCTTGATACCAGTACAAAGTATAAAATGCTAAAGCAATCATTGCCAAAGCAGCGATCGCCGAAGGTAAACGCACCGCCCATTCATTAACCCCAAAAATCATGTAAGCTATTGCTTGACACCAGTAAATCAACGCAGGTTTATCGAAACGAGTCTCCCCGTTAAAATAAGGCGTAATCCAATCACCCGTGACATACATTTGGCGAGAAGCTTCCGCAAACAGCGGCTCAGTCTCATCAATCAAGCTAATGCTTCCCAAATGCCAAAAAAAAGCTATCCCCGTAACTAACATCAGCCATAACATCGACAACATCACAGCCAAAGCTGGACGCTTTTCTATATTCTTCCACAAATGGTTTGAAACACTTTGAGTCATTAGTTTATAATCAGTGGGACACTAGTTATTAGTCATTATTAATCACTTGTTAGTCAATATTAAGAGACAACAATACTATTCCAGATTAAAATGACTGTCATAATTATGCCCGGTTCCTTATAAAGATGGGTAATTGCGGATTGGTAATGGGTAATTGGGAATTGGTAATTAATAATTGGTAATTGGTAATGGGTAATGGGGGATTGGTGATTAATATTATGTATATAGCGAGCTTTCCGGTTGGCACTATGTCCTATCGGATAGGGTTCAAAGCGATTGTTCACCCGGAAGGTGAGGTTAACGCGCTGCTAACCACTATCAAATATCAAGTAACCACTATCCACTAACTCCTAAATGCAAAACACTCGTTTAAACTCCCTATTCGATTTAATTGTCAGAAACATAGCGCTATGGTTTCTTAATCCTTGGCGGAGAATATCGCTACTGATAATCAGTTTTTTGTTTGGTTTTCTTATGGGAACAGTAATCTCGACTACAACAGGACAAAAAGCCGAGTTGGATATTGTTGTAGCTGGATTTTTAGTATTTTTAACAGAATTTAGCAGCCGAATAGTCTATAGAAGACCTCCAAAACAACAGCGACTGTTGTGGGTAGAATCACTTAATTACTTTAAAGTAGGTTTTATTTATAACTTGTTTGTTGAAGCGTTTAAACTAGGTTCATAATAGTAATTTTGGAATAAATAAAATTCGATTACTAATTAAACCGTAGTTGCCTTCCAAAAAACATAAACCGCTAAAATAGCAAGTCCAATACGAAATGCTAAGCTCACAATTTGGTCTGGTAATCGAGGCAAAAACCGAGTACTCAGTTGCGCTCCTACAAGTCCACCAAATCCTAAAATTAAACCTGGAACAACTAATATATTACCTTCAAAAGCGTGTCTAGTAGCAGCAGAAATAGAACTGAGGACGATTACTCCTAAACTCGTTTGAATTGCAACTTTTATAGTTTCTCCTAGTAAAAGAATTTGTAACGGTACCATAATTACACCACCACCCACACCGAATATACCTGCTAATATTCCGGCTGCTCCTCCGGTGACAATTCTCGAAATAATAGAACTAATTTTTGATTGTTGATTTTGTTCGGTTTCTTGTTGTTTTTTAGATAAGTTCTTGCGTAAATCGACTAAATAAATAGTAAATAAAAGTAAAATTCCAAAAGAAACTAATTGATTTTTTGCAGGAATAAATTTTGTGAATCCAGCACTCAAATAAGCTGTAACTACGGCTGGAATTCCGAGTAAAATCACCCTTTGAATATTTATATAGCCCATGCGCCAATTCTGAATAGTTCCAGAAGTCGCTGTAATAACAATTGCTAAACTACTAGTAGCAACAGCTTGTAATGGTGTATATCCAAACGCCAATTGTAAAGGTACCAAAATAGTACCACCACCAATACCTAACAATCCAGCGAGAATACCTGAAGCTAATCCACTAATTACTAAAATAAACCAATTTTCCATTTTTTCTTGACAGTGGACAGTGGACAGTTGACAGTTGATAGTTGATGATTGTTATTTTCTACTAACCACTAACTCCTAACTCTAGCAAAACTAGTAGTTCGCCACATAAGTTATGACAAACGAAGCTGCAAGAGTATTCAAAATTTCCATTGCTTGCTCGTGAGCAGCAAGTTGTCTGTTTTTTAGCATGATTGGTAGATGGGGTTAGGGAGAATGGGGAGAAATAAATCAGAACTGTCAACTGTCAACTGTCAACTGTCAACTAACTTCTGAATTTTCTCTGGAGTTAATTCTTGAACGTTACTTAAAACTATTTTTGCTCCGGCTTTTTTGAGTGACTCGGTGTAATCATCTCGCTTTTGTGTTGTTTGCTGTACATGAGGGGGTAATACTCCTACAGCAATCCAAGTACGGTTTGGCTGAATATTTTGCGCTTTTTCTACGGTGTACATATCAGCTACCGTATCTCCAACGTAAATTATTGGTGGTGAATTATTAATATTGTTAATACTATATTGAAGTAATTCTAGTGTCGAAAATAGTCCTGTGGGGTCTGGTTTACCTGGTGCATCTTCCATTGCAATTAATACGGGAGATTGTAAACCCAGACGTTGTTGCAAAACATAGGTCGCTGAAGCACGAGTAGCACCGCTAAAAAATCCCCAACAAATCCCAGCTTCGGTAAGTTGATTTAAGTAGCTAGGTTGTAATAATAACGGTTCGTCGCGAATATATCCTGTCAAATTATTAGAATCATTACCTCGATAACGCGATTGAAAAAAAGCAACAATCGATTCGTAATCCAGATTTACTTGCTCGCGAGATTGCCCTTGAGTTTCAAAGTAACGATAAATTAACTCTTGAGAACCTTCCCAATCATTATTCCATACACCTTCAGATTTAAGACGGTCAATATCATCTGCTGTGGGACGATAAGTTTGTGCGGTAAAATGCTCTACAGTATCTGCTAAGGCTCGTCGATAAGAACCCGACACATCACGCACTACACCATCAATATCAAACACAACAATAGCAGGAATGGAAGTTTGTTGATTCACGGTTATCAGTTATCAGTTGACAGTTGACAGTTAACAGTTAACAGTTAACAATAATCTGCGACCACTTACCAGTAAACAATAAGCAATATTTCTAATTCTTAACTCATAACTCCTAACTCTTAACTCATAACTCCTAACTCAATAGATTTCCCAAAGGTAATTGCTCAGGTGGTGAGGTAATAAGTTAAAATAGGCGATTGCTGATGTTATTCATGGTTACTTAAAAAATATATGGAAAATCCAACTCCAACTCCAACTCCAACTCAAGAACAGTTATCCAAGTTTATCTTGAAGATTCTCTGGTTAGATGATAACGTCGCTTTAGCAGTCGATCAGGTGGTAGGTAAAGGTTTTAGCCCTTTGACAAAGTACTTTTTTTGGCCTCGGACTGATGCGTGGGAGGAGCTAAAAAATGAGTTAGAATCGAAACACTGGATTGCTGAAGTAGAGCGAGTAGAGGTACTCAATAAAGCAACAGAAGTGATTAATTATTGGCAAGAAGAAGGCAGAAAACGACCGATGTCAGAAGCTCAAGGGAAATTTCCTGAAGTTATCTTTACAGGTAGTAATTAAGTCTCTAAATAGACCAACACCAATTGAGGGAATTTTGGGAAAGCACCCTTCCCTCAATGGAATTATATCCTTAACTTCCGTAATTTTAACTATTACTTATTGTTTTATCTATAACAATTAAAACTCCCCCAAGCAGATGCAAAGGAGGAGTTCTTAAGGTAAATATCAATATATAGCGGTTTTCACTTGGGTGGAATACAAATTTTACCTCACCCCGCCCTCTTAACCCCTCTCCTTGTTAAGGAGAGGGGAAGGGGATGAGGTTTTAGTGTATTAGACTCAACTAAAATTTGCTAAAATCTAGATATTTACACCATACCACCAGCAGCTTGAAAACGAGCGCGGGCGCGTTTGTAGGTTTGAGTAGCCTGGATTTGGGCTTGTCTGTCCCCTTGTGGAACTTGGTTTAGACGAGTTTGGGCTTCATTAAAAGCACTACGGGCATCTTCAAGGTCAATTGCATCACCTTTATCGGCACCGTTAACTAAAATTGTGACTTCATCTTCTTCCACTTCCGCAAAGCCACCCAAAAGGGCGATCGCCACCCAATCTTGATTTTTATCAGCACGTACTCGCATTACACCTGTATCCAAAGCAGTCAATAATGGTGCGTGTCCACTAAGGATACCAAGTTGTCCGGTGGTGCTGGGCAAAACGACTTCTTCAGCCGTTGAATCCCAAACTGTTTTATCTGGGGAGATTACACGAACGGTTAATGTCATTTCAATTTTAGATTTTGGATTTTAGATTTTGGATTATGTTCTTGTGAAAAAGAGACAAAATCATTGTTGTTGGTTGATGGTTGATGGTTGATGGTTGATAGTTGATAGTTGATGGTTGAGGGCTGTTGGTTGATATTTGATTACTAACCACTAACTACTAACCACTATCCACCAACCACTAACCACTAACCACTAACCACTAACTATTATTTAGCCTTTCATTTTTTCTGCTTTTGCTCTGGCTTCGTCGATGCTACCAACCATGTAGAAAGCTTGTTCTGGTAATTCATCGAGTTCACCAGAAAGAATCATATTGAAGCCTTTGATGGTGTCTTCAAGTTTGACGTATTTGCCAGGTGCGCCGGTGAATACTTCTGCAACGAAGAATGGCTGAGATAAGAAACGCTCTACTTTACGAGCGCGAGCAACTGTGAGACGGTCATCTTCGGATAATTCATCCAACCCAAGAATGGCGATGATGTCTTGAAGTTCTTTGTAACGTTGCAGTGTCGATTGTACCGCACGAGCTGTTTGATAATGTTCTTCACCAACGATGTTGGGTTGTAACATTGTAGAAGTAGAACCTAATGGATCTACAGCAGGATAAATACCTTTTGCAGCCAAACCACGAGACAATACTGTGGTTCCATCCAAGTGAGCAAAGGTAGTTGCCGGTGCAGGATCGGTTAAGTCATCCGCAGGTACGTATACGGCTTGAATGGAAGTAATGGAACCTTCGTTGGTGGAGGTGATTCGTTCTTGTAGCGCACCTACATCAGTACCCAATGTTGGCTGATATCCCACAGCAGAAGGCATTCTTCCTAATAGTGCCGATACTTCGGAACCTGCTTGTACAAAACGGAAGATGTTGTCAATAAATAGCAGTACGTCCTGCTTGTTAACATCGCGGAAATATTCTGCCATTGTCAGCGCAGACAAACCAACCCGCATTCTAGCTCCGGGTGGTTCGTTCATCTGACCGTACACGAGGGCAATTTTTGATTCATTCAAGTTATCGGGGTTGATAACTTTGGATTCAATCATTTCGTTGTAGAGGTCATTGCCTTCGCGGGTACGTTCCCCTACTCCACCAAATACCGACACACCACCGTGTTCGGTCGCGATGTTGTTGATCAACTCCATCATAATAACGGTTTTACCAACACCTGCACCGCCGAACAGACCGATTTTGCCACCACGTCGGTAGGGAGTTAGCAAGTCAACAACCTTGATTCCGGTTTCAAACACGGAAGGTTTGGTTTCCAGTTCGGTCAGTTTGGGAGCATCACGGTGAATCGGAGAACGTTCATCAGTACCAACGGGACCTCTGTTATCTACAGTTTCACCGAGGACGTTAAAAATTCTACCTAATGTAGCTTTTCCTACAGGTACACTGATAGGAGCGCCAGTATCTGTTGCTTCCATTCCCCGTACCAAACCATCGGTAGAAGTCATGGAAACAGCCCGCACCTGATTGTCGCCTAGCAACTGCTGTACTTCACAGGTAAGAGATATTTCTTGTCCTGCTTCATTAGTGCCTTTAATGTTCAAAGCGTTGTAGATTGCGGGCATTTTTCCGTTAGGAAATTTTACGTCTACAACTGGACCGATAACTTGAGTAATGTAACCAGTTTTTGTTTTTTCTGCGGTGGTGACCATGCTGAGCCTAAATTACGAAGCTATATTTTTACTCTTTACAGACGTAGAGACTTTAAGATTAACTCATGTCATCTTCAAGATTAGCACCGAACGACACGATTAAGTTATCAGTTATCAGTTATCAGTTATCAGTTATCAGTTCCTGCTCACTATATATCCTAGCGGACACCCGCTCGCTAAAACTCCCAACTCCTCACTCCCAACTCCTCACTCCTCACTCCCAACTGTCAACTGTCAACTCCTAACTCCTAACTCCTCACTCCCAACTCCTCACTCCTCACTCCCAACTGTCAACTGTCAACTGTCAACTGTCAACTAACTCCTAAAGAAAATAGCCCTCTTTACTATATTGCAAAGAGAGCATACGCCATGCCATTTCACTTACTGTTTAATTCACTTCCTAAAATAGAATTCCGTAAACTTAAACTCTTAATAATTATTTTGTCAGATAATATTTTTTTGTATCGTAGCTAACTTTAATTCGGATATTTTCAAGTTACTGAATATCAGCACGCTTGCATTGATTATAACTTGTGAGTATTTTCACAGAAATTGGATGATTTTGGATGATTAAATATTAATTTTGTGAGAACTTTCTCATGTAAATTTCACAGATACTTCATCAGTAAGGTTGATTATATACATATAGCAAATAAAACGCGGAGATACTACAGAAAAAATACTGTAATTAATAAATGTTTGTGTATTGTAAATGGGATATATCACGTTAATTATTAGTACTTGTTGAACACGGTTAAGTACCTAATTAAAAGTAAATTTTAGGAATAAAAATTATGAGATTAATGGTATATTCTCACGATGCATTTGGTTTGGGGAACATTCGGCGAATGTTAGCAATTTGCGAACACTTGGTCAATGAAATTCCGCAACTATCAATTTTATTACTGTCTGGGTCTCCGATGCTTCAAGGATTTCGTTTACCAAAACGATTAGATTATATTAAATTGCCTTGCTTGAATCGGGGAAATACGGGTGAAGTTGCAGTAAAATTCTTGGGAATGGATATAGATGAAACTGTAAAATTACGGTCACAATTAATTTTATCCGCAGCAGTAAATTTTAAACCAGATGTGTTTTTAGTAGATAAAAAACCATTAGGAATCAAAAATGAATTAAAGAAGACTGTTAATTATTTACATAAACAGTTACCAAAAACTAAACTGGTTCTACTGCTAAGAGATATTTTAGATGCACCAGAAAAAACTGTTAATGAGTGGGAAAAAAATCAATATTATCAAACGATTGATAAATTTTACCAACTTCTGTTAGTGGTAGGGTTGCAAGAAGTCTTTAATTTTACTCAAGAATATAAGCTTCCAGAAACAGTATCTAAGAAAGTGCGTTTTTGCGGTTATATCCGTCGTCCTCATGGATGTAAAACAAGTAAAATTATTCGTCAAGAATTACAGTTAAAACCTAAAGAAAAATTAGTATTAGTTACTCCCGGTGGTGGAGAAGATGGTTATCAATTAGTTAATACATATCTTCAAGGACAAGAGTTATTAAAAAATCATCAGGATTGTATCCAAAGTTTAATATTTTGTGGTCCAGAAATGCCCAAAGCACAAAAAGAAGAACTATATAAATTTGCAGCTAAATATCCTCAAGTAAAAATGAGAGAGTTTACCGATGATTTGATGAGTTATGTTTCAGCAGCGGATGTAGTGGTATCAATGGGAGGTTACAACACTATTTGTGAGCTTCTTTCAGCAGCAAAACCGGGGATAATTGTACCTCGAATTAATCCTTCTCAAGAACAATTAATCCGCTCGGAAAGAATGAATTATTTAGGTTTATTAAAAAGCGTAAATCCTGAATTACTTACACCAACAACTTTGATGACACAGTTATTTAAAGTATTGGATAATCCCGAAAAACCCAAGCATATTGATTTAGAAGGTTTACCTAGAATTGCTCGTCAAATTAGAAATTTGTTAGTAGATAAAATTACTGAGACTCATCCGGAATTTCTTTGTTCTCAATTCAAGCCAATCTCATCAATTACTGGCTAATTGGATGTAATTTTATCTTTTATTTTAACTGTTCACTGTTAATTATTAACTGATTTAAGCTTTGTATTTATTTAAAGAAATTAATTCAGATGAAGAAACTCTTGTTTTATTGTCAGCACATATTAGGTATGGGACATTTAGTCCGCAGTACGGAAATTGTTCGCGGTTTGATGCAACATTTTCAAATTTGTTTTATTAACGGTGGACAAGTAATTAAAGAATTTGAATTTCCATCAGAAATTGAGGTAGTAAATTTACCAGCGATTAAAACTGATGCGGAATTTAAACAGTTACAAGTTGTTGATAGTTCTTTATCTTTGGCTGAAGTTCAAGAATTTAGAAAAAATAAACTTTTAGAAATTGCTGATGAATTTCAACCAGATGTATTGATGATTGAATTGTTTCCATTTGGAAGAGGAAAGTTTTCTTTTGAATTAATTCCTTTGTTAGAAAAATTGCGTGCTAGTGAGAAGCCAGTTAAAATCGTTTCTAGTTTACGCGATATTGTTGTTACAAAAACAAATCAAGAAAAATACGAAAGTAAAGTTTGCCGATTAATGAATCAATATTTTGATATGTTATTGATTCATGGAGACCAAAACTTTGTACCTTTAGATGAAAGTTTTCAGCGGATAAATGATATTCAGTGCGAAACTAAATATACTGGTTATGTTGTTCAAAAACCTCAAGCAAATCCGGAATTAACTAAGGAAGATAAAGATATAATTGATTCAGAAAAACCATTAATTTTAGTTAGTATTGGTGGTGGAAGATTTGGTCATAAATTAATTGATTGTATAATTGCAAGTGCCAATATTTTTGAAGAACAAATACCACATCAAATTCAAATTTTTACTGGTCCATTTGCACCGGAAGAAAAAATACAAAAATGGCAAAGTTTGACTGAAAATAAGAATAATATTAGGGTGAATCGCTACACTCGTAACTTATTAAGTTATATGCAAAAAGCTGACCTTTCAATAAGTATGTCAGGCTATAACACTACTTTGAATGTGATGACTACAGGTGTGAGAGCAATGATTTTAGCATTTAAAGGTAATGATGACCAAGAACAAAGAATTAGAGCTAGTAAATTGGATGATTTAGGCATTGTAAAAATGCTTGATGAGTCCGATTTACAACCGGAAATTTTTGCAAAAAAAGTGATTGATTATTTAGCAACAGAACCGAACACAATCAAGTTTGATGCTAATGGTGTAGAGAATACCGCAGCACTAATAAAAAATCTAGTTTTTAAGCAGAAAGTTGCTTAATTCTATTAATTAAATCAATTCCATCAACTACATTAATTAATCCCACAAATTCCCACAAATCATGAACAAAACTAAAATTTGCATTACAACAATCGAGTATCCACCTGATATTGGTGGTGTTGGTGAATCGGTACATCGGATTGCTAAAATGCTCACCAACAGCGGTTATGAAGTCCATATTGCTGTTTTTCGTTCCAGTCATAGAAGTGTTACTGATGAAACTTACAGACGTGCAGGTTATCAAACAACTGTACAAGATAACATTTTTGTACATCGTATTCAGTCATCAATTAGTTCGGATATCACAGAATTAAGTGGTTATTTAAGTGATATTTATTTTCAACTTAAACTGTTGCATCAGAAATATCAATACAATCTGTTCCATGCTTTTTTCTTAATTGAAACAGGTTATGTGACTACAATTTTGGCTAAGGAAAATGATGTACCAGTTATTAATAGTGTGCGGGGTGCTGACTTGCACAAACATATTTTTAGCCCAAAAAATCATGGTCCTGTTTCATGGGTTTTAGATAATTCTGATTGGACTACTTATGTAAGTCGTACTTTGCGTAACAGAGCGAATTTAATTTCTCCTAGTAGTAAAATAAAATCTTGTGCTTTTTGGAATTCTATTACACCAATTAACTTTGAAGAATTACCAAAACCAGAATTTTTCAATAATAAGTTACCAGATTTAGTAATTGGCACAACAGGCAGATTTCGGGGTAAAAAAGGTATAGAATATCTTTTGGATGCTTGTAGTAAGTTAAGTAAAGAAATCAACTTTACTCTATTACTAATTGGTGATTTTATCGCCAAAGAAAAGGGTTATTGGCAACAAGAACTCAAAAATACTGATTTGGGTTCTCGCTTGCAAATAACTGGGATGAATACTCGTCAAGATACTTTAGCTTATTTACCTTATTTGGATATTTTCGCTATACCTTCCCTGACTGATGGGTGTCCAAATGCATTATTAGAAGCGATGTCAGCAGGTTGTGCAATTGTTGGTAGTAATGCTGATGCGATTGGGGAAATTATTGAAGATGGTGTAAGTGGATTATTAGTTAATCCCGCGAATGCAGCAGAATTAGCCGCAGCATTAAAATATTTAGCAGATAAACCCGAATTACGAAAACAAATGGGTGCAGCAGCAAAAATTAAAGTCGAAACAGAGCTTGCACCAGAAGTTGAATTAAATAATTGGTTGAGTATTTATCAAGGATTATTAGATAGTTCTGATAACGTGGTAATTCCTCTTTTGAAAGTTGTTTGATTTAACTTTTTGAGATTTGTCAATATTTGGCGGTTCAAACCGCAGCTACACAAGCAAAACCCGTCTACACGGGTGATGAAATCCCAATTAAAGTTAATAATTTGGAGTCATAAAAAATGAAACCACAAATCACAATCGTTGTATCTCCTCGCGAACGTTTTAGTTTTACTCGTGAATCTTTAGAAAGTATTTACGAACATACTACAATTCCTTTTGAACTGATTTATGTAGATGGTAATTCTCCTCGTGAAATTAAACAGTATTTGCAAGAAAAATCCCAAGAGAAAGGATTTAAATTAATACGCACAGAACATTATTTAGCACCCAATCAAGCCCGTAATTTAGCAATTCCTCATGTTGACACCGAATACTTATTATTTGTTGATAATGATGTCTTGGTTAGTCAGGGTTGGTTAAATTCTTTGTTAAAATGTGCCGAAGAAACTGAAGCTACTGTAGTTTGTCCCCTAACTTGCATTGGTAAAAATATTGGTGAGAAGATTCATTTAGCTGGTGGTGAAGCTCGTATCATCGAACAACCAAATAAAAATGGCAAACTCAAACGTAAAGTACATGAAATTCATTACTTTGTCAATCGTAATGTTGCAGATGTAAAAGAAGAATTACATCGTAAAAAATGTGAATTTGCTGAATTTCACTGTATGTTAGTTCGCACCCAAATATTTGATAAAATAGGGTTGTTAGACGAAGGTTTTCTCAGCACCCGCGAACATATTGATTTTTGCATGACTGTGAATAATCAGGGTGGAAATATTTATTGTGAACCGACTTCTGTTGTTACTTATGTACCAGATTTGAAGTGGGAAATCCCAGAATTATCATACTTTATGTTGCGTTGGAGTGATGCTTGGGAAGTTGCAAGTTTAGAATATTTTGCTGAAAAATGGAACTTACCTACCAAAGATAAATACTTTAAGAAACGTTATAGTCGCATGGGTTATCGTCGTCATCAAGGTTTTTTAAAACCCTTTCTACGTTTCTTAACTTTCGGTTGGAATCCTCAGTGGTTGCAAAAATGGGCAATTGATATTGAACATAAAATCAATCAAATGATTACAGCTAATTACGAAAAAAATCTTCCTCAAAAACAGCAACTATCACAAACAATAAGCACCTAAAAATCAAAAGAATTAGTTACTCATTAACAAAATAAATTCCCATTACAATGACTGAGCTAAATATAGACTAATGCGAGGTCATTGTAACTAAAAATAATCTATCTCTCTTCTTTTCTTATCTCAGCGTTCTCAGCGTCTCTGCGGTTTTTTTAATCAGCAATCTCTCACCAAAAAAGCAGTAATTAAAATTAATATTCTTAACTAAAATCAGGGGCAAATCTTCCGGTTTTTGAATCTTTAAACTGACAAATAAACAAGGAAAACAAATAAAAAATGGTTAGCCAAGATTCTCGAAAAAGTAAACCCAAAAAACCCCAGAATATCAAAACAGCTTTACCTGGAATAGGTCAGATTTTACGACGATTTGCACCTCAAATTAAAAAAGAAAAAAACTTATTAATTATGTCCTTTTTAGGACTAATGGCTGAAATTGGGTTACACTTACTTGAACCTTGGCCTTTAAAATTAATTTTTGATTATATCCTAGTTCCAGATTTTAAAGCCAAAATATCAGAACTACCTTTACTATCAGGATTTACACCCGTTACTTTAGTAACAATTTTTTGTCTTGCCTTAATTGCCATTGTCGGTTTACGTGCTTGTGCAGCTTACTTTAGTGTGTATGGAATGGCACTTGCTGCTAGTAACGTATTAACAGAAGTTCGCACCGAACTTTACATCCATATTCAAAGCCTTTCCCTTTCTTTTCACAACAAAGCCAAAACTGGCGACTTGATTACCCGTATAACTTCTGATATCGACAAAATCCGGGAAGTTACGGTAATGGCTCTACTTCCTTTACTTGCTAATTCCCTGACAATCATCGGTATGATTGCGATTATGTTTTGGTTGCACTGGGAATTAGCGGTAATAGCGGTTATTTTATTTCCTTTATTTATTTACTCTACTTACATTTTCACCCAACGTATTCGGGGTGTAGTCAAATCTCATCGCAAACGTGAAGGGAATCTGGCTGCTGCGGCTGCGGAATCTCTCAGCGCCATTAAGGTGGTACAAGCACTTTCTTTAGAAGAAATGCTCGAAGAATCCTTCGCTGACGAAAACCGCAGAAGTTTACAAGCTACCGTCAAAATCCGCAAACTCTCTGCTGGTTTGGAAAGATTGGTAGAACTTTTAGTCGGTTTCGCTACCGCTTTAGTCTTATGGCGGGGTGTATATTTAGTCTTAGCAAAGGATATTACCCCCGGAGATTTACTGATATTCGTTAATTACTTCCGCATCGCTTTTAAACCAATGCGTGTTTTAGCAAAATATGTGGGACAAATTACCAAAGCCACTGCTTCGGGAGAACGTATATTAGATATTTTGGACAGAGTTCCCGCTATCCAGGATACCCGTTTTGCAATTGAGACACCACCATTGAGAGGATGTATAGAATTTCATAATGTGAGTTTTGGCTACGAACCAGAAAGTCCTATCCTCAAAAACATCAATTTTAAAGTTTTACCAGGTCAACGTGTCGCTTTGGTAGGTGCTTCCGGCGGTGGCAAGTCAACTTTGACAAATTTATTACTCCGTCTTTACGACACCACAACTGGCGAAATATACGTAGATAGTCATAGTTTAAGAGAATATAAATTACAATCCTATCGCCGCCAGGTTAGTGTGGTTTTACAAGATAGCGTTTTATTCGCCGCAAGTATTAGAGAAAACATTACATACGGTGATTTAGCAGCCACTGATCGAGATATCGAACGAGCTGCGCGTTTAGCAAATGCCCACAACTTTATCATGGAATTACCTGAAGGTTATGATACCGTACTGGGAGAAAGGGGATGTACACTTTCCGGTGGACAAAGACAAAGAATTGCGATTGCTCGTGCTGCGGTACGTAATGCACCTATAGTAATTTTAGATGAACCGACTACTGGTTTAGATCAAGAAAGCGAATATTTAGTTAATGAAGCTTTGGATAGATTAACTCAAGAAAAAACAACTATTACGATTTCTCATAATCTCAAAGCGATTCAAGATGTAGATGTAATTTTCTACATTGAAGGTGGACAAATTTTAGAGCAAGGAACTCATAATCAACTAATACGTTTAAATGGAAGGTATGCTGCAATGTATGCTTTACAATCTGCTGTTGGTAATGGCAATACGGAGTTAGGAGTTTTGAGTTAGGAGTTAATAATTTTGACCTTTGACCTTTGACCTTTGACCTTAAACCTTTGACCTTTATGTATAACCAAACTCGTGTAATAATTGTACGTCATGGACGAAGTACATACAATGACCAACAACGTTATCAAGGTTGTTGTGATGAATCTGTACTTACAGAACAAGGAAAACACCAAGCTTTTCAAACGGGAATAGCATTAAGTCAAATTAATTTTGATGCTATTTATGCTAGTCCATTAAAACGAACTCAGGAAACTGCAAAAGAAATTTTGAGGGTTACTAATTCTTCTGCACAATTACATCTAAATTCAAATCTGAAAGAAGTTGATTTACCCGGATGGCAAGGATTAGAGTATAAATATGTTCGTCAATATTTGAAACAAGAATATCAAAATTGGGAGGAAAACCCCCACGAATTTACTATCGAAACTCTTGAATCTAATGGTCAAACTTTAGTGAAAACTAAAACCAAGCCTGTTTTACAACTTTATGAACAAGCACGTCAATTCTGGCAAGAAATATTACCGCGACATCAAGGGAAAACAGTTTTAGTAGTAAGTCATGGTGGTACAATTCGGGCTTTACTTAGTACTGCAACTCAAATTCAAGCTCATCATTATCACGCTATTCAACAATCAAATAGCGGAATTAGTATTCTTGATTTTGAAAATACAGCTTCGTCAAACGCTAAAATTACAGCTATTAATTTAACCCAGCATTTAGGTGAGGTTTTACCAAAGTTAAAAAATGGTAAACATGGGTTGAGATTATTATTATTGCCTGTGAATTCACACAATACTCAAACAAATGATTACACCGACAAAATCACTCAATTTCTTAAAAATGTTGAGTTGAATTTCTGTCTTAGTAATCATATTCATGACGCTGAATCAATTGTAGAATCAATTATTGAATCTCATTCAAATACTCCAGTACACTTACAAGTATCTCGACAAGATTTTCTCGATACTTGGCATCAACAAATATCCAAAAGCTCCCTCGATTATAATGCCCTGAATACTAGTTTAATCGTAGCAGATACAAATACTATTTCTCATACATTAAGTCAGATTTTGGGATTAAAATCAACGACATCACTCAACATCAATCCCGGAGAAATAACTGTTTTATTTTATCCGACATCCCAGAATAAACCAGTATTGCAAGCGATGAATATCAATGCAGCATTCTAATTGTAAATAAAAGATTATAACTAGTATCTCTATCCAATTTAACCAAACAATCATTCAAAAGGACAATCATCATGAAAATTTTAATCACTGGAGTCGCTGGTTTTATTGGATATCATTTAGCAGAAAGATTACTTTTAGATGGCGAACAAATTTATGGTATTGATAACCTTAATGATTATTATGATGTTAATTTAAAAAAAGCACGTTTGGCACAATTAACACCAAATACTAATTTTCAATTTCAACTGTTAGATTTAAACAATCGTCAAGGGATATTACAACTATTTCAACAAGAAAATTTTGATTGTGTAGTTAATCTCGCAGCTCAAGCAGGGGTACGTTATTCATTAGAAAATCCCTTTGCTTATGTTGATAGTAATTTAGTCGGTTTTGCCAATCTTCTCGAAGCTTGTCGTCATACCCAACCCCAACATCTTGTTTTCGCTTCATCAAGTTCGGTTTATGGTACAAATACCAAAATTCCCTTTTCTGTAACAGATAATGTAGATAATCCCGTTTCTCTGTATGCAGCTACTAAAAAAGCTAATGAATTAATGGCACATTCCTATAGCCATTTGTACAGTTTAGCGATTACAGGATTGCGCTTTTTTACAGTATACGGTGCTTGGGGTAGACCTGACATGGCTTATTTCAAATTTGTCAAAGCAATTGCAGAAAATCAACCAATTAATATATTTAATTATGGTAAAATGCAGCGAGATTTTACTTATATTGATGATGTGATTGAAGGTGTTGTCAGAGTAATGCATCAGCCTCCAAAACCACAACTTACTAATGAGAATAATAATGCTCGCTATAAAATTTATAATATTGGGAACAATCAACCTGTAGAGTTATTAACCTTTATTGAAGTAATTGAAAAAGCCATGGGTAAAGAAGCTATCAAGAATTTTTTACCGATGCAACCAGGAGATGTTCCCCGTACTTATGCAGATGTTGATGAGTTAATGCGTGATGTCGGGTTTAAACCTACTACTAATATTGAACAAGGAATTGAACATTTTGTGCGCTGGTACAAAGATTTTTATCAATCTGAAATTCAGACCGTTTTTCAAATTAACGAATAAATTTATTATATTCTTTGAGGGATAATTTATATAACTAAATTATCTCTAATTTTTAAATACTAAAAAAAATTAATTGATATTTTATCTACAATTTAAGGTGTATCACATCATGAAAAAAGGAAAACTCCATTTATTTTAAAACATAGAATGTCATATTTGTTCAGAAAGGTTTTTGCATTTAGTTCACAAGCTTTTGTAGCTTCTTTAGTTTTATCATCAGAAGTACAAGCTCAAGAAATACAAAATATACAGGAAGATATGACAGAAGTTCCCAGCGTTTCTGAATTATCTGAGGTTGAATCTGAAGAATGGAATTTTCAAGTTTTACAAAATTTTATTCAACGTTATAACATTGATACAAAATATCCTTTAGCAAATTTACAGCGTCAGGATGTAATCACACGTTATGAATTTGCTCTTATATTAAATGAAGTTATTCAATATATTAATAATTCGCAAACTACAAATACAAATATTAAAAAGACTAACTCAATTAGTCAGCAAGAATTAGAATATTTAAGTAAATTACAAAATGAATTTGCTTTTGAGTTACATGGTATTAATCAAAGAATAGAGATATTAGAGACACAAAGCTTTCCCCAATTCTCTACAACAAGTAAACTTCGTGGAGAAATTATATTTGCTCTTACTGGTGTAGGAGAAGGAAATAAGGCTGATGATGATGAAAAAACCGATAGTAATATAACTTTTAGTAGTCGGACTAAATTACAGTTAAATACTACTTTTACTGATAAAGATAGACTCAAAACTTCTTTAAAAACTAGCAATATTCAACCACTTGATTCAGCCACGGGAACTAATATGGCACGTTTGAGTGCTGAAGGTGACGATAAAAACAAATTTAAATTAGGTGATTTAACCTATCGCTTTCCTATGGGAAAAAAAACCAGAGTTCATATTGGTGCAAAAGGTTTAGAAATCGACGATTTTGCTAATACTATTAATCCTTATTTAGATGCTAATGACGATGGTGCAGTTTCTCGTTTTGCACAGCGCAATCCTATCTACCGTCAAGGAGGAGGTGCTGGAATCGGTGTAGAATATGAAATAAGCGATAGTTTAGAACTTGGTTTGGGATACGTTGCTGATGATGCTGATGAACCTGAAACTGGTTTTAATAAATCAGATTATGCTGCGATCGCACAACTAACTTTTAAACCCAATAAAACGTTTCTACTTGGTCTAAATTATATTCATTCTTACAATAATATTAATACTAATACTGGCAGCGATGGCGCTAATGACCCGTTTGATGATAATAGTGAATCTATAAATGCCGATTCTTTCGGTTTACAAGGTTCAGTTGCTCTGAATAAAAAAGTTTCCCTCGGAAGCTGGGTTGGTTATACTCATGCTCAAGCAAACGATTTACCAAATAAACCAACTGCAAGTATCTTTAACTGGGCTTTTACTTTAACATTTCCAGATTTAGGTAAGAAAGGTAATCTAGGTGGAATTATTATTGGGCAACCACCTAAACTTATAAATAATCAATATCAATTAAATCAGGAAGAATATACCGATAAAGATACTTCTCTACATTTAGAAGCCTTTTATCGTTTCCAAATAAATGACAATATAACTATTACTCCTGGTATGGTGATTATTACTAATCCAGAACATAATAGTGATAACGATACTATTTATCTTGGTACCTTACGGACAACTTTTAGCTTTTAACTAATATTAAATGTTGTTTTACACTGGCAAGTAAGTCTTGAAATCTAAAGGGTTTTTTCATATAATCACTCGCACCAGAAGCAAAAGCTTTTGTTTTATCTTCATCATCACTACGAGCAGTTATTACAATAACTGGTAATTTTCTCCCTTGGGTTCGTAATTCTTGTAAAACCGTAAAACCATCTTTAAATGGTAATCCTATATCTAATACCATTAAATCAAATTCTTTGTTTAATGCAATTGAAATTGCTTGTTCACCGTCTTCAGCGATAACTTTCGTATAACCATTTTTTCGCAATCCTTTTTGTAAAAAGGCTGCAAGACGATTTTCATCTTCAACGATTAATATTTCGGTCATTTAATATTCCTGATACTTTAGAAAATAGAAAATAATATTTATCACTAAAGATTAATTATAGTCATATACAAATAAGAATATTTAAGACAATCAAATTCTGTAAAATATTGTTATACTTCAATTTATCTCAATGATTGATATTTAACAACAGCTTGAGCTTTTATCTCAAAAAATCACCTATTTGTTAATCTTAATCATAATAATAACGTTGTAAAAATGAAAAAATCATTAAGTTATTATGAGAAAATTATCATCTATATAGTAAGTAGGTAGGCGTAATTAAATATAAGATAAAACCTCACCCTGCCTGCGGCTTCCCTCTCCTTAGTAAGGAGAGGGATTGAGGGTGAGGTTTTATATTTAATTTGACCCACTTACTTAATCTTATTATTATTCATAAGTTATAAAAATGATATCCTCTGTAGGAGGGTTCTTTATAGAATCAAATATTTAAAGTTTTGTTTAACATTTTATTTAAAATTTCTAGATAAAAGAATCCTAAAAATAGCCATATTTTCTCTAATTATCGTTTAAATTTGAAAATATGGCTTTAATCATTCACTAAGAATTATAATTTACTTCTTTGCTTCCATTTCCAGAAGCTCAGGAATAGTTACAAAGCTATAACCTTGCTGCTTGAGTTTGGCAATTATCTGAGGTAAAGCTTGGATGGTACGAGCGCGATCGCCACCACCATCGTGTAGTAATATAATACCACCAGGACGTGCATTTTTTAAGACATTATTTACCAGTGTAGCTGGTGCAGGTTGCTGAAAGTCGCGAGAATCAGCAGACCACATCAAAGTAGCATATTTTTGATTTCTAGCGTGAGCAACCAAACCATTGCTTAAATGTCCTCCTGGTGGACGGAATAAATTTGTTTTTACCCCTGTAACTTGATAAATTAAGTCTGTGGTTTGATCAATTTCAAAAGCAGCAACTTGGGAATTCATAAAATGATACCAGTGATGCCAAGTATGATTACCGATAGCATGACCTTCGGTAATCACTTGCTTTCCTAATTCAGGATTATTTTTAAGTGCTTGTCCAACTACAAAAAATGTTGCTTTAATATTATTTTTTTTCAATATATCTAATGTTTGTCTAGTACTATTTTTCCATGGTCCATCATCAAAAGTTAAAGCAATAACTTTTTTATTTCCAATTGGTTTGATTTCATAAATTATTTTACCATTAAAGCTTGTTGGTGAAACAGAAAGTAAGTTTTTTTGCTTTAACTGTTCGTTCAAACTTGCTTCCATTGCAATTTGAAATTCTGCAACTCGCTGTTGATTGTCTGCTTTGGAATTGACTATTTTGATTTTGGGTTTATTTATACCGATAATTTGAGATATATTCAAATTTGTAGGTACTATAAAACTCAAGCATAAAGTACTAGTAAAAAGAAGTAAAGCAATTAATAACTTATGCGGTAGAACAAATAATTTTCTGCTTTCCACTTGATATTTCTCTCAAAAATATAATTAATTTTGTTTAGATGCTTTGACTCTGCAAACATAACCATTTATCCCAATATGAAGCTTTATTTTTAAGCCGTTTATGGGATGATTTTATTTTGTAAATTATTAATAGCTGCCCTAAAATTAATATTCTCCCTTCGCTTATACGGCAGTGTTACCTTACCGAATAAGGCTGAGCAGGTGAAATTAATTAATCTTACTTCTCGCTTAAACTCTATTAGTTTTTACTAACTGTCTACCTTGAAACAATAGTAAAGCGACTCTAGAATCAAAGTAAGAATCCCTAGCTATTTAATTTCTAATTACTACAAAATAATTTGTTACTTATCCGAACAAATACCGGGCATTGATTGCATTACGAGTAGATAAATTCTCTCGTCAATGAATATTATTTTGAATGGTAATTAGATTTCATAGATAAAATTTAGTCATAATAGCAGGTGATAATTAGCCTGCTATTACGATATTAATACCAATTTATAAAAAAGGCAATAATAATAAATACTTTTAAAATAAAAGAAGTTAAGGTATATTTAAAATCTAATTAATATCTATTTAAAATTTCATGAAAAAATATAAAAATCCTGTTTGATTTTTAAATCTAGCGGTTTTCAATTGGGTGCAATACAAATAAAATTGCTAAAAATCGGTGTGGGTGAAGAAGTCGGGTTTTTAGAACCACTGTCTGTTAGCCCGGATAAGTTAGGTAAAAACCCGACTTCTAAGAATAACTATCTGGTGAGATAAAGTTGCCAAAAACTCGAATTGTGATGATTTAATATTAATTTCGCAAACGATAACCCACACCTCGAACGGTTTCAATCAACTCACTACCGAACTTTTTTCTTAAATAACCGATGTAAACATCTACAATATTTGAACCTGGGTCATAATCGTATCCCCAAACTCGATCCAAAAGTTGCTCTCTACTCATAACTTGTCCAGGATGGCTAAAAAGAGTTTCTGCTAAAGTAAATTCACGGGCTGGTAAATCAATAATATTGCCATTCACTCGCACTTTTCGAGTCCGTAAATCGAGTACAACATTACCTGTCTGGAGAATATTTTCTTGCTTAGTTGATGATATTTGAGTATTTCGCAACCTTAGCCGTATTCGTGCGAGTAATTCTTCAAATCGGAACGGTTTGGTCATATAATCATCGGCACCACCTTCCAAACCCGCAACTTTATCATTAATATCATCGCGAGCGGTTAATATAATGATGGCTAAATTTTCCCCTTGTCCCCTTATTGTTTCCAAAACATCCAAACCATCGTGCCCTGGAAGTCCTAAATCAAGAATTAGTAAATCGAAATTATTCCCAACAGCCAAATTTAAAGTTTCTTTTGCATCCGATGCAATGGTAGGAATAAACCCATTGGCACGCAACCCTTTGGCAATAAAAGAAGCAATCCGAAACTCATCTTCAGCAATTAGAATTTGACTCATAATTCAGATTTTAAATTTAACATTCTAAAAGATTATTACGGGAACATCCCAATTATGTAAATTAGGGAACTTTTCGGCTCCCACTACAAATTTTATTTTTGCCTTCACTGGGATGCTCCCATTATTACGGCAAAAATGAATTTATAAAATACCTCTGAGCAGATAAAATAAATTGTTAATCATTTACTAATTATTAATTGGTAATACTAAACAAAAATAAGCACCTTTTTCTGGTTGGCTTTGTAATATAACTGTTCCATGATGCGCCTCTACAATCGCCTTCACAATAGATAATCCTAACCCAGCACCTTCGGAACGACGACGACTATGAGCAGCACGAGCAAAGCGTTCAAAAATTCGTTTTTGATCAGTTTCCTTAATTCCCTCTCCTGTATCTCGTACCCAGAATTTAATTTGATCTTTCTTTATAGAAGAACCAATTGCAATTGTATCACTACTGATTGTATACTGAGTCGCATTTTGTGCCAGATTCATTATCGCTTGAGTAATTCGCTGACGATCTACAACAATTTTTCCTTGAGCAATTTTATCGAGACTCCAATTACGTTCCCCTAGAGCTTGAGCTTTAGCAAACAACTCTTGAGTTAAAGTATTAATATCAACAGTTTCTAATTGTAAAAAATCTGGGCGTTCCGCTTTTGATAGTAGAATTAAATCTTCTACAAATCGACTCATTCAATCTAATTCATCAAGCACCAAAGTTACGGTTTCATTGATTTCTTCTGGATCATCTTCACCCATTAATTCTAGATGTCCCCGAATAATCGTAATCGGGGTTCTTAATTCGTGTCCCGCATCATTAATAAAATTGCGCTGAGTAGTAAAAGTTGTTTGCAATCTATCCATCATTTCGTTGAAAGTGATTGCTACTTCTGCTAGTTCATCTTTACCTCGAACGGGAATGCGTTTATTTAAGTCAGATTCGCTAATAGAACGAGCAGTTGTACTAAAAGTACGTATTGGAGCTAGCACTTTTCCAGAAGCTATCCAAGACATGATTTAAAAAACTTTCCATCTACAAAGGTAACCAAAAAAGTATCATCTTCCGGAAGTTGTTTAGCTAAAAATGCATTGAAAAAATCTTTGAGTTCTTTTTGCGATTTTGGAGTTGTAAGACGCTCATCCTGCTCTTTTACAAAACCAGAATCCTCTAGTTCATCTAATTCTGCTTCATCCAATTCCGTATCTTCTCCATTTGCAATTAGTTGGTCAAATGTTTCCATCTTTTCTACCAACTCTCGACGAACTCGTTTATCAACATTAGAGTATAATAGACCACGAAATGCCGGAATAGAAACTAAAAAAATAAACGTAATAATTACTATGTACCAAAAAAGTATCCGGGTACGAGTAGCCCAAAATAATCGTCGCCAGCTATTATAACCAGGGAGTTTGCTGATGATTGAACTCTCTTCTTGAGAGTAGTTTGTGAAAGCATTTGTATTAAACAGATTAAATCTTGACATGATTTTTTTCGCTTATGGGTACAAGTTGATGCTAACTAAATGGTCTAACTTACATCTTGCAGCATAGAAACCTATCGTTAAAATAATTACTAATTGTTTTCCTGTGGTTCTTACCCGCCTGGGACTGCAAGTCCCAGTCTGATAGCAGAAGTCCATTAAAATGGACTAGAATCTTGCATTTTTATATTATTACTATTTTTATTTAGATTTTTTATTATGTAGTTGATTATGCTTATGGTGCAAGATATCAGTTAAAAAACAGGATTGAGAATAGGGGAAAGTAGTAAATACTTAATTAAACATAAATCTAAAATACTTATATTTGTTAGTAGTAGCGCTTCAGCGCTGAAGCCTTACTATAGCAATCCTAAATGATTTGTAAGAAATTTATATATAATCTGGCGGTTTAAACCGCTACTACAGAAACGAAGTCCACCTGCGTGGACTTAATTAAATAACCCGCTGCCACGGAGGGTTATGTTTGTGTAGCTGCGACTTACAGTCGGCAGGTATGAGTCAAATTTGACTTCTATTCCCAAATTTGAATCTAAGTATTTTCTCACATCTCAATTCGGATTGCTATATAAATAAATAAATAAATAAATAAATAAATAAATAAAAATTTTTGCCATCAACTACTTAATAAGCGCTACACATTACTAAGCTCCTAAATCTTTGTCTATTCAGGTTGATAGAGGTTTATGTCAGATAATTTATCATGGAAAACACGGAATAAGCTTTTTTTTACTACTAGTGTCTCATCCAAAATAATCAACGTATATTATCCTTAAGATAAATTATACTACTTGCGTACATTTAGAAATTTTTTTATCATATACACATTAAAGAATAAGTCTGAGAAGTTTATTAATAAAATGACCTATGAATTTATCGTTAGCGCGACAATATTTTAGTGATGAGATTCAACAGCCTGACGAATATATCGACTTGACAAAGGCTGCTTTGTATCTTGCTCAGGAAGAATATTTAAACCTTAATATAGAAGAATACATTAATGCAATTGAGACGATGGCAATGGAATTACAAGAGCGTTTGCCATTAGAAAATTATCCTTTAAAAATTATTCAATGCATTAACAAATATCTCTATGAAGACTTAGGTTTTACTGGTAACAAACAAAACTATTATGACCCCCGAAATAGTTTTTTAAATGATGTTATTGAACGTCGGGTTGGAATTCCGATTACCCTAGCATTACTTTATATAGAAGTAGCCCGTCGTATTGATTTTCCCATGATAGGTATAGGAATGCCGGGACATTTTTTGATTCGTCCAGATATTCCCGAAGTTGAAATTTTTGTCGATGCTTTTAACAATGGCGAAGTACTTTTTTCCCAAGATTGTCAGGAACGCTTAAGTCAAATTTATCAGCAAAACGTAACCCTAAAACCAGAATTTTTGGCACCAGTTACTAAAAAGAAATTTTTAGCAAGAATCTTGACTAATCTTAAATATATTTATATTAAACAACAGGAATTAGAAAAAGCTTTATCATGTGTAGAAAGAATTTTATTATTATTTCCCGGTGCAGTATTAGAAATACGCGATCGCGGTTTATTATCCTATCAAATTGGACGCTTCAATCAAGCTTCAGTTGACTTACAAGCCTATTTACAGCAAGTTCCCGACGCTCAAGACGCTTCCACAATTAGACGCTTGCTCGCACAAATGGGCAAAGATTTTTAACAGTTATCAGTTATCAGTCACGTTTATATTTGGGAAAGTTTAAATAGAACACCATACACCGCCCGGTTTACTGTTCACTGATGTAAATACTAACTCAAAACTCAAAACTCAAAACTCCTAATTCTTAACTCTTAACTCAAAACTCAAAACTCAAAACTCAAAACTCAAAACTCCTAATTCTTAACTCTTAACTCTTAACACCCTCCGCAACAAGCTTAAGACGACGCAATTGTGCTTGCATATCTTCCTTGGTAAATTTTTCGGCAAAGATTTTAAAACCCCAAATAATTAAAGGGTTAGGAATTTCAAATTCAAAGCGATTAACCAAACGAGTTCCCTTGTTTATGGGTTGACATTCCCAGCGATCGCACCCTTTAAAAAAACCATCAAACCCCCAAATTACCAGACCTGGTTCCCTCTCCACAACAGTACTGAGCAATGTTGGTTTGATTACTGGTATTTGAATAATAAACTTACTTTTACTACCTATTTCTGTACTCCAATCTCCTATAGGTTCGCAGCACAAAGCGGGATTTAACCATCGATGCATTAAAACACGGTCTGTGATACATTGTTCTACTACTGCGGACGTAGCATTAATATCAACCGATTGTTCAAAAACTTGTTTATAAGGCATTTTATCGGACTTTTAAAATTTGAATGTAATCTCCGCAATTAGATTAACGTAAAAAAGCAGTTATTACATCAGCTTTTGAGCAATACTACAAAGTATTTTACATTTGATTAGATGTATACATATACACATAGCAATGCGTATTTATTAACCATTTGAATTAGTTTTTTGGGGAAAAAATGAATAAAAATAAAAAAAGTAAAAAATAACCTTGATATAAATTATTTGTCAGATTTACTGGTAAATTAGGTTGCAAAACACTTCTGAAATTGTCAGGGTATGGTATTGTTTCAGGCAATCGACTACCTTATCATCTAAGGTGTTTTTCGCAATCACACGCTTACTTTAAAACTGGAAAACCATGATTTCAACTTGGTCAGATATAACCCAAGTAGTGGGTGCAGATTTATCAATCAAAATAGGGACAATTTTGGCACAATCGCCTTCATTGTCACCAGATGGTGCAGCTGGATTTCAAACTTATACTCAAAATGCTTTTGCACAAGTAGTAGACTTATTGCCTCGGTTGTTGGGTGCAGTTCTGATTTTGTTTGTGGGCTGGCTGGTTGCTTATATAGCTAAAGCCATAGTTCAAGGATTACTCAATCGCACCAACATCGATAACCGGATTGCTTCTGGATTGACGGGTAGTGACTCTATCCAAGTCGAAAAATTTATTTCTGGCTTGGTATTTTGGACTATTCTGCTGATTACCATAGTTGCAGTTTTAGATACCTTACAGCTAAGAGTAGCTTCTGAGCCGCTGAATGCTTTTCTCAATCAAATTGGGCAATTCTTGCCTAGATTGCTGGCTGCGGGAATCCTGTTGGGAGTAGCTTGGGTAGTAGCGACTCTCGTCAAAACCTTGACAGTAAATGCTCTCAATGCTTTAAACGTAGACGAACGATTGAACACACAGCAAGATACAACTGCTGGTAGTAGAAATCAACTTTCTATTTCCCAGACAATTGGTACTGCTCTTTACTGGTTCATTTTCTTACTGTTCTTGATTCCAGTACTCAATACTCTGGACTTACAACTAGCACTTGTACCGATAGAAGGCTTAGTCTCGGAAATTTTAGGGATTCTGCCGAATATTTTAGGTGCAATAATTATTGGTGTAGTTGGTTGGTTTGCAGCTAATATCATTCGTCGGATTGTAACTAATCTGCTTTCTACAACTGGAATTGATCATGTAGGAAGTCGGTTTGGGCTTTCCCAAACTTCCCCTGGTGGACAATCTTTATCTTCAATTTTAGGTACAATTGTCTACGTTTTAATTTTGATTCCTGTAGCGATAGCAGCGCTAAATACCCTGCAAATTCAGGCTATTTCAGTACCGGCAATTGCCATGCTGCAACAGGTTCTCAATGCGATACCTTTAATCTTTACCGCTGCGGCAATTTTGACTGTTGCCTATTTCCTCGGAAGATTTGTATCAGAATTGGTTACTAGCATCCTCACCAGCATCGGTTTCAACAATATTTTCTCCGTCTTGGGTTTACCTACACCCGCAAGAAGAACAACAGTTACAGCAGAAGGAGAAGAAATTCCTTCCCCAACATCCCGCACCCCATCAGAAGTTGTCGGCATTATTGTCTTTATTGGCATTATGTTATTTGCGGCGGTGGCAGCGATTAATATCCTGAATATTCCAGCGCTCACAGCATTGGTGACAGGAATTGTAATTATCTTGGGACGAATTTTAGCTGGATTAGTAGTATTTGCTGTTGGTTTATTCTTAGCAAATCTCGCATTCAGCATTATTACCAGTTCCGGTAACGCTCAAGCGAGAATTTTAGGGCAAGTAGCCAGAATAGCCATAATCGTCTTAGTTTCGGCGATGGCACTGCAACAAATCGGTGTTGCTCCCGATATCGTCAATTTAGCTTTCGGTTTGTTATTGGGTGCTTTAGCAGTCGCTATTGCCCTTTCTTTCGGACTTGGTTCTCGCGATATTGCCGCTCAGCAAGTACAACAATGGTTAAACTCCTTTAAGAGTAAATAATCGATAAATTTAGTCTGAAGTATGAAGGATGAAATCAAAAGAGTCGAACGTGAGTACTGCCGAAGGGGAAGTAAACTGTAAAAGCTTAATTTTTGCTGTGTAATTCGTCGGGTTTTTATTCGTGTTTTGTGATGTGACGAATATTACTCCTATCCCGCTGGAAAATTACCTATTTCTCTTTACCTCTTTTCTCTGTGTACTCTGCGTCTAGAAGGGTTTTTTTATTTCTCCCTGGGGGAGACGCTGCGCGAACGGTAATCTTCTGCCGGGAAGGGAGTAATCGTAAAAAACCCGACTTCTGTGATTGTGATAATGTTTCCTGTTCCCCAGCTAGCTGAAGATTTTTCACCTTCATCCTTGATACTTCACACTTTTTTTCAGTTTAGTTTGCAATTCACCTTTGATCCGATTCAGAATGGAAGACTCATCAAGATTTGCCAGAATTTTACCGATTACTGCTTTTGGGCCATCAGGGCCCCAAGTAGCTCCATTAGCTAAATATGCTTTAGTTACTTGTCCAATACCGTAAGAAGAAACACCAGCGACACCAGCTTGAGTAATTGCAATTGATACATAAGGACCTAAAGTTGCCCCGCCAGTTGCTGGTGCAGAAATACCAAGTAAAGTTTTTAACGAACCCAATCCCAAATTTGCGAGTAATTCACTGGCACTAATACCGCCCATACTCAAGGCAATTTTTTGTAGTAATTTTAGCGCTCCAGATTCCGTCATCGGAATACCGTAAAGTCTTGATAATCCTAGAATTAGAAACACATCGATCGCCGCAGCACTGACAATATCTAATACAGTCACCGGATTAAGAGCAACAGCCAAAGCTTTAGTAATTACTGACTTCCAAATCAACTGATTGGCAGCAGTTTCGCGCAATTTCAACTTACGCTCTAACAATTGCTCATTCACATCATCAGCATAAAGCATAGTATTAAGAGCAACTAAATCTTTACCATCGCGGTGAAGAATCTCTAATATTCGCAGTTTTAATTCTTCAACTTGAGGTTTGGCTTTACGTAGCTGTACATTCTTAGAACCATCAGCATTACGCACTAAAGTTCTCACCAAAGGAGAAGCCGCAGCGGTGACAATTTCCGCAGGTGAAAGCAACTCCTTAACACGCTCATCCCGAATTTTCTCATAAATTGCAATTCTGTCAGCTTGAGGATATTGATCTACCTTATTAAACACCAATAAAATGGGTTTACGGGCATCTCGTAACTGAGAAAGAGCTTCGTGTTCGAGCTTAGTCATATCCCCAGAAACCACAAACAAAATTAAATCTGCCTGTTTAGCAATTTGTTCAGCTAATGCAGTGCGAGTTTCACCATCAACTTCATCCAAACCGGGAGTATCGATCAACTCTACCTGGGATTGTCCGCTAACACTAGGAAGAGTGACTCGTAAAGCCCGTTGAGAATCACCAAACACTTCTTCATTAATAGTCCAATTAACTCTTTGTGCATCGCGAGTTACACCATGCAGGGGACCAGTTTCAAACACCTCTTGTCCAACCATAGCATTGAGTAAAGAAGACTTACCCCGTCCAACCATTCCAAAAGCAGCAATTTGTACCGTCATGCTTTCCAACTTAGTCAGCATACTTTGCAAATCAGCAATTTCCATTTCCAGCCCTTGAACTTCCGATTCACTCAAGTCAAGATTAGCAACCATCGCACTCAGCGCCGTTTTTGCTTGTTTATAGTGAAGTTCTGCCTGAATCTCCTCAAAACTGAAAATAGCTTGATCAAATTCCTCAGTGCTGGAATAATTATTACTTTGGGTTTCCGGTGAAGGTACAGCCATATGAATTTTAGATTTTAGATTTTAGATTTTGGATTTAGATACTTCGGCAAGCTCAGCACAAGTTTTAGATTTTAAATTTTGTTACATCTTCTTCCATCGTAATGTTTTTTAAAGGGATGGGTGATGGGGGGATGGGAGAAATTAACCATCAACTATCAACCATCAACCAACAACCATCAACTATCAACCATCAACCATCAACCATCAACCAACAACCATCAACTATCAACCAACAACTATCAATCTTTAACCTTACAATTGGTTGCGAAAAAGTCATAAACTAAAAATTGCATTAATGTAGCTGTAAACTCTTGACTTAATCACCTGTGCGAAAAATTGTTATTGCTGGCAACTGGAAAATGTTCAAAACCAAGGCAGAATCCGAGGAATTTTTACAAGGATTTCTGCCCTTATTACAAGAGACTCCCGACGATAGAGAAGCAGTATTGTGCGTTCCTTTTACCGATTTAAACGTTTTATCTCGGAATTTGCATGGTAGTCGCACCAGATTGGGAGCGCAAAATGTTCATTGGGAAGAAACGGGAGCTTACACGGGTGAAATTTCCCCTTTAATGCTCTGTGAAATTGGAGTACGTTATGTAATTATCGGTCATAGCGAACGACGGCAATATTTTGGTGAAACGGATCAAACCGTTAATCTACGCCTCAAAGCCGCTCAAAAATATGCAATGACACCTATTTTATGTGTTGGAGAAACTAAACAACAAAGGGATGCCGGAGAAACTGAATCAATAATTACCAATCAAATCAACAAAGCCTTGATAGAAGTTGACCAAAATAATCTCGTAATTGCTTACGAACCAATTTGGGCAATTGGTACCGGAGATACCTGTGAATCCACCGAAGCCAATCGAGTCATCGGTTTAATTCGTAGTTTACTGAGCAATAAAAATGTATCTATTCAATATGGAGGTTCCGTGAAACCCAATAATATTGATGATATTATGGCTCAACCTGAAATCGATGGAGCTTTAGTTGGTGGAGCAAGTTTGGAATTCCAAAGTTTTGCCCGAATCGTTAATTTTAAGAGTTAGGAGTGAGGAGTTAGGAGTTAGGAGTTAGAAGTTATTAATAATAAATATTTCTCCCCATCTCCCCATCTCCCCATCCCCCCATCTCCCCATCCCCCCATCCCCCTTGTCCCCTTGTCCCCCCATCCTTTATTCAAAACAAATTCCGATGCTTAACTTCAACTGGGGCGATCGCACTTTTTTAATGGGTGTTTTAAATGTAACCCCTGATAGTTTTAGCGATGGCGGTGAGTTTAATCGACCAGATGTCGCTTTACATCAAGCCCAAGCTTTAGCTGCGGCTGGTGCGGATATCATCGACGTGGGGGGACAATCCACTCGACCGGGTGCTGAACAAATATCTGTAGAATTAGAACTTGAGCGAGTTCTATCAGTATTGCAGGTCATACGTTCCCAAATTGACATTCCAATTTCCGTAGATACTACTTCTTCAATTGTTGCCAAAGCTGCTGTTGATGCGGGTGCCAATATGGTTAACGATATTTCTGGCGGCACTTTTGACTCATCGATGTTTTCTACGGTAGCCCATTTGAATGTGCCTATTGTGTTAATGCATATCCGAGGAAACCCGCAGATAATGCAGCAAATGACCGACTATCAAGATGTCATAGAAGAAATATCTAATTTTTTATGCCAACAAATAACCGCAGCAACCACTGCGGGAATTCCAAGAGAAAAAATCATTATCGATCCCGGTATTGGTTTCGCTAAAAATTTAGAACAAAATTTAGAAATTTTTCGCCGTTTAGCAGAATTAACAAAACTTAACTGTCCGATTTTAATTGGAGCATCTCGTAAAAGCTTTATTGGCAAAATTCTCAACCAACCAGATCCCAAAGCCAGAGTTTGGGGAACGGCTGCGGCTTGTTGTGCGGCAATTTTTAATGGTGCCGATATATTACGAATTCACGATGTTGAACAAATACGCGATGTTTCAATGGTTGCCGATGCCATTTGGCGATCAAATAAAAACAAGTAAGTACCTGTGCCTTCATTAATTAGACATTTCTTTTAGGCAGTCCCCATGAAAAACAATTTACACCACCAATTGTCTAAGTCTTAATATTTCTTCCCACTGCCGACTGCCGACTGCCGACTGCCCGACTTAGAAGTCAGAATTGGGGGCAATAGGCAATAGGGAACAGTAGTATAACTGAGTAGTAATTATATAAATAATGAAGGCTTAAGTACTTAAAAATGGAAAATTTGGTCAAGACTTGACCAAACTCCCAAATTACTCCCTTCCCGCCCTAAAATTAGGTATCTCTCTTTATCTCTTTGCTCCGTGTTCTCTCTCTAGCCAAAGTTTTACCCTACGGGAAGGCTTCGCCAACATGGGGGAAACCACGGCGCGGGTGCGGTGCGATCGCCACGGTTCCGCACCCGCGCCGGACCAAGACCACACTTTCCGCTGCGTCTAGTAAGGTTTTTTTTAGGTAATCTTCCAGCGGAAAACGAGTAATTTATTGACTTGTAAGTGAGTAGGGAGTAGGGAGTAGTGAGAAAAACCCTGACATTCATGGCTCGGAAAAAAAATTTTCATGTTGACTTTCTTGATAAAATGCAACACTTACCTTAAGATTCAGCACCATTATCATCATCACTTCTCAGTTTTCTGGAAGTATGTTCGGCTACTGTTTCAGCTGTTATTTGCTCAACAATATCATTTTTCCCCGAGCCGGGGTCTACAAATACAACTTTGGAATTAGGACTTTCACCTAATCGGTAACTAGCGTTGATGTAATCTTGAGCAACTAAATATCGGAGAATTTCTTTGTTTTCAGGAACGCTACGCAAAGCTTCAGAAAGAATCTGCATACTCGTACTAGTACCTTCAGCTTTCTTGATTGCAGCTTGACGTTCACCTTCTGCTTCCAAAATTGCAGCACGGCTTTTGATTTCAGCAGCACGTTGATCTTCCATTGATTTTCGCACGCTTTCGGGAGGTGTAATTGATTGAATATCTAGGCGAATAATTTCAACTCCCCAATCTATGGTTTTCTCATTCAATCGCTCCAACAATTCTCGATCCATATCGACTCTAGAGACATTAGTTTCTTCTAGAGTATTTTGAGCAATGATTTCCCGTAGAGAAGTTGTAGTAATTTGATTTAAACCTTGTGCTAAATCATCAATTTGGTAGAAGCTTTTCTCCATATCTTTGATGCGCCAATACACAATAGCATCAATTTCTAGATAGATATTATCTTTAGTAATGACATTTTGGGGTTTTATATCCAGTATCTGTTCCCGCGTGGTATCTTCCATGACAATTTGGTCGATTAGGGGAACGATAAAGTTTATTCCAGGTCGTAATTTACGATGATACTGACCCAAGCGCTCTACTAAAGCTTCGTTACCTTGATTAATAATCTTTGTCGATCCTAATGAATAACCTATAAGCGCTAAAGCTATAGCAATAATTGATGATTCCATTTATGCTCCTTATACAGCAATAGGGAAATTTACTTTAAATAATACTGTTCCTAGCTCGTATTACCTTTAGTCTAATAAAAAAGCAATGTGTAATTTTATTATCACGCTTAAGTGACTCCAGACAAGATATTGTCTTTACCAGCCCATTAATAACACGCGCTTATTATTGCATCATTTTTGTCATATTGGGGAGATGGGGTAAACAGTTGACAGTTGACAGTTGACAGTTACCGATTACCGATTACCGATTACCGATTACCGATTACCGATTAGACAAATTCATTTTCAACCAAGGCTGTATGCTTGCAGGCAATTCAGAATTCAAGCGTAATTTAATTTGCGATGTAGAAAAAGATTGAGCGTAGGTAGGAGTTAGAAATGGTTGATAATTTTTTGCCTCGGGTGTAAGTTGTTTGACGAATGCTACACTTACACCTTGAAGTAATTCTCGCAAAGGTCTAGCTTCTATTCCCCGCCGCTCTTTGATAATATTTGTCGCTGAATTTACATAAAGATTCTCGTCACTTATACTCAGATGCGTGCCGCCAATTGCTGTTAATAAATACTTTTCTCCGCCCAATTGATTAAAAGGCTGTATCTGATGTGTTAGGGCTGGTGTCAGCGCATCTTCGGTTCCGGTTAAGATTAAAACTGGTTTGTTAATTTTAGTTAAACCTTTATCACCAAACAGTTTACCCACCATCGGATTAAGCGCGATCGCACTTTTAACTCGTTCGTCTCCCAATTGTAATTTGTTTTCTGATAAGGAGGCTGCGGCACATTCTAACCAGTCAGCGGGTGCGTTTGCAATAGTCAAGGAGTTGCTACAGAATTGTTTTAATTGCTGGATGTTGACTTCTCCCCCAACTACTGCTAAAGCTGTATAACCTCCTAAAGAATGTCCGATAACGCTTACTTGTTGAGTATTTAATTGTCCTTGAAGTTTTCCTGGTTGATTATTCAGTTTTGTTAATTCATCTAGTAAAAAGCTAATATCTTTTGGTCGCTCAATAAATTCACTAGGATTAAGCAATTTTTTTAAGTCGGCTGTATTTTTAGCTTGATTAATAGCTGTCGCGTTGCTACCTGGATGTTCAATAGCCGCGACACTAATTCCATGGGAAGCCAAATGATTGGCTAAGTAAGCTAAATATTTGCGATTTGCACCAAAACCGTGGGATATCACAACTAATGGTTGTTGTGATTGTTTTACTCCACTAAAATAAATATCTGCGGAAATAGTGCGGTTTCGCTTTGTATCTCGTAAGGTAATTGTTTGCTGTTCGACTGGTTGTTTGCCAATAGTTGCTGGATTAAAAGTTTGAAGATTTTGTTTATAGCCTGTTTGATTTTTGACAAACAAGTCTCGCGCCAGTAAAGCACCAAGAGCTTGACTCTGCAAACGATTAGGGTTCAATTCTACTGCTAAACTCATGGCTTTTGTCGCATCTACAGTAACATTTGTTTGAGGATATGCCCGTAAAAAACCAAGTATACTCAAGTCATTAACTTGTCTTAAAGCTAAACTAACTGCACCTTCGACACTTTCAATACTCGAACCTGGTAAAACTGCTTTCAATGAACCGATTAATTGTCTACCAACAGAGGTTTTCTGCAACTCTTGGCTCAAGTTATCGGCTGTTTTGGGATCTATTTCTAAACGTCGCTGCAATAATCCTTGCATTCCACTGGGAAGAAAAGGTGATAAAATTTGCAGTGAAGCCGGTAATTTTCCTGTTTTAGCAAATTCTTCCAAATCGGCGATCGCCACTGATTGTTCAAAAGGACCTAAGCGAATGGTAACAGTTTGGGCAGCAAAGGCTGAAGGTATACCCAGGGAAGTGCAACAAGCAAAGGTTAAGCCGCACAACAAACCTTTTACCTGCGATAGTCGTTGTGGAAATCGTCGGGAGTGCTTGAATAACATATTGCTCACTAGTTTATATTTAACGATTGTTAGAAAAAATTTCTGTTCCCTACAACTGGTACATGGTAATCAATAAATAAGACGTTGCAATGCAACGTCTCTACATTTTTCTTTGTTAAGCAAAAATAAATAAATAAATTTTGGATCAAAGAATACATTCTAGAAACCCCGAAATTTACTTATTTCTGGGGTGAATCCAAAATCTAAAATCTAAAATCCAAAATTGATTTCTGGGGTGAATCCAAAATCTCAAATCTCAAATCTAAAATCCAAAATTGATTGACCTAAAAACCGATTCCGAAGAATCTCAGAACACCCAAAATACTACCTAAAGGACCACCAATTTGATTGATGGTGTCACCAGTTTTGGCTATACCAGAACGGCTGACTAACAAGACATCATTACTACGAAGAATCGGATTCGTTTTCTCGTTGATTCCCGCTTTCAAATCCACTTCTACCAAACGCTTGGTCACTGAACCATCGGGGTTCAAACGAATCAAGTCGATTTTACCACTGCTGGCTCTAGCATCATTAAATCCACCGGCTGCGAGTAAGGCTTGGTTAAGAGAACTATTCGGTTTAATTTGTACTACACCTGGTTTTTTAACTTCTCCAACCACATTGACTTGCATTTGTGAAGGAGACAAAGTTGTTGTAGCCAACTGTGTAGCTTCTGCTGGGTTGATTTCAGTTGCGGTCGGGAATATGATTGTATCTCCATCTTGAACAACGATGTCTTGGTTAACATCACCGCTTGTTAACAATCGCCACAAATCCACATTGATGATTTGTTCAGTACCCGTTCTTGTCGGTCGTCTAATTATCACATTACGAACGTTGGCTTGGGGTGTGATTCCTCCAGCTTGTTGCAGCGCTCGCGTTATCGTAGGCTGACCACTGATATTTGGCGCACCATTCTGGTTGTTTCTACCACCTTCTGTCGCTCCTGAAGTTACCAAATATGAACCCGGACGAATAACTTCACCAACTACCGCTACTGTACGAGGTCTGGTTGGATCAGCCGCGAAGTTGGCTGCTGCTATATTACGCGCTGTTGCAACGTTAAAGTTTGTACTAGTTGGCACATAAATCGTGTCACCATCCCGTAAAGTAATATCTTGAAAACTTCTGCCTGTTTTGATTAAGTCATCTAAATCAAGATTTACTGTTTGTTGTCTGCCATTCCCCAGTTGACGACGTAACTGCACTTGGGTGATATCAGCACTCAATGTTACTCCCTGAGCAGTTGTTAAAGCGGCTAAAACCGTTGGGTATTGAATACCTGGGTCTTGACCCGCACCACCTTCTAAACTTAGAGTATAAGCTCCTGGACGGGTTACTTCCCCTGCTACAAATACGTTGATCGGACGGGGAGATAATAAATTCACCGAAATAATCGGTCTTCTCAGAAAACGCTCGTATCTTTTGGAAATTGCATCAGCGGCTTGTTCTGTAGTCAACCCCTCAATGGACACGCTACCAACTAAAGGTAGGTTAACGGCTCCACCAGGAGGAATTACGTAATCACCTGAATACTCTGGTACTTCAAACACATTGACTCTGATCCGATCGCCGCCACCCAATGCGTAATTTGAACGAATTCGAGCAGCTTGTTGTGCCGATACCGGATTAACTGGTTCCAAAGCAACGGTAACAGCAGTTAATAGCATTACACCCACTAATGGTCGGGCTAAAATTTTTAATAGACTTGTGTTAAGCATATTTACCTGAGATTCAGATTTGTTAAGCACTGTCTTAACATTTTATTCTTGACTATACGTAAGTGTTCAAGTTCCATTAAACTTTTATTTTCTAAAATAACCGGAACTTGACTAAGAAAATTATTTATTAAGTTTAAATTTTTAATAAAGTTCATATAAAGCTGATTTTTCCCGCAGCTAAAAGAATTACGGATAAGTCATAATAAATACATTGTATTGATTCGATATTGACGCAGTGTCTTACATTATTTAAACAATATTCTGCAAAAAATCCAGTTTTCTCAATTCTCTTCTTAATTTCTTCATTAATATAAAATAACCATATTAAATCAATACAATTTGCAATTACCTGCATCGGCTTAGCAAGCTGAACGCAATTATGATTTTGTTCTACAATCATAGAGTTGAAAATCTGGAAATAAAGTATACTTTTCTACATCTTTCCTTGGATTTTCTGCATAAAAAAATCTTCTAAAGAAAGACGATAAGCGTTAAGAGAAATCAGATATCCTCCCATTAAACGAAGACTCGCGATAAAATCGTAAATTTCTCCTTGTAATTCACCTTGCCAACAACCATCAGATAACGATGCAAGATTCGGAATCCATTCTTGTAAAGTTTCCCAATTACCACCTTGACCTTTGACTCGATATGTGTTTTTCGTCCCTAATAATTGAGTGACATTACCAGAACAGATTAATTCACCTTTATTGAGAATTGCAATACGATCGCAAATTAATTCGACTTCATTAAGAACATGACTGTTGAAAAAAATCGTTTTCCCTTGCTGCTTGAGGTTTAAAATAATTTCACGCATCTGATAACGTCCCATAGGATCTAAACCAGACATTGGTTCATCCAAAAAGATTAAATCTGGGTCATTAATTAAAGTTTGTGCCATTGCAACCCGCTGTAACATACCCTTAGAATAGCGACGCATTTGTTTTTTACGAGCATCAAATTTAGATAACCCAACCAAGTCTAGTAATTGAGGAATGCGTTGCCGTTGAATATTTGGGGGAATTTGAAATAAATTTGCACTCCCCACCAAAAATTCCCAACCAGTCAAGAAGTCGTATAGATAAGCATTTTCGGGTAAATAACCAATACGTTGCTTAGTTTGGCGATCGCCAAGTGGTTTACCTAATAATAAACCTCTTCCGGAAGTAGGACGGATAATTCCCAGTAATAATTTGAGTAAAGTAGTTTTACCAGCACCATTTTGTCCGAGCAATCCAAAAGTCTCTCCCCGTTGAACTTGCAAAGAACAGCTTTTGAGAGATATAACTTTTTGATTCATCCAAAAACCAGTACGGTAAATTTTTCGTAGTTCCGAGGTGAGAACTACCGGAGAATCTTGAATTGTGTTGGGAAAGATAGCTTCTTGGGCAGACTTCATGAAAACACGCACAACGGTAAACTAATTACAAGATACCCAGTTGTGCGGTGAGAATAACAATTTTGGCATAGATAAATCAGGGGTGTTAATCCTGCGGCTTTTCGTAGTTCCTGCAAGCTGAGATATTCAGTTTCTAATTCTTCAGTCCGAGCTTTTATCCGTTGCTTGCGCTCTTCTGGCAATTTATCCCATATACTTCGTAAAATTTTTCCTTTGCTCATTGATTCTCCTCCTGTAAGTGGTTCAAATGATTGCCAATCTACAAAACTCCCTTAGAACTAGGTATAGTACTTGCACGTCGTTCGTCGATTTCTGTCGCCATTCGCATTGCTCTGGCAAAGGCTTTAAATGTTGCTTCAATAATGTGATGAGAATTAATCCCATCAAGTTGACGAATATGCAGCGTCATTTGGCTGTTGTTTGCTATTGCGACAAAAAATTCCCGCACTAACTGAGTGTCGTAATTGCCGACTCTTTGGGTAGGAATTTGCAAACCGTAAGTTAAATGAGGTCTTCCGGAAAAATCCAGAGCTACCTGAACCAAAGCTTCATCAAGGGGAGCGACAAAATGACCGAAACGGACAATACCTTTGCGATCGCCAAGTGCTTTAAAAATCGCTTTTCCTAATGTAATACCAACATCTTCGTTGGTATGGTGGTCGTCAATCTCTATATCTCCCTTAGCTATAACTTCCAAGTCAATCAGTCCATGGGAGGATATTTGATGCAGCATATGGTCTAAAAACGGAATGCCGGTTTGAGCATTACAAATACCCGTACCATCCAAATTGACAGTTACTTGCACATCAGTTTCCCCAGTAGTACGGCAAACCGTAGCAGTGCGAGGACTAAAACTAATTTTATTATGATGATTTGAAGATATTACCGAATGTTCGCTTGAAGGCATAGCAACTAAACTTATTAATTTAAAAAACTGTAAATATATTATCCTGCGTGAACTACCCAACACCAACCTGAGTCAGGTATGGTGTGGGCTTCCAGCTTCACGGACAGTTGCCTCTACAGATGTCTTGCGACCCCGCCGATGCGGTCTTACACTCTCTCCACTGGCAGTAGCGCTAGTCCCTAACGCTAATAGACGTAAGCCTTCATCCCGAATGTTGATAGCGGCGTTTATGTCTCTATCGTGCTTAGTATTGCAACTAGAGCAAGTCCAGCTACGCACTTCTAGGGATAAGCTACCAATTTGATTTAGGCAAACGTGACAAGTCTTACTTGACGGAAAAAAACGTCCTATTTCTAGGTAAGTCTTCCCTTCCTTTTCGCACTTGTATTTGAGTTGACGGGTAAATTCTGACCAACCACAATCACTAATTGCCTTAGCTAAGTTGTGGTTTTTTACCATGTTTTTGACGGCTAAATTCTCAACAATGATGACTTGGTTTTCGTTCACCAGTTTGCGAGACAATTTATGTTGAAAGTCTTTGCGAGTATTGTTGATTCGTTCGTGTACTCGTGCAACTATTTTTCTTGCTTTATTCCTACGATTAGAACCTTTTACTTTACGCGATAGTTTTTGCTGTTTGCGCTTGAGATTTGACGCACGTTTTTTTAGGTGTCTAGGGTTATCAAACTTTGAACCATCACTTGTAATTGCAAAATGGGTTAAGCCTAAGTCAATACCTACCGCTTTACCATCAGACGAAGAGTTGATATCAGGTAATTCATCATCAAATAACAGAGCCGCAAAATACTTGCCCGTAGAAGTCATAGTGACGGTTACTGTTTTTAACTTCCCTTCAAAAGTGCGATGAAGTTTTGCTTTTACCTCTCCTATTTTAGGTAATTTGATAGCTCCATCTAATAGCTTGACCGACTGAGGATATTGGATAGACTGCTTGCCATGCTTACTTTTGAAATTGGGGTATTTAGCCTTACCTTCAAAGAAGTTAATGAACGCTCTAGATAAGTTTAGACTAACAGACTGCAACACTTGTGAGTAACAATCCTTTAGCCAAGGAAACTCGGTTTTGAGTGCAGGCAATAAGTTGTTGTACCCCTGTCTAGATAAACCTTTTCCTGTTGCTTTATAAGTTTCGTTATTCAAGTTTAAAGCACGATTCCACCACCATCTGGCACAACCAAAAGCTTGCGACAAAACTTCTTTTTGAACGTCAGTTGGATAAATTCGTACCTTGACAACGTTTCTCATGCTCGAATTATAGCATGAATGCGATTTGTGGTAGAATAGATATAGATTGGTGACTCCTCATACATCTAGTTTTTGTTTTTGCTTTGCAAAAAAGGTAATACTAGATGCAATCGTCATCACCCGCCTTATATCCCACCACTGATTCGGAGTGCCAAATTCAGTGGGGGACTTACGGCTATTTAGTTAAATTGATTTTAGATTTCAACGTGAGGTGAAAAGTCGGGTTTTATGAAGATTGTCTGAGATGACAGCGACATATCCTCAAGCATTGTTGGACTTGTGGAACCCCGATGGTAAAAATTTCGCCTCCGGGGAAATACTTATGGAACTTTTAAACTTTACTCATCCTCCTCATCAAGTTCTGCGAGTCCGGTAATTAAAATAGGTGGACGATCTGAAAATTTAACAACAAGTTCGAGTTCCCCTCCCATTGCATTTAAATAGCCTCGCAGCGTTGAAAGTAAAAGGTCAGTACGCTTTTCCAACTTCGAGACACTATCCTGACGAATCCCCAATAGTTCTGCTATTCTTTCGTGGGTAAGCTCCCTTGCTTTTCGGATATCCTGGAGCGTCATATATTCTGCAATTAGCTGGGCAGCTCGCGCTTCAATTTTTTCAACGCGGGAGGGCGGCACTTTTTGCATGATTTCATTCAGATTCTTTGCCATTAGTGTAAGCCAATAATTCGTCCTGAACCTCTTGAGGAAGCTCCCAGAACTCAGGCTCAAATTCTTCGTGAAATAAAACTTCCCACGCCATATTCTAAATATTATGACTTTAAATCCATAGGGATTCAAGTCCATATTACCTGGAAAAGTGATATTTTCATAATCTCAAAATCTGATACGAGGCCCCAATACTCAATAAAAGGTCTGATTCGTCGGGTTTTGATAAAGGTTGCCTAAAACCCGACTTCTGTGAGAATTCACCAATGTATTAACAGTTACATCCCCATAATTTCGTAACCTGCATCTACATACAAAACTTGGCCTGTAATCCCACTTGCTAAGTCGCTAGATAAGAAAGCTGCTGCATTACCCACTTCTAGCTGAGTCACAGTACGCTTGAGGGGAGCAACTTGCTCCACATGATGAATCATATCTAAAATACCGCCGACCGCGCTAGAAGCCAAAGTACGGATGGGACCAGCCGAAATTGCATTGACGCGAATATTTTGCTCTCCCAATTCCGCAGCCAGATAACGCACACTCGATTCTAAAGCTGCTTTAGCAACTCCCATGACATTGTAATTAGGAATTGCTCTAACGCCACCCAAATAGGTAAGAGTTAATATACTTCCTCCTTGGGACATTAAAGGCTTAGCTGCACCAGCTAATAATGGTAAAGAATAAGCACTGATTTCCAAAGCTAAATTAAACCCTGCACGAGAAGTTTCGCTAAATCCTCCGGTTAAGTCGTCTTTTTTCGCGAAAGCAAGACAATGAATCAAAATATCTAAAGAACCCCATTTTTCCTTGATGGTATTAAAAGTCGATTGCACTTGCTCGTCATCTTGGACATTACAAGGCAAAAACAGGCTAGGAGAAAGCGGCTCTACCAAATCAGCAACTTTTTTTTCCATTTTGCCTTTTTCATCAGGTAAGTAGGTAATACCAATATTTGCTCCTGCTTTATGTAGTTGTTGAGCAATACCCCAAGCGATAGAACGGTTATTAGCAATACCTGTAACTAGCGCGTTCTTCCCAGTTAGATCCAGCATAAAAGTGACCTATTTAATAATGGTTCATGGTTGAGCATACTAGATATTAGACCGATAATTCTTACTTTGAAATTCAAGTTATCCGATGTTGCAATCAATGTTATTAAAAGTATGATATTTTGTTTACCACTGATTTTTTATGATATTTTAAATATTTCTTCATCAAAAATATTTACTTATATCAACTAGCTAAATAAGTCTTAAAAATTAGTAGATCCAATAGCTAAAAATTATGTATTATGATGAACAAATAGTAATGAGTTTATCAGGTTAAGTATAGGAAAGTACAAAAAGGTTAACAATGCAATATTGATTTTTCGGGTGTAATATACGGTAATCTGTTTTATTTTTCCGGCATTGGGTAGGGGAAGGGAGATGATTGTGACGCAAGATAAAGCCCTCGCAAATGTGTTTCGTCAAATGGCAACTGGAGCTTTTCCACCAGTTGTAGAAACCTTTGAACGCAATAAAACTATATTTTTTCCGGGCGATCCAGCCGAACGAGTTTATTTTCTTCTTAAAGGTGCCGTGAAGCTCTCCAGGGTGTACGAGGCAGGAGAAGAAATAACGGTGGCGCTACTACGAGAAAATAGCGTTTTCGGAGTTTTGTCTTTATTGACGGGAAACAAATCAGATCGTTTTTATCATTCAGTAGCATTTACGCCAGTAGAATTACTCTCGGCTCCAATTGAACAAGTAGAGCAAGCACTCAAAGAAAATCCCGAATTATCGATGTTGATGCTGCGAGGACTTTCTTCGCGGATATTACAGACAGAGATGATGATTGAAACTCTTGCTCACCGAGATATGGGTTCTAGATTAGTAAGTTTTTTACTAATTCTGTGTCGAGATTTTGGAGTTCCTTGCGCTGATGGCATAACTATAGATTTAAAGTTATCTCATCAAGCGATTGCCGAAGCAATTGGTTCTACTCGCGTTACCGTTACGAGATTGTTAGGCGATTTACGAGAAAAGAAGATGATTTCAATACACAAAAAGAAAATCACTGTACATAAGCCAGTTACTTTAAGTCGCCAATTTACTTAAAGCAGCTTGATGTCCTTGAACGTCTAATAAAGGTTAATTGGAGGTATTAATAGTGCGGCAAATTCCGCCGTAAACTTGATTTGATTGTGAAAAAAACATCTGAAATAATCTTACCAACAACTACGAAGTTATCCAGTTGAGATTAGAGATGCTTTTATTTTGGTAGCAGATGAATCATAATTGAGTCTGCTACCAAATTTATTGAAAATTTTTAATTGTATTTTCCAATAAATTCCTAGAGGTGTTTGGAGACTTTTGGCAATATAAAGTGAGGTCAACTTGAAAATAAAGTATATTCAGCTCTTGCCTTATTTGCCTTTGTCCACACACAATAACTGGAAGTAGTAGGCTTGTATGTAGAAGGATGAATTCGGCACGATTATTATATGACCACCGCGTTTATCCTCATAACGGCAATTTTGATTTTGGGAGGAGTAATTGCCACCGTAGGCGATCGCATTGGCACACGGGTGGGCAAAAAACGCCTCTCATTGTTCAACCTGCGTCCCAAAAAAACTGCGGTTTTAGTGACAATTCTCACGGGAATAGGTATTTCGGCATCAACTTTAGCGAGTTTATTTTTGGTTGATGAAGGATTGCGTAAGGGAGTGTTTGAGCTTGAGGACATTCAAAGAGATTTAAGACTGAAGCGAGAACAACTTGAAGGTACGACGACTAATTTAAAAATTACTAAAAATGAGTTAGAACAAGCTAGGAAGCAGCAAGCGCAAGCCGAACAAGATTTGCAGATAATTAACCGTTCTCTGCAAGCTGCAAACACCAAGCAACGTCAAACTGAAGCCCAACTCAATCAAACCCTCAAGCAGCAAGCCCGCACTCAAGCTTTATTGCAAGGTACTCAGTCAAAACTAAATCAAGTTGCGATTCGCTACAAAAAAGCCATTGAAGAACTGCAAAGCCTCATTGATGAAAGAAACAACCAAATTAAGGAAATCAAGCAGTTAAGGGCAGAAAGACGGCGGCTATATCTAGAAGCGAAACAAGCCCTAGAGCAAGCAGAAACTGCCATCAACAAACGCGATCGCGAATTAGATAAACGTCAAGAAGCCATTGAAAAGCGCGATCAAAAAATTGCTCAACTTGATAAGCAAATCCAAGAGCGAAATTCAGAAATCGCTTCACGGGAGAAAATGATTGCTCAGCGTCAGAAAGTGATTAACGAAAAGCAAGCTCGTCTTTCGGACTTAGAAAGACAGCAAGCTTCTTTAGAACAGCAACTGACAAAATTAGGTCAATCCAATCGCGATTTACGCTTGGGTAAGTTGGCTTTGGTAAGGGGACAAGTTATTGCTGAAGCAGTAGTTAGTGTCGAAAAACCCGAAGCAGCAGAGCAAGCGGTAATTAAGTTATTGCAATCCGCCAACCGTTCAGCTATTCAACAATTAAGCGAACCCGGAAGTAACTCTGGCAAAAACGATCAGCAATCAATTTTATTTGCTACTGCACAACAAATTGAGCAATTGAGCAAACAGATTGATGACGGTAGAGAATACGTGGTGCGAATCTTTTCCGCAGGTAACTATGTGAGAGGAGAAAAGCGCATCGAATTTTTTGCAGACGCAGCAACTAACGAAATAGTATTTCAAAGAGGTGAAGTGCTAGCTACCACAACAGCAGATCCTCAAACCATGACACCAGATCAGATCAGACAGCGACTGGAGTTATTAATTTCAGCCTCCCAATTTCGCGCCCGTAATGCTGGTATTTTAGAAAATATTCAAATAGAAGGTACTTTTATTCGATTTGTAGCTTTATTACGGCAGTATAATCAATCATTAGATATTAAAGCCGTTGCTGCTCAAGATACTTACAGAGCCGGACCATTAAAAGTTAAACTAGTGGCAATTTTGAATGGGAAAATAATATTTAGTACTTAAAAAATTCAGTTTCTTGTAGGGAATAGGGAATAGGGAATTAAAACCTTTGACCTTTAACCTTTGACCTTTAACCTTTGACCTTAGACCTTAAACCTGATTTTATATGAATTCCCGTAAATTTTCACCTTCCGACTCGGTGATTTTAGGTTTTGATCCCGGTCGAGATAAGTGCGGTGTAGCCGTGATGGGACTTGATAGACAACTACAATATCACGAAGTTGTATCCTCATCAACAGCGATCGCCACTATTAAAAGTTTGTATCAAAAATATCCAATTTCGTTGTTAGTAATGGGAGATCAAACTACAGCAAAACTTTGGAAACAACAAATACAAGAAAATTTATCCCCGACGGTAAATATTATTTTAATAGACGAGCGGTATACAAGTTTGGAAGCACGCGATCGCTATTGGTTAATGTACCCACCCAAAGGATTAACCAAACTATTACCCAAAGGGATGCGAACTCCACCACGCCCTATAGATGATATTGTTGCCATTTTGCTAATTGAAAGATATCTTAATCGCTTGACTGAGTAGGTTAGGAGTTAGTTTTGTAGAGACGGGGCGTATTGCTACGTCTGTACTCTACGGGAGTTAGGAGTTACTACCACCGGAGTTATGAATTTAAAACTTCTAATTGATAATTGATCGTTGTTGATTTTTGATTAATTTAAATTTCAGAGCGAATGGTAAAAACGTAATCTCCTCCCGGTTCGAGTTGATAATCCTTTTGTTCTAAAAAGCGGCTGAGAGGTTCTTTGATTAATGCTCGACCTTGAGAAGGTGTAATTGACAACTCAGCTTGACTAAAATGCCATTGAAATTGCCATTCAAACTCACCCGCTTTGACTTCACCTTCTAATAGACTGTTTTGCCAGGATTGTCGGGTAATTCGCACGTGGGCTGTAGTTTTCGGTAGTCGTTTAGAACTCACGATTGATTGCAATATTGACTGGTTAATAATTTTTACTATAAAAGGATTTACACAAGCCCCCATTTATCAAGCAGAGTTAGGGAGATTTTTTCACTAATGTTGTCTAAATCCTATCGTTAACATAACTTAAATCTCAAGTATAAATGGCTTTAAAAAATTTATGAAGTAACCCAAGCCGCACAGGTAAGAAAAGAAAGTAAATTTAAAATGCCAAAATTTTTTTGATGTAATCACTCGATGATTTTTCTGGCTTACCCCACCTAAACTTCATTGTAGGTGAGGACTCTGCCTAATGTTTTCTTGCAAATTACAACGCGGATTTTAGATTTGCGATCAATTCGCGAGCCCAGACACTTAGTAAAACTGCTGCTCCGGATTGCTAAAATTTGCGATCGCTCGGTGGCAATTGCAGCAACGAAGTGTCCTTAAAATCTAAAATCCCGACCGTTTAAGCGTTAGTGGCTGCTTCTCGTGCCGCAGCGGCTTGTTCTGGATGAATGCCTAAGCGGGTAAGATTTATCCTTCCTTTGCTGTCAAGTTCCCTAACTTTGACAATTACTTCATCGCCAACAGCAACTTCATCTTCAACTTTACCAACTCGATAGTCGGCTAGTTGGGAAATGTGAATCATCCCTTCTTTACCGGGTAAAAACTCGACAAAGGCACCAATTGGGATAATTCGAGTTACTCTACCAGCGTAAACGTCGCCTTCATTCAGCTTGCGCGTCATTGATTGAATGATCAAGCGAGCCTTTTTCGCTTTATTCTCATCCACGGCGGCAATTGTCACGGTACCATCGTCTTGTATGTCAATTGTGGCACCTGTCTCTTCAGTAATTCCCTTGATGGTTTTACCTCCAGGACCAATCACCAAACCGATCATATCGGAATCAATTTTGATGGTTAATAACCGTGGAGCAAAGGGTGACATTTCTTCACGCGGTTTATCGATACAGACAAGCATCTTTTCCAAAATGTGCAATCGCGCATCTTTGGCTTGATGAATAGCTTGAGCGATAATCTCCAGAGATAAACCAGAAATTTTCATGTCCATTTGCAGTGCGGTAATACCAGTATCGGTACCGGCGACTTTAAAGTCCATGTCACCCAAGAAATCTTCTATACCCTGGATATCCGTCAAAACACGGAAGCCATCTTCTTCTTTTATTAAACCCATCGCCGCACCACTAACGGGTTTCTTAATAGGTACGCCTGCATCCATCAACGCTAAAGTTGAAGCACAAACTGAACCCATTGATGTAGAACCGTTAGAAGAAAGCACCTCGGATACGACTCGAAGTACGTAGGGAAATTCACTCTTTGCTGGTAATACAGGCAATAAAGCTCGTTCTGCTAGCGCACCGTGACCAATTTCTCTGCGTCCGGGGGGACGTAACGGTTTGGTTTCCCCAACGGAATATGGTGGGAAGTTATAATGGTGTAAGTAATGCTTTTGCTGGTCTGGTTGTAGGTCGTCGTTTAAGTTTTGAGCATCTCCGGGTGTTCCCAAGGTACAAATAGACAGCACTTGGGTGAGTCCTCGGTTAAATAAACCGCTACCGTGAACTCGTTTTGGCAAAATATCTACTTGGCAGGATACTGGACGAACTTGATCGAGTTTACGACCATCAACGCGAACATTATCTTCAACGATTTGACGGCGCATCAACTTTTTAGTTATGGCTTTAAAAGTATTATCAAGTGCCTTACTATCTTCGCTTGCTGCAACTCGAATCGAGTCTTCCTCTGGTAACTCCTCAATTGAAGAGGAAATTTCAGCTTTTACCACATCCAAAGCTTGATCACGTTCGGTTTTAGTAAAATCGAATTGTGACAGAATTTTTTTGATGCTATCAGTAGCACGATCGCGAATAAATGTTTCTAAAGTGGTGTCTACTTCGGGTCGTTCTTCGCTAACAATTTCGATGCCTAGTTCTGCTAGTAAATCAAGTTGTGCTTGGATTAAATCTTGTACCGCTTCGTAACCAAATTCAATCGCTTCGATAATATCTTGTTCTGGTAACTGATTAGCTCCCGCTTCCACCATGATTACACCATCGGGGGAACCTGCGACAATTAAATCCAAATCTCCAGCACTAGCTTCTGCATAGGTAGGATTAATCACAAAATCATCTCCTACCAAACCAACCCGTACCGCAGCCATCGGTCCGTTGAAGGGAATTTTTGCTAATAAGGTCGCAATACTTGCACCAGTAACTGCTAGCACATCCGGCGGTACTTGCTCATCTACCGAAAGAGTGACTGCTATAACTTGCAAGTCATCTCGTAACCAAGAAGGGAACAAAGGACGTAAAGGACGATCAATCAAACGACTGGTAAGAGTTGCTTTTTCTGGAGGTCTTCCTTCTCTTCTGAGAATTCCTCCAGGGATTCTACCTGCTGAATATAATCTTTCTTCGTAATCTACAGTTAAAGGTAGAAAATCAATACCTTGTCTTGCTTGCGATCGCGTCGCCGTCACTAATACTGCTGTATCCCCAGATTGTATCATTACAGACCCGCCAGCCTGGGGAGCTAACAAGCCAACTTTCAGCCGAATATCCCGTCCGTCAAAGGATATTGACTTTTCAAATTCTTCCATTCAGTTTTTTTTCCTTCTATGCACTATTCGCTCTCAGTGGCAATCCTAACATTTATGCTCTCTTGCTTGCCGCAGTAACTTATAAATCAGTTGCCTTGATGGACGAGTATACATCAATATATCGTTTTTTTACTTTGTTTGAGTATTCGCTCTTCACTCCTAGGGGTAAATTCATTTTTGTTAACCTCGATCGAGTTATGCTTTACAACAGTAGGCTTTAATTGAACCGAAAAAATAGCTTTTTGATGTATGTTATGCAAATAAACGCCAGAAAAATCAAATCCGATGAGGCTAAAGTTTTCTAAATTAGCTAAGATTATTATTTAAGATCAGGGATTGTTTGTTGCGATCGCGAAAATAAATATTGAGTTTGATTGTATCTTAGAGGATGGACAAGCTCAGCGAAGGCGACTACACAAGCTTTCGTCCCGAAAGGCAGATTGTAAATCCACCTGACGGTGGGTGCCGGTTTCTATAGCCGCGACTTCTAGTCGCCAAGAATATTGATTTATTTTGTATTTAATAAGTTTTTATAAGCTCTGAATATAGCTTGAGAATATCAACTAAAAAATCACACTTTTTTGAGAATCATCAGAATCAATTGGTAAAAAGTATTAGTTCTACAGTAATTTAACTGTTGTTGGCATATGGCAATTTTACACGGTAGTTGGTTACTACGAGGTCAAGGTAGCTGTTTTTTCGTCTGGGGAGAAACTTGGCGTTCGATAAATACCGATTCTAATGAAGATGAATTAATGGGTGTGCAGTCTCATCATGGAGCGATGACACCGTTAGAATTATTAGATTTATTGCGTTCTCGTAATCTTGCAATTCCTGACGAATGGGTAAAAGCTCAAACTGAAAATTCAAACGTCAAGTCAAGGAAAAAAACCAAATCTACAGCTAGTGATGATCTAACTTTGCCTGCATCGTCTATTGTCGTTGCTTTACCGACTCATATTCCTCAACCAGAAAAGAAAAAGAAAAAGAAAGCGGAAATTAATATTATATACCCGCTACATTCAGGAATTAATCAAGAAGAAACAGACAAACCACAATATTTGCAACCTTGGCAAGTGAATGGTTTTTGTTTGAACCCCAGGGAGACAATCAAATTTTTAACTTCCTTACCGATGAATGTTGCCGATGATGAGCAAACTTTTATCGGAGGAGACTTACGTTTTTGGTCGCAAATTGCTCGCTGGAGTTTAGATTTAATTGCTAGATGCAAATTTTTACCCAAAATTGATACATCGGGTAAGTTTAAAATTGCTAGTTGGGAAGCACTTCTAGATAGTGCCGTTGACGGAAGTCGATTGGATAAATATTCGCGATTGATGCCTTTGTCATGTCGGGTATATCAAGGAGAAACTGGGGAGAATGATTACCCATCAATTAATTTACCACCGGAATCCGAACAACTACTGATAGATTTTCTGAATCAAACCATAGATGCTCAAGTGCGAACCATGGTAAATTCTCTTTCATCAGCAGAAACTCGATTGCTAGCATCTGTACCATCTGTAGTCCGACAATGGTTACATTCGTTGACAAGTAATAAAAACTCAATTAGTGCAGATACCCCGGAAGTTGAAAGGTTAGAAGCAGCGCTGAATGCTTGGACAATGCCTTTACAAAACCAACTTGGACAAAGGAGTCTTTTCCGCACTTGTTTTGTATTGCGGACTCCAAAATCAGGGGAAACTGAATGGTTATTAGAGTATTATCTGCAAGCGATTGATGATCAAGAATTTTTATTAGATGCACAAACTATTTGGAATCATCCGGTTGAGCGGTTAGTTTACCAAAATCGGATTATTGACAAGCCCCAAGAAACATTTTTACGAGGTTTAGGTTTAGCTTCGCGACTTTATCCAATCGTTGCACCTAGTTTAGATACTGCATTACCTAAATCTTGTCGTCTTGAACCGATGCAAGCATATGATTTTATTAAGTCGGTAACTTGGCGCTTTGAAGATAACGGTTTAGGCGTAGTATTACCTCCAAGCTTAGCAAATCGTGATGGCTGGGCAAATCGTTTGGGTTTAAAAGTCAGCGCTCAAACACCCAAAAAAACCGAACGTTTGGGTTTACAAAGTTTGCTTAATTTCCAATGGGAATTAGCAATCGGGGGACAAACTCTTTCTAAACAGCAGTTTGACAAACTTGTAGCCTTAAACAGTCCCTTAGTAGAAATCAACGGTGAATGGGTAGAATTGCGTCCCCAAGATATCAAAACAGCCCAGACATTCTTTGCTGGTAGAAAAGATAAAATGGCGCTGTCTTTAGAAGATGCGCTGCGATTGGGTTCCGGAGATACCCAGACTATTGAAAAATTACCCGTCGTCAGCTTTGAAGCATCTGGAGCATTGCAGGAGTTAATTACAAATCTCACAGATAATCAAGAGATAGAATCGCTACCGACACCTACGAATTTTCGCGGAGAACTGCGACCATATCAACGACGAGGAATGTCTTGGCTGTCATTTTTGGAACGTTGGGGTTTAGGTGCTTGTTTAGCAGATGATATGGGTTTGGGGAAAACCATTCAATTCATCGCTTTTCTACTGCATCTCCAAGAACAATCAGCCTTAGAAAATCCCATATTATTAGTTTGTCCGACTTCCGTATTAGGAAACTGGGAACGGGAAGTCAAAAAATTTGCGCCAAACCTCAAAGTTTTACAATATCACGGCGATAAACGTCCAAAAGGGAAGGCATTTCAAAATGCTGTTAAAAACACAAATATCGTAATTACCAGCTACTCATTAGTTCATCGTGATTTAAAGTCATTGCAAGATATTTCTTGGCAGATAATTGCTTTAGATGAAGCTCAAAATATTAAGAATCCAGAAGCAAAACAATCGCAAGCAGTACGACAGTTAGAACCAGAATTTCGGATTGCTTTAACGGGTACACCAGTAGAAAATAGACTACAGGAATTGTGGTCGATTATGGATTTTTTAAATCCCGGATATTTAGGAAATCGACAATTTTTTCAGCGAAGATTTGCTATGCCAATTGAAAAATATGGCGATACTTCTTCCTTATCACAATTGCGTTCCTTAGTTCAACCTTTTATTTTACGTCGCTTAAAAACAGACCGCGATATCATTCAAGATTTACCAGAAAAACAAGAAATGACTGTTTTTTGTGGTTTAACTCCCGAACAAGCAAAGCTGTATCAACAAGTAGTAGAAGATTCCTTAAGCCAAATTGATGATGCAGAAGGATTGCAACGTCGAGGAATGATTTTAGGTTTACTTGTGAAATTAAAACAAATTTGTAATCACCCAGCCCAATACTTGAAAAAAGATAAATTAGAACACCATGATTCTGCAAAACTTCAGCGTTTAGAAGAGATGTTAGAAGAAGTAATATTAAATGGCGATCGCGCTTTAATTTTCACTCAATTTGCGGAGTGGGGTAAGTTACTCAAACCCTATTTAGAAAAGCATTTTAACCGAGAAACATTATTTTTATATGGTAGTACAAGTAAAAAACAACGCGATGAAATGGTAGACCGTTTTCAACAAGATCCGCAAGGTCCGCAAGTAATGATTCTTTCCTTAAAAGCAGGTGGTGTCGGCTTAAATTTAACTCGTGCAAATCATGTATTTCACTTCGATAGATGGTGGAATCCCGCAGTAGAAAATCAAGCTACAGACAGGGTATTTCGTATCGGTCAAACAAAAAATGTACAGGTACATAAATTTGTTTGTACTGGTACTTTAGAAGAAAAAATTCACGACATGATTGAAAGTAAAAAACAATTAGCAGAACAAGTTGTAGGTGCAGGTGAAGAATGGTTAACCGAAATGGATACCGATCAACTCCGCAATTTATTAATACTTGACCGTGATGCAGTTATTGAAGAAGATAGTTAGTTGATAGTTGACAGTTGACAGTTGACAGTTGACAGTGGACAGTTGACAGTTGACAGTTGACAGTTGACAGTGGACAGTTGACCTTTGTTAATTGTTAATTATTCGCTAAAATATGTTGAAATTTAAAATCTAAAATCTAAAATCTAAAACCTAAAATCTAAAATTGACATCATGCAAGCAAATTACGATTTTCAAGCATCAAGAGAATGGTGGTCACAAAAATGGTTAGAATTATTAGATTCTTACCGTTTTAAAAAGCGTTTAGAACGTGCGAGAAATTATGCACGTCAAGGAAATATCCTGAGCATCAAATTTGAAAATGCCAAAGTCTTAGCTGATGTACAAGGAAGCGAACCAGAACCTTATAATGTTTCTCTTGCTCTTGATTCCTTTAGCGATGAAGAATGGGGTTTTATTGTGGAATCAATGTCGCAAAAATCAATATTTGCTGCTAAATTATTAGCGGGAGAAATGCCACAAAATATCGAAGAAGTATTTACAGCAAATGGCTTGTCCCTATTTCCTTTTACCTTGTCCGAAGTTCATAGTAAATGTTCTTGTCCAGATAAAGCTAACCCCTGCAAACATATCGGCGCTATTTATTATCAATTAGCCGACCGTTTTAGTGAAGATCCATTTGTATTATTTCAATTAAGAGGACGCACTAAACAGCAAATTATCAGCGATTTACGTAAATTACGTAGTGCTAAAGTTGCAGATACAAAAGTAGAAATTTCCGAAATTGAAGAATCAATTAATCAAACACAAATTCCGTTAGAATTAGACAATTTTTGGCAATATAATCAACCTTTAGAATCCTCTTTAGTAGTTATTGCACCATCCACCAGCGAAATAGTTCTAGATGTATTAGGTTCAATTCCTTTAGCAAAAGAAGATGAAAACCAAGCAAATTTAAATTCTACAGATATTGTCATGAAATATCTGAATTCATTATATAAAGATGCGAGTCAGAAAGCATTTTTATCTGCAATGAATGTTGGATGAAATAAATAATTACTAATTATTAATTATTAATCAATAAACAGTTATTTTTTGGGCAATTATTTGAGCTTCCCATTATTTACTGGATAAAAAATATGGATTATTTTCTCTGAGCAGAAAATATTGAAGTAAGTTTACATATAACTCTGATCTGATAATTAGTAATTGATAACTGATAACTGATATTTTATTGTCATAGGGTTATGCAGTTAAACAAAAATGGAACTTCAAAGAAAAATTATTACAGTAGAATTGAGTGATGGTACAAATGTAAGAGTTGAAGCTACTCTTATTGGAGAACGTAAATTAACTTTTCAAACTCGACCATTTAGCGAAATCACTGACGCTATAGAATCTCTAACAAAAGAAATTGCCGAAACCGTACAAAAGATAAAACCTGATAAAGCTCGTGTCAGATTTGGGATAGACGTTAGTATTGAATCGGGTAAACTCACACCTTTGCTTGTCAAAGATGCTTCTACAGGTAATATCGAAATTACTTTGGAATGGGGTAATTAGATTATATAAAATCCAAAATCCAAAATCTAAAATCCAAAATTGAAAAAGCCCCTTTGCTTGTCAAAGATGCTTCTACAGGTAATATCGAAATTACTTTGGAATGGGGTAATTAGATTTTCAGGAATGTTTGTTCGGAGCTGAACGCTGAAAGTATAATTTTTAGTGCATCATCAGATTTTCTTACTTAAATAAATTGAATCTAAAATTCCGGAAACTTGCTACAACGGTAGTGTTTTTCCGCAAGGTAGTGTCTTCAAAATCTAAGATCATATTTGAAGAAGTTTCAACCTGTAAAATCCAAAATCCAAAATCTAAAATCCAAAATTAAAAAAGCCCCCGCTTTTACACGGGAGCAACTGATTGTCATGTAACTAAACTTGTAAAACTAGGTAAACTAGTCTAGATCTGGCATAAACATTACTGGTTCGCTTTCGCGGTCAATACCTTTCTCGAAACCGCCAGCAGCCGCACGAGCGCGACCTGCGTGCCATAAGTGACCAATTAGGAAGAAGAAACCTAATACGAAGTGAGATGTAGACAACCACGCACGAGGAGATACGTAGTTAAAGGAGTTAATCTCGGTCGCAACACCACCTACTGAGTTCAATGAACCCAAAGGCGCGTGGGTCATGTATTCAGCAGCACGACGAGCCTGCCAAGGCTGAATGTCATTCTTAACTTTTTCTAAGTCAAGACCGTTAGGACCACGTAGAGGCTCTAACCAAGGACCACGGAAATCCCAGAAGCGCATGGTTTCACCACCGAAGATAATTTCACCAGTAGGAGAACGCATCAAGTATTTACCTAGACCTGTAGGACCTTGAGCAGAACCGACATTTGCGCCCAAACGTTGGTCACGAATCAAGAAGGTCAAAGCTTGAGCTTGAGAAGCTTCTGGACCTGTAGGACCAAAGAATTCGCTGGGGTAAGCAGTATTGTTGTACCAAACCATAATGGAAGCGATAAAGCCCATTAAGGATAAAGCACCCAAGCTGTAAGACAGATATGCTTCACCAGACCAAATGAAAGCACGACGCGCCCAACCGAAAGGCTTAGTCAGAATGTGGAAGATACCACCAGAAATACACATGATGGCAACCCAAATGTGACCACCAACAATATCTTCAAGGTTGTCAACGCTGACTATCCAACCTTCGCCACCGAAGGGGGACTTGAGCAAGTAACCGAAGATTCTTGCCGGGTTCAAAGTTGGGTTAGTAACGATGCGGACATCACCACCACCGGGAGCCCAAGTATCGTACAAGCCACCAAAGAACATTGCTTTAAGCACCAACAATAAGGCACCGCATCCTAAGATGATTAGGTGGAACCCAATGATGTTGGTCATTTTGTTTTTATCTTTCCAGTCATAACCAAAGAAAGAAGAGTATTCTTCTAAGGTTTCTGGACCGCGAACGGCGTGATAAATACCGCCAAAACCTAATACTGCTGAAGAAATTAAGTGGAGTACACCAACAACAAAGTAGGGGAAGGTGTCAATAATTTCACCACCAGCACCAACACCCCAACCAAGAGTTGCTAGGTGAGGTAGCAAAATTAAACCCTGCTCGTACATGGGCTTTTCCGGAATGAAGTGAGCAACCTCAAACAAGGTCATTGCTCCAGCCCAGAAAACGATTAAACCAGCGTGAGCAACATGAGCGCCCAGTAGTTTACCGGAAAGATTGATCAAACGAGCGTTACCAGACCACCAAGCAAAGCCAGTGCTTTGTTGGTCGCGTCCGCCCGCTCCCATTACTATTTGTCTATTAGAGAGCGTTACCACGTGGCAATACCTCCTCGGGGAATATAAACTGTTCGTGGGGTTGGTCTTGAGGAGCCATCCAAGCGCGGATACCCTCGTTGAGCAAAATGTTTTTCGTATAGAAAGTTTCAAACTCTGGGTCTTCTGCGGCTCTCAATTCTTGAGATACGAAGTCATAAGCACGTAGGTTCAGCGCTAAACCGACTACACCGACTGCGCTCATCCATAACCCAGTTACTGGTACAAACAACATGAAGAAGTGTAACCAGCGTTTGTTGGAGAAGGCAATACCGAAAATCTGAGACCAGAAACGGTTTGCTGTCACCATCGAATAGGTTTCTTCTGCTTGGGTTGGTTCAAATGCCCGGAAGGTGTTGGAACCGTCTCCGTCTTCAAACAAGGTGTTTTCCACGGTGGCTCCGTGAATTGCACACAACAACGCACCACCCAATACTCCTGCTACTCCCATCATGTGGAAGGGATTCAAAGTCCAGTTATGGAAACCTTGGAAGAACAGTAAGAAACGGAAGATTGCTGCTACACCGAAACTGGGTGCAAAAAACCAAGAAGATTGACCCAAGGGGTACATCAAAAATACGCTGACGAATACTGCAATTGGTGCAGAAAAGGCGATGGCGTTATAAGGACGAATTCCTACCAAGCGGGAAATCTCGAACTGTCGCAACATGAAGCCGATCAAACCGAAGGCTCCGTGTAATGCCACAAACGGCCATAAACCACCCAATTGACACCAACGTGTAAAGTCACCTTGAGCTTCTGGACCCCACAATAACAACAGGGAATGTCCCATGCTGTCTGCGGGTGTGGATACTGCCACGGTCAAGAAGTTACAGCCTTCCAAGTAGGAAGATGCTAAACCGTGGGTATACCAACTGGATACAAAGGTTGTACCTGTGAGCCATCCACCTAGAGCCATGTAGGCACAGGGGAAGAGTAATAAACCCGACCAACCGATAAATACGAATCTATCTCGCTTTAACCAGTCATCGAGTACGTCAAACCAGCCTCTACTACTAGGGGCGCGTCCAACTGCGATAGTCATTTGGACAAAAATCCTCTTTTACTAAAATTGCAACGCTTAGCACGCAAACGACATTTTTATTTGGTCACTCTCAACAGTTTTAATACTGTCAATTTTATGAGAAAATACCACCATAAGAATAGTTATTTCTCAGGGTTGTGCCAAACCCCAATCACAGACTGTATTCACAGACTTTGATTGCTTAATAATTCTTAACTTATCACATTAATCAAGTTTTTGTACTCAATTTACACTCAAAAATCAAGTATTAAGTGCAAACCTGCTACATAATATCAATATCAGAAATTTTACAATTTGACACAACTTTTCTCAGAAAACTTAAATTTGTGAGAAAATCTAAAGAAATGAGAATAGCGATCGCGACAGTGGCAAACTTGTAGTCATAGAGAATTTTTCATAACCTTTAAACCGAAATTAATGACATGACGGCATCAACAATCATTTCTCAAGGCAGTAGCAGTAATGTCCTCACACAGAAGGTTCTGGGTTCTCGTAGATTTAGCAATTACTGGTGGGCAACAATTGTTTTTTTAGGAGCTACAGGCTTCTTGCTAGCCGGTTTGTCAAGTTATTTTCACAAAAATTTACTTTTAGTTACAGATGCAACTCAGTTGATATTCTTCCCTCAAGGTTTAGTAATGGGGTTGTACGGTATCGCCGGTTTGCTGTTGTCTTCATATTTGTGGTTAGCAATTTTATGGGACTTAGGAGGCGGATACAACGAATTCAATCGGGAAACAGGTCAGATTAAGATTTTCCGTTGGGGATTTCCAGGTAAAAATCGTCGCATTGAAATCGACTTTCCCACTCAAGACGCGCAATCGGTAAGAGTGGACATCAAAGAAGGAATCAACCCCCGTCGCGCCCTTTATCTACGAGTAAAAGGTCGCCGAGACATTCCTTTAACAAGAGTTGGTCAACCATTATCCCTCAAAGAACTAGAAACTCAAGGCGCTCAGTTAGCGAAATTTTTGGGAGTACCGCTTGAAGGGTTGTAGGGAGATGGGATTGGTAATTGGTAATTGGGAACCAATCCAAAATCCAAAATCTAAAATCTAAAATTGATTAAAGGCTAAGATACTTGGGTTGAGTTTTGTATTAAAAATGCTGTTAAAGGCTCCTAAATATTTTTTGGTTACACTTTTGATTGTTGGTGCTTTGATGTTAAACGGATGTTCTGGGAACGAAGTCACTTCTACTTCTCCAGACTCGACAGTGGCAGCAGCAGACAACGACACAACCGCACAAGCGACTCTTGCATCTGAAGTAAAGAATGAGGCTTTTCCAGGAATGAATGATTTACCGAGACTAGAAGGCAAAGCTACCGTAGTGATGACTGTTAATGGTTCACCCATCACAATCGAATTAGATGGAACGAATGCTCCGATTAGCGCCGGTAATTTTGTAGATTTAGTCCAAAAAGGCGTATATGACGGCTTAAATTTCCATAGAGTGGTACGTGATCCCCAACCATTTGTAGCTCAAGGTGGCGATCCTAAAGGTAACGGAACTGGTGGTTATGTAGATAAACAAACTGGTAGCGAACGTACTATTCCTTTAGAGATTAAGCCACAAGGGGCAAGCGAACCGATTTATGGTAAAACTCTTGAGATGGCAAATGTTAGTAAGCCCCCAGAATTACAACATAAAGCAGGTGCCGTAGCAATGGCGCGATCGCAATCGCCCAACTCTGCTTCATCGCAGTTTTACTTTACTTTGGCAAACTTACCTTTCCTTGACGGTAACTACGCAGTATTTGGTAATGTCACCGAAGGGATGGATATCGTAAATAACATTAAACAAGGTGACAAAATCGAAAAGGCTGAAGTTACTCAAGGTGCGGAGAATTTGAAAAACGCCGAGTAATTAGGACAAGGAGATAGGAAAACAAGGAGATAGGGAGATGCGGAGATAGAAAATAGGGAGCAAGATGCTCCCACTACAAATAAATGTTTTCTCAATTTATAACTCCGGTGGTACTAACTCCGGTACAGACGTAGCAATACGCCCGCCCCGTCTCTACAACTCCTAACTCCACTGGTATTAACTCTTGAAATCCAAAATCTAAAATCTAAAATCCAAAATTGACTAGGGTTGTAGTTACTGGTATTGGTTTGATTTCTGCTCTAGGTAATAACCTGGAGGATAGTTGGCGGTTTTTAATTGCTGAAAAATCTGGAATTAAGCTGTATCAACCATTTCCACAATTGCGAGCGCTTCCTTTGGGTTTAATTGACAATCAACCAGCAGAGTTAACAATTCTTACTAAAAAAGCTGTCACATCTGCTTTACAAGATGCTTCGTTAGTTCCTCCTTTACCCGATTGCGGAATAGTAATTGGTTCAAGTCGCAGCTATCAAGCAGAATTGGAAAAGATGGCAAGGTGGATGTATAAGGACAAGGAAACAAAGGGACAAAGGGACAAGGTAGAAAATTTTTCTCCGCCTCTCTCCTTCCTTTCCTCATTACCTCACATGAACGCGATCGCAACGGCAAAACTTGTAGGTGCAACTGGGATTGTATTAGCGCCGATGGCAGCTTGTGCTACTGGTATTTGGGCGCTTTTTCAGGGTTTTAATTTAATTCAATCTGGGAGATGTCAGCGAGTGGTTGCGGGTGCGGTGGAGGCACCAATTACGCCTTTGACGATAACTGGTTTCGAGCAAATGGGAGCTTTAGCAAAAACTGGCGCTTATCCTTTTGATGTCAATCGGGAAGGATTGGTTTTGAGTGAAGGTGCGGCGGTGTTTGTTTTGGAATCGGCAGAATTAGCACATCAGCGGGGAGTGAAGATATATGGTGAAATTTTCGGTTTTGGGTTGACATCAGACGCATATCATGCTAATAAGCCAGACCCAGGCGGGAAAGGTGCAATTTCTGCGATTCGGCAATGTTTACATCGCGCTCATATTCCTGTAGAAGATATTGATTACATTCACGCTCACGGTACAGCTACGCAGATGAATGACCGGGTTGAGAGTCTGGTTATACAAAAAATATTTTCTAATAATGTGGCGGTGAGTTCTACAAAGGGCGCTACTGGTCATACTCTGGGAGCTTCAGGAGCTTTGGGAGTAGGTTTTTCTTTAATGAGTTTACAGCAACAAATTTTACCGCCTTGTGTTGGTTTGCAGAAATCAGAATTTGATTTGAATTTAGTTCGGGAAGCGCGTCACAGTAAAATTAGGCGAGCGATGTGTTTTAGTTTTGGCTTCGGTGGGCAAAATGCGGTTGTAGTTTTAGGTAATGAAAGTGGGTCAAATTAAATATAAAACCTCACCCTCAATCCCTCTCCTAATATACGGAGAGGGAGCAGTACGGCAGGGTGAGGTTTTATCTTATATTTAATTACGCCTACCTACTTAATGGAAGCGGCTTTAAAAAGAATTGATCAAGAAGATTGAACTTTTTAAAATGTATGTTGATAAAGTCGAAAAAGAATACACTTTAGGGGAATTTTTAGAAATATCTTTGGAATTAGCAGAAGGTGAACAACCACCAGCACGTTTTGTACAAATAGCTCTGGAGTGTGGAACTCAACCACCTTCAGCAATATCTTATAAGTTACCTAAATAGAGAGCAAAATAATCAATTTATCTTGATATTCGATACCTGAGACAGTCGCCAGCATTATCACTAGTTATCATAATAAAAGTAGAGAAAACTTCAAAAAAATTTACTAATGCTGGTTTCCTCCTCTGACTGGTCTAAGATCAAACAGTTAATTAAAGAAAAAATCCTTTTCGGTAACGAGCCGACAGCAGAGTTGTTCGCAATTCTTACCGTTTATTTTGTCCAAGGTATTTTGGGGCTGTCGCGTTTAGCGGTGAGCTTTTTCCTTAAAGATGAACTTGGGCTAAGTCCTGCTGAGGTTTCCGCCTTATTTGGTATTATCGTTTTACCTTGGATTATTAAACCTTTATTTGGCTTCTTTTCCGATGGTTTCCCCATATTTGGTTATCGACGACGACCTTATTTAATTTTGTCGGGGATACTCGGAGCAATAGCCTGGGTAGCTATGGCAACAATAGTTCATAGTAGCTGGGCTGCAACAACTGCCATCGCCTTAAGTTCGCTGTCGGTTGCGGTGAGCGATGTCATAGTTGATTCGCTTGTAGTGGAAAGAGCAAGGGTAGAATCCCAAGCGGAAGCAGGTTCTTTACAGTCGATTTGTTGGGGTGCTTCGGCGTTTGGGGGTTTAATAACTGCTTACTTTAGTGGATTTTTACTAGAACATTTTACTACAAGGGCTGTATTTTTAATCACTGCTACATTTCCGTTGATTGTCTCTGGAGTTGCTTGGTTGATTACTGAATCGCCGGTAGAGAATAATCAGGAAGATGATAAAAACAGCAATTTCGAGGATGTTAAAAACCAAGTAAAGTTACTACGTAAAGCCATAAGCCAAAAAGTAATTTGGTTACCTACAGCTTTTTTGTTCATCTGGCAAGCGACACCAAGTTCAGAATCGGCATTTTTCTTTTTTACTACCAACGAGTTACATTTTCAACCAGAATTTTTGGGAAGAGTGCGGTTAGTAACGAGTGTTGCGGCTTTAGTAGGGATTTGGATTTTCCAGCGTTTTCTCAAAAGCGTTCCATTCCGAGTAATTTTTGGCTGGAGTACGGTACTTTCAGCAATTTTAGGATTAACTACGCTGTTACTCGTAACTCATGCTAACCGAGCTTTGGGAATAGATGACCACTGGTTTAGTTTAGGTGATAGTTTAATTTTGACGGTGATGGGACAAATTGCCTATATGCCGGTTTTGGTATTAGCAGCAAGAATTTGTCCTCCAGGAGTAGAAGCGACTTTATTTGCATTATTAATGTCGGTGACAAACTTAGCGGGGTTGGTTTCTCACGAGGCTGGTGCTGTGTTGATGCATTATTTGGGAGTTACCCAAAAGAATTTTGATAACCTCTGGCTGTTAGTAACAATTACGAATCTTAGTACATTGCTACCGCTACCGTTTATTAATTGGCTACCAGAGAAAGGGCAAGAAACTCCAAAGTTAATCCAACCAACTTTAAAAAACAGCGACGAACAAGAAATGTTGCCTAATTTAGTATCAGAATTAATTTTGCAACAATCAGCAGAAGAGGTTGTTGATTAATTGGTAATTGGTAACTCCCGCAAAGACGTAGCATTGCTACGTCTCTACAAAAATAACTCTTAACTCTTCATTAAATATGCAAAACTTTCAACTTTACGAACCTGCTTCAACTACAGAAAAATCCTATTCTCGCGAAAATTGGCAGGGAGGATATCAATCTTTAACAGAAGAATTTGATTATTGGATTGATGATATAGAAGGAGAAATTCCGCCAGAGTTAAACGGTACGCTGTTTAGAAATGGTCCAGGATTATTTGATATTAACGGACAAAATATTCATCATCCTTTTGATGGTGATGGTATGATTAGCCGAATTACTTTTACTAACGGACGCGCTCATTTCCGTAACCGTTTTATTCGGACTGAAGGTTATATCAAAGAACAAGAAGCCGGAAGAATTCTTTATCGCGGTGTATTTGGTACACAAAAACCTGGGGGTTGGTTAGCAAATGCTTTTGATTTTAATTTGAAAAATATTGCCAATACTAATGTTATTTATTGGGGTGGAAAACTGTTAGCTTTGTGGGAAGCAGCAGAGCCTCATAAACTTGATCCTCAAACATTAGAAACTTTAGGTAAAGAACAATTTGATGGTGTTTTATCCGAAGGAGAAGCATTTGCAGCACATCCACGTTTTGATCCTAGTTGTCAACAAAATAATGGTGAACCTTGTTTAGTAAATTTTTCTATTAAGCCAGGATTATCTACAACTATTACTATTTTTGAATTAGATACTACGGGTAAAATTGTCCGCAAAAATGCTTATAGCGTTCCTAGTTTTGCTTTTATTCACGATTTTGTAATTACTCCGAATTACTGCATATTATTTCAAAATCCTGTTGCTTTCAATCCCATACCTTTTGCTTTAGGAATGCGTGGTGCTGGGGAATGTATTAAGTTCCAACCGAATCAACCGACTAAAGTTATTGTAATTCCCAGAAACCCAAATTTTCCAAAAGAAGGTAATAAAAATGGGATGCAAATTCTCGAAGCACAATCGGGTTTTGTATTCCACCACGCTAACGCTTTTGAAAAAGATTCAGAAATCATAATTGATTCTATTTGTTACGAAGCTTTACCAGAAGTACAACCCGAAAGCGATTTCCGTCAAACTGATTTTGATGCTTTAAAACCCGGTCAATTGTGGCGTTTTTATCTTAACCTTAAAGATAATCAAGTACGACGAGAATTAATTGAAAGTCGTTGTTGTGAATTTCCCTGTGTAAACCCGGAGAAAGTCGGACGCGAGCATCGTTATTTATACATGGGCGCAGCCCATGCGGCGGACGGTAACGCACCATTACAAGCATGGGAAAAAGTTGATTTACAAACAGGTGAAAAACAACTTTGGAGTGCTGCACCCCACGGTTTTGTTAGCGAACCGAACTTTGTCCCTCGCGATATGCCGAAGGCATCTAGCTTCGCTAATCGCAATGGTGATGAAGATGATGGTTGGGTGTTGGGGTTGGTTTACGATTCAACTCACCATCGTTCGGATGTGGTAATTTTAGATGCCAAAGATTTGAATAAACAACCTATTGCAACATTACATCTCAAGCATCATATTCCCTATGGATTACATGGGAATTTTGTGAGCGAAGTATTTGTTTAAAATTGGTAATTGGTAATTGGTAATTGGTAATTGGTAATTGTCAACTGTCAACTGTTCCCTCAAATTGCGCGAGAGAATTTATTTTGTTGCGTAGTTTTACGAGAATCAAAAATCACTGCAATATTTCTCACTAACAATCTACCTATTTGGGTAACATTAATTTGATTAGTAGATAGATTAATTAATCCATCAGTTTCTAACAATTTTAATGTGGCTAATTCTTGTGAGAAGTACTCATTAAAATTAATCTGATATTTTGATTCAATATCTGAAAAACATACAATTCCGCTAGACATGATAGACATAATTACATCTCTTCTCAGAATGTCATCCCAACTTAATTTATAACCTTTATTAATTGGTAAAACTCCCGCTTCCACAGCTTGATAATAATCTTTGAGTTTTTTATGATTTTGAGCGTAAGCATCCCTGAGTAAACTTACCGATGTCGAACCAAAACCAAATAACTCCGTTTCCGCATGGGTTGTGTAACCTTGAAAAGTACGTCCCAAACTACCATTACTTTGCGCGATGGCTAATTCATCATCAGCTTTAGCAAAGTGATCCATTCCAATAAATTGATATTGATTTGCAGTCAATTCTTCGATTGTCAAACGAAAAATTTCTAGTTTTTCTTGAGGTTGAGGAAGCTCATTTACTGGTAACTTTTTCTGTAATGGTTTCAACCAAGGTACATAAGCAAAGTTAAAAGCGGCTATTCTATCAGGATTTAATTCGATAGTCTTTTTCACAGTTTTCCAGAAACCGTGCAAAGTTTGATAAGGTAAACCATAAATTAAATCTACATTGACACTTTTAAATCCAGCTTCTCGAATCCAACCCATAACATTAAACAACGTTTCTTCCGGTTGCACACGATTTACAGCGACTTGCACCTGATAATTAAAATCCTGAATCCCAAAACTAATTCGATTAAATCCAATTTCTCGGAGAAATAAAATGTAATCTCTATCTACATATGTAGGATGAATTTCAATCGAAACTTCTGAAGAAACATCAAAATTAAAATATTGATTAATGTTTCCCCAAAGCTGTTTTACTTGATGAATATTCAAATAATTGGGAGTTCCTCCTCCCCAATGCATTTGCACCACTTTTCGAGTGGAATCAATTAAGCTTGCTGTTTGACGAATTTCTTTAATTAGATGTTTTACATAAGGAATCGCAATCTCTTTTTTATTAGAAATTACAGTATTACAACCGCAATAATAACAAGCACTTTCACAAAAAGGGATGTGAAAATACAAACTGAGCGGAGTTTTTCTGTAATTTGACAGCGAAATAGCTTCCTCAAAATCCTTTGCAGTGAAACTTTCGTTTAACTCTGTAGCGGGAGGATAACTAGTATATCTCGGTGTAGGAGTATCATATTTTTTAATGATATCTAAGTCAAATTTAACGCCAGGAAATTGAAATACCATTGAATTTTGTTAGTAGTTAGTGGTTAGTAGTTAGTGGTTAGTTGATAGTTGATAGTTGATGGTTGATAGTTGTTGGTTGATAGTTGTTCTAAGAATTAACCTTTAACCTTTAACCTTTAACTTTTGAACTTTTCTTCACCAATAGATTCGATTAAAATAGCTTCCAATTCTTTAGCTATCTGCATATTAAATTGGAATGAATTATTGGCTTCTGCAACTATTTTATCGGCTGTTGTATCATCAATTGGTACTTGATCGAGTGCTTCACGATACTTATTTTTAAACGCATTTTTGTCGGAAATTTGCTCAAAATTATAAAAAGATGTACCTTGATAACCAACTAAATTGAAAGTTGATTGAACTACTTTTTGTAACATTTGTCCTCCGGATAAATCTCCCATGTAGCGAGTGTAAGCGTGTCCTATTAATAATTCTGGTTGTTTTACAGATAGTTCACGAATCCGAGAAACATAATTTTTAGCGGAGCTTAAAGGTGCAATTTCATTTTGCCAATTTGAACCGTAATAAAACTGTAAATCTTGCTCTAAATTGCCTTTACGATTGAGTTCTGGAAAGTAAATTACACCAACACAAGGATGATTTTTATTACTTTCGAGTGCTGCTTCTAATTCACTGTAGACGAAGTATAAATTACTTAAAAATTTCGCAAAACAACTTCTATCGATAACTCCTTTGACGAAACTTTTCATAAACCCAATATTTTCTGTTACAGTATGAGAATCCTGGGTTCCGGAACGAAGTTTTATCGCTAAATTATGACTCATTTCTAATCAATCCTGTATTGATGAAACGCTATTTTCAACAGGATTTACGCAGTTTAATGATACTTTAATTCTATTTACTGTTCTTCCTTAACATTTAAGCAACTATGCTGATCTTTTTTCCCCTTAATTCCTATTAATGGCAATATCAGAAGTATGACTATAAAATTACCATAATTTCTACAATACTTGCCGTACTTTTTATTTTTTGTATCGCTATATATCTCGAAACATTTCTTCATATTTTAGCCAAGATCGCAAATGCAATTACTTGTAAAAAACTTGCACAAGTAACTCACACTGATTAGAGCAATTATCACAAATATTTTTATCTAAAATACCAAGTAAAATAAAGCTTGGTAATCAACCTCATTTTTGCTTAATCAATATGATGCTGTTTATAAGTAATTACTATGTATGATATTTGTGTTAACTGCTCAAAAAGCGCTAATATAAATTCCAAGTTAAGTGAAAGTTAACTAATACATCGGTTATTGCTTGTATTAATTATTTCGGTAATTAATTTTAGATATTTAGATATAGATTTTAGATTTAAATTGGGGGCGTAATTGGATAAGTCAAAAGAGATTCAAGTAGGAGATAGAGTTGTTATCTTGCATCCGTCGCACATTGCAGGAAAAACTGGTTTTATATACGCAAGAGAAGTATTCTCAGATGAAGAGATTAGTAAGCGCTGGATTATCCGCATCGATTCGGAAGACGTAATGGTATCTTTAAGTCCAAAGGAATTTGAATTATTAGCCGAGCGGTAGGGTTTTAATTACACCATAATCCAAGTAAGAAACGCGATTGCGCGTTTCTTTAGCTTTCTGTTGGAGGTTCTTCGTTGATTCCCAGTTCTTTCTTACTGTGTTTCAAGTTTTTCCACAGTCCCTTAATTTGCGTATATGCATCTTCGGAAGTTACTTTTCCCGAAGTTTGTAAATTAACGATATAGCCTACTTTTTGAGCAAATTCTTGTAAATTAGCGTTAAATACTAAATTCTTTGGCTTGAATTCGCCATAATAACGACTGCGGGGATAAAGAAAATTTTCTTTGTCTGCTCTGTCCGAATCTTCCATAGTTTTTCTTGGATAATATTTTATTAATTTTTGCTTAACTTTAAGTTAACCTTTTTGAATGTATTTTTCAATATACTGCCATTTTTGTTTACAGCACATCTGTCTTAAGAGTTACATTCCTCTTGGTATGTGTAAAAAAAAGACATACACTTGGCGACATTTTTATGTAAAAATACACAAAATAGGCTTGATAGAAACCCCGCAGAACTAATGAAAAGCACTACTAGTGGTCTTTTTCATTAATTTTGATTGGTTTTGTTTGTCTACCGACGTAATGTAGAGACGTTATATATAACGTCTCTACAACCCGTCAGAATCAATGAAAAGGAGTACTAGTTTCCAATTGGTTTTTGTAAATCAATTTAAATATTTGTGCAAAAGATCAAAAATAGCAACTATTAATGGTTATATAGCCGAAAGTGGATAAATTGAATAATTAAGTTGAATAATTCTCATGGTTAAATCTATTCCAACCCCACAGCCAGAGTTGCTCAAAGAAGGTGTAAAAGCTCCCGTACAGGAAACACTGTTAACTCCCCGCTTTTACACCACAGACTTTGACGCTGTGGCTCAGATGGATATTTCAGCGCATGAGACGGAGTTGAAAGCGATTGTAGACGAGTTGAAAGCTGACTATAATCGTCATCATTTCGTGCGCGACGATGAATTTGAACAAACTTGGGATAGTATTGACGGTGAAAAGCGGGAAGCTTTCATTGATTTCTTGGAACGTTCTTGTACTTCTGAGTTTTCCGGGTTTTTGCTATTCAAAGAGTTATCACGACGACTCAAAAATCGTAATCCCTTGTTAGCGGATGCTTTTAACTGCATGGCACGGGATGAAGCGCGTCATGCGGGATTTTTAAATAAAGCGATGGCGGATTTTAATCTTTCTTTAGATTTGGGTTATTTAACCAAAAGCCGTACATATACATTCTTTCCCCCAGAATGGATTATTTACACGGTTTACCTATCTGAGAAAATTGGTTATTGGCGTTACATTATTATGTTTCGTCACCTAGAAGCCCATCCAGAAAATCAGTTTTATCCTTTATTCCGCTACTTTGAAAGTTGGTGTCAAGATGAAAACAGACACGGGGATTTCTTCAAAGCACTATTAAGATCCCAACCGCAACTTTTCAATAATTGGAAAGCACGATTATGGGTACGTTTTTTCTTGTTAACGGTATTTGTCACTCACACATTAACGGTATTTGAGCGAGTCAACTTTTACAAGTCTCTTGGTATAGATGCTCGCGACTACAACAAACGAGTTATCGAAGAAACTAACAACACAGCCGCACGAGCATTTCCAGCGATTTTGAATACCAAACATCCAGAATTTTTCCGGAGATTAGAAGAGTGTTCCGATCGCAATTTACAAATAGCTCAAATCAGTAATAGCGATCGCCCTAAAGTTGTGAAATTATTGCAAAAAGTCCGATCATTTCTTTCAATAATGGGACATATGGTAAAGTTGTTCACGATCAAACCAATTAATGCTGAAGCAACCAGAGCAGTAGTACATTAAATTGATTTGGAAGGGGAATTAATTTAAATTTACGGGAAACAAGCGTAAATCCTTTTTTTTTTAAGAGAGAGCGGAACACAAGATTAGTTATTACACAGATTTAATTACCAATTACCCATTACCAATTACCTATTCCCTTAAATTTAACTTTCAACTTATCCTTGGGATAAGCTGTAGGCGCTGGTATTATAGTTAAATCTTGCTCTGGTAAAAGTTCCCATTTATATTCCCGAACTAAAAGCGCAGCAAAAAGCTTCATTTCCAACTTAGCGAACTCCTTACCGATACATTCGCGCATACCGCCACCAAATGTTACATGACTAAAGGGTTTGGCTTTATCTTCAGCACGAGATGGTGCAAAACGTTCTGGGTCAAACTTCGATGGCTCAGTATATACACTGCTATCTTGATGTGTTTTAGGCACTTGATATAATACAGACCAACCTTGAGGAATAAAATAACCGTTAAATTCACAAGGTTCGATTACCTGTCGAAAACCACCACCAACAGGAGGAATCAAACGCAAGACTTCTTTAATAACTTGGTCTAAATAAGTCATTTGCTTGAGATTCTCTGTAGTTAAAGGTTGTGAAAATCCCAATTGCTGCTGTTCGTGACGTACTTTCTCTAAAACTTCTGGATGCTGTGCTATTAAAAGACACATGGAAGCAATTGCAGATGTTAAAGTTTCATGTCCGGCAAATAGTAAAGTTAATATTTGGTCTTTAATTTCTTCTACACTAAGTTTATTACCATCATCATCTGTAGCTTGTAATAACATCCCTAAAACATCTTTATTAGAAGCGGGTTGTTGTTGACGCTGTAATACAATTTCTTCAATCTGCTTGACTAACAATTTACGACTGCGTAATGCTTTACCAAAATTAGTCCAAGGTAAATTCAGAGGAATGGTAAACAAACCTCTCACCAACTCTTCAAAAAGTTCGACAAAATTACTATCGCTAGCTGCATCCGTTCCTATAAGTAATTTACAAGCTACGTCAAAAGTGTATTTTCTAATTTCTGGGTACCAAGTCAAAGTACCCATTTTTTCCCATTTGTTAGAGTAACTGCGAAGAATTTCCTCCATTGCAGTAGTATATTCTGCCAAAGCTCTTGGTTGAAAAGCTTGTGATAGAATTTTACGCCGCTTTTGATGGATACTGCCCATTTGTATGGATAATGAGCCAGGACCTAATAAAATCTTAGTACTGCGGGGCCATTGCCCAGAAAAATATTTATTATCATTCGTAAACAGAAAACGGTTAGCTTCCGCACCAATCATGACTATGGTGGGATTGGCAAAAATATGAGTTTTGAAGATAGAGCCGTACTTTTGATATCGTTTTTCTGTAAAATTTGAATCCCGTATAAAGCTGATTGTTTCCCCAATTACGGGTAAACCGAAGTTACCGGGAGGTACAGGAACTGTTTTGGAATTAGTAGTTGCCATTGAATTTTAGATTTGAGATTTGAGATTTGAGATTGTCTAGTGCTTTGTACCATTAGTTTTGAGAGGTTCGTAGTTGCGATTTATCGCTCAAATTCAGAGCTAAAGCCCAACTACAAACATTTAAAATTAATCACAGAGACTACTAGTAATTGACAACATAAGTTTTGCTGGCTTTGTTCGTCTACCGAGGTACTGTAGAGACGTTATACATAACGTCTCTAAACAATTTTGGGAAAAACTAACCATTCAAAACTAATGATTTAGATTGTCTAGAGTCATCTGAAATAATCATTGTGAAACAAAAAATGTAACGAAATTTACAGAATTATCTACAACTATCAAAAATCAAGTTAGTCTGAGAATATATTTTAATCTTAATCATTACACTTTATTTTATGGATCAAACATCGCTGTTTGCACCGGATAGTCCTTCTCCTGCATATATTTGTCCATTCGATCAAGCTTGTAGTTATTTAGACGCAGCAGCGAAAGAATTAAAATTAGCACAAGGTGTATCAGAAATACTTAGTCATCCACGCAAGGTAGTTACAGTTTCGATTCCGGTGAAACGAGACAACGGTGAAATACAAGTTTTAGCGGGACATCGAGTCCAACACTCCGATATTTTAGGTCCTTACAAAGGTGGTATTCGTTTCCATCCAGCCGTGACACTGCGGGAAGTTTCGGCGTTAGCAATGCTGATGACTTGGAAATGTGCATTGTTGGGTATTCCCTACGGTGGTGCGAAAGGTGGAATTGCAATCAATCCTAAAAGTTATAGTATCAGCGAATTAGAACGTATTTCCCGACGTTATATTAGCGAGTTAATTAAAGACATTGGACCATCAGTAGATATACCGGCACCAGACATGGGGACATCAGCCAGGGAAATGGCTTGGATGATGGACACTTATTCGGTAAATATGGGTCATGCAGTACCGGGAGTTGTCACCGGCAAACCGCTTTCCATCGGCGGTTCTTTAGGAAGAGAAATGGCAACGGGAAGAGGTGTAATGATTATTGTCCGTGAAGCCTTAGCTGATCGAGGTAAGTCTTTATCAGGTACCCGAATTGCGATTCAAGGATTTGGTAACGTTGGTGGTGCTGCGGCTGAATTACTACATCAAGCTGGTGCAAAAATTATTGCTGTCTCTACAGGTTTGGGTGGTGTTTTTGCGGAGAATGGTTTAGATATTTCGGAATTAAAAGCTTATGCAAGGGAGAACAACAGAAAAATTTCGGGATTTCCCCAAGCCAAACTAATTACTAATCCAGAGTTATTAACATTACCTTGTGACGTATTAATTCCCGCAGCTTTAGAAAATCAAATTACTCAAGAAAACGTTAATCAAATCCAAGCTAATCTAATAGTTGAAGCTGCAAATGGTCCAGTGACACTTGAAGCTAACTTATCATTAGAAGCCCGTGGTGTAACAGTACTACCAGACATTTTAAGTAATGCTGGTGGAGTTGTAGTTAGTTATTTGGAATGGGTACAAGGACTTTCTTACTTATTTTGGGATGAAGAACGAGTCAACGGTGAAATGGAAAGCTTGATGGTGCAAGCATATCGTAAAGTCATGCACCAATCCCAGACGCGAAAAATTTCTCCCAGATTAGCAGCTTATGTTTTAGGTGTAGGAAGAGTCGCGCAAGCGTTAAATGATAGAGGATTATATCCTTAAAGTTAGTTGTTGGTGGATAGTTGTTGGTGGATAGTTGTTGGTGGATAGTTGATAACTGTCAATTTTTCTGATATTCACTACCGCTAGCACGGAAACCCTTTTCTCTAAGGATAATATTAGCGTTGTTGGCATTGTTAATAATAAAATCTACTTCACCGAAAGGAATAAATCGGACATAGTAAGCTGAATTATCCTTGATTGCGACATAGCTTTTCCATTTGCTCTGAGCATCAACTTGGGGTAATCTCGCAGCTTCTACAGCATATAATTCTGTCTTTTCACTACGATTGTCATAAACATTCATATAAATCTGTCCTTCTTCGACATAAATTCTTACTGTTCTGCTATTGGTAGCAAAAAGCAATTGAGTGGAAGCCGGAGAAGGATTTGTGTAAGTTACTTCAATTACATCTTCCCGTACCCAACCGATATCATCTGCTTGGGAACCGAATTTTACTTTATACCACGAGCGCGTATCTCCAGCTGGTTTGGTTTGGTCGAGAATTTTGACTTTATCACCTTTTTTTCCCTCGTGAATGACGCGATTATTCAGCGAAGGTCCTGAACGAATGTTAACTGTACTGATAGTATTACTGTTAGTCTTGAGAATGCCATCGCTAGCTGTAGCAGTTTGTATTGGTGTAGGTTGATTAGCGTCTGTCATTAGTTTATCTCCAATTATTAATACATGGGGGTACTCAAACATCGTAGTAACTCTCATTGCAATTGGAACGAAGCATGAAAGAAAGTAACTTTGTATAAATTAATTAATAGCTAAAAGTATTCCGGTTTACTACTATTATTTGCTACAAATTTGTCAGAATGCATTTTTTGCAACATTCTGAAATGTTTGAGAAGATTTGGGTATAAATAAATAACCTTACTTCATATCTTGCACCATAAAAACTTCTCGTCAAAATAATTACTAATTGTTTTCCTGTGGTTCTTACCCGCCTGGGACTGCAAGTAAGAGTCTGATAGCATAAGTCCATTAAAATGGACTAAAATATGACATTTTTATGTTGGTAATATTTTTATTTGTATTTTTTCTTTTGTAGTTAATTATGCTTATGGTGCAAGATGTCAGTTACGAGACGCGGAGGTGCGGAGGGAAGAGGTTGTAGAGAGACGCTCATAGTATCGCGTCTCTACAAGGTTTCTGGATGACGCATATTTATTTTCCGTAGATGTCTAATAGTTATAAACCCAAACAATAGCGAACAGCAGCTTCCACTTCTAGCATTTTTGACTCTGAAATTTGGCCTGCTGATTGAGCGGGAAACCGACTTTTATCCAAAGAGCGTATTTGAAAACACATGAAAACTGTTTCTATTGGTAATCCGCTTTCATCTGAAGAAACACGTACATTTGTTGCATAATTACGCTCAATATTAGACCCTTTAGTTCCTACTATTACGGTGACAACTAAAGGCAAATGATTAATGCTGTTAATAGACAATACTAAAACTGGGCGTTTACCAGCTTGCTCTCTTCCTTCAACAGGATTAAGATTGACGAAAAAATTTGACCTCGTTCAATACTCACTGCTTTTCCAAACCATCCATTTGGGTAATAGCAAATTCTTGATCGATAACATGAATTTCAGTTTGAATATCATGATCATTTGCCATGTCAGCCATTTCTTTTTCGATGTCTTGAGTATTTAACGGGAAAGAATTCGTATTTGTCTTCTGTCGCAAGTTTTTTACCAAACTTTCTAAAAGCCACATTTGCTCTTCTAGAGATAAGTTGCGGATGGAGCGGTCAATTTCTAGTAATTTAGGTGATATCATTCTTAAGCTATTTAACAAGGTTCTTAAATTAAGTTTATCTTAGGAAAAATAGAACCTGAGACGATACGTTAGGATTTAGAAATTTTATAGCTGTATATAGATTAATCAAACCCCTGCTACGGTGGGTGCCGGTTTGTCTAGCTGCGTTAGCGTAGCGTGTCCGTCAGGACATATTAAATAGCCGGCTATTCTTGAAAATATCACTCACAAACCCAGGAGAATATCTCAACGTGGAGCCAGATTTAATCGGCTTGGAAATTACTAAAGGTGAATTAAGACGTTTAACGGGTGTAGACTCTGAAGATGTTTTTCGTCCTTCGATTCTCAAAAACCGCGAACAACGATTTGGTTTTTTGATCAATGAAGTAATTACAGCTCTCGCTTTAACTCCTATTGTTGTCGGTTTTATTTATGCATTTATTATTTTACCTACCATTGGGTCAGAAATTTTTTTAGGATTAGGATTGTTAGTGATTGTACCAGTATTAGTAGTATTAATACGGTGGATTTGGCGAAAAAAAAGCTGTCCTAAATCCTTAACTAAACTTCTCGATGAAGTCGATCAATATCATGAAGTTATCCAAGCTATTGATATTAACGACCAATTAGATACAGCGGGAAATACCCAAAGTCATATTCGCGATCGCCATCAACTTATTGCCGCATTGCAACTGATTCGAGAAGATTTGGTACGGGCTTTGAAAACGGAACGAATTTTACGCGATAATAAAAAGTTACTTGTGAACAATCAAGATTTATTTGTGAATAATTTAGCTCATCTACAAGCTTTGCAAGTTAGTACAGAGGCTGGGGAATACGCTCAACTTCTCAATCAATCATTGCAAATAGCTGTTGATGTTCAATCTCAAATTAGAAACTTACAGTCGCCCCGATAATTAAAATATGACTAATAAACCTAAAATAATTGTTCTCGATGATGATCCTACTGGTTCTCAAACTGTCCACAGTTGCTTGCTTTTAATGCAGTGGGATGTTGATACTTTGCGTTTGGGGTTAAGAGATGATTCCCCAATTTTTTTTGTTCTAACTAATACTAGAGCCTTAACTCCAGGCAAAGCTGCATCTGTAACTAAAGAGGTTTGCCATAATTTAAAGTTGGCGTTGGATGCCGAACAAATTCAGGATTTTCTCGTTGTTAGTCGGAGTGACTCTACATTACGGGGACATTATCCAGTTGAAACTGATGTGATTGCTGAAGAATTAGGTCCTTTTGATGCTCATTTTTTAGTACCAGCATTTTTTGAAGGAGGACGTATTACACGCGACAGCGTACATTACTTAATGATTAATAATGTTCCTGTTGCAGTTCATGAAACTGAATTCGCTCGCGATTCAGTATTTAGTTACAATCACAGTTATTTACCCAAATATGTAGAAGAAAAAACTCAGGGACGTATTGCAGCCGATTCCGTAGAACGATTTTTACTTGATGATATTCGGGGCGGTAGTCTGGAACGGTTGATCAAACTCAAAGACAATCAATGTGCTGTTGTCGATGGTGAAACCCAAAGCGATTTGGATCAGTTTGCTGAAGATGTATTAGTGGCAGCAAGTCAAGGAAAACGCTTTTTATTCCGTTCTGCTGCAAGTATTTTAACTGCTTTAGCGATGCTACCGGACCAACCAATTTCCCCCGAAAACATGGCTGAATATGTGATTACGGGTAAACCGGGAGTGGTGATAGTTGGTTCTCATGTGAAAAAAACTACTCAGCAGTTAGAAGCCCTATTACAAGCCAAAGGTATTGTGGGAATCGAGATAGATGTAGCCCAGTTGCTTGAGAAAGGGAATCAATCTGCTACACTGCTAACCCATATACTCAAAAATGTTCATCAGGCACATAATGCTGGAAATACACCAGTAGTTTATACCAGCCGTCAGGAATTAACTTTTGAGGATATTACCACACGGTTGCAATTTGGAGCTAAGGTTTCAGGCTTATTAATGGATGTTGTTCGCGGTTTACCTGATGATATCGGATTTTTAATCAGTAAGGGAGGTATTACTTCTAATGATGTTTTAAGTACTGGTCTTGGTTTAAAAACAGCACGTTTACTCGGTCAAGTTCACAAAGGTGTTTCTATGGTAAGAACTCCAGAAAATCATCCCCAGTTTCCTAATTTACCAGTAGTACTCTTCCCTGGCAATGTTGGCGCGCGCGATGCTGTCTTCACTGTTTATCAAAGACTAAGTAAAAATATTCGTGATAGTTTAACAATTTGAGGTTTTAATTGCAATTTTGGTTGATAATTGCTTGATATTCGTGTTTTGGCTGGTGTTGCATGACTATTGATTCAGCTATTCCAGATTTTAATTCTAATAATGATGTTTCTCAGACAGATTCCCAAGTTACTCAGGAGGAAACTAAAGAATCTACCGTGACAGAAGTGACTTTTATTTCCAGTGTCAATAATGTCTATGTTTCTTCCGAACCAGTTTCCCAGCAAACAAGTATTGAAGAAAATTCTCCAGTTAATCCCGAACCAGAATTTGTCTGGGATCAAACGAATGTTGAAGATAATTCTGAACAAACAAACAAAGATGAATCAGTTTCTCCTCAAATAGAGGTAGAAGAAAATTCTGCTGTTGAACAACAAATTGATCATTTAGATGATCAGCAAATAAGTATTGATATTCCCTTACTAGAAAATGCAGTTGTAGCTCATCAAAAAATTCAAGTAGAAATCAGGAATGCAAAAGATAAATTAGTATTAATTTTACCAACCATATCAGAAGCTTCCGTATCCGAGTACACTTGGTCTGAAATTTGGCAACAAATGAAACTGCGGCTTTTAGCACAGCAACGCTTTTTTAATTCTAAGATAAACGTACATTTGGTAGCCCACGACCGCTTACTTGATAGCAGACAACTGCAAGACATTGCCGAAACCTTGAGCGAAATGTCCTTACAACTCAAATCAGTGGGTACGAGCCGCAGACAAACTGCGATCGCGGCTGCCGGTGCAGGTTATTCTGTAGAACAATTACAGCCAAAAACCGCTTTTAACTTTGAATCAAAAACTGCTACATTGCCTCCAGCAGAACCACTCTACCTGGAAACAACAGTACGTTCCGGTGTCGAAATTCGCCATAGAGGTAGTGTAATTATCTTGGGAGATGTAAATCCAGGTGGTATTGTAGTCGCAGATGGCGATATTCTAATTTGGGGTCGGTTACGGGGAATTGCTCACGCGGGCGCTCAAGGTAACAGCGAATGCACGATTATGGCTTTACAAATGGAACCAACTCAGTTAAGAATTGCCGATGCTTTAGCTAGAGCTCCAGAGAAATCGCCTACACAAATTTACGCAGAAGTTGCGTATATAAGCACACAGGGAATCCGCATCACGAAAGCTAATGATTTTTCTAGACTTCAATTAGCGAGGTTGAATCAACAGCAAAATTAGATACTTCAGTAATTAAATCATTAAATAATTTACTCAATAATCTGCTCTATGAAAAAATAGATTTGACCAAAAGCGCAATAAATAATCAACCGCACCCTGCCGATGATTATTAAGAAACTGCACCCCCTGGGTGAAAACTAATTAAACATTGTGTATTTTTTAATGCCATCACCAGCGCATTCGTAATCATGACTCGAATTGTTGTCATTACCTCCGGTAAAGGAGGAGTTGGGAAAACAACCACTACAGCCAACCTGGGCATGGCTTTAGCCAAAAACGGTCGTCAAGTAGCCTTAGTTGATGCGGATTTCGGTCTGCGAAATTTAGATTTGTTATTAGGACTAGAAAACCGCATTGTTTATACTGCGGTAGAAGTTTTGGCAAGAGAATGTCGTTTAGAACAAGCTTTAGTCAAAGACAAACGGCAACCCAACTTAGTACTGCTACCTGCCGCCCAAAATCGTACCAAAGAAGCAGTCACCCCCGATCAAATGAAATTGCTGGTCAATGCTTTAGCGCAAAAATACCAGTATATTATTATTGACTGTCCTGCCGGAATTGAAATGGGGTTTAAAAATGCGATCGCCCCCGCAAACGAAGCTTTAATTGTTACAACTCCCGAAATAGCAGCCGTCCGTGATGCTGACCGGGTAGTAGGGTTATTAGAAGCACAGGGGGTAAAGAAAATTCACTTAATAATTAACCGGATCAAGCCCGCAATGGTTCGGTTAAATGATATGATGTCAGTGCAAGATGTTCAAGAACTTCTCGCAGTTCCCTTAATCGGGGTAATTCCCGACGACGAGCGAGTAATTGTTTCTACCAATCGTGGCGAACCTCTGGTTTTATCAGAAAATCCTTCTTTAGCAGCCACAGCTTACAGTAATATTGCTCGTAGATTGGAAGGGGAAACGGTAGATTTTCTTGACTTTGACTCGTCCCAGGACAACCTATTTTCCCGCCTCCGAAGGTTATTGTGGACAAAAATTATTTAACCAAATCCAGTATGCGCTCATACAGCTGCAATGATTCTTGAACTTTTGGAACGACTTTTTTTTCGCAGTCACGATAACAGTCGTAATGATGTTAAACGTCGATTGCAATTAGTTATTGCTCACGATAGGGCTGACTTAAGCCCTCAAATGATCGAAAAAATGCGGCAAGAAATTCTCGAAATTGTTTGTCGTTACGTGGAAATTGAAGCTGATGGCTTGGAATTTTCTTTGGAAAGTAACCAACGTACAACAGCTTTGATTGCTAATGTACCTATCCGCAGAGTCAAAGGCTCTGCTTTGGAATCCGAAATCACTGAAAAAACTGAAGAAAAAACTGAAGAAAAAACTGAGTAAATAACTAGGTAAAAAACTAGGTAAATACATACAAATATAAGTTCAATGGAACGAGCAGAGCAATCGTCAGAAGTCGGGTTTTGTTAAAATTTATAAGGCTGTTATAGATAAGGTAAAACACATCTAAATTACAGATTGTCAAAATCCATCAGGTTTGTAGTGCAAGCCGAAAAGCTTGCTAGTGTATTACAAATTAAATGTGGAATAGCTTATTTATTCTAAAACCCGACTTCTTGCGGTAGTTTTGACAATAATAAATTTCTATACCCAATGCCCTTTAGTCTTAAAATCAAATAAATCAAATAAAACCAATGAAAAATCCCGTTTTAACTTGAATTAAAACGGGATTACATTAATTATTCTCAAGCTGATACCAATTTGAACCAGGATTGCGACAGATGGAATCTTTCCAAGCTGATCTAGGAGATTTTTTAGAATCCAAAATCTAAAATCTAAAATCCAAAATGGTATTATTTACTTATTGATAAGCTACTTGTGGTCCAGCCCAAACATCACTAGCCTTTCTACCAAAATTGGTCGGCTGGTCTAACTCTTGTGTTGAAACTGTTTTACCATCATTAGCAACTGTAATTGTAGGCCAGGTTTCTTGACCCATTTCACCAGCTTGGAATACCACATTATCAGGGGTATTTTTACTCCAACCTAATAAAATAGCAATGTCATACTGATGATTCTTTTGAGAAGGAACAACTGTATTAGCTTGATTCTTCTGACGGTTCCAAATTAGTGCTTCGTCTGTAGCGTGAGCAGTATTGAATAAACCTTCAAACTTGCGTGCTAAAAAACGTTCACCATTTTCTGACCAACCAACAGGAACCAATACACCGATTTTTCCGGGAAGATAAGCTTTTCCTTCGGTCTGCATTTTCTTTCCTTCAAGTAAAGGATCTACTAAAGCAGAAGTAGATGATACAACCTTCAACTGATTGGTTCGTCTGTCCTCCACAAATAACACGCTGCTAACACGGCTTTCGTGCATTTGTGGTTTAACTTCCAGACTTACACGACTGTAAATAGAATAACGACCATCTGGAGAAATTACGGGTATGCTACGGTAGTGGCGTACTCCCGAACCAGTAGTAGTACTTACCGATTCTTGAGTAGCTGTAATCCATTTCCAAGGTATTGGATGAGGACTTCCGATTGGATCTTCCTGGGATAGTTCTGATTCCTGGGGTTCTTCACTGACAGGTGCATCCGTAGGCTGAGGAATCAAATTTCTTCTCAAAGCTATGACTTTACTAGCTTTAAGTGAATTATCCTCTGAAGATTGAGTTTTTACAGCTTTTAAACGCTGTACTAACTTGATTTCGCTACGAGAAAGTTTTCCTGGCACTACTGGAGAACTAACAGCAGGTGGTGCAAGTTCAACTTCTGTGAATGGATCTCGCTCAAAAGAAGAAGAATTATTAGAAGATGCTGCTTCTTCTTCTCCAGTTAAAGTCTCTACAGTCAAAGACTCTAACTCTACTGTATTCGGATGTATTATTTTTGGCTGGATGACCGCAGCCATTCTTACTGTCTCCGAATCGACTTCCGGTGTCAAAGTTTTGACAGCTTCTGGTTGCGATAATTTGTATTCGCTAGCAATCGGAACCTCTATTAACGCCGAAGATTCCAATTCTGGGTTTTCGGTGGCAACTTTGGTTAATTGTGATTGTTTTGCTGAGCTAGAGTGTCCTGATGCTCCTACTAAAGGCGCAATCAGTATTACGACTAATACGTACTTGAGGAATGGTTGCACGCGGAACCATCCCGACAGTAAAAGATGTTTCAGCATTTGTTGGTTGATTCTCTAGAGGGCGGTTGCTATAGGAAGAGCAATGCCTCACGGCAATGGGGCAGGCTATCTTTTATATGTATAACAGGGAACTAACAATTTCGCGAGATGCTCTTCTATAATTTCGCATAGTTTAGCAAAAATAGCGTATTCTTTTTTACTCATTTATCTAAACATTAATTTAGATAATTCATGATTTGGATAAAATTACTCCAACAACAGACTGTTGTATAAGTACAAACAACCAAAAAATGTCATTTTAACCAAATATTGGCTCAAAAATAAATCAGCGTCAATACACCAACTAGTAAATAATTAAAACTACATAAAATTTACATAACTTACATAACTTACATAACTTACATAACTTCATTCAAGCTTCATGGTTCACATCGATGTGGGAATTAAAATTCTCACAAATTATACCTGTTCAATTTCTACTTCAACATTGGCGATCTGCTTGCAGCAGCGCTTCGCTATCGCAATTCCGGGCATGATATGAAATATCAGAAAAAATCAGAAAGAACAGTAGAAGCAATTAAAAGCCTGATTAAAAATCCTATTTCGGACTTTTAAGCAATTGAACATATCTAAATTTCAATTGCAACCATAAAAATACTTAGTTTAGTAAGAAAGCCTATTTAAAATATTTGGCTTTCACTAGATATATAATGTATTTTAATAATAGCAATAAATTAAAATCTTAATTTTCTTTAATTTAATTTTTAATTTAATTTTTAAATTAATTTTTAAATTTTAAAAAATACCAAATAAGTGTACCCTATATATTCACTAATTGCACTCTATCTTTAGGCTTATTGTTATTGATAAAGCAATATAGATCCTAACGAAGCAGTTCGTAAGTGATGCTAGTGTTAAAAGTTGAGTTACTAGGTATTCTTTATTATGAAAGTCGTATTTTTCGGTACTCCCCAATTTGCCGTTCCTACCTTAGAAAAATTGCTCAATCATTCAGATTTTGAAGTGCTTGGAGTTGTTACCCAACCGGATAAATGTCGTGGACGTGGGAATAAACTCACACCTTCTCCTGTAAAAAGTGTTGCCTTAACACATAATTTAACTGTATGGCAACCCCAGCGAATTAAAAAAGATGTTGCTACCTTAATTCAATTAAAGGAAATAGAAGCAGACGTATTTGTTGTGGTTGCTTACGGACAAATTCTTTCCCAAGAGATTCTAGATATACCCAAACTTGCTTGCGTCAACGTGCATGGCTCAATTTTGCCAGAGTATCGCGGTGCAGCACCGATTCAATGGTGCTTGCACAATGGAGCTACAGAAACGGGAATAGCAACTATGTTGATGGATGCAGGCATGGATACCGGAGCAGTGCTATTAGAGGCTAAGACAGCCATTGGATTACTTGATAATTCTCAGGAGTTGGCGGAAAAACTAGCATCAATAGGCGCAGGCTTGCTGCTAGAAACACTGATAAAATTGCAAAATCAGGAAATTAAGCCTATTCCCCAAGATGAAACTCGTGCAACTTATGCTCCTTTAATAAAAAAAGAAGATTATCGTTTAGATTGGTCAAAGAGTGCCATAGAGTTACACAACAAAATTAGAGGCTTCTACCCCAACTGCGTGACAACATTTCGCAATCAAATCCTCAAAATTACAGCTACCGTTCCACTTGGTGCAGATTATTGGAATCAATTACCAGATATATTTCAAAACTTAAAAAATAAATTACCAGATTTGTCAAGTCTTTCTGCTAATCCTGGGGAAATTGTCAGCATTGTCAAAGGTATAGGAGCAATTGTACAGACCGGAGAGGGTTTATTGTTATTACAAGAGGTACAGTTAGCTGGTAAACGTCCTCAATCGGGATGGGATTTTGTCAATGGTAGTCGTTTAACTCTGGGGGAAATGTTAGTTGACAGTTGACAGTTGACAGTGGACAGTGGACAGTGGACAATTGACTTTACATATTTGATTTTTGGTAATATTTACAGTCTTTACAAGGTCCCACAGGATTGACTGCACAGCGGATAATTTCTGAAAGAGCGTTATAACTACAATTAGCGTTACCAATTACCCAACGTCCGTTTACTAATGTTTTTTCAGATGGTCTTGTTGCTGATTGTACATAAATCGCAATCTTGTGTAAGCAGTAACGTCCTTGCTTTAACTCGTAACGGTGACGACGTTCCAATACTGCGTAGGTTTTACCGTTAAAGTCAAGATAATTACCAGGTTGTGGTGTCCAATCAAGTTTGATATTGCCGAGAGACTGACGTGGTGAGGTTAAGATTACTTCTGTGAGTAGTGAATCTGGCTCCATTAACTCGCTATTCAATTGATTTACATTATTAGAATATTAGCGCAACTGTTTAAATTTACCTAGAAATTAATTTTTTGAATACACAAGGACTTTCGTTTGCTTAGGGTTATAACTCAATACAGTTCAGTTAAGGATATAAATTAATTATCGCAAACAAAACAGATCGACTTTTTTGGAGGGGGTTTGGGGGACGCAACCGTCCCCCAATCGGGGGTTTGGGGGAGAATCCCCCAAGTCTTGGTTCTCAATAAATTGATTGACGGACAACCTTAACTGAACCGTATTGAATTATAATCATTAAATAAAAATAAAAAAAACTCAGTATCTCAAACATACCGAGTTGCTCAAAAAATATCTTTCGACCTCATTTATCAACTAATCAAACGCTGGTGTAAAGCTCGAAAATATGCTTTAATCGGAATTTGATAAACTTCGATAAATAACCAAATGATAATTATTAAATGAGCAAAAAATGTGAGTAATGTCCAAATATAAGGAACCCAGGATAAAGGAGTATTTCGATCTGGAGGAAAATTATAGGCAACTAATCCAATTAAGCTGGTGGGAAGTAATACGAAAGCAACTGTTGCTAATATATAACCCCAGCCAAATTGAACTCCTTCTAAATGGGCTTCTGTCCAATAAAAGCCATTCCATCGCCAAATTAAGGGAGGTTCCCGCGAAGGCATTTTCAACTGTTGTTCTTCTAAATTGACGGTAAAAATTTGATGGCAAAAATCACAAGACATTGCCTCCATTAAAGGCATATTTTGAACTTTTCCGACTCGACAAACTGGACAAGGATAAACTCCTCTATAGTCCAATGAACTCGCCAATATTTTAGAATTTTGGATTTTAAGCATCAGTTCTCAGTAATTAAAATTAAGTTTACCTTTATTTTATAAAGTAGATCGGTGTTAAAAATTGTCGTTATGAATAGGGAGTAGGGATAAAGCTGTGAGTCTAGCCTAGATTCTGTTACACAACGATAATTATTCCTGTGTACTTAGTTAAGAAGTCAGAGCTAAAGAGGAGAAGAGTTAAAACTACTTTCGATTTATCGTCAAATTTGAGATGTTCTTAAAATACAAGCTTACCTAATTATTTATTTAAAAGACACTTCTTTAATATTTCATAGCAAATTCAATAGCAAATCATATTTTGATGTTTAGTTTAGAAGCTAGAAAAACAATTGTAAAAACAGTTATATTTCATAGGGAGTTTTGCTTATTTTAGTAGGGGAGTCTATTCCTGTATTTGAAAATGAACTAGAATATGAATAAAAAGGGTATTATGTATACTCTAAGAACAAATCCTCAACTAATAATGCCAAACTGGCAGCAATAATTAGTTCAAACTATCAAATTATGATAAAGTTTTTTGAAGATATTTTTGGATGAACTTGGGTTGAAGCCGTACTTTTACTGATAAACTAGCAGTTTTAAAAAGGGTTGAATAGAGAATAGGTAAATCATTGGGCTTAACAACAGCTTGAAATAAATCTATATTGATTCAAGAGACACAGACAATCGATACCGAAATAAGCAATAGATTGGTTGTAGGGTAACTTGGTATTTTAAAACTTAATTTACCCGCGACAATTAAATCTACAAAAATTGATGAATTATGGACTTATCTCCCGCAGAAGTTCGCTATCAATGTCGTCAGGGAACATTTCAATTTCCAACTCCTGGAATTGCATCTGGATTTCTACAAGCAAATTTAGTGATTTTGCCAAAAAAAATGGCATTTGACTTTCTTGTTTTTTGTACCCGCAACCCGAAACCTTGTCCTTTGCTGGATGTTACCGAAGTTGGAAATCCCGAACCGGAAATAGTTGCCAGTGGTGCCGATTTGAGAACTGACTTACCACGATACCATATATTTCGTCATGGAGAATTGCAACAGGAAGTAGCCGATATTTCTCATATTTGGCAAGATGATTTTGTGGGTTTTTTGGTTGGTTGTTCCTTTTCCTTTGAAGCAGCGTTGATGGATGCGGGTATTCCTGTGAGACACCTCCAAGAAGGTAAAAATGTGCCGATGTACAAAACGAATATTGCTTGTAAAACAGCAGGAGACTTTTCTGCTCCAATGGTTGTGTCAATGCGTCCTTTATCTCCATCAAACGTGATTCGTGCGGTACAAATTACCAGCCGTTTTTCTAAAGCACATGGTACACCGATACACTTTGGTTCTCCCGAAGAAATTGGAATTACAAATCTCGATGCTCCCGACTTTGGTGAAGCCGTAACAATTGCTGAAGGAGAAATTCCTGTATTTTGGGCTTGTGGAGTCACAACTCAAATTGCGATTCTTCAAGCAAAGCCAGAAATTGCGATTACTCATGCTCCCGGATATATGTTTGTTACAGACGTTAAAGACGATTATTTTACGTGGTAATCGTATTTTTGTTTAACGTCTCAAATTATTTATTCTCCCGCTCCCCTAGTTCCAATAATTTCTCCTGACAGTTGACAGTTGACAGTGGACAGTTGACAGTTGACAGTTGACAGTTACCCATTACCAATTACCCATTACCCATTACCAATTACCAATTACCAATTACCAATTAATTAAATTCCTCTAAAATTCTTTGTGCTTCTTGACAAAGCATTTCATGACATTTACCATTACTTGCTAATAAACCACCCCATTGATTAATATCTCCGGTGTTGTATTGTAATGGTGTTCCATCAAAATGAGTGTATTTTCCACCGGCTTCAGTTAAAATTAATTCTGGTGCCGCAATATCCCAATCCTTTGGTGCAGATTTACCGGAAAGAGAAATATAAACATCTGCTTTTTGTTCAATAATTGCCACAATTTTACCACCAACACTACCAACTGATTTTTGATTTTTACAGGGTAAATTTTCTAAGAGATAATTTAATTTTTCATTCCGGTGGCTACGACTTACAACTAAAGTTAAATCTTGAGGATTTTCACATTCAGAAACGCACAAAGATTTTCTTTCTCCATTACGAGTTTCGACAAATGTACCGCTGCCTTTAATTGCATAATATAACTTTTCGGCTTCAGGTATTGCGACTAATGCTAATTCCGGACGCTGGTTTCTAACTAAAGCAATATGAATCGCGTACTCACCAGTTTTACTAATAAAATCCTTTGTACCATCTAAAGGATCAATAATCCATACCCATTCAGAATGATTCTTACCATCAATATTTTGATAAGTTTCTTCGCTAATATAGCCAAAATATTCATTTCCCAATTGCGAATGCAACTGCTGCAAAATATAATTACTCACAGCTAAATCTGCTGCTGTCACTGGGTCTTTACCTTTGTCATCTTTATATTGTATATTTAAATCATCTTGTTTATTGCCACGATAATAAGAGCGTAATATATCGGATGCACCCCAAGCAATGGGGCGAATTAATTCTAGAATGGATTGTAAATCTTTCATATTTTTAATTAGTAATTGGGAATTTTTTTAACTTCTTCTATCCAACAACGAGTACCATGAAATATATGTCCAGACCTTAGTTTATCAGCAGTTTGTATTTTTAGAACATTTAGAAAATTTAGAATATTAATAAATCAAAATTGCTTCTCTCTTTTGCTCCTTCTCCTAATTGATCAATGCAAACCGAATCAAAAGTAGGTGTACTGTATATTGTTGGTACGCCGATTGGTAACTTAGAAGATATGACTTTCCGAAGCGTGCGAATATTGCAGTCGGTAGATTTTATAGCTGCTGAAGATACACGTCATACAGGAAAACTTTTAAAGCATTTTCAAATTAATACACCACAATTGAGTTATCACGAACATAACAGCAACAGTCGGATTCCAGAATTTTTAAACAAATTGCAAAATGGAATTGCGATCGCGCTGGTAACGGATGCTGGTGTACCGGGAATTTCCGATCCCGGTTATGAATTGGTGAAAGCTTGTGCCGAAGCTGGAATTACTGTAGTTCCTATTCCTGGTGCGGTTGCAGCAATTACCGCTTTAAGTGCTTCAGGGCTTCCCACAGATAAATTTATATTTGAAGGATTTTTAAGTGCTAAATCAAAACAACGGCGATCGCACTTAGAATTATTGAAGTCAGAAGAGCGCACTTTGATTTTTTACGAATCCCCCCATCGTTTGCGCTCAACTTTAGAAGATATGAGAGAAATATTAGGTGGCCATCGACAAATTGTTTTAGCGCGAGAATTGACTAAAATATATGAAGAGTTTTGGCGCGGAACTCTTACAGGTGCTTGTAACTACTATGAGCATAAGGTTCCTATCGGTGAATATACCCTGGTGATGGCGGGGAATACACCCACTCAGCAGCAGTTTAGCCAAGCAGAACTCATAGAAAAGTTAGAAACAATCATGAATCAAGGAATATCACCTTCACAAGCCAGTAGACAGTTAGCTGCATCGACTTCTTTACCCCGTCGTCAACTTTATCAACTCGCCCTTACATTAAAAAATTTGGATTCTCAGATGCCAGATACATAGATGATAATAGGATTGGAAGGTAAAATAGTAAATCTGGAAATTCAGCAGTAGATTACTGTTTGATTGTTCCAGTTTCGCTTGATTTGAAGTAGGTACCGGAGTATCTTCACTCCGAGCAACCAGCACATTACAATAAAGTAAAAATATAGTAGGAAGATAACGAGGGATTAGGATGACCCAAGTGGTTTTAGGTGAAAATGAAGGAATAGATTCAGCTTTACGCAGGTTTAAGCGTCAAGTTTCCAAGGCTGGGATTTTGGCTGATGTTAAATACCGTCGGCACTTTGAAAATCCCCAGGAAAAGCGTAAGCGTAAAGCAGTAGCAGCAAGACGCAAACAACGTTTTAGATAGGTAGAAGTAAGTGCTTTTACTAGTTAAAACGTGAGTAATCTATAACCGTTCATCAACGGGACAGTTGTAATCTCAAAGTAATGATTTTTACGAATCTTACACTTAAAGATAGTCCCTAATGGCTTTTCGGAGGGGATGAAGGGGAGCCACTGCGTTGCGGAGGTTCCCTCTGTTGTAGCAAGTAGCGTGGTTATAGTTTTTCCATCTTGGATTTCTCCGAATAAATAAGTTTTTTAAACAATTTTATATTTGTCTATAAAATTTATGAATATCATCATCATATATCTAAACACTTACGCGAGAAATGGAAAAAAAGGAGTTTTTTTAAGTATCTTAAAACTTTCAAAATCAAGTTGAGTGAGCGACGTTTTCACGATTCATTACCTATCAACGAATTAATTTTATTAGTAACCATCGTTGAATCGGCGATGGTTGTTTGTTAGATAGATAGATTTGGGATAGATTCGATCGGTTAAAGAAGTCGGGTTTTTGATCACGATTCAGTTGTGTAATGAATATTTATCGTAAAAACCCGACTTCTTATCCCCCCACAATTATAGAAGTCGGGTTTTTGATCACGATTCAGTTGTGTAATGAATATTTATCGTAAAAACGCGACTTCTTATTCTTTTTTAGGATTAAGAACATTCAAATTCCTTTTATTACAATCATTCATTGCTTTTTCGACACCTTTTTTAAGACATAATTCCACACATTCAACGACATAATCTAAGACAGAAGAAATCAACTCATTTTCTTCAGGAGAAAACTTACCTAAAACATGAGAAATATTACTACCATTCTCGCTATCTTCTAGTTTTTTTGGTCTACCAATACCAATACGTAAACGAGGGAAATCCTTAGAACTCAAATGAGAAATAGTGCTTTTCATACCGTTATGTCCCCCAGCAGAGCCAGACAAACGCAAGCGAACTCTTCCCACAGGTAAATCCATATCATCATAAATAATCAACACTGATTCTGGCTTTAATTTGTACCAAGAAGCCACCGCCCCAATTGCTTGTCCCGAAAGATTCATGTAAGTTAAAGGCTTGAGTAAATGAACTTTTTTGCCTCCGGGTGCAGTAGTTTCAGCATATTCACCTTTAAACTTGCGATTTTCGCTCAGAGATACTTTCCAAGAACGGGATAAAGCATCAATTGCAGCAAACCCGATATTGTGACGTGTTTTATCGTACTTAGGTTCTGGATTCCCTAAACCAACAATTAGTTGAGGAATTAATAAAGTTTTTTTATCAGCAGTTTGCATAGAAAGAATAAATTATCAATTTATCAATAACTATAAATTATTAAGAAAGATAAAAAGCAGGATGAAAATTAATTTTCTATCGTGTATATTGTTTTGAAACAATGATTGATATTTAAAAAATTATCTTCACCCTTCACCCTCTAACCTTTAACCTTTAACCTTTAACCTGTAACCTTTGACTTTTCAACTTCCTCTAACTTTTCTACTGAACTTATTTGCTTATGTTCAAGTTCGGCGGTAGTCTTAACAGCTTCCTCTAATTGCGATGCTTCTTTTTTAAATTCATCTTGAAACTCTTGAGAAGCATCTTGAAAACCGCGAATTGCTTTTCCCATACTACGTCCAATTTCTGGTAACTTTTTTGGACCAAAAACCAATAGTGCTACAACCATAATTACAGCCATTTCTGGTAAACCAATACCGAATATATTCATCTTGTTTTCTCCGATAAATTCAAAACCGTCTCTCAATACATACCTGTAGTTTAGCGATTTATCGCTCAAAATAAAGAATATCGTATTACTACGAACCCAAAAAAAACCGGCCAAATCAGCCGGGTTAAACTTTTATCTGAAAATATGTGTATTAGAACCAGATAGGAAACTACTTGGCTTAATTACCCAAGCTTCGCCAATCCACATTCACACCCTCAATCATGATTGATTTGTTATAAAGTTGCAGAATAATCAACAGAAAAACAAAAAATAACAGCATGAAAACAGCCATCAATGGGGTAGTACCCCAGCCAGGAGCCACTTTCCCGTACTCAGCATTTAGGGGTCTGAGAATATCTCCCAAACGTGTTCTTTGTGCCATAATCAAATTCCAGGTTAATTAGCAAAACATTTTTTAATCTTCTGTAATATTGTATAAGAATAGTACTCATAATATATACCCATTATGGAACCCGCAATAGTTCTTAGTATTTCTGTAGCTGCCGTCTTGATTACAGTTACAGTAATGTCCGTCTACACTTCCTTCGGTCCTCCTAGTAAAGAACTTGGAGACCCTTTTGAAGACCATGAGGATTAAGTTTTAAAGTTGACAGTTGACCTGGGACAGTTGATATAGCGGTTTTCCGATTCATGGTGTAATACAAATTTTACCTCACCCCGCCCTCCAGGCACCCCTCTCCGTATATTAGGAGAGGGGAAGGGGGTGAGGTTTTGGTGTATTGCACTCAACCGAAAAGGGCTATAGTTGATTAAGCTCTAACCTTAAAACTAGCGATTTTCCACGGCTCAATTGCAAATTCTGAAGTCGGTAGAGGACGTTCTAATAAATCTACAGATTCTGTTACAGTTAAGCCGATATCGCTGGTGAGTTTAAATTCTGCTTTTTCGCCGTGACATTCGTAACAACGGAGAATCCATTGTTGGGGGTTGTCTTCGGTTTGTTTAAATGCCATTAAGATTAGATTTGGAGCCGATATATCGATAAAGCTGGCTTTGTCTTTTAATGTTTTATTTGGTGATGCTGTTGATGCTTGAGAATTCAGTTCTTTCTCGTAAAGCACGACTTTTAAAGGTTGGTTGAATTCATATCCACGCTTGACTGTTTGGGCTTTCTGCCAACTTCCTGCATGGGGATATAAACCATAGCTAAATTCGTGATGTCCTTTATCAGCTTGTGGATTGGGCCATTCTGGACTTCTCAACAAGCTTAAACGTAATTGATTTGGTTGAGCATCGTAACCGTATTTACAGTCGTTTAATAAGCTGACACCGTAACCAGCAGAATTATTTTGTTCTTCTGTGTTTTTTTCTGTTAAATCAGCCCAACGTAATGCAGGAACTTCCCATTTAGCTTTTTCTGCTGGAGTTTGGGGTTTGGTTGTGCGTTCAATTGCGCCGCAAGGAATTTCATAGGTAGCAAAACTTGCTTCTAAGTTTAATGGAAATGCAGCTTTTACTAAAACGTGACGTTCTAACCAGTTAACTTTGGTGGCAATTTTCAAGATTGGGGAACCAGCTTGCAAAATATAGTCTTGAATAAACTCCGATTCTCCCAACTGACGCACTACCCGCAAGCGATTTTGTAATAATCCTTGTTCAAGCCACTCGATAGATTTTAATTCAAGCGATGGTAGCATATGTTCGGCATAATTGGGGTCGATGTTCCATGCATCCCAATATTGACCTTTATCTGTAAAGGCTTGCAGTTGATTTCCTCTCGCACAAAGTATCTCACGATGATTCAATTTATCAAAAACGCTGCTTAGCTCTCCAGTTTGTTCGTCAACCGTTACTCGTAAATATTCATTTTCTAAAATAAACTCTAGCGCTATAGTTTTTGATTGATTTTGTGGTGCTGCTTCTTGAGTAGAAGAAAGCCAAAATAAACGATAACCAACCGCAGGAATATCGCTTGCTAAAAATAATAATTTTGCATCGGCATCAAATTGAGAAATGATTTGATTACCCGAACTATCGTAAATCTGCCATTGTTGAGTAAGTTCCCCAGGTAAGGAAACAGCAACAACTTCCGAACGCTGCCAATTCAGAGAATTGAAAACAACTATCGGGAAACTGTCTGGAGATGGCATTCGCGACAAGTCGATTTGAGTGATTAAAGTTGCTAAAGACTGCTGTAATATGGAAGATGCAGTATTTTGCATTGCTTGCCATTCAGGTAAAGCATCCTCGTAGACTTCCGGAATTGAGGAACCAGGTAAAATATCATGAAACTGGTTAAATAAAAGTTTTTTCCAAGCCGCTTCAATTTCAGCTTTGGGATAAGCTACACCACAGCAAATACTTGCCAAACTAGCGAATAATTCCGCTTCATACAGTAGATTTTCACCGCGACGGTTGTAAAGCTTTTGGTCACCATGAGTAGTATAACAACCGCGATGGAATTCAAGATAAAGTTCATCATTCCAATTTTGGATTTTAGATTTTGGATTTTGGATTGCTACCGCATCTTTTTGTCTTCTTGTTTCTCCATCTACCTCTTCCTGAATTCCCCGTAAATACCTCTCAACGGTGGTAAATTCAAATTCCGGACATAAAGGTGAATCTTGCCAGCGTCGGGCGATTTCGAGCATATCACGAGTTGGTCCGCCGCCGTGGTCGCCAACACCGGGAAGCCAGAGGTAATTCTGTAAACCCGTTTGTTTCTCCCAGGCAACAGAGCATTCTACCATTTTTACTGGGTCAATACCTTCACCAATCGGTGCTGACATCAAACAAAATATTTCGCTACCATCGGGCGATCGCCACCAAAAAGCACCATGAGGAAACTTAGTAGTATCATTCCAAATCAGCTTTTGAGTGACAAAATATTCAACTCCTGCACAAACCATAAATTGAGGTAAAGTCCAGCAAAAACCGAAGCTATCAGGAAGCCATGCCACCGTTGAAAACTTCCCAAACTTTTCTTTAACATAAAGCTGACCATATAATAATTGACGGACAATCGATTCCCCAGAAATGATATTTAACTCCGGTTCCACCCAGAAAGCCCCAACAACTTCCCAAAGATTCTTGTCAACAGCCTTTTTAATTTCTCTAAACAAATCCGGACAATTATCTTCCACCCAAGCATAAAGCGCTGGAGTAGAATGACAAAAAATCAACTCCGGGAAATCCTCTTGCAGCTTTAAAACCGATGTAAAAGTATTCTTTGCAGCCTGCCAAGTTTCACTCACACGCCATAACCATGCCATATCCAAATGTGCATGACCCACAAGATAGATTTTGGATTTTAGATTTGGGATTTTGGATTGAAGATTATCCCGTAAATTAGCAAGACACTCATTAACTCTCTCCTTACCCTCTTCCTCAGCGTACTCCGCGCCTCTGCGGTTAATTTCCCCAACAACTTCCTGCACTAACCCAGCAATCACATTCAAATTATCCGGTGCAAAAGCCTCACAATAACGTAGGGCGATCGCCAACTCCGCAGCCACAAAACCGGGATCAAGATTATTCCCCACAGCTTCATACACACACCCCGAACTTACCAAAGCACCATTATCGTGTCCCGGACTTACCAAACGCAAAGCAACAGTAAACTCCTCCGCCGGTATTACCTTCTCACTTAATAAAACTCGTTGCGAAAAATCAAATAAATCGCCCTGAGCGACCAAAGAACCATTAATATAGACTTGAGCGGAATCTGCCCACCAAACCAAAGCCAATCGCAAACACAAACCCGCAACTGGATAACCCTGCAAATTCTGGGGAACGATGATTTTTTGTGCCAACCAAAGCACATTTTTACCCTTTTGCCAAGCAATATGTCCTTTCGCGTTTAACTGCGTAGTATCCCAAGCAGAAAAATCCCCCTCAAAAACCTCACTCACCAAAATGTCACCTGAAAAACAGCGCCAATTTGAGCGAACATCCACATTACTAAAAGCACGTAATTTATCAACAACTTGTAAAATAGTTTGGGAATGAGTTTGTGAACTTAAATTTGTATTAGATTCAGGTATAGAGTTAGTCATATTTACGCTAAAATCCGGTGAAAAGTTGTATACGCTCAATAGTAAAAGAACTTGCAACAAAAGATACTAAACAAACATTGGAAATTTTCTTATGTAACAATTTTTGTTCAGGGAACAGGAGATCGGAAGATGGGGAGTGGTGAATGAACCCGAAGGGGGAGAAATAAATAACAACCAACCACCATCAACTAACCACCATCAACTAACAACTAACCACTAACCAACTTTTCTACCATGCCTTCTGCTTCCAAAGGACGTTATCAAAGTAGGCTATTTAACTTCTTTCACAAACAATCTCGACGGTTTGGTGAAGGATTCGGACGCTCGTTACGACAATTACAAGTTGCAACAAGTTGGTCTCTAGAAGCACTTTCTAAATCAATATATTTACTGTTACAAAAAGCTGTTGATTCTGCGGGAACCCAATTATCGGCAGCTAAAGAAGAATCTAAGTTAAAATTGCAGCCATCAGAACCTGCTGCTGATACTGCGATTTTACGAATATTAGAAAATATCGAAACGCAATATATTCCATCTTTAGATAATTCACAATTATCTATTTCTACTACTTCTAAAACAAACATTGTACCGTTAAAATCTTGCTCTTTATCTAATCAAAAAAGCGAGTTTGTTGAAATTAGCGAGCAAGATGTATGTGCTTCGCCGACGCTTTACGAAGGCACTACAATTACTCCTTTTCCGGTAGAAGATTGCCGGAATAAAAACCGCAGAGACGCAGAGAACACGGAGGAAAGAGGCAGCGAAAAGTGCGGTCTTGGGGGTCTCCCCCATGAGCAACTTTTCAAGACAAAAGAGAGATTGGTAATTTTAGAAGGGGATAGGAGTAATCTAATTAGTGAGGAAGATGGTATTAGTAATTTAAAGTATTCTTCTGGAAAAATTCAAGGAATTGCTTCACAACTGTCTAATCATAATTTAGTGTTGGTAACAAGTGAAAACGAAATTCTTGATATTTTAACTTTATCGCAACAGCAAACTTTACAAAACAAAATTATCTCTGAAATTGCTAATTATTGGCGTTCGTGGCGATTATCTCAAGTTAAGCAGGAAACCAAATTATTATCTAGAGTAGGAAGTATATTCAAAATAATTGCTCCAAGCAATCAGGAAAAAACTGAAATTTTATTTCCAATAAGTATAAATGCAAGAGTCACAATCAATCCAAAAACCTTGGCTTCTTTAGATACTGCTGTTGCGAAATTGGAAACAAATGCTTTAGTTCCTGTATCTCGCGCTCAGATGATTGTAAAACAGCGCGGTGGTGAATTAATTAAAGTAGTCAGAACTAAATTAGATATCTTTTTATATGGCGATCGCAATTTAACTGTCAACAGTAAACAAGTAGTAGCTGACGGTAATTTAGAAAGTCAAAAGTCGAAAATTCAAGCTTTAATTTCAGCAGCTTTGAATTACTTTTACGGGGAACCTCAAAATAAAAAAATTAAGCAAACTCCACCAAAACGTTATCTTTCTACAACTAAATCTAAAACTCCTCAGTTACAAAGTCAACAATCAACAGATGATTGGTTAAGTTTTAACGACTTGTTTAATAGTGGATTACCGCAACGAAATCAAAAAAATCAAGCATTAAATAACAACGTAGAAACTATTAAAAAGCAATTAAAACCCTCTACAGAAGTAAATAATTCCTCCGCAAAATTATTTGGACGTTTCCAAATTCCAAATTGGCGCACTTTACGACTTAAACAAAAAGCTGGTTTACAAAAGCCACAAAAACCTGTTCTACGACATCAGCAAGATGGTTATATTACAAAAAACCAGCAAGATGGTTATATAAAGAAAAGCGGGCAAGATGGTTATATAAAGAAAAGTGGGCAAGATGCCCGCACTACTGGAATCTACCAAAAAATTACAATTACTCCAAATTCGAGATTAAAAAATCAAAATCAAGGAGAAATTACCCAAACCCACGAATCAACCCAAGTCGAAGCCAAACCAGAATGGATAGAAACCAAAGCAGAACTAATTGGTTATCACAAACATCCTCTAGAGCAACTTTTAGCATTGATTGACACCGCAATGTTGAAAATCGAAGAGGTATTTGTCAATTTAGCAAAGGCTTTACAAAAATTGTGGGGGAAATAAAATTAGGAGTTAGTACCACCAGAGTTAGGAGTTATGAAACCATTTGTAATGGGAGCATCCCAACCCATCAAAGTTGATAAGTACTCAGACAGAATTAATGTGACGGACTACTATTTATGACAGACTAATACTTTGAAGTTTATCATCATAAATTTGGTATAAACTCTTAAAAGATAATAATCTAATATTATTTAAAACTTTAATTTGTGTCAAAATAAATACGTAAAAGTACCATCCGTTATGGTATATTTTATCTATGATTATGATCTGTTTTTGGTAGATCCAATGTAGAAGAGTATGCTGATCAAAGACTGTATGAATATAAAGTTTGAGAAAATCGTCAATTTGTTATCAAAACAAGCTAATGTGATTGGCGATAGCTGTTCAAACTTGTTGTGGATTTACAGACTAACTGATATTCAAGTTGAGCGAGGAATGCCCCTCAGCGCATTCACCGCCGTTGACTTTGAAGATTTGCAGAAAGTCGTGATTCATTTAAAAGATGCTGTAGATGTGATGAAACCATTAGAAATGTCTACTAGCAAAATTCAATTGCACGACTTTACGACTGTTTTTGTATTTTTAGAATCAGCTAGAAATGCATTATTTACAGCAAAAATTCCTAATGCAGCAAAAGCAATGGATAGAGTCATCAAAAACATCAAAAAAACCTGCAAAATACAATCGAAAAAGCATCAGAAAAGGTTGATTTCAGAAATATTAAATAGTTTGAATCAGGTGTTAGATTCAATCGAAAAATCAATCTCTAATGTTGTAGCACCGATAGTTACTCATATGACTTATGAGCAGTTATTGTCTAAACTCACAACTTATTCGTCAAATGCAGCTTTTTAGCTAACCTGATATAACTAATTGCATTGACAAGCAATAAATATTTGATTTTTTGATTTTTTGATTTCTAGGTGTAATCTACCAATCCACTAACGAGACTTAAAAGCTATTAATAGCAGCTTATAACTATTAGTGTTCCCATTTTTTTACTCATTAGCAATATAACCAGACTCGAATATTGTAGAGACGCAATATTATGAGCATCTCTACCCGGATTGTAACGATAAATCTCGATTAATCCACAGAACTGCGATAACCATAGAAGTTAACACTATAATCGGTTATCCGTACTCCTGTCTTTTCCTCTACAGAACGAATCACTTCTTCAGGTAATTCCAAATGAACGTCTAAAATTTGATTCGTATCCAAACAATTAACATGACTGTGAGAATCGCTGATATTTCCATACAAACGTCCATCACAGCGCTCAATACATTCAATAATACCCCCAGAGGATAAGGCTTCTAAGTTCTGGTAAACGGATGTATGTCCAATTTCCTTACCTTCTAAATTTAGCCTGTCATAAATTTCACGAGCGGAGAGATGCTCATTCGCTTTCCATAAAAGTTCTAAAATATAACGACGCTGACGACTAACTCGCATACCCAAAGTTTGACATCTTTCTAGTGCGTCTTCTAAAGAACGAATTGGTTTTGTAAATAATGTTTGTTTTTGCATATTTGTATTTTTAAATATGAAAGTTTCTTTTTTATTTCGTAGATACAAAAATTAAAGTAATCATACACACAATCTTTTTTCGTGTTTTCCTCTTTTTCTGCATCTACAAAGACGCGGAATCATCAGATGAACTTTTCAAGGCTTGCTAAAGTCTAATTTGTCAACAATTAATCTAAAATAAACTCATTACCACTTTAGCTTAAATTTATTGTAAACGTCTACTTCACAGTAGATTCAGTATTACACAAAGATCACTTATGTCGTTTGTTTAACTAGCGCTACCTTTTAGTTCTTTGTAGTTGATTGCTTGAGTATTTACAGTAATCATACTGAACTAGTATTTTTATTTGCTTTTCCTTTGATTGCCACTGGGTGTAAATAATTAGACATATTCAATTTATATTCAATTTATATTTAATTTATATTTAATTTGATCCGCGATAGACTTTTATTTTGCCCTTCAAAACAAAAATAACTGTGGTTTATACTGAGGTTTAAAGCCCAATATTGGTTTTTTCAGTACATCTACTTATTCTCATCTAAGCTAGTGTATTTACATAATGTCTATAAACAAGCTCGGAAAATACAAGCAGTAAATAATAAGTAAATAATACTTGTAGTTTCTAGTTCCCAGACTCAAGCTGGAGATTAGGTTTATAGCTAATTTACCAGTAAATAAGCACATCTACTCAACGGTATTTGCTGAGTTATTCAACAAGCAAATAACCGTAATTTCCACAATTCAGTATTTAACAGGGTGATAAAAATGCAAAGTAATCTCAATAATGGTTTTAATAATTCTGGGCGCACAATGCCTTCCTTGGATATGAACTCCCCATCTGCACCTCGTGAAATGCCTAGTAGCGCCATGGATGCGGCATCTGCTTACGGACATATGCAGAAAGTGTTGGTAGAACTGCGGGTTCCCGGTAATCAAGGTGTATTAGCAGCATCTCGGACAGCTGCACAAATCAATGTCAGTAGTTTCAGATTTGATACCAGCTACGAACCGATAACAGTTAATTCCAGTAGCGAACAACTATCTACCTTGCAAGCTAACAACGAAGAAACGGTTATTGTGCGGGGAATAATAGAAGAAAACGATATTCAGCAATTAGAATCACAAGCTAACGTCATCAAAGTTTACAAAGATACCCCCATTGCACCCTTTGATATTGCCTTACTAGAAAAAAACAGAGATTTAGTCGTACCCATGGATGGGGCGCAAAATTGTCCGATTGGTACCTGTGATTGCTCTCCGACAACAGCCAAAGGAACCATAGCCGATGTCGCCAAGTATTTCGGTGCCGACCAAATTTGGGCAGCTGGCTTCAAAGGAGAAGGTATCGTTGTTGGTGTTGTTGATGGTGGAATAACTGCTGAAGGTCGTGATATTGGTCCATCAGAAACCATTCTTCGTGTCAAAAATGTGATTGGTGGTCCCGCATCCGACTGGGGAACTACCGCCAAAGAATGGGGTGAACACGGTAATATGTCCGCTACCGATGTATTAGGAATGGCACCCGCAGCCAAACTCTACGATTGCCGAATTTCCGGCGGTGATGCCATATCCAACGCTTTAAAAGTATTTGATTGGGCAATTAAGCAGTATCAAACCGACGGTACACCCCAGATTCTCACCAACAGTTGGGGAATTTACCAAGAAAATTGGGATGAATTTTATGCAAACAATCCCGAACATCCTTTCACTCGTAAAGTTGTAGAAGCGATTGAGCAAGGTATCTTAGTATTGTTTGCAGCGGGTAACTGTGGAGGTAGCTGCCCCTCCCAAAGATGCGGTACCGATACTGGCTCAGGTAAAAGCATTTGGGGTGCAAACGGACATCCTTTAGTGATGACGGTTGGTGCAGTCAATAAAGAAGAACAGTTTATTGGTTATAGTAGTCAAGGACCTGCATCTTTAGACCCCAATAAACCAGATTTTTGCTCAGTGAGTCATTTTAAAGGTTACTTTGCTAGCGATAACGGCACCTCAGCGGCTTGTCCGATTGCTGCTGGGGTGGTAGCATTACTCAAGCAAGCTAAATCTGACTTAAATCAACAAGAAGCTAAAGAACTGCTCAAAAGTACCGCGAAAAACATTGGTGAACCTGGTTTTGATCATCATTCCGGTGCTGGAATTATTCAAGCAAAAGCCGCTTTTGACCAACTATTACCTCAACAGCCAAAATGGCACGAATGGGAAAGCTGGGGAGGTAACAGCTTTTATGCACCTGCGGTTGTCTCTGCTGAGGAAAATCATCTTGATGCCTTTATTGTCGGTGGAGACAGTGCGATTTATCGTAAATCTTGGCACGAAGATAAAAATCTCGGTGAATGGGAGAAGCTAGACGGCTTTAGTTTGGGAACTCCTGCGGTGTTATCCCGCAAACAACAAAATATCGATCTATTTATTATTTCTCAAGAACGTACATTACAGCGTAAATCTTGGAATGGTAAAACTTGGAGCGAATGGGAAAATTTAGGAGGTTTATGCAAGCACGGAGTCACAGCTACTAGTTGGGGTAGTAACCGACTTGATGTATTTAGCGTTGCCGCCGATAATGCTGTTTGGCACAAATTCTGGAACGGTGAATGTTGGAGTGAATGGCTTTCTTTGGGTGGTATCAGCTTGGGTACTCCAGCAGCAGTTTCTTTACAAGAAAACTCCATCGATGTATTTATTCGAGGTTGCGATCATGCTATATACCGTAAATCTTGGAATGGTACATCTTGGAGCAATAATTGGGAAAGTTTGGGTGGTTTATGGTTATACTCTCCCGCAGTAACTGCAAACACTAATACTATCAATATATTTACTGTTGGTACGGATAACGCAATACACCGTAAAACTTGCGATCGCGCTACTACAAGTGAATGGCAAAACCTTGGTGGAGCATCAATTTCGGCTCCTGCTGCTTTAGCTTGGGGACAAAACCGCATTGATATCTTTGCGATTGGTGGTGATAACGCTTTATACCATAAATGGTTGAGTTAGTTTGAGGAGGTAGATGCCTCCAAAGAATACATTCGAGCGAATTATCAATATCAATTTAATTACGGGGAGACGTTGCAGTGCAACGTCTCTACATTATTATTTATATGTATAATTATTTATCCCAAATTAATCCAAAATCCAAAATCCATGATTCGTAGCGTGTCCGCAAGGACATAATCTAAAATCTAAAATCTAAAATCCAAAATTCTAATTAATGACTTTAACTATTACACTTTCGAGTAACTCTATCAACAGCTTGGATTTGTCCCCTGCGACAGCGGTAATCGAAAAAATCCTTGCTCATGATAATATTGCATCGAGCGAACAACAATTACGCTTTGATATTCAGTACGAATTAGAACCAGGAGATCCACGGGAACTTTCAGAAATTCCCGAACTTCGATTATGGTTTATCCGTTTGGATGCAAAATACCCGTGGCTACCATTTTTATTAGATTGGCAATCGGGAGAATTTGCCCGTTATGCTGCCGTATTAGTTCCACATCAGTTTAACTCCAAAGAAGGTATTCAATACAATCCCGAAGCTTTGGAAATTTTTATCATGCACAAAACCTTTGTCTTGAAAGATTGGCTCGAACAACAAAATATTCCCAGTCAATCTCGAATCAAGTCAATGGCTAAGTTGCTCGGTTATGACTTAGATGATGAGCTATTTCAAATGCTGTAAATCAATTGCAATTTCCCAGATACTGAGCGTAAGGTTAAGCTAGGGTAAAGGTAACACAAAGCCTACCCTCAAACAAAGCAAATGCTTACGCTCAGTAATGTGACTAAATGCAGTTACTGTTTACTGAATACGAGATATCAAACTTAATGCAGTATTAAAAGCATACTCAACAGCTTTGGATTTACTTGGTAAAGCTGATTGCCAAATGCGATAGTCGTTATATTCAACAATCGATTTAGCCATATAATCAATATAAATTTTATTTAAAATATCGTATTGGGCTGATTCAAAATCTTCTAATCTCTTGCCGTTTTGGATAACTTCCTCACCAGCTTTGATAAATTCATCTAAAATTATTTGCGTGTAACGCTTTCCTGCACCTTGTGCAAAAATAGATATCGATTTAAATGCTTTATATTCTTCCAATAGCATATCGGCTATTTTGATTCCAACTAATTTATTCCAACTCGACGGAATCTCAATATCTAAATAATCATGATCATTATATTTATATTGTAAATATTCATAAATATCTACAGCGGATTTCTCCAATTTCTTACCGGCAAATAATTCTTTTAAAGGTTGAATGCTTGTACTAAAAGATGAGTCTGTAAATACACATTCTCCACCTTCGGGACATTCATACATCATATAAGTCCAAATCCCAGAGCTTGCTGTATCTGTACTCACAGATTGATAAAAAGTAATAGTTCCATCTTCTTCACTTTCAAAATATGCACTTTCTGTATCGGAAAATTGCCATAAAGGTATGTTCTGGCAAGAAAGCATGATTTTTCTATAAATGCCTGTGAGATGATGAAGTTGAGTCTCTACTTGGATATAACGTTTTTTAGTAATAACTAAACTATGTAACCGAATCGCCATTGTTTTTTCCTCGTATTTACTTAATCATTTCAATGCGGTGATTTCACCCACTTAACAGCTAGATAGAAGTTCATGCAAAAAGAATTTATCGCTTTTCCTTCATTCGTACATCTTTCACAAGGAATAATGTTTGTATCATTTCATAAAGAATAATGTTTGTATCAATGCCTTGTTTACATTCAAATATGTAAATTGATTTGCCATTGATTACTAACAATAAACTGTCTGAATCAACTCCTTAATAGATGTTGACCAATAAAGGTTACAAAACTTCAAACTAACTGTTAACTTCAAAAGCCAAAAGACTTTTAGTGATTCAATAAAAAAATGACAAACTAGCTTTGATAGTAGAGATACATTAACTTAATTAAGTTTTCTCCACTATCACCAACTTTCAAAACCAAATCATCTGCTTGGTAGCGAGTTACTTACACTACTGCTGATAACTTTTGGCTTCTAGGCTGCCCGCAAGCCATTTTTTTAACTTCTGATTTATCATTCCCCAAAATGAAATCGAACTAACATTCTGACCAAAAAAAAATCTATTTTTTTTCTCAACAGCGGATTAACTTAAGTAGCACGCGGTTTACAGCCGAGAAATAAATTCATCTCTTATACACAACATTTTGTTACTTGTACTAAATTATTTAATCAAATGTATTCTGTTTAACATTTAGGATTTATCTAAACCAAAGTTTTGTTTTTAAGTAAACAAACTTAATCAACAGATAAACTTTGAACTAGGCTTTATAGCTTAATAGATACTTCGATTTTTTTGTTGAGGGGTGTAACCCCCTGGAAACTGGTATTCCTTACCTGGCAAAGCATAAAGCTAATTTATTAAAATTTATATTTTATACATTTAGTTGTTTGATCCCGCTCATTTGATTCTGATTAAACTGCTTATAAAAAGTTTAGTTACTTGAACTAATCGGGTTATCAAAAAGTTTGTTTGTTGTATTTTTCAATACAAACCTTTTTTTGATAGATATTTATTAAAACATAATTTTATAATTTTAAAACGTAAATTATTGTATCGATTTTAATTAATGATTAACCTGCCGATAACAAAAAATTAATTATGCTTTGGGTAGAATAACCTTTGCGAATAAACTCCGCGAAAAGACTTTACTCACAAATAAATAATTTGATTATTTGCCTCAGTTAGTTTGTATTTTAAATCACAAAGTTAATATTTTTTTCATAACAATAGAGAAGTCGGGTTTCTTCGAGAAACCCGACTTCTTCCTTGTGAAAATAGATAAAAAAATCACACCAGGTATTTTTATTCATACCCGGTGCTGCAATAGTTATACGTAACTTTCCTTTCTTGGCTTTCCCAGAATCGGAAAACTCCTTAACCTTGCCAAATTTTTTCTAAAATGGTTGCTGGTTGGATATCCCCGATGATGCCGGTATCTGATTTAATTGCAACAAATTTATCGCTTTGAGGCAATACTTTCATGGGTTCAGTTGAGCCGAATAAAGCAATAGTGTAAGTTTCTAAAAACACAGCAAGTTGCATCGGCGCACTATCAGTACATAACATTAAATTAGCCCCCGCGATTGCCGCTGCTAGTTTACCAATATTATCGGGGAAAATTTCTTTAATATCTGGTATAGCTGCTTTGAGAGTACTTAGTAAATCTTGATTATCCAGTTGAGAAAAAACCACTATGGGCATATCTGGTTGCTTTTCTTTAAAGTCGTGAATGACAGATAGCCATTGTTTGGCGGGATAGGAAGTATCAGTATTAACTGAACCATCGCAAACCAAAATATAGCCAGTATCTTTAACTTCTAAACGCAATTGTTCGGAAGTTGCCCATTCAATATCTGGTTTTGGTACATTGATTGCTAGTTCGGGATAACTAGAATTAATCCCCAACCCTTGGAGCAAGTCGTGGTACATATAAGCCCCATACTGCTGCGTGTTTTGGGATACTACACGATTAAAAAATAAAGAACTATTTCCCTTAAAACCAACCCGCGTGCTGATACCAGTCAACCAGAGCATCAAACCAGTAAACCAGCTTTGGGATGGGGTAATTGCGATATCATATTCACGATCGCGAATTGTACCAATTAAGTTACCCCAATCAGCCATACTATTACGATCTTTAAAATCAAAGGCTAGCACTTCGTCTACGGACTTACTTATTCGGTAAGTAGCCTTTGAGGAAGGTTCACACACCACATCAACACGGGATGTATTATACTTCCGCTTGAGATTGTCTAGAGTCGGAAAGAATAGAATTTGTTCACCTATTCCACCAGGGACAAGGGCTACTATTCGCATATTATTTATTTACGCTTACTGGGTATTTATTTTAGGGGAAGATAAGGGGACAATTCGCAATTCAAGAAAAGTTAGTACCACCGGAGTTGTTGTAGAGACGGGGCGTATTGCTACGTCTGTACGGGAATTAAGAGGAAGGGAGTTTTGAACAATTTACTCTTCCTCCTCTACCTTTTCCCACTCCGACGTGGGTTAAAAAATATTATTGATTGAAATCGAGGAACTATCAAAGTGTATTTATTAATTCCCGCAGCCGGAAGCGGTAGAAGAATGAATAGTAATCGGAATAAACTTCTGTTAAATTTGTTGGGACAATCGGTAATTAGCTGGACTATCCAAGCAGCTACAGCAGCCAATTCTATCAGTTGGATTGGCATAATTTCTCAACCGGATGACTGGCAAGACTTTGAGCAAATTATCGGTCAGTTGAAATTGAATAAACCAGTAGAATTAATTAAAGGTGGTTCTACTCGTCAAGAATCCGTTTACAATGGCTTGAGGGCATTGCCATCTTCTGCCTCACAAGTATTAATTCATGATGGAGCAAGATGCCTTGCCACGCCAAATTTATTTGATTCGTGTGCCGAAACTCTTGGTCATACTAACGGTTTGATTGCCGCAGTTCCAGTAAAAGACACGATTAAAATTGTCAACGATAATAACATAGTTCAATCAACACCCGACCGACGGCAATTATGGGCTGCACAAACACCCCAAGGATTTGATGTCAAGTTATTAACACAATGTCATACAGAAGCAGTCAGCAAAGCTTGGCAAGTCACCGACGATGCTGCTTTGTTTGAAAAATGCGGATTAGAAGTATCCATAGTCCAAGGAGAAGAAACTAATTTAAAAATTACCACTCCACAAGATTTAGCGATCGCAGAATTTATTTTGAAAAGTCGGAATGGGTAATTGGTAATTGGTAATTGGTAATTGGTAATGGGTAATGGGTGATGGGCAATAAGCTAACTCCTAACTCCTAACTCCTAACTCCTCACTCCTAACTCCTAACTCCCTATTCCCTATTTATTGACTTTTTTTTCCTAAAATGGTATTGTATGTGCCAACTTACCAACAGTGTGTTTTCTTGAGTTGTGCATTGTCCATTGCGATTAACTCTTGAATTTGGATTAAGAACTCATGACTTTAGAGGCATCAAAGATAGAAGCCATTTTGTATCTGAAGGGAAAACCTTTGTTAATCGGTGAAATAGCTGCTGTGGCAAAGTGCGATCGCGCTACGGCAGAAGAAGGGATAATCGAATTAATTGATGAATATGCTCGTCGAGATAGCGCTTTAGAAGTTATAGAAACCCCACAGGGCTACAGTCTCCAATTGCGATCGCATTTTCATGAATTGGTGCAAACGCTGATTCCTGTGGAATTGGGTGTGGGAGCATTAAGGACTTTGGCTGCAATTGCTCTTAATAGTCCAATGCTGCAAAGCGATTTAATTAATTTGCGGGGTTCAGGAGCTTATCAACACGTGGTGGAATTGGTTGAACAAGGTTTTGTCCGTAAACGACGTAGTGGCGATTCTCGCTCATTTTCGCTGCAAGTTACTCCAAAATTTCATCAATATTTTCAAATAGATCAATTACCCCAACCTTTTTCTAATATTAAGAAGGAACGACAACTCGAATTAGATTTAGAGTCCCCAACTACCGCAACTGCGGAAAGCGCATGAAAAATAATCTGGATAATCTCAGACAAAATTAATTCCAGTAGCAAAAATAGCCAGAATACTTATTAATCCTGCAATATAGTCTTCTATATGGCTGTAAACAGAAAAATGTAGCTAGCTTAAAATTCCAGCAGGGTTAAGGTGTCTCATATTCTTAGTATGGTTTAGAGTAGAATTAGCAACGAGAGCGAAGAAATTGCCAATGGTGTTTGATCCAGACTTTTTGAACGACAACTTCGAGCAGCACCCCAATCAAAATATTTTTGACAACATTCAGGAAAATCCGAATCAGTTGCTCAAATATCTTGAAAATCAACCTCCGGAGGTTTTAGCAAGGGTAGCCCAGTGTGTCAGCCCGGAAATTAAACAAATCATTTCACAAAACGTCCAAGGGCTTGTGGGAATGCTACCCCCAGCAAATTTTAACGTACAAGTGACAACAGACAGGGATAATCTGGCTGGACTCTTAGCTTCAGCAATGATGACGGGATATTTTCTGCGTCAAATGGAACAAAGAATGAATTTGGATAATTTAACTAACAAATAGGATTAACTACTAATTGATAATTGATAATTAATAATTGATAATTAATCAAATAATCAAATAATCAAATAATTAATTATTGAAAATCCTCTACCCTTTGGTGAGAAGTTAATTATCAATTGTCAATTGTTCATTCTCAATTGTTTAATTAACCATGGGGATAAACGCCAGACTGAACTTTAAAGGTTTTTAGTTTACCTTCTCTTTTGACTTGAATTTGTAGTATATCTCCCACTGTAGAAGAATCAACTATTTTTTGGACTTGTGCAGAACTTTTAACAGTTTGGTTGTTAATTTTTTCAATCATGTCCCCAGGAAGCAATCCTGCTTTTTTTGCGGGGGATTTCTGTGTAACTCTCCTAACTAAAATACCAGTATCTTGCTTTAATTTCAGTGATGTTTCTTGATTGATTTGCTTTGTTTTTGTCGGAGTTAAATCCACCATTTCAATACCGAGGAATGGATGTTGGACTTCTCCTTTGGAAAACAACTCATTAGCGATACGAGCAGCAGTTTCGATGGGAATCGCAAACCCCAAACCTTGGGCATCGGCTCGAATCGCCGTATTTACCCCAATCACTTCACCTCGTGAATTTAATAAAGGGCCCCCAGAATTACCTGGGTTAATTGCAGCATCAGTTTGGATAAAACTAACTCGCTTATCTGGAACACCTACTTGAGCGCTAGTTCGATCCGTCGCGCTAATAATTCCAATTGTTACAGTATTATCTAAACCCAAAGGATTGCCAATGGCTATCGCCCATTGCCCCGGAATCAAGTTTCGAGAACTGCCTAATTTCACATTAGGTAATTTATCACCGGGAATCTTGACAACAGCCACATCAGTAACTTTATCAACCCCAACCACTTTACCTTCAAAAGTGCGACCGTCCTTGAGCGTTACCTGTACGGTATCTGTATCTGATACTACATGAGCATTAGTGAGTAATTTTCCATCATCACTTAAGATAAAACCAGAACCTGTACCCCGCTCAATTCTTTCTTGGGGAAATGGTTGTTCATCTTCTCCAAAAAAGCGACGTAGAAGAGGATTTTTTAATGCGTCTGATATGGGATTTGCGACTTTACGAGTAGCATTAATTCGTACTACCGCAGAACCAGTTTTTTGGACTGCGGTAGCAATAAAGTTCATTTCACCGCCTTGATTGCCGCCACCAGATACTCCTATCGGATTGTTGATCACAGTTTCTGGGGGTAAAGCTACTGTGACATTTTTGAAATCATTAAAAGAGCGATTTTGTGGCAGGATAAAGCGACTTGCAAATAAACCTACACCACCACCAATTGCGAGTAAAGAAAGGGAAACAGCCAGTTGCTTTACAGATAATTTCATAACCATAACGCTCAAAGACAGCAATGCAGATGCTAATTTCTAAGTTTAATCAACTTATAAACCAGTTGACCGATAAATTTGACGATAAAAACGTTAAAATAAATAGCTTTAAATATGAAGATTAATGGCAATCAATCAATCCGATAATTTGGGATTTATAATAAAAGACTAAGATTAACTTGAAAAATTAATCTGGGGGAATGCTAATTGTACTAATTACGCCATGATCAACTTATTAATTGTGTTCGGCGCAACTGTTACGAAAACAGCTATCATCAAAGAAACATTCAACCTTGGAGTCTATAAGCTATTAGTTTCGCGTTGCTAGTAATTCATGAAAAATCAAAAAAGATCAATCAATATTCTTTTTATTTCATGTTAACTTTTGTTTTGTCAAGAATAATTTTGACTAGCAAGGATTAGCTGTTAGCGACTAAAGGAATGTGCCTCAGTAAATATTTAAAATAATCAATAAATAAACTTATCATTGTTTATATACATGAGCTTTCGTGATTGTTCAGTCTTATTTTCTAGTTTAGCCGGTATATTGGGGATAATATCTACATTTCCTAACTTAGTTTCCGCGCAGACAGAAGCAAGAAATTGTCCGACTCCAGCTTTAGAGCGTTTTGTACGTCACCAAGTAGTAGCAGAAGAAACTTTACAAACCATAGCTCAACGCTATGATATTACTTCTGCAACTATTATCCGCATGAATCCTACAATACGTAACGGTAAAGTTACTGTAGGTCAAAATTTAATTATTCCTCCCTACGATGGCATTGTAGAAAAAATACCCAGCGGACAAACTTTACGAGAAATAGCAGCAAAACACAAAATCCGTGCCGATGCGCTTTTTGAAGTCAACGGTTGTCAAGAAAACCCTAGAGTCGTTTTTGTTCCAGAATTCAAGAAAAAACTCGAAAATTCGCTTCCAGAAGAATCGAATATTCTCGATAATATTTCTAATTCTAATAAAATAACCGGGTATCCGTTACCAGAAAATACGACTGTAGCTTTCCCCTATGGATGGCAAATAAATCCAACCAACGGTGATGTTTTCTTCCACAGCGGTATAGACTTGTCAGCCTCACTAGGTACTTCGGTACAAGCAGTTGGTGAGGGAGTAGTCGTATTAGCCCAAGAACAAGGTACTTACGGCAACTTAGTCATCATTAACCACAGCAACGGACTGCAAAGCCGCTATGCTCATCTTCAGGATATCAAAGTTAGCGTCGGCGAGGAAGTAGCAAAAGACGACTTAATCGGAACCGTCGGAGCCACAGGAACACCAACAGTCAAACAACCCCATCTTCACTTTGAAATACGTTCCAGTTCATCTCTAGGTTGGGTAGCGAAAGATCCGAAAGAGTATGTAGGAAAATAGGTTAGTGGATGGTGGATAGTTGTTAGTGGATGGGGGATGGGGGGATGGTAAGGAATAAACTCCTAACTCCTAACTCCCGTACAGACGTAGCATTGCTACGTCTCTACAAAACTAACTCCTAACTCCTAATTAACCGCATTCCCGCATCTGCAAATCTCTGAAATGCAGCATCTGCTTGTTGAGTGTAATCCACGACTCCGGGTATTACTACAGGGGATGTACAATCTTCGAGGAGATAAATTTTTTGGGCAAGATTAATATCTATTTGCTTAATATCTGTTAACAAATCATCAATTGTCCAAGCTACACAGTGACTTTTTGCTTGTCCGGCGATTATAACTCGATCAAAGTCTAAAAGTTGTTTAATTAAACGGGTATTTTTTTGAGCAATGGAACGATTATTAAAACTTTGTAACACTTCCGGACTTAATACAGAATAATTTTCAGTTAAAGGATTATTCCCTTTGATTTCAAATTGCGCTTGAGAATTGCGAGCAATAGAGTGAAAAAATATCGCTTCTTCCACCGCCGAAACTAAAGCATGACCAATTCCCCCTAACATGGAATGATAAGACCAAACAGTGAGGGGATATTTACCGTTGTCGGTGAGTTTCTGAACGTAGTGGTAAGCGTGTTTTTCTAAAAATTCGTATTCATATCCCAAACTGTAACTGACTGCGGGATTAACTTTCCAATTACCTCGATCAATATCATCTGGAGTAATGTTGGTAGCTGAAGGAATCGGATGTTCTCCTGCGGAATTTACCCAAAATATCGGATGAAAAATTTGCATCGCAGTATGAGTATCCATCGTCGCTACGATTGTAGTAATTTTACTCAAATTATGATAAATAAATTCACACAAACGCCCGTTATCTTCAACAGCACCTTTCCCCGACTTGCCACCAACAAATAATTCAAATTCAGGTATACAAAAGGTGTTTTGCACATCGATTAATAAAAGACAAATACGGTTTTGATCTTGTGATGCTGGTTTTATATCGTGTTGTTTTGCCCATTCTGCTGCTTCGGTGGCACGTTGTTGATAAGGTACTCGCCAGATTTCACCGACTTTTGCGGGGTTGAAGTGGGGGGGAATGGGGAGTTGAGGATTCATTTTGAGGATTTTTTATCGTTGACATTATATTAATCTTATGGGTATTACTCATTTCCCGGCAGAAGATTAACTGTTTAAAAACCAATATTATTTGATTAATTCTCATTCCCAAAATCTTTGCCTTTCTGCAATTCTTTCATCAGTATTTAACTGAAGTAACCTTACAGTTGTTCGTCCTTCTGCTGTTAGTCCTTGAATATTAATATTTTCTATTTCAAAGTGTTCTTCCCACTTTTGTTTACGGGGATGAAAAATAAAACTGAATTCTTGCGTTTGTGGATCAAATGAGCCTAAATCTGTTCCCTTATGACGATTGCATCGCCAACAAGTGAAAGCTAAATTTTCTGCATTTGTAGCACCGCCATGTTTTACTGCGATTATATGGTCTACTTCATGGGAGTAAAAAGCAACGTCTGCTCTAAGTAAGCAATATTCACAACTGTAATTTGCTCGTTCTTCAACCTGACGACGGAGAACAGTGCTAATGTAGGTCATTATTTACTTTTAATATTATTTAATTTGCCTGCTTTGAGCATAATGACTAAATGCTCAATCCGCTCATATTCATCAAGCTCTATATGTTCTTGCTCGGTTATATCACCAGCTTTACTACGTTCTAAAAGAAGGCGCAAACGTGTTTGCATTTCAGGTGTGGGACGAAAATTAGCGATTTCTTCTGGAGTAGGATTAGTCGCCAGAAAATCTAAAATGTAGCGATAAGTATGAGCCGCTAACGGTGGTTGCTGAAGGCTCAAAGTTAGTAATTCAAGAAGACGTTCATCACCTAAGATTGCTAATTGTTGAGAAAGTTCTTCGGGTACTTCTAAAGTAATTTTCGGCACATTAAAACCTCTTTTGATATTATTCTTATAATTTTACCTATTTTTACTTTTTTACTCATTTATCTATTTCCATGCGGTTAATGTATAGTTTATACCTATGTATAGCGGTAGCCACAATTGTTAGAACATTTCCCTGTTAAGAGTTCCCTTCAGGAAAAAATATTATCATGTCCTAACTAATATGACGATTGCGATTATTGCCCAATAAACTAAGTTCATAAAGCTGCTTTATGCTAATTATTAGCTTTTTACCAAGAAATTTAACATCAAATCATGCTTAATTATGGCAATCTGAAGAACAGAATGTTTGAAAATTTGATATCTTCGCTACAGAATTTTACTGAAACAGGTTATGCAAACCCTGCCAACACCAACAACTAATATCGCGTCTACTGCACCCGTTTTTGAAACGACCATTCAGCGGCGCAAAACCCGTCCTGTACGAATCGGAGATGTCACCATTGGGGGAGGGTATCCCGTTGTGGTACAGTCGATGATTAATGAGGATACTTTGGACATTGCCGGTTCCGTGGCTGGTATTCGTCGCTTACATGAAATCGGCTGCGAAATTGTCCGAGTCACCGTACCGAGTATGGCTCATGCTAAAGCTTTATCTGAAATTAAACAAAAGTTAAAGCAAACTTACCAAGATGTACCAATTGTCGCCGATGTACATCACAACGGCATGAAAATTGCTCTGGAAGTTGCCAAGCATATTGAAAAAGTACGGATTAATCCGGGGTTGTACGTATTTGAAAAACCCGATCTGAATAGAACCGAATATACAACCACTGAATTTGACGAAATTGGCGAGAAAATTGCCGAAACTCTCAAGCCTTTGGTGATTTCCTTGCGTGACCAAGGAAAAGCGATGCGAATCGGAGTTAATCACGGTTCCCTTGCCGAACGAATGCTGTTTACTTATGGAGATACTCCAGAAGGAATGGTAGAATCGGCGCTGGAATTTATTCGCATTTGTGAATCTTTGGATTTTCACAATATCGTAATTTCACTGAAAGCTTCGCGAGTGCCGGTAATGTTGGCTGCATATCGGTTAATGGCACAACGGATGGATGCTGAAGGTATGAATTATCCCTTGCATTTGGGGGTTACGGAAGCTGGAGATGGAGAATACGGACGAATTAAGTCTACTGCTGGCATCGCGACCTTGCTCGCCGACGGCATTGGCGATACAATTCGCGTATCTTTGACCGAAGCACCAGAAAAAGAAATTCCCGTTTGCTATAGTATTTTGCAGGCTTTGGGATTGCGGAAAACCATGGTGGAATATGTCGCTTGTCCTTCCTGCGGTCGCACTTTGTTTAATTTAGAAGAAGTGTTACACAAAGTCCGCCAAGCAACTAGTCATCTTACGGGATTGGATATTGCAGTTATGGGTTGCATTGTCAACGGTCCCGGAGAAATGGCTGATGCGGATTACGGTTATGTCGGCAAGACTCCCGGTTACATATCACTTTACAGGGGAAGAGAGGAAATTAAAAAGGTTCCTGAAGATAAAGGTGTAGAAGAGTTGATAAACTTGATCAAAGGCGATGGACGTTGGGTAGAACCATCTTAAAAAACCAAAAACTTCGCTAAAAAAACGTTGCTAGTTTTGCGCGATTGTGCAAAGCTAGCCGGATTAACTGAAAAATTTATCGAAATAACAAATTATGCTCGGTCTGTACAGTGTTAGGCTGTGTTAGATTGAGCATACTGACTATGTAAATTCGGTCTGGCACAGCTGTAATATGGTGATTACTAGAAGTGGACTTGTTTTAGGTGCTACAGCGGTGACGCTTTCAACGATTGCTGTCGCGGGTTTGGGCATCCATTCACAAGGACAAGCCTTATTTAAAGAGAGTCCCAAAGAGATAGTAGATGAAGTATGGCAAATAATTTACCGCCAATACGTAGATGGTACATTTAATCAGGTAGATTGGCAGGCTGTTCGTCGTGAGTACTTGGATAAGTCCTACACCGACAAAGAGCAAGCCTACAAATCGATCCGGGAAATGCTCAAAAAGCTAGATGACCCCTATACCCGGTTCATGGACCCCAAAGAATTCCAGAATATGCAGGTGGATACTTCTGGGGAATTGACTGGTGTTGGTATTACCATTGGTCTTGATGAAGAAACTAAGAAGTTGACTGTCATTGCACCATTGGAAGATACCCCAGCATTTAAAGCTGGTATTTTGGCAAAAGATATTATTACCAAAATTGATGGTAAAAGCACCAAGGGGATGGATACTAACGAAGCCGTAACTTTAATTCGAGGTCAACCCGGAAGTAAAGTTCGGTTAACCATTTCTCGTAATGACAAAGAAACAGACTATTTAATTACGCGAGCAAAAATCGAAATTCATCCGGTCGAATATTCCCAAAAACAAACTCCTGCGGGCAATATTGGCTATATTCGTCTCAAACAGTTTAGCGCTAATGCTTCAAAAGAAATGCGCGAAGCTATTAGAAACTTAGAGAAGAAGAACGTTGATGGATACGTATTAGATTTGCGTAATAATCCGGGTGGTCTGTTATTCTCTAGTATCGAAATTGCCAGAATGTGGCTCAAGGATGGTACGATTGTTTCCACAATTGACCGCAAGGGAATAGTTGAAAAAGAAACAGCAAACGGACGCTCCCTTACCGAGAAACCACTAGTCGTTTTGGTCGATCAAGGAAGTGCTAGCGCTAGTGAAATTCTTTCCGGTGCGTTGCAAGATAACAAGCGTGCTGTTTTGGTAGGTAGTAAAACTTTTGGCAAAGGTTTAGTGCAGTCAGTTCGTCCCCTTGATGATGGTTCCGGAGTTGCAGTCACGATTGCTAAATATCAAACTCCTAGCGGTACAGATATCAACAAATTAGGTATTAAACCAGATGTCAAGGTCGATTTGAATGACGAACAGCGACAGAATTTGTGGCTCAAGGAGCGCGATAAACTAGCCACCTTACAAGATCCTCAATTTGCTAAAGCCGTGGAAGAGTTAAGGAAAACAATTGCTGCTCAAGGTAATACCAGAGCAGGGAACAATTAGTTAGGAGTTAGGAGTTGAGAGTTGAAAGTTGTTGTAGAGACGTAGCAGTGCTACGTCTGTACGGGAGTTGGGAGTATTATTACTCGGTTCATAATTAAGAACTGCAAGTTATAAGTTTTGATTTCTTGCCCCTAACTTTTCAGATCGGTTGACATTTTCCCGTCCTAATTAAGCCTATACGACGGGCTATGGCTTCTTCTTTGGAACTGAAAAGTCCCCACTTCTGTGTAATCTCTGTATCGTCTCCGGATGCTTGTTCGCTGGGGACGATTTTGCAACTTCCGGTTTTTTGCTTGACAATATACCAAGATTGTGATGCTTCCATAAATTAAATAATTAAATCAGGACTTAAGACTTTCGGAGTGTGACACCCTACAGGAATTATTAAGAAGTATAATTTATCAGAAGTCGGTTTTTTCTCAAAAACCCGACTTCTTAGCCAAAAAAATCTTAAGGTGCTGTAGTTGCTGGTTCCTGTAGTAGAATGGGCAATTGACCTTTACCGGAACCAATAACAATAATTTTCGAGTTGGGAGATTGAGCAAGTTTTTCGGTTGCTTCGATTGTCCGTAACTGCAATATTTGATTAGTTAATCCATCAGATATAATTTTTTGAGAATCAGCAATACCTTTAGCTTCAATCCGTTTACGTTCAGCTTCTTGACGTTGTTTTTCTAAAATAAACTTCATTTGCTGGTTTTCTTGTTCAGCTTTGAGCTTTGCTTGAATTGCTGCTTGAATTGTATCCGGCATTTGCACATTTCGTAACAAAGCTTTTTCGACAACGAAACCCAGAGGTAATAATTCTTGGGTAAGTTGTTCATTTATTTTGTTAGTAACTTCTTGACGTTTATTGGAATAAATATCGTTTGCTGGATATTGAGCAATTATAGAACGGATAGTAGAACGAAATCGAGAAATTATTAATTGAGTTTCACTGGTTCCAATTGTTTTATAGACTGTTGCGACTTTTTGCGGGTCAATTTTGTATTGTAAACTAACATCAATATTCAAGTTTAAACCTTCTTGAGAACTTGCATCTACATTTTCTTTAATATCTTTTAAGCGAGTAGAAAAATTCAACACTTTAGTAAAAGGGTTGACTAAATTCATTCCAGGATTAAAAGTATTATCCGAAACCCTACCGAATAAATTTGCAACTCCAATATTACCTGGAGGAACAATTACGAAAGCTCTAGAAATACAAGCATATACTGCAATTAGACCAATCAATGCAGCTACTACACGTACCGCTAAACGATTTCTGTCGTTAGATACTTTACCGGAGTTTAAATACACAAGAGTTGCAATTAAACTAGTTAACAGAGAAAAAATAAAGCCCATAATATTCTTGGAAATAATTCATCAACTACTATATAAATATCTGTCTCTGTTTATATTTTTATGAATTTGAGTTTAGCTTTTAATTAGTCTTTAACAAAGGATTATAAATTAATAAATTACTTGAAAAATAAATTCATATTCAGCCACAATCAACAAATATATTGCAATTAAAAATCAAGTAAATTTTTCTTGATGAATTTTAACTTACTCAGGAAGTAAGGAATAAAACTAAGACTTTAAATGTAGTATTTCACCACATTAATTGTGCGGGGTGTGTATCCAAGGAGGCAGGGAATCAAATTCCCTGTCTCATAGCGAAAGTCGTCTACCCTCCGGGAAGGCTTCGCCTACAGACGACTGACGGGGTGATTTATTTGTAGTGGGTTAGCGAAGCGTGTCCGTAAGGACATACGTCTCGCTCCCTATTAGTCACGAGGGAGACCTATGTTCTTACAGACACCCTACGTGTTCAGTACGCCACAAACCGACGCGGGCAAGCCACTACCTTTACTCCTGATAATTAACGTGTCCGAATACTAGCTGACATTAAGTTAAAAAAATAACTGCTTGTGCCTAATTAATTACTTAAAAATTGCTGAAGCAATAAGACTACGACAATTATGTTGCCTTTTGAGACAATACACCTTAAAGTCTATCGAAAACTAATCAAAGTCAAGATAAACCGATTTAAATGACTCTTGACAAAATCCCTGGTAAATGGTTAAACGAAAGAATTCAGAGTTGAGGTTTGATTTGTTTTTTTCAAGCCGAAAGCGATCGCGAAAAAATCCGATCAATAAGTGAACATTAATCCGATTACGATCAACTTTATGGTATTTTCTTGTAAAATTTTTCTAAGCTTAGGTAAAAAATAGAACATTTCTATATAAAATTAAACATTTCGCAAACAAATTTAGTTTTAGTAAATAGAAGCCTCAGACAAAACGTTATTCGGGAGAATACCCATGAAAAAACTACTGTATAAACATCGACTAACTGCATTTTTGAGTGCAATATTATTAAGTGCGAGCATTGCTCCCGCTAAAGCGAAGGAAGCCGAGTTATATCCCTTTGATCCTGTTCCGCAAAAACTAGCGCAATACGCTCGTGAAACGGCTACAACTCACTTAAATCAGGGTTTGCAGTTGATTCAGATGGGAAGAGTTGAAGATGCGATCGCAGCTTTTAATCAAGCCATTCAACTAGAACCATCTTTAGCACCTGCACATTATAATTTGGGATTAGCGTTGCGACAAACAGGAAAATTACAACCAGCAGCGGATGCTTTTTATCAAGCAACCCAAGTCGATCCTAAGTTTGCTTTAGCTTATGCAAATTTAGGTGGTTCGTTGTTGGAAGGAAATAATTTTGTGCAAGCTGAAAGTTATTTACAGCGAGCTTTGGAAATCGATGCCAAATTAGGAGTTGCTCACTACAATTTAGGTTTATTGTACCAGCAGAAAGAAGATTGTAACAAAGCAGTAAATTCATTCAGAAAGGCACTGAAATATAGTGAAAAAGCACCAGAACCAGCTTATCAAATTGGATTATGTTATCTACAAGAACGCAAATTCAACCCAGCAATCAAGGCTTTTAATGAAGCAGTAAAAATCAATCCGAAATATCCCGAAGCACATTATAATATTGGTTCAATTTTATATACTCAAGGGAAACACGAACAAGCTTTAGAAGCGTTTAGAAAATCTGCCGATGCTAACCCCAATTATCCTAGTGCTTATTACGGTGCGGGATTGGCATTTATACAATTAAAACAATATCCAGATGCTATGCGTGTATTACAATTTGCCAGGGATTTGTTTTTATCACAAAATAATCTTCAGTGGGCAAATAGTGCTGAACAATTGATGCTGCAAGCGCAGAATTTTACTTATCAAATACCTCGATAAAGTTGTCAATACTGCTGCTAATTATTTTAACTCACGTCACAATAAAAGAATTGCTCGTGTGGTCTTTATTTCACTTGAAAATTAATGTTTATGTTTGTGAAAAAACGTCCGAAAAGTCAATTTCTATTGTGGAATCGTTGGTTAGATAGGCATAGGATAGTCAGTAACATGGAGACTTTTTGTGACATAATTGTCATCGCTCTATGTTTTTGTTTGTTTGCTGTAATGGTAATCAAATTATGGGGAATATTTAACGATATTTTGTATTCCTTTAATTATCAGCAAATAACTGCACAAATGCTATTTATTTTAATTTTAGTCGAGTTATTTCGACTACTAATGGTGTATTTACAAGAGCATAGTATTGCAGTTGGAGTTGCTGTAGAAGTCACAATTGTATCTTTACTGCGAGAAGTAATTGTTCATGGTGCTTTAGAAATTTCAGGGATTCAAGTCGCGTCTATTTGTGGTTTATTAATAATTTTAGGTGTACTACTACTAATTTGCGCTAAAACTCCGCACATGGACTGTATGAGCGCAAATACAAAATATTGTCCTTTTATCTACGGAGAAGAAAAGCAACAATCTTCCGGAGAGTGTACCCAAGGAAGAACTTCATCAAATCGCGATCGCGATAGTAGGCAAGTTAAGACTTAGCATTGATCAATATTTTAATTCGATCAAAACCCGTGAACAACGGGTTTCTTTTATTTTTTTGGGGAATGGGGAATGGGGAAACAATTACGAATAGTCATTATTCCGATTCATCTAAATTAATTGATTCAGTGATGAATGGTATTACCAAAATTTGATCGACACGATTACCATCCATTTTGATGATTTCAAAACGCATTCCTTTCCATTCAAAGTTATCTGTAGGAACGGGAATACGACCTAAATTAGTCATTGCTAAACCTCCTAATGTCTGATAACTACCGCGAGATTCCGATGAGATTTCTTCCATATCAAAAAGTTCAAAAAACTCATCCATAGTTAACATTCCATCTAATAACCAAGAACCATCTTCTCTTTGTACTGCTTGCGGTTCATCATCATCTTCATCCGAAGGAAGATCGCCGACAATTTCAATTAATACATCATTGAGAGTTAACAATCCTTGAATTACTCCATAGTCATCTACTATTAAAGCCACATGATTGATGCTTTGTTTGAATAACTCTAAAACTTTTAATCCACGGGTGCTTTCGGGTACAAATATCGGCTCTCGTAATCCGATAGTTAAATCCATAGGTTCGCCGCAGAAACTGCGAGACAATAAGTTAGTTACCGGAATAATTCCCAGTACATTATCCAAGTTTTCCTGACATACAGGATACCGTGAATAACCGTTTTCAATAATTTTTTCACGGTTTTCTTTAGCACTATCTTCTAAGTTTAACCAGACGATTTCTGGACGTGGTGTCATGAAAGAACTGACAGGGCGATCGCCTAAACGAAAAACTCGCTCAACCATATCCTGTTCTACTTCTTCAAAGGTTCCTTCTTCGGTACCTTGTTCAATTAATATTTTAATTTCTTCTTCTGTAATTTGCGGTCCGGTAGAAGGTCTAATTCCCAATAATCGCACTATTGTATCTGTAAAAGTGCTTAAAATAAAAACAATCGGAGAGGCAATTTTAATTAAGCCTTTCATCGGTAAAGCAATAATAGAAGCAATAATTTCCGGGTTATTTAATGCCACACGCTTCGGTACGAGTTCACCCAAAATTATTGCTAAAAAAGTAATTATTAATACTGATAATCCACGAGCAAACTGAATTTGATATAAAGGAATAAAATCTAATATTGGATATATTCTTTCAGTAATAACTTCTTCCCCATAAGCCCCAAACAAGATAGTAATTAAAGTGATTCCCACTTGAACGGTACCCAGGAATTGAGTAGGAGAAGAAGCTAATTCAAAAGCGGTTTTGGCTCTGGTGTTTCCCTGGTTGGCAAGTTGTTGCAAGCGGACTTTACGAGCAGAGACTATGGCCAATTCTGACATGACGAATATGCCGTTAGCGAAAATTAGGAGAAAAATTATTACTAATTCGATATTGGGGGACATTCTTAAAATTGCCGTTGAAAAAGCGGCTAACTATGACTCGTTTTGATTTTTAAGTATCTAGCATTCAAGGGGTAAAAATAAAAGACTCTAAATACATAAATTTTCCTCCGACTAAGGAATTTATGCCCGAACACAGAACACACTCTACGTATAAGTTACCCGTTGGTTCAGTCGTAATTTTACTAGGGAAAAACACTTTTAAAACAACATTTTTCATTGACGGTTATAAAATAGTTAGAGTAGATATTCGTCAAAAAGACTTCTTAACCTGTATTTTAGAAAAAGGTCAATTTGCGGAAAAATATCGGGATTGATCCAGGAAAAAGGTCTGTTATGTTTATTTTTAACCTTTATTCAGGGTTTAATGTCCTGAGTGTAAATTTTCATTAATGGCGTGATTCGCGTCCGTTCGTGCCGCGCTGAACATCCGTAAGGATGCAGCAAATTGTTTTCAAGAGCTACTTCATTTGTAAACGTTATGGCTTTTTCTTCCATCGTGCGTGGTTTGGGACGTTCCCCTCTCACTACCGAACTTCTTGCTAAGTTAAAAACACAAAAACAATTACGATTAAATGGAATTCCCCGCTTACCAAAGGGTTTGGTGGCTTCAGCTTTGGCGAATAGTTCTCAGAATCACTTGTTTGTGGTATGCGCTACTTTGGAAGAAGCTGGACGCTGGACTACGCAGTTAGAAACAATGGGATGGAAGACGGTACATTTTTATCCCACTTCTGAAGCATCCCCCTACGAACCATTTGATCCGGAAACCGAAATGACTTGGGGTCAAATGCAGGTTCTCGCTGATTTAATGCAATTTGCTGCCCAATCGGATGATTCCTCTGCTTCAATAGCCGTCATCGCCACTCACGCAGCCTTACAGCCCCATCTGCCACCCCCGGAAGCATTCAAACCCTTTTGCTTGAATATCGCCAAGGGAATGGAATTTAACCTGGGTAAGTTTGCCGAAAAAATGGCAACTTTGGGATACGAACGAGTTCCTTTGGTAGAAATGGAAGGAACTTGGAGTCGGCGCGGTGATATTGTGGATGTGTTTCCCGTATCTTCGGAATTACCAGTACGTTTGGAGTGGTTCGGAGATGAAATTGAGCAAATCCGGGAATTCGATCCATCTACTCAGCGTTCTGCTTTAGATAAAATTGACCAACTAATTCTGACTCCGACTAGTTTTGCGCCGATTTTGATGTCACAAACGCAATTTGTCGCATCTGTAGAGGATTATCTTTCACCAGAAGAACAAGAACAATTTGATTCGGGACGGCTTTTAGAAGGAACCCGTAGATTTTTGGGTATAGCTTACGAAAAACCCGCTTCTTTATTAGATTATTTACCTGAAAATACTTTAATCGCGATTGATGAATCTGAGCAGTGCTACGCTCACAGCTTGCGTTGGGTGGAGAATGCAGAAGAACAATGGGAGAGGGGGGGACAAGGTGATGGGGAGATGGGGGGAAGAATAACTCCTAATTCCTCAATCGAAAATACTATTTCCTATGCCCAATTACCCAAGATTCACCGCTTCTGGGAAGAATGTTTGGAGGATGTGGCAAATTTTGCAACTGTCTATTTATCGGAATTATCTGAGGAGAATGATGGGGTTAACCTTGCTGCTCGTTCAATTCCGGTAACTCCCCATGCTTTTGCAAAGTTAGCGGAGACACTGCGAGGAGAACGCGATGCCTACGGCGGGCAGAGCCTACGCAATTTTGCAGTTTGGTTAATTTCGGCACAACCTTCGCGATCGGTTTCATTGTTACAGGAACACGATTGTCCGGCACAGTTTATTCCTAATCCCCGCGATTTTCAAGCTATCGATAGGTTACAAATTAATCACGTTCCTATTGCTTTAAAATATTCTGGGCTTGCCGAACTTGAAGGTTTTATATTACCTACTTATCGCTTGGTTGTTGTCACCGATCGGGAATTCTACGGACAGCACACTCTCGCGACTCCCGGTTATGTCCGCAAGCGTCGTAAAGCTACTTCTAAACAAGTTGATCCCAATAAGTTGCGTCCGGGAGATTATGTAATTCACAGGAATCATGGTTTGGGTCAATTTGTCAAGTTAGAAAGTTTAACTTTGAACAACGAAACCCGCGATTATTTGGTTGTCAAGTATGCAGATGGGCTATTACGGGTAGCAGCAGACCAAGTTGGTGCTTTATCGCGCTTCCGCACTACTGGCAACGGCTCACCACAACTTAATAATATGACTGGCAAGGCTTGGGAGAATACCAAAAATAAAGTCCGCAAAGCCGTCAAAAAATTGGCTGTGGATTTACTCAGGCTGTATTCGGCTCGTTCCCAACAAATTGGTTTTAATTATCCCCAGGATTCACCTTGGCAAGAGGAAATGGAGGATTCTTTCCCTTATCAACCCACAACCGACCAGTTAAAGGCAACCCAAGATGTCAAACGGGATATGGAAAGCGAGCGTCCCATGGACCGTTTGGTGTGCGGTGATGTGGGTTTTGGTAAAACGGAAGTGGCAATTCGAGCGATTTTTAAAGCTGTAACTGCTGGGAAACAAGTTGCTTTACTTGCACCAACTACTATTCTGACTCAACAGCATTACCACACTTTAAAAGAACGGTTTGCACCGTATCCAATCCAGGTGGGATTGCTCAACCGTTTCCGTAGCGCTGAAGAAAAACGCAATATTCAAAAACGACTGGCAACTGGGGAATTAGATATAGTTGTTGGTACTCATCAACTGTTAGGAAAAGGTGTGCAAATCAAGGATTTAGGACTATTAGTCGTAGATGAAGAACAGCGGTTTGGAGTAAATCAAAAAGAAAAAATCAAATCCTTGAAAACTCAAGTTGACGTACTAACTTTGAGCGCTACACCAATTCCCCGTACCTTGTATATGTCCTTATCGGGAATTCGGGAAATGAGTTTAATTACTACACCACCCCCATCAAGAAGACCAATCAAAACTCACCTTTCACCGATTAATCCCGAAGCTATTCGTACTGCTATACGTCAAGAATTAGACCGGGGTGGACAAGTATTTTATGTAGTTCCCCGGATAGAAGGGATTGAAGAAACATCCGCTGGAATTCGAGAGATGATACCAAGTGCGAGAATTGCGATCGCGCATGGTCAAATGGATGCGAGTGAGTTAGAATCGATCATGCTTTCTTTCAGTAGTGGGGAAGCAGATATTTTAGTTTGTACGACAATTATTGAATCTGGTTTGGATATTCCGCGAGTTAACACGATTTTAATTGAAGACGCGCATAAATTCGGTTTAGCACAACTTTACCAACTGCGGGGACGTGTGGGACGTGCAGGAATTCAAGCCCATGCCTGGTTATTTTATCCCAAACAGCGGTCATTATCGGAAGCAGCACGTAAACGGTTGAGAGCGATTCAAGAATTTACTCAACTTGGTTCCGGTTATCAATTAGCAATGCGGGATATGGAAATTCGTGGAGTTGGTAACTTGTTGGGAGCAGAGCAATCCGGACAAATGAACGTCATCGGCTTCGACTTGTACATGGAAATGCTTGAAGAAGCCATCCGCGAAATTCGGGGACAAGAAATTCCCACCGTTGACGATACTCAAATTGATCTGAACTTGACAGCGCTGATTCCAGCAGATTACATTCCCGATTTAGACCAAAAAATGAGCGCTTATCGTGCCGTAGCAGTAGCTAAATCAAAATCAGAATTAGCATTAATTGCAGCAGAATGGAACGATCGTTATGGAACTATCCCTGCATCAGCCAATCAACTTTTACGAGTCATGGAGTTGAAACAATTAGCGAAGAATTTGGGATTTAGTCGCATTAAACCCGAAGGAAAGCAACACATAGTATTAGAAACACCCATGGAAGAACCCGCTTGGAAATTATTAGCTGAAAAATTACCGCAAAATATGATGAGCAGGTTTGTATATTCTCCCGGAAAAGTAACAGTAAGAGGTTTAGGAGTGATGAAAGCAGACGTACAGTTGCAAACTTTAATCGATGCATTTACCAAAATGCAGAATGCCGTACCCGAAGCAGCAGTGATTTAGATTAGACATCCCCGGAAAAGATGTAGAGACGCTCATAGTATCAAGTCTTTACAGGGTTTCTGGACAACGCATAATTAATTTTCACCAGATGTCTATTGTATTATTCCCTATTCCCTCTTCCCAATTCCCAATTCCCTCTTCCCTCTTCCCTCTTCCCTATTCCCTAACCCCCATAACTTATATTGCTGCACCACGATATTCCTATAGATAAAAATAGAATTCATGCTAACAGTACTGCTACGCTGTTAATTAGAGTAAAATTATTTTATTTTTGAAGCTTTTATATAATGAATTATCTCGTTGCAGTATTCCCAGACAGGATAATCGCAGAAGAAGCTTACACCGCCTTAGAAAAAAAAGCCATTAAAAGTACCATACTTGGTAGAGGCTATAAATCTGCTGATGAATTTGGTTTAATTGATCCCAAAGAAGAAGCTAAAAAGCAAGCCAAGTTTATGTCTTATTGGTTAGTACCCTTTGGCTTTTTCGCTGGTTTTGCTTTTAGTTTAATTACCGGGTTAAATACCTTCGCTTGGGCTGGAGAAATCGGTAATCATTTTATTGGAGGATTATTGGGTGCGGGTAGTGGGGCTTTAGGTAGCATATTTGTTGGTGGAGGAGTCGGTTTAGTTGTAGGTGGTGGTGACGCTTTACCTTACCGCAACCGCTTGGATGCTGGTAAATATATAGTTATAGTTGAAGGTACTCAAAGTCTCAATCGGGAAACAACTAGAATCTTACGTCAGTTTGAACCAGAGAATATTCAAGGTTATGCAGCCGAATAAGGAGATGGGGAAACGGGGAGATGGGGAGATGGGGAGATGAATTTTTAACTCCTAACTCCTAACTCTTCTAATCCAAAATCCAAAATCTAAAATCCAAAATTGACAAAATGTTGCCCAGAGAAGAACTGTTAAAACACGTTGAAAATCGAGATACTGTTGCTCGTGTAATTGATTGTGCGGAAAAAGCGATTAAAACTTGGGAAGTTGTCTTCACCGACTTTCTTTCACCTCCGGAATTAGCTGAAGCTACTCTCAGTTTTAGTCGGTTAACGGAGGTGCAACTGTTAGCTTGGGGTGGATATCCGCAAGCTGAACGAAAAAGAATTGCCATCGCACGTAGTGATATTCCTTTGGATGAGTCGCAAGTTGAACTTGTTGCTTTGGATATTGCTGGTAATTTCTTATTTGATACCGCTACTCACCGCGATTTTTTGGGTGCAATGTTGGGAACGGGAATTGTTCGCGAAAAAACTGGCGATATTATTGTACTCGGTGAACGGGGAGCGCAGGTAGTTGTCGTACCGGAATTAGCTGATTTTCTGGAAGCAAGTTTGACTCAGGTGCGTTCGGTTCCTGTCAAGACCCAAAGGGTAGATTTAAGCGAATTAAAAGTTAGAGAACCAAGGAAAAAAGAATTAACCACCGTGGAAGCATCGTTGAGATTGGATGCAATTGCTTCTGCTGGTTTCGGGATGTCTCGCAGTAAAATGGTTGATTTAATTAATGCTGGTGATGTGCGAGTTAATTGGAAAGATATCAAACAAGCTTCTCATCAAATAAAAACAGGAGATTTGATCGCAATTCGTGGTAAAGGACGTTTGGAAGTTGGAGAAATTGCGGTTACGAAAAAAGAACGTTATCGGATGCAGTTAACGAAGTTTGTTTAATTAGGGAATTGGGAATGGGGAATTGGTAATTGGTAATTGGTAATGGAAAATAGTTTGATTTTTGCTGATTTTTTACACTTATACAGCGCTTCCCTGTTCCCTCCAACCCTATCTAAACGAAATGTCTAATTAATGAAGGTACAAGTACTTTTTATTACTGTTAGATATGACTTTCGTGTCTAACCCAACCTTTAACCTCTAACCTTTGCCCTTAAACTGCTTTTCTAATACATTCAATAAGGCTTCTCTAGGAAATATTGAGGATAATTTGGTGATAAAATGAGAGGCAATACCTCCAACTACAACGGTTGCACGTCCTTCTTCTAAGGCAAACAATGCTTGATCTACTACTTCTTCAGGGGTAGACATACTTTGAGCATTGCGTGCTAGTGCAGGAGGAAAATTGGCTTCATTGAAAAAGTTGGTTTCAGTCGGCCCAGGACAAACTACTAAAACTCGTACTCCATATTGGCGATTTTCTGCCCATAATGCTTCGCTGAAACTGCGAACAAAAGCTTTACTAGCGGCGTAAACTGATAAATATGGTATTGGTTGAAATGCTGCAATCGAAGATACATTGATAATGCTTCCCGAACGTCGATCGCGCATTTGTGGTAAAAATCTGTGGGTTAAATCGATCAGCGCTACATTATTTAATAGCACCATTTGCACTTGGCGATCGCCATCGGTTTGAGCAAATTCACCATAGTCCCCAAAACCAGCGTTGTTTATCAGTAAATCTACTGCCAATCCTTTGGCAATGGTAGCGTCAAACACTTGCTTCGTCGCCGATGGTTGAGTTAAATCTTTGACAATCACATCGACTTGAATATTGTATTGCTCCCGTAACTGTTGAGCCAGAGTATTCAATTTATCTTCCGAACGTGCAACAATAATCAGATTTGTATTTTGTGCAGCAAGTTTACGAGCAAAACATTCACCAATACCACCGGAAGCACCAGTAATTAAGGCTGTTGGCATTTTTATTAATACATAAGTTGTTAACTACCTTACAAATGTTAACAATACTTGGTACTCAGTTCTAACTATCTAAAGTCATATAACAAGAAATTGGTAATGGGTAATTGGTAATGGGTAATTGGTAATGGGTAATGGGTAAATGGTAATTGGTAACTGACATCTTGCACCATAAGCATAATTAACTACAAAATAAAAAATACAAATAAAAATATTACCAACATAAAAATGTCATATTTTAGTCCATTTTAATGGACTTCTGCTATCAGACTGGGACTTGCAGTCCCAGGCGGGTAAGAACCACAGGAAAACAATTAGTAATTATTTTGACGAGAAGTTTTTATGGTGCAAGATATGAAGTAATGGGTAAATGGAGAATTAAATCCGTGAAATCCGTGAAATCCTTTTCAATCCGTGGTCAAGTATTGTGTATAATTAGCATTTAGTACAATAGAACTATTAAGTTCAGAAATATGTCCGATTTAATTTTGTTTTGGCATCGTCGCGATTTACGGATTTCGGATAATACCGGAATTGCCGCAGCATTAGAAAAAACTCGTAAAGTGGTGGGTGTTTTCTGTCTCGATCGAAATATTCTCAAAGGCGATGATGTTGCAGCTGTCAGGGTGACTTATATGATTGGCTGTTTGCAAAAACTTCAAGAAAAATATGCCCAAATGGGTAGTCAATTATTAATTGTACAAGATAATCCGCTTATAGCAATTCCCAAGTTAGCAAAGGCTTTGCAAGTGAAAGCTGTATTTTGGAATTGGGATGTGGAACCTTATTCCCAAGAGCGAGATACAAATGTGATTAATGCGCTTCAAGAGCAAGGTATTGAGTATTTAGAAAAGAATTGGGATCAATTATTAAATTCACCAGATTTGATTCGTACTGGTTCAGATAATCCCTATACAGTGTATACTCCATTTTGGAAAAATTGGATTAGTAAACCTAAAGATGAACCAATAGAAATTGCGGATAAATTCGAGGGATTAACAACAGAAGAACAAGAAATTGTAAGCAAAGCAGGAGTTGTTGAATTGCCCACAGCGAAGGATTTAGGATTTAATTGGGATGGAGAATTAATTATTGAACCAGGGGAAAAAGCAGCGCAAGAAAGATTAGAAGAATTTTGTTTTAGCAATATTAATGAGTATCAAGAACAAAGAAATTTTCCGGCAATTGATGGTACATCAAGATTAAGTGCGGCTTTAAAATTTGGTGTAATTGGAATTCGTACTGTTTGGAAAGCCACTGAAGATGCACTCCAAAATAGCCGTAGTGATGAACTAAAAACAAATATTATTACTTGGCAAAAAGAAATAGCTTGGAGAGAATTTTATCAACACGCAATGTATCATTTTCCGCAATTAGAAAAAGGTGCTTATCGTGATATTTTTAAAAACTTTCCTTGGCAAACTAACGAAGCACATTTTCAAGCTTGGTGTGAAGGAAAAACTGGATATCCAATTGTTGATGCTGCAATGCGACAATTAAATCAAATTGGTTGGATGCACAATCGTTGTCGAATGATTGTTGCTAGTTTCTTAACTAAAGACTTATTAATTAATCCTCAATTAGGCGAAAAATATTTTATGCAAAAATTAATTGATGGGGATTTATCTGCTAATAATGGTGGTTGGCAATGGAGTGCTTCTAGTGGAATGGACCCCAAACCAGTAAGGATTTTTAATCCTGCATCTCAAGCACAAAAATTTGACCCGGAAGCGGAATACATTCGAGAATGGTTGCCGGAATTACGTTCAATAGATACGGAATATTTAGTAACAGGAAAAATTACTCCTTTAGAACGTCAAGCTGTCGGTTATCCAGAACCAATTGTAGAACATAAACAGCAACAAAAGACTTTTAAAGAAATGTATAAAAATCAAAAAGAATAGGGAATAGGGAATAGGGAATTGGGAATTGGGAATAGGTTATATCTTGTAAGTTTAAGGGATTGATTTCCATCTCATTGGCAACAAATGATTGAAACTGCTCAGGTTGTTGGAATTTCTCCCGTATCCTGCTATGAGGTTTTAATTACGCCTACCTACTAACCAGATAATTATTCTAAAAACCCAACTCCTCAGTACTTAATTCTTCAAAGCAGTTCTTAATTGATTGAGAATATTGCGAATTTCCATAAATTCTGGATTCACAGCTATTTTTTTGAGAGTTTTGGCATCGCTTTTCATAATTATTTTATTGTAAGCATTAACAGCAGTATTCAATTTATTAATATCGACATTTTGTGAACTATTTTGTGCTAAAAAAGAACTCGTTATTAAGCTTTTGTTACTAGCTACAGGAATACCTCGTGTAGATGCTGAATCAAATCCTGCAAATAAACTTTCTACAGAGTTAATAAGTTGTACAGCATCACTTTTACTGATTCCGTTTTCAGTTAAAGACTTTTCAACGGCATCGCGAGCTTGAATTGGATTACTTCGGCGTAATAAACTAATCACAGCGTTGATCTGAGTCTCATCACCTCCGGTAGAACTTGAATTACTGATTATTTCACTAACTATTTGATTGAGTCGTTCTTGATATGCTGCTGAAATAGTCAGTTGTCCGTTGTTCAATTCAATCGAATCTTTAGCATCAGGTGTTAACTCTAGTGTTGGTGTTGTCTGAATACCAGGGTTGAAGTTGTCACCAGAGAAACTAGTTGACTCCTCGGTGCTTCCCAAAGTATTTGTTTCACCAGCATTAACTTTGATAGCCATAGCGTTGATAGCAGAAGCTATGATTATTAATGCCAAACTCAAATTCAAAGATAATTTTTGTTTTTTCATTGTTTTTGTATTTATATGTAAAAAAGGCATTACTCCTCCGAACCGTTCTAAGATTACCTTTCACCCATGGAGGGTGCGGTTCATCTCTTTTTACCTCTTTCCTCTGCGCTAAGAGCGTCTAGAAGGGTTTTTTATTTCTCCCTGGGGGAGACGCTGCGCGAACGGTAATCTTCTGCTCGGAAGGTATTAACTAAAATCTAATTGCATAACCTGCACTTAAGCTGATACCAAGTCCATCACCAAAATTATTAGTAACATCGGTAAATATAGCGTTAATAACTATAGGAGTTTGTTTGAAGGGAGCAAAAGAACCACCTATATTTAAGCGATTTCCTGTCCAACTACCTACCCAAGCGACTTCTGGAGCGGTTCTGATACCAATACTACCGAAAATATTGGCAGGATTATTATCGGCTTCAATGGCACCTTTAGAACGAAAACTACCACTACCAACTCCCAAGGAAATGGTTAAAGGCATTTTATTGTCTGTGTCATTCGGTTGCAAATTAAATGACTTGGTAACTACTCCATAAATAGTATCTTTCGCTCGATTGGAATCTCCCCAAGTTATAGGATTTGCAAAACCAACTGCAACCGCTGCACCATCACCAAGATATTTATGTACTTTAAAGCCTAAAGAACCGCTGTCTCCAAAATCAAAATTACTGTTACCACCACCGACACTGGTAATATTGGCATTCACTTCCACACCAACGCTTTTAACTGTGTCTCCCAACCCAAATCCAACTGCTAAAGAACCGTCAGTACGTCCTTCATCCAAAGGGAAAAACAATCCACCACCGACGTAAGCTTGTCCCCAACTAGCACCGTAAGCAGAAGGTGTACCTGCTGTAGAACCAGGTGCTGCACCACCAGAAGTAATTGTCTCTACAGTAATTGGATCAATTAAAAGCTCTTGACGTAATTTATTTGCTTCTCCCAAAGTATCACCTATAACTTCAGAAGAATCTGTTTGAGCAATTTTTGAGCTTTTGGTAATATTTTGGCAACAAAAATCTGGAGATTCTGCAAGTTTATCTTGCTTTGCTTCAACTTCTCCCAACAATAATTCCGAAGATAAATCAATGGGTTTTAACAGTTGTTGTTTTTCCTGTTCAGTGATTTTACGAACAGCTAGTTTTAAATCAGGGTTAATATCTGATGCTGTGTAATTGGAATTATCAGTAGTTAAATTAATTTCAGATAAATAATTTTCTTGATTTGTTGTAGCTAATGCAGGTTTTTCCCAGAAGCTAATGGTAGCGAATAAAACGACTGGTAGATTTATCATCCAGTACAAATATAACAATGAATTAGCAGTATGATTAGGTGTTTTTTTTGTATGCATTATCAAGGTCAAAATATTTAAATGTTTACACTCAAAATACAAGCTCAATTAAAATATTTATTAAAATCTTCTTGTATGTAATTTCCGATAAATTAGCTGCCTTACCCTGATTTTTTCAACTTCTACGCTTTGATTTTGTTATAAACCTGGTTTTAATAGCGTCAAGTCGCTGCCAAAAACTTAGTCAATCTAACCGAGATGGTTGAATCAAACAACTTAATCTAATAAATGGATTAGCCGACTTATTGTCTTTTTTAAACCTTTATTATCTCAACGTCTTCAGTATTATCACTTAAGTAGAATCTGCCGATAAATTACTCTTAAGAAGAATAAATCAAAAACATTTTATTGTTGGTAACAAATAATCAAGATAGATTCAAGTAACCTCTAAATCATCATCGATATAAACTAATTTAAATTAATGATTCTCTATATTTTAATTTTTAAAATAATTTTTTTTATCTGAGAATTTTTGATACAATCCGGCTTGGAAAAAAGAAATAAGTTGAAATTATTTGTTTTTTTTTCGTAATTTACAACCCTTACAAACAGCAACATTTGCTACAAAAAGTTTTTGATAAAATATCAAGTATTAGACAACTTTACAAAAGTATTTATGAGCAAAATAAAGATAGAAAAGTAAACTATAAAATTGTCCTCGGAGACGACTAATGGTAGCGGTCAAAGAGAACCCTCAAAAACGCCTTACTATACAAACTGTTGAAATTGCTCCTAACACAACCGCGATTCGCAGTCTCGATTGGGACCGCGATCGCTTTGATATTGAGTTTGGATTGCAAAACGGTACAACTTACAATTCCTATCTAATTCAAGGTGAGCGTACAGTTTTAATTGATACGTCTCACTCCAAGTTCCGCGAACAATATTTAGAAACTCTCAAAAGCCTGGTTAATCCCAAGGCGATTGATTATGTAATTGTTAGCCACACTGAACCAGATCATAGCGGTTTGGTGGAAGATGTTTTACAAATCGCTCCTAGAGCGACTGTATTAGCGTCGAAAGTAGCATTACAATTTCTAGAGAACTTGGTACATGAACCGTTTTCCAAGCGAATTGTCAAGACTGGTGACACTGTTGATTTAGGTAACGGACACGAAATTGAATTTGTCAGCGCACCTAATTTGCACTGGCCCGATACCATTTTCAGTTTCGACAAGAAAACCCAAACCCTCTTTACTTGTGACGCTTTCGGTATGCATTATTGCACCGATGATACCTTTGATGTCAATTTAGAGGCGATTGAACCTGACTTTAAGTTTTACTACGATTGTTTGATGGGACCGAATGCTCGCTCTTTATTGAATGCAATGAAGAGAATGGGTGAGTTGGGCAAAATTAAAATTATTGCTAACGGTCACGGTCCATTGCTGTATCATAATTTAGATACTCTTACAGAGTGTTATCAAAGTTGGAGCCAAAAACAAGCCAAAACTGAAACAATTATTGGTTTGTACTACGTTTCCGAATATGGATATAGCGATCGCTTAGCGCAATCAATCGGTCACGGTATCCAAAAAACCGGGGTTGGAGTCGAGATGTTGGATTTAACCACCACCGATCTCCAGGAAATCCAAGAATTAGCAAACAGATCAGCAGGTATCATCATCGGGATGCCTCCTTCTGCTAACGTTGCGGCTCAAGCTGCGATCAGTTCTCTGTTAGCAGTAGTCAAAAATAAGCAAGTCATCGGACTTTATGAGTCCTACGGTGGAGATGACGAACCCATTGACACCTTGCGGAGAAAGTTCCTTGAACATGGTGTCAGAGAAGGTTTCCCGGCAATCCGCATCAAAGAAGACCCCACCAAAGAGACATTTAATACCTGCGACGAAGCTGGTAATCAAATGGGACAGTTGCTTGTACGCGAACGCAATATCAAGCATCTTAAATCCATCGATGCCGATTTAGAAAAAGCATTAGGTCGGATTAGCAACGGACTTTATGTCGTTACCACCAAAAAAGGTGATGTCAAAGGTGCAATGGTTGCTTCCTGGATTGCTCAAGCAAGTCTACAACCTTTAGGATTTACCGTCGCTGTTGGTAAAACCCGAGGAATTGAGTCTTCATTGCAAATAGGCGATAAGTTTGTGCTGAACGTTCTTGAAGAAGGAAACTATCAAGAACTCAAAAAGCATTTCCTTAAGCGCTTACTTCCCGGTGTTGACCGATTTGAAGGAGTCAAAACTCATACAGCCAAAAACGGTAGCCCTATTCTTGCAGACGCATTAGCATACATGGAGTGCGAAGTCAAGACCAGTATGGAATGCAGTGACCACTGGTTATTGTACTGTACTGTATCCGACGGTCGTATTTCCGACCCCGATGGAGTAACAGCAGTCCGTCACCGTAAGGTAGGAACGTATTATTAGTTAAGAGTTAGGAGTTAGGAGTTAGAAATTGTAGAGACGTAGCAATGCTACGTCTGTACCGGAGTTAGGAGTTAGCAGTTGGTTGTAATAAATTACCAATCACCAATTACCAATAATAGGTTAGAACCAGCGGTTGAAACAGGCAGAAATGCCCGTTTCATCCCCCCATCTCCCCATCCCTTTTTTAAAAAGGCATCTACATCCTTTTTTTTTTGATTAATCTTTTGATTCTTAATCCTTAATTTTTCACACATATTATGAGAAATGCCAATCCCCGCGACGTGCAGATTGCATCGATTGCGACCAATACAACCTTGATTAGGTCCCGTAGTTGGACGCGGCTGCGATTTGAAATTGAATATGCTTTGGCTAAAGGAACTACTTCTAATTGTTATTTAATTGAAGGCGATCAAACCGCAATTATTGATCCACCTCCAGAAACTTTTACGCAAATTTATATCGAAGCATTACAGAATGTCTTGGATTTTCAAAAGTTGGATTATGTAATTATCGGACATTTTAATCCCAACCGCGTCGCTACTCTCAAAGCACTTTTAGAACGCGCTCCACAGCTAACTTTTGTTTGTTCGGTTCCCGCTGCTGCGAATCTGCGTACTGCTGTTGGTGAACAGGTAAAAGTGATGGAAATGCGGGGTAAAGAAACCCTGGATTTAGGACAGGGACACGTTTTAAAAGCTATTCCGATTCCCAGTCCCCGCTGGCCAAGTGGACTTACTACTTATGACCAACAAACCCAAATTCTCTACTCGAATAAATTATTTGGCGCTCATGTCTGCGGTGAAGAGGTATTTGATGAAGACTGGGATATTTTAAAAGAAGATCAACGCTACTACTACGACTGCTTGATGGCTCCCCATGCATCTCACATGAAAGCGGCTCTGGAAAAACTTTCAGATATACCTGTAAGAATGTATGCTAGTGTTCATGGACCTTTAGTACGTTACGGTTTAATTGAACTCAACAAAGCTTATCAACAGTGGAGTGTTTCTCAAACCGAGCGGGAAGTTACCGTTGCCTTACTTTACGCCTCAGCATACGGTAATACTTCTACTTTGGCTCAAGCATTCGGTTTGGGTTTAACTAAAGGTGGAGTAGCTGTAGAGTCGATTAACTGCGAATTTGCTCAACCAGATGAAATTCTTGCTGCTATTGAAAAATCAGATGGTTTTATCATCGGTTCACCCACCATTGGTGGTAATGCACCGACTCCGATTCACACTGCTTTGGGTATTGTACTTACAGTTGGTGATATAGGTAAACTTGCTGGTGTATTTGGTTCCTATGGTTGGAGTGGTGAAGCATTTGATTTAATTGAAGGTAAGCTAAGGGATGCAGGATTTAAATTTGGTTTCGACACCTTTAAAGCTAGATTTAAACCATCCGATAAAACCCTCAAGGAATGCGAAGAAACAGCAACTGATTTCGCTCAAACCTTGAGAAAAGCCCGCAAATTACGTTTAACCCAACCCGCTGCAACTCCAATGGAACAAGCCGTGGGACGTATCGTTGGTTCTGTTTGTGTACTTACAGCGAAACTTGGAGAAGTCACCACTGGAATGCTTGGTTCCTGGGTTTCGCAAGCCACTTTTGATCCACCAGGAATTAGCTTGGCGATCGCCAAGGATAGAGCAGTGGAAAACCTGTTGTATCCTGGAAGTAAGTTTGTTTTAAATATTATCGGTGAAGGCAATCAACAAGATTATGTGAAGCACTTCCGTAAATCTTTTGCTCCGGGTGAAGACCGTTTTAACAACTTTCCTACAGCATCAGCAGATAATGGTGGTATCATCCTCACCGACGCTACAGCCTATTTAGAATGTTCTGCAAGTAAACGCATGGAATGCGGCGACCACTGGGTAATTTATGCAACAGTTGATAATGGTAAATTGCTGCAACCGGATACAGTGACTGCGATTCACCGTCGTAAAGCAGGAAATCATTATTAATAACGAAGAATTATCTGATCAATAAGACATATCCTCGTCCCATTGCTGATAACTGTTAACTTTTAACAGAGCTTAACCTAACCTTCTCCAAACTCGTGGAGAAGGTATTTTTATGAGAACTGAGGCTGCATAAACCCGGTTTTTGGCTTTACATGAATAAGTTTTGTTTATCCAAGTCAGGTTTAATAAATTCATCCGGATAATAATACCCTATACACTGTATGAAGTGTTGACCGTGTTTTGTAAAAATTTTGTTTGACAAATGTTTTACAAAATATAAAAAAGTACCTCAATATACATTTGGATGATTTATGACATCAGCAAAATAATCGAATTTTTGCTATAAATGAAAGTCGTGCGAGTGGGGAATTAATGCTTTCTCTGTTTCAGCAATTGTTCGCAGGTCAACTGTATACAGATTGTGTAAGGTTTAACTATTAAAACAGTAGTGGCATCTTCAATAAAATGCTTGTGACTGTGACAACGGTTTAAATTATTGGCTCTTGTTATGTATCCAGAAAAAAACAAAAACAAACTAAAATTTCCTTTGTGGCACTATCTCAATCAGCCCTTGTTTAGTGAGAAACTTATATTAAATCCCCATACCTTTGCTTATGTCTATAGAATTGAGCTTTTGGAACGGTGTTGGGGTAGAGAATGCGATGCTAAGGGACAATCTTCTAGTGGTGGATAGGGTTGATAGATTATTTGATCTCGAATCAACGATTTGCGGAGTGGTTTGGGAAACTTTTATGAGTTACGAATTAACAAACTTTTATTTGAACGGGCTAATTTTTTCTTCTGGGTTTCCGACAATTTAATTTTACTGGTAGCCTTAACCAATTACCTCGTCCTTGGGATGAGGTTTTTTTGTACGCATCGGGTAAAAATAATTCTTTTTTATTGCTTTATTATTGATTAATTTTAAGCTTAATTTGATGTTTTTAAGTAAATCACTCAAAATAAATACAACTATTAATACATTCTCTTTGCAATCGCAAAGTATTATATTAAGCTTAATATAACGAAAATATACTTATCTTAAAAAAGATGTAACTCCCGATCAATTACCCATTCCCAATTCCCGATTACCCATTCCCAATTACCAATTACCCATTATCAATGAGTCAAAATTGAAACACGAATAAGAAATTTAATATATTGACCGCGAATAAAATATAGTCTAGATTACATTCGTGCGTTACTCTGGATAACACCTGCGGTCTTGGAGAAATTGGAAGCGATGTCCTTTGTACCTTTACACATTCATAGCGACTATAGCTTGCTAGATGGTGCGTCTCAGTTGCCTGCCTTGATTGATCGTGCCATTGAATTGGGAATGAAAGCGATCGCGCTGACTGACCACGGAGTGATGTATGGTGCGGTAGAGTTAATCAAAATATGTCGTAGTAAGAATTTTCAGCCGATTATCGGTAATGAAATGTATATAATTAATGGGGATATCACCAAACAGGAACGCCGTCCCCGCTATCATCAGGTTGTTTTGGCGAAGAACAATCGCGGTTATAAACACTTAACTAAATTAACTACAATATCTCATTTAGAAGGTATACAGGGAAAAGGAATTTTTTCGCGTCCTTGTATAAATAAAGACTTGTTAGAAAAGTATCACGAAGATTTAATTGTTACCAGCGCTTGTTTGGGTGGAGAAGTACCGCAAGCGATTCTCAGTGGAAGACCAGATATAGCACGAAGAGTAGCAAAATGGTATCAAGATATATTTGGTGATGATTATTATTTAGAAATTCAAGACCATGGTTCTCAAGAAGACCGAGTTGTAAATGTTGAAATAGTCAAAATTGCGCGAGAATTAGGAATAAAAATTATTGCTACAAATGACTCTCATTATATTTCTTGTAACGATGTAGAAGCTCACGATGCGTTGCTGTGCATTCAAACTGGGAAGAAGATTTTTGAAGATAAAAGAATGCGTTACAGCGGTACGGAATATTTAAAATCTGCTGAAGAAATGAAGCAATTATTCCGCGACCATTTACCAGAAGATATCATAGAAGAAGCTGTGACAAATACAGTAGAAGTTGCCGAAAAAATCGAACCTTATGATATTTTAGGTTCTCCTAGAATTCCTCATTTTCCTATACCATCAGGTCATAGTGCCGATACTTATGTAGAAGAAGTAACATGGTTGGGACTTTTACAAAAGTTAAATCGTAAATCCCGCAGTGAAATAGATAATACTTATAAAGAAAGGCTGGAATATGAATTAGAAATGATTCAGAGAATGGGATTTTCTACATACTTTTTAGTTGTGTGGGACTATATTAAATTTGCTCGTGACAATAAAATCCCTGTGGGACCAGGAAGAGGTTCTGCGGCGGGTTCTTTGGTAGCATATGCTATGGGAATTACTAACATTGACCCCGTACATCATGGATTATTATTCGAGCGTTTCTTGAACCCAGAAAGAAAATCCATGCCTGATATTGATACGGATTTCTGTATAGAAAGCCGCGATAAAGTTATTGATTATGTAACTCGTCAATATGGAGAAGATAAGGTTGCTCAAATTATTACTTTTAACCGATTAACTTCTAAAGCGGTGTTAAAAGATGTTGCCAGGGTGTTAGATATTCCTTACGGGGAAGCCGATAAAATGGCGAAATTGATTCCCGTAGCTAGGGGTAAACCTGCTAAATTGCAGAAAATGATTGCTGATGATACTCCCGAACCGGAATTTAAAGAAAGATACGATAATGATCCAGCGGTGAAACATTGGATAGATATGGCAATACGCATTGAAGGAACTAACAAAACCTTCGGGGTTCATGCTGCGGGTGTGGTAATTTCTGCGGAACCTTTAGATGAAATTGTGCCGTTACAAAGGAATAATGATGGTTCTGTAATTACTCAATATTACATGGAAGATTTGGAATCAATGGGTTTATTAAAAATGGATTTTTTGGGTTTAAGAAACCTCACCATGATTGACAAAACTATTGATTTAATAGAAAAGCAGAGTGGATATAGAATAGACCCTTACGATATAACTTCTCAGGAAAGAAAAGCACAAAAAATATTCGCTAAAGGTGGAGAAACAGCGAAATTTCCTCACGATGTCAAAAAGACTTATGAATTATTAGAAGCGGGAGAATTAGAAGGAATATTTCAATTAGAATCTTCGGGAATGCGACAAATTGTCAGAGATTTGAAACCTTCAAATATAGAAGATATTTCCTCAATTTTAGCGCTTTATCGACCAGGACCATTAGATGCGGGATTAATTCCTCACTTTATTGATAGAAAACATGGTAGAGAAAAAATTGAATACGAAGCTAATATTTTAGAACCAATTCTTGATGAAACCTATGGAATTATGGTTTACCAAGAGCAAATTATGAAAATTGCTCAAGACATGGCTGGTTATTCCCTCGGACAAGCCGATTTGCTACGTCGTGCCATGGGTAAAAAGAAAGTTTCCGAAATGCAAAAACATCGTGAAATTTTCATTGATGGTTCGGCAAAAAATGGAGTTAATAAACAAGTTGCTGAAGCATTATTTGACCAAATGATTAAATTTGCTGAATATTGTTTGAGCTACGACACTGAAATTTTAACTGTAGAATATGGTTTGATGCCGATAGGTAAAATAGTTGAAGAAAGAATCGAATGTTCAGTTTTCAGCGTTGATGATAATGGTAATATTTATAGTCAACCGATAGCACAATGGCACAATCGGGGATTACAAGAAGTCTTTGAATATCAATTAGAAGATGGTTCGATAATTAAGGCTACTAAAGACCATAAATTTATGACAATTGATGGACAAATGTTGGCTATTGATGAAATTTTTGAACGGGGGTTAGAGTTGAAGCAGGTGGAGGATGTTTGATATCGTCAATTAATGTAGAGACTGGGTGTTTTGCAAAGTCTCCCCGGATTTTGAGTTGTAAAGAAATACTTCGGAATCGATTAAAGTAACAGATGAATGCTATGAACATAAATGCCGTCAAATTATGCAACAATTACAGAGCATAGATTTGTTGTAGATGGCTCTATAAAGTCGCGTCATACTGCTAATGATGTTTTGAAACAAGCAGGATTGTCTAAAGCTTTTTAATTGGTTATAAACATAATCTTTAAGAAAGTCATGAGGTAATTTTTTTATAACTAGACTTTTTTAGGAATGTTATACAAAATAGATACTGGAATTGAATTATTTAATCAACGCACTTCACACTTTTGATACTTCCATCATCCTTAAGCGCAACGATTTTTACCTTTGTAGTTTGCCCTTCCGATAGAGATGCAGCCTTTTTCGGTTCCTTCTCCGTCAATTTAATCGTCTCCAATATCTCATAAGTCACTTTATTTCCCTTAATTCCCAACACCTTGGCATCTAAAACTTGATCGATTTGAAACTTTTGTGACTCTAAAACCTTAGCTATTTCCGCTTGACGTTGGGAAAGCGATTCGGGTATTTCTGTTACTGTTATTTCTTCTACGGGGCTAACTTTGTAATAACGCATTAAGCGCATTGCCCATCCCAATATTTTTAGTAAGAAATGGGGATTATTTTGTTGGTTTTGTAAGTATTTACTACAAGCGCGATCGATATTACGATAATATCCTGGGGTTTTATCACTGTGTCCGATTTGTTTACCATTGGAAACCAGGGTTTTGAGGTATTTAAAAAATCTCGTTCCCGCATCGGCTTGGTGAACAATACTTCGTAGATAGGAAATTATTTTTCCTAATTCGTTAACGTCGGTATCTTCTTTTACTAAAATGATTGCTAATTTATGGGCAATTTGAGATTCGGTTTCTGTTAAGGATTCGGCTTGAGTTAACATTTAATACTTTCCTTCTGGTGGTTCTCTATCTGTTGGATAACGTAAAATTTGTGTTAGTTGTTGCAGTTGTTCGGATTGAATTAATTGAGAAGAATGGGCTGTTTGGATTTGGGTTTGGATGAATAGTTTTAAAGTTTCTGCCGCGAGTAAATTATCGTTTTTGGGGGTATATTTACAGTAGCGTTGTTTCCAGTCTTGAATGTTTTGTAAAACCTTTGCTTGGGTGATTTCTACTGTCATCGTTCCCATTCCGATGGGTTTACCACCACCAATTTTTAACGCAATGGGATATTTACTATCTTGTCCAAGCACAACAAGTAATGTTCCTAATTCTTCAGGTTTAAGATTTTTAAATTGTAATTGGGTGGTAAATGTATAAGCTTTGGTAGCTTGTTGAACTGCTATTCCTTGATTTTGTCCTTTATCAATAGCACTAATTGTATGATAGTAAAATTTACGTCCTTTGACTTCTCCTTCTGAGTTTAAATAGATATTTCTGACTTCAGGATGGGGACGATGTAAGGATGGCATAAATCCAGTATTGAAACCAATACTTTCACATTTTGCATCGTTAAATTCTATTAAACCTTGCCAATCTAAAGCTCCAAATATTCGGCAAGCATCGCAAACGAAAATCCTATTTCTTTTGATATTAATTTTACACTCTTTATATCCATCTGGAATTCTTTGAATATCCGCTTTTGTTTTACAAAGACAACTTCTAGTAATTGCTTCGTAGACAGAGCGAATACAACCTTTTAAAGAACTACCTTGAATTAAAAGCTGTTTTTCTGTTCCTTGAGTCATAGTTTTAATCAAAGCTACACGACTTTCTACATCACTACCAGGAGCGACAATACCTGTAGAAACGTGCAAGGGGGTTTGAACGTGTAATCGTAAAAACAAGGTGCCATGTAAACGATTTTTATCAAATTTATCATGACCAGCAGGTTTTCCTAAATTGGGACGTTCACGCGGGAAAGAGACGAATTGATATGGTTTACTATAATTATTTGCTACTAAATTATCGCGGGATGAAGGTTGGGGAGATGCTGGTTTTTTGAGTTTTGGTTTTGGTGTTTGAGTCATCGATATTTTGGATTTTAAATTTTTGATTTTGGATTGAATTTAGTTTTTCACAGTTAGTGCGACAAAGTGAACGGTTGCTGTTGTTGAGTCTTGAAAATATCGTTGTTTAATTTCAGGTTGCTGTTCTGGAAAAATAAAACCTTTGGGAAATTTTGTTTCGTTTATATCATGCCAAAATGCATTGCGATCGCAAATTTTCCATTCCCCACTTAAAGCATCAAAACCTGCAATTTCAACTTGGTTTTTGCTAAGAATTAAAGCCTCATATCCAGCCTGATATTTCTTCCACCGCAACTCACAAATCCCATTAAACATTTGTCCTTCGATTTCCCCTCGTTCTTCAGGTAATTCCGCACAAATTCCACTAACTTTATGGTAGTAGCGTAAAAAATAATAATTTTCTGATAGATTACAGGTTTTATGAACAGCATCAATTATGTTATTAATATCTTCTACTGTGACAAATTGCCGATGATATACATATCCTTGTGTCATGATGTTGTACACCCTAAAAGCTCACCCCAAGAACGAACTGCACGCATAAATAAATCTTTTGCACCTGCTTCCGTATTCCCTTGCCATTTCATTTGCACACCAAAACCTAAATCCATCGATTCTGCACGTACCGGAGAATCTTGTTTATCTGGTTTTTGAAAACCATATTTATTAGCTTCTTCTTCTGATAAAAATTCTCCGACTCCTAATAAGTAATTCCAGTTCCATTGATTATCACTTCCTAAAAGTTGAATTTGCTTATTTTCTTCATTGATTACACATCCTGGATATTGAACTATGGCAGAATTATATTTAATTTTTACTGTTCCCAAACCGCGAGATTTAGCAAAACCTAAACCAAACCAACCATCATTTAAATCACGCAATACTAAACCGATTAAACCCAATTGTGCTAAGGTAAAATTCTTCAAATGAATTTTAGTTTGAAAGTCTCCCGCAGTACATACTTGATAATTAAATGGTCCTACTGCAACCGAACCAAATACCCTATCAATTGCGACACCATTTCGTTCTTCAATATGTAATTGTTTAACATCAACTGGATGTGCATCTTCAATTCTCACCCGACTTGCAATAGCAGTATTACCAAACATTTGGTCAGTAAAAGAAGATTTTTGATAAATTTCGTGAGGTGGTAAATCCTTTCCTTGAGGATTCTTCAAATAACTATATTTATCATTTAAAGGGTCATTTGCCCAAATTTTATTAGTATTATTATCACGAGGAATTGTCTCACCTCCAATAGTCCTAACAATCCTTTCTGCATGAGCGCGAATTGCTCCTTTAAGACTGCTTCCTGGTAGATATATCGACCATCCCCCTTTGTGAAATGTTCTCACAAATTCCATATCTGGGTTCGTGGGGTCAGCACCTTCTTTTCCCGATTTAATTAAAATTGGTCCATCGGGAATAATACTGAAATTAATAGTGCAATGATTAACAAGTCGTTTATGCATGGTTAAGATTTACTTTTTTGTAAATAGCGAGCAAGATGTATGCCCTCCGGGCAGGCTACGCCAACGCACTACTAATTATCATTTAGTTTTGAATATTAAGCAGCGACTAAATTATCTAACTGTTGTTCGCATTGCTGAAATATAAAATTTACAACTGCAAAAAGTTTGTCTAATTCGTAAATTGTATAAGGAGTAATATTTCTAGTAAACTTGTTATCTTCTAATTTTCCAAATTGCCAAGTATTGCCATTAGAAGAAATACCAAATATGACAATAGAATGTTCTGCATTTAACCTTTGTGCAGCTATCATTTCCGCGAGACATTGCGCCCAACCACCTTCAAAATCATCTTGCTTGGCTTCAACTAAAATAAAATAAGGTTGATCGAAAACAACTTTTCCTAATGGAGAGCGTCTTGCTAAAATATATTCCGGATAGCCCGAAAGCTTTTCATCACAATTTAAAGATTGGTGACTCCATAAGGTAAATTTCTTGTTATAAAGTTTCCAGACTTCTTTGAGAACTGGGTAAATTAAATTTTCACAAATAGCAAACTCCGAATTGTTAACAACTCCCTCCCGCATTACTATCTCTAAATCTTCTCGAAAGTAATCGGATACATTAAAAGGAGTTTCAGCGATAAAATTTGCTTCAGTGTAAGTAACTTGATATTCTTTGAGAACTTCGCCGATAATTTTGAAATTACTAAAAGCCATATTACCCCTTTATCTCACTGGTATTTTTATTTGATTTATTAATTGTCAGTTTATCAATTAATTGCTGTACCCAATGGTCTTTAAATTCCCCCGCATCTTCATAAGCAGTTTTATCACCCATCACCATTTTCTTAAGATAATCAAGTAATAAATCTGGTCTATCTGCGGGATAATCAAACCACAGCATATCTTCCAATTTTAATTTAACAACACCTAAACCACGAGAGCGCCCACCACCAAGGGGAATTTGTTCGGTTTCAAATTGATGCAAACCAATCATCAATAAACCTAATTCCCATTCTTCTGCATTTTCGACTATGGCTTTAAATTCAAATTGAGTTGCTGCGGGTACTATTTGGAAGTCGTAAAGTTTTCCATCTGCTGCGGTTTCAGTATCTCTGTTAATGGATACACCGTCACGTTCTTGATATTGTCCAAACCAAGTATTTGGTTTTACTGTTAAGTCGCGTACTTGGAATTTGCTCGCTATCCAAGGAGAACCAAATAGAGAAGAAATTAAATCTGTGTTTTTGACAATGTATTGATGTAACCTTTCTTCTTTTTCTTCCGATTTTAAGTTTTGAATCCCTTCTTTAAATGTTGATAATTCTTTCGATGTCAGTGACCATTCCTCTTCAATAGCAGGATTTGCGACTAATTTACGATTATTACCAACAATACCACGGAGGAAACTTTCTAAACGCGATCGCAATGCTCCTTTAAAGCTAGAACCGGGTATTAAGGGATTGCCCAATGCGTCTTTAATCACTGGTAAATCGGAACCGATGGGTTCGCTGGAACGTCCTGCACTAATTCGTAATGCGGTTACGGTTGTCAGGGTTGCTGTTAGTTCTAAGCGGTTTTTAAATGTGTCGAACATGGTTTGATTTTTTATTTTGAGTAGTTTTCTTTTAAATGCAAAGCAATCGTATTTGTTTCAGCTATATTTCTACCCGTTGTTTCAATACATAATCCTAAACCTGCATCTGTCCAAGTTAAAACAAACTCGACAATTCCGTTTGCTTTAGTACGACGAATTTGATTAGTTGCTTTAGGGTTAAATGGTAAAGAATTGACGACCTTTTTTACATAAGGAGAATTACAAATTTTTTCGGCAAAATTTTGCAATTTATCTTTGCCGTGGTCATCCCTAAGATTTATTTCTTTTTTTTCTGGTATTGTATTATCTTGGGGAATTAATGAGAGTAATGTGGTTTCTTGTTTGGCAAATTCTAAACGCGATCGCTCATTAAATAAAACCCCCATTGCTGAAAGACTAATATAAGTGACGTTATCCATAACTTCTTCATCTATGAGAGATTTTATATAGTCTCCATTCCAAAGATTTTTTATCTCTTTATCGGACATTGTTTCAGCAATAATTTCTTGAATTTCAGCTTTTATAGCAGTTTGTTCGGTTTCTAAAAACTCGAATAAAGGATAGTTATTTAACCAAAAAACCAGGTCAAGAGCTACTGGTTGTGGTGGTAGCTCGATTACTTCTGAAAATCTCTCAAATAAATAGTAAACAGGAATACCTAACGCTTGTCCAATCATTCCTGCAAAGGAGATTTGAGCCTTATAACCACCTGTCGCATTGATTGCTATTGCTTCAGAAGAAAAATTTCTAGTTTCAGTACTAATTTCGCGAACTAGATTTTTCAATCCTTCTTGCTTAAATGCTTTCACATCGTCATCTCGTAAACCTTTGAGTACGCGACATTCTACTTTTTTAAAGTTGATGGGATTACGACTATTTGCATAATACATTTTTAAAATGTCTCCAGTCGCTTTGCCGTCATCTGTATCTGAAAGTAGAAATACTAACTTCTCCAAAGATGATAAAAACCCTTTTTCATATATTCTGGCAATGGAATTAATTTCTGCTCCACAGATACGCTCTGTGTTCGGTTTATCTAAAAGTAATAAAGTAAGTTTTTGCCAGTTTTTTTCTGTAAAAGCTTGCTTTAACTCTTCTTCTTGACTAGATTTAAAGTTGCCAAAAAGACTTGTACCAACTGTACAGATAAGTGTATTTCTCATTAACTAATTTCTCATTCTAAATAACAACTATTATCAAGGTTTTTCCAATGCTTTCGGTCATATTTTTATCCTATACTACACCATCCCTTTTATACTTCAAATACCGCGCACCATAACCTAAATATCGACGAATTAATTCTAACCAAATCGGCTTAAAAACTGTTTGACAACACTCTGCGATCGCCTGAGCATTTATCTTTAAATTTCCATCAATATCTTGGACTATTCTTTCTGCTAAAGAACCGTTTCCTTTTCCCCATTTTTTATCCCTTCCAACTTGATAACGGATAAAATTTTTGATAACTTCTGCGCTTTCTGTTGTATCAGCAACCCGAACTAAGTTGCGAAATTGCGATTCTTCTAAGTCTCCATAATTGGTTTGATCTAAAGCATTCTGAATCCAGATGACTAAATCATCTTCCGCTTGAAGAATTCCTTTTTGAACTTGTAGTTGTTTTTGTTGTAGTAAAGGTTCACTCATTTAGCACTCTCTCTAAATACACAATGAAATTCTTGACAAATTTGCATTTGACCGAAACCTTCTGAGGTTCTTTCTCCGATTCCTTGAAGTTCTAATTCTTGAAGTTGATCAATCCATAATTGCTGATTATCTTTACTTGTACTAAATAAATACACACCTCCTCTATTTGTCACTAATTCCATATCTTTCATTAATCCCCAAGCTGAGTTCCATCCGGAACGATAGTTATAAGTGCTATATGCTACTTCTAATTTGAGGAAATTATCTTGTTCGACTCGATTTTTGAGATTTGCAAATCTTTCATCTAAACCGACATATTCACATAGCATTTTAGCGGAAATAACTGTAGTTTTGCGCCAATTTTCTTTCAAAATAGCATCAGCTTGTAAATCGATTGTAAAGTATACACGATTATCTAAAAGATTTTTTTCGGCTTCTCCAAATACTGACCATAATAACCAACGTTCTTGAAGCTTTTGATTAAATTCTTTGATTCTTGCTTCAATATCCTTAAAAGCATCTTCAAGATCAGCTTCGATTTTTACCTTTCCTAAACCTCTGGAAGTTGCACCACCTAAACGAAATATTTGGGAATTCTGATTAATAAAGTTTGCTAAGGATTCAGCTAAACTATCATTGTTGATAAGTATGGAACTACGATAAACAACAGGTTGCCAATTTTTTCCTTGCTGATTAATAGCAAATGATTCATTTAACACTTCAATACTGTAAAGTATATCATCTTCAGATGTAGCCCGTTGACGATTGATTCCCACCCTTGTTAAAAAGCGCTTACTAACAGAATGACTGCGATATTGATATTTGATGTTACTGTTATTATTTTTGCTATAAAAACCACTATAGGGTTCTACCCTTGCATCGGTTTTTTCTTGGAGAGATTTGGAGTCACTTGGATCAAAGGGATAATCATAAGCTTCTGCACAAAAACGGTCAATTAAAGTGTCAAAAACACCATTTCCTGGAGATTTAAAACCAGATTTAGTTTTAGAACTTACCGCTGTTGCTGGTAAAACCATAATCGGATCATCGACAATTTGAGAAATTAAGTCAGGTTTAGTTTTGCAATGATTTGACTCATCGACAATTTTTGCTACTGCTGGATAAGCATTGTGAAAAATCGCGGGATGATCGCCTAAAAATAAAGCTGTAAATTCACCACCGTTACTTGCTAAATTTTCTGTCGCAATACCTGGTATTTGTTGATGAGAAAGTTGTAAAATATGAGATGCAATCGCACCTCTAATCACACTACCGGGAATATGGTCTTCTGCTTCACTGACTGAACCTGGTTTTTTCGCTGCTATTGCTAATGGTGATAGGGCTGTAATTTTTAATTTAATCTGCTTCATGATTCCACCTGTGGTAATAACATTTCCCAAGCTGCATCATCTTCTGGTAGTGTTTCTAAATTTTGCCAACTTAACCACCCTAAACCAGCAGATTTACTACCTCCAAGGGCATGAATATGTCGCAAACCTGCTAAAATTAAAGCTCTAGCATAAGATGGACAATCTGGTAATAAATGAATACTTCCAGTAAATTCCAATTGATTATTTGCTGGGGATGTTTCTAGAAAAAATAATTTATTTTCTTCTGCGGTTAAACGACGACGATTAATTGTTACCCCAGGGCGTATCACCTCTGGTAAACTTTCTTTGTCAATGGGACAAATTAAATCATCAACTATAATTCGAGAGGGAAGTATGGGATTACCAAATATCCGGGAAATTAGACAGTGATAACCTCTATAACCATCGACTTTGTAAGCATTCCGAAATTGATGACTAACTTCTGCTTCTGATGGACAAAGAGTTTCCGCTTTTGGTGATGCAAAAATCTCCCATCCTAAACCCCTGGCTATTTTTTCGCATTCATGACGCAATCTTCCTTTGAGTTGGGAAGCAGGTATTAACAATTGTCCTTGTGCATTGCGAATAATCGGTTTGTCTGCGAGGGAACCACTCGAACCACCAGCACCAACACACAAAGCTGTATCAATGATTGCTGTCAGTTGAATGGTTGTGATTTGATTTTTGGGTAAGTTTGCTAAATTAATCATGATTGCAATACCCCCTCTTCTGATTGTGAAGGATTGGATTTGCTGTTATTTTTGGGAATAAACGGATATAAATCAACTAATTCTCGCCAAATAGTTTCGTAAGTTATCTTCTTTTTATCTTCATTTTCTGTTGTATCTTCTTGAGTTTCTTCTAAAGACATCCAAGGTGCAAGATTGCCATGATTATCAGGATTTTTCGGTTTACACCATGCTGATTCAAATTTATCTTGTAGTAATTTTTGCGCTTTTTTATCGCTTAATCTGACTCGAAAATAGCGATAATTCAAGATAGCTGTCTGTTTACCCCTTTCCAATAAACTACGAATTTGATAAATTTGTGATTTGGGAAATTCCGCATCTTTTAAAGCCTTTGCTGTTGCTAACAGCCCATCAATTTCCTGTAGAGTATAGGGTGCTGCGTATAACTTTAATTTTTGGTTTTTAGTACTAAGTTTTGTCAAACCATTGCTGCGAAACTCATTAATATCAGAAGAAATCATTGTCACGGATTTCATCACTAGAAAATCAACTGTTCCGCCATAATAATTCAACTTTTTCAGGTCTTTAGCTCGTTTTTTTGCCGATTTTAGCAACTGATTAGTGAGTTTTTCAGCATAATATATAGGTGTATTATCGGCTGTAATCAACACACCCGTTGACATACTTAATTTACATTGATTATTGCTAATTGACTGGGTTGCTTCTTGATATCGATGTACAACACGAGGATTATATTTTTCTTCTAATTTATATTCATGTTTCTTTAAGAGTATTTTTTCAAATTCCTCTCCAATGGTTTTCGCGATCGCTAAGGCTTTATCTGCGGGAACAATCAACATCACATCATCCCCACCAATAGTTAAAATTTCAAAAGGATGAATCCATTTACCATTACGCTTGAGTTTATCTACATCTTTGATATTATTCAACAGATGGGGTTCTAAGTGTTTTGCTAATGCTTGATAAACTGATTGTTCTGTAGCTGTAAAAATATCATGACTGAATTCTTGATATTTTTGTGGTGTTTGAATTTTCTGAATATAGCCACCCATATTATTGCCATCAGCATATATATAAGCGACAAAACCATTAGGTTTACTCGCGTTACCAATTTCGATTAATGAACGTGCTTCTTCTGGATATTTACAAGGGTTATAATATTTATCTTTTAACTCTTGATTATCATTTAAAAAAACCTCAAATTTTTCTACCCAACTAGGAATGTAAAAATCCACTTCATCAGGTTTCCAAGCAAAACCAGCTTGATTGTACCAATCTTGAGAAGTATCATCCCGTTTAGATATTTGTCCAACAATACGTTTACGTGCAGAAGTTTCCGAAAACCAAGGTTGATTGGGAAGTCCTTTTGCTTGCATTACAGTTGAGCGATAATCACCTGCATCCCTTCTTAAATAGGGGTGGGTTTCAAAAATTGGTGGATAACAGCGACTGTGACGATTTAGAAATTCATTTCCACTACGTCGCTTGTTAAATAAAGATGCTAATTTACCAACTAATTCATTAAAGCTTTTACGTTCTTGAAACGTTTGTAATGAATCACTTACATCAGATTTTGTAAAGTAAGCATCTATAAGTGGATGATTCAAATTTTGATGATAATGCTCAAGCCAAAAAGTTTTCTCTATTTTATTATGTAATAAGCCAAAGCGTATTTCTAAGGGTTTAAATTTTGCACCTACTGCACAAGAGTTAGCTGTTAATGTTTCATGGGTATAGCGTTTCTCTATGGCATTAGCTAAATCGTCAACAAAAGCTGCTGGACAAAAAGCTAATATATTTCCACCCGTAGAATATATAATTAATTCTGGGATTAAAGCTGATTCTAAACTATGGAAGTTTTCCTGTAACCATTGGGATATAGATACAGATTTTGTAATTGATTTGGAATTAGATTTTGAACTGGAATTTAGTACGTTTTTATATTCACCAAAAAAGGCAGGTAAATCAATTAAATTAATTTTATCAAGTAAAGCCGAAGCACCACGAATATCTGGTAATTTCGATTCTTCAAACACGTATTGCTTAACTTTCGTAACACCACCATAAACTAAACCGATGCGTGAATTCCATAACAAAGGGTGCTTTTCTGTTAAATCCTTTAATTTTGCAAGTGTATCTGGAAACTCTAATTTATCTAATTCCCTAACAGCATCTACAATGTCAGATAATTCCTGGGGAATATCTCCTCCATTCAGTAATACTTCCCGCATCTTACGCAAAATATCTAAATCATACTTGGGTTTCTTCTTCTCTCCCCAAGCCAAACACCAAGCAATACCAATTGATATCGAATCCATTTTCTCCACCATAATTTACCCCCTCACCTTACTTACCAAAATTCTCGCCAAAACCTTCACAACTTCCCTCTTACTTGCATTAACTCCACGCTCTAAATAATGAACCCTACCAGTTAAAATCGGCGCTTCTGACTCAATAAAATCTTCTGTACCATGATAATCACTCTTAATAATTGCTAATACTTCCAAACCCAAATCTTTACAAAAGTTTTCCCAAATTGCTATTTCACTATCTTCTTTGGCTAAAATTATCGCATGAGTCGCTTCTGCCATAATTATGCGATTTTCTGGAGATATTTTTCCTCCAACATCAAATACAAATATCGGTTCTTCGATATTTCTAAATTCCTTGGCTTTAAAGTCAGCAAATTCTTCGCTAAATCCCGCTTTATATTCAGATTTTAATTTTTTGGCTAAGTCTACATCACGTTTTGCGGTTTCTGAAAACCATGAACCATCACCATCGGGACATCCCGAAACAACATAGAATTTTGGTGCGTTGGGTATTTGTAATAATGCTTGTTTTAATCCTTCTCGAAAGCAAGTTTTTCCGGTATTTGCAAACCCGCAAATGGCAACTTTAATATTAGTTCGATGTTCTTTTCTACTAATATCTAAAACATCGCCGATTTGATATTTACAATTATTGCTAACAGTAATTACATATCTATCTAAACCCTTATCGCCTATTTTGGGGTCAAAAAAAGCTATAGCATCATATATCTTCCCCAATTTATATCCCAAAACTTGACTCACTAATACCGATGCACGTCCGTTGATTTTGATTAACTCACCCCCCTGTATCTCCCCAGATATAATCATTTCATCCAACCGTAACACCACATCTTTGACTATTTTGTCACCTGTCGCTAGGGTTCCCCCAAACCCAACTTGTAAAACATCACCGTCAAGCTTGATATCATAGGTACTCATATTACTCATTGGCAGCTAATACAGCAAAATCTCAAATCTAAATTTAAAATCTAAAAATTCTCAATTAATCTATTAAGTCTCCCAGATTATACTCAGGGTTGTGAGTGACACAAATCACAAATTTACCCAATTTTGGATCACAAACTGCGATCGCACCGTAAAGATGGCAAAGTCTATGTGCTAAAACAAAAGCTACCGGAATAGATGTAGGACCAGTAATTTTCAGCAATTTCCCCCCCCGCAATTCCCCACCCACAGCCATTTCTTCCAATCTTGCTGCTGCATCCTTGACAATCTGGTCGTTGGATGCAGATTCGCCAAAACTAATTTTTAAAGTATCTTCTTCTAACTCAATATTGTAAGTAGCCATTTCAACTTTAGATTTCGGATTGCTTGTTAATTGATGGTTATATCATAAACTACGCTGGAAGAAGATACTTCCAAATATTGTATATTTGACGTGGTAAAAGCCACTCAGTGGGTATGGAAGCAAGCGTATCTCATTGTTATTTGACACCATTTCCTAGCAAAACCATGTTTAGTTCAAGATTTGTGAAACAAACTAGTTTAAATGTTCTATCTGCTAAATAATTGAAGGATATTTGTTGCCAGCATCTACCAAGTGAATAAATGGCTAGAAATCCTTTTGACCAATTTTCTAAGCAATTTTTTGAAGAATTTCTTTCACCTCTAGGTCAGGTGAGAATTAACTATGAAATACCAGGAGAAGCAAAATTTGTTGATATTTGGTTCATTCCATCAACACCTCTGGAAACAGTCCAACAAGATTTAGGAATACTAAATCGAATAGCACAGACTCCCTGTTTACTCGAACCATACCGCAAACAACCGACAAACCGAGAAATCCGTAGTTGTTTGTATAAGTTGTACCATTTAGAAGCCGAAACTCAACGGGAAGCGAAGCGAGAGGAAGATAAAATTTCCGAGGAGCAACTTCCCCGATTGTGGATTATTACAACTTCTTGTTCAAATCGGGTATTACAGGATTTAAATGTCACAGAGGATGAAACTTGGGGAAAAGGTATTTATTTCTTAGGGAAAATACTTCTGACTCGCATTATCGTCATCGACCGATTAATTCCCACCCCAGATACACTGTGGTTGAGATTGTTAGGTAAAGGTTTAATCCAAAAACAAGCAGTAGAGGAAGTAATTGCTCTACCAACAGAAGACAGCAAACGTAGCAAAATTTTAAAGCTTCTTTACAGTTGGAAGATTAGCATAGAAGTAGCTAGAGAAATGGATTTAGAAGATAGAGAGGTCATCATGAATTTATCACAAGCTTATTTAGAGTGGGAGGAACAAACCGAGCGTCGAGCAATGGAGCGGGGTCTCAAGCGAGGTATTGAGCGAGGTATTGAGCGAGGTATTGAGCAAGAACGACAACAATTACTGGAAAACTTATTTTTAGCACGCTTTGGTGAGGTTGATCCGCAGTTAGCTGGGATTATTCCACCAATCATCAGTTTAAGTAGCCAAGAATATGCAGCTTTTCTTTTGCAATTACCCAGTTTATCACGAGAGGATTTGTTAACGCGATTTACTTCATAGAACATACTTATTGAAAAAATCAGTCAACCTTGAAAGATAAAACAATTTAGTCGTGGGAGCGTCTCGCTCCCTGGTGACAACAAGACTCTTTAAGCGGGAATGCAATTCCCGGTCTAATAGCAAATTACCACTACTTCTGTTGGGTTTTGCGTAAGTCCTATTTATTTAACTTACGTAAATTTAAAGTTTTTGTATATACTCTCTTCAAAAATAAAAACCCGTTTTTTTTGCAAATAAATACTGATTTAATGCTTTTCTTGGTCGCGGAAATTACCCCAAAAAGGAGAAATCTCTGTCTAATAAGAAAAGTTCTTTACAAGAGGACTAAATTGTAGGTTTACCTATTTTTCAAGTTGTCAACCGTCTTGAGACGACTTCAGCTTTGAGACAGGAATTTTTAAGAAGATTGCTACAGCACAGAGAAATCTCCGCAGACAAGATATTACCCCCGTTCATCAAATTTGGAAGACAATGCTTCCAACTTCGATTAATCTAGAGTTATCACAACTTAAGGTTTGAAAAGTGGTTGAAGAAGTATTTCGGGATGTTCCGCAAGTGGAACTACTACAATGGTTTGCACGGGGTTCTCTAAAACAAAATTTACTGCGTCCAATTCGTTTGTGGGTGTGGTTGCATACTTTATATGGTGAACCCACAAAACGATTACCTTTAGACTTAGAAGAGGGATTTACATATGCACAATGGCGAGATTTATTTTTTACTTATAGTCATACTAAAGGGGAAGAGGTTCCTAAACACGATGATGTGAATTGTCCCTGTACCAAAACTACCGCAGATTGGTTATTTAATTCTGAAACCGGAATTGTAGAACTTGAGTGGAAAAAGTCTCTAATTTCTCACGCAGATATTCATAAATCAAAGTTAAATCAACTCTTACAAGCGAATTTATTCGCTGTAACTCGTCGTTCCCTACAAGGAGATTTGCAAACTTTAGAAAAGTTGGGATGGCTGATTTATAAAAATAATCAATATTACCGAGTCCGCGAGTATCCTTTACGTCCTCGAAGCATCAAAGATGAAGCAAATGGACTTAAATTTGGTGCTTCCGAACTCAACTTTCTCCACGAAGATTTAGTTGCGATCGCGCAAAACCATTCTCAACAAATCAATGGGATACAAAGGTTTTTTGTTCATCTTGATTATGTAATTCCCAAAAGTACCATCGATTTGGTGGAAAACTGGCAATGGGAATTAAAGGAATTGTGGTCAAAAACACCAATACCACCAATTAAACTCATATATTCTAGTGCCAAAATTGCAGATACTGTTGATTGCATCGTTTACCCAATATGCATTTACTATGTACAAAGAGCAGTTTATCTGTGTGCTTTTGGAGATAGCCCCAATCATAATCATCATTGGTATAACTTCAGACTTGACCGTGTTCAAGAAATAACACTTTTAGAATGGAAAAATCCCGCGATACCACAGCAATTACAACAGCATTATCATCAAAAAACTTTACCCAATCCTTCGGAAATCACCTTAAAAATGTCAGAAGCTTGGGGATTTGATTTTTATTTACCTTCACAATTAATGCTTTTGCGATTTGACCGAGATTTTGCCCAAAGCTACGTTAAAGGTACGGAAAGACACGATACTTTTAAAGAAATCAGTTACCAGCAAGTACAAGGTTTAATTCGACAACAAATGAAGCAATCCCAAGAGCAAAAACTACTTTTAGAAACGCTCTTAAATCTTTCCCCAAAAGATGCTTACTACAAAGCATTTATTCGATACAAAGATAAAACAGAACGCGATAACAACGTAATTATGCGTCTGCGAGCGTGGCGGCCGAAGTGCGAAGTTTTACTTCCTTTAGAACTCAGACAGGAAATGGCGCAGGAAGTTGACAATGAAGCCAAGTTGTATTCTCATATTGGAACTATTTTGACAAATGACTAAATTAACCAAAAAATTTGAACAAGCCTTAGTTTACGCTACCCAATTACACTCTAATCAAACCCGAAAAGTAGATCAAATTCCTTATATTTCTCATTTACTTGCGGTTTCAGCCTTAATATTAGAAGCCGGAGGTACCGAAGATCAAGCCATAGCAGGATTACTTCATGATGCAGTAGAAGATCAAGGAGGTAAAGTAATTCGTGAACAAATCCGCCAACAATTTGGTGAAACGATTGTCGAAATTGTCGATGGCTGTACGGAATCGGATATCACACCAAAACCACCGTGGAAAGAACGCAAAATTAAATATATTGAAAACATCCGTAATGCTTCGGATTCTGTAAAATTAGTATCTCTCGCAGATAAATTACACAATGCTAGAAGTCTCTTGATAGGGTATAGGAATCAAGGAGATAAATTATGGGATTATTTTAATGGTACTAAAGAAGATAAATTATGGTTTTATGGAGAATTGTTAGAGATTTATAAGCAAAATAATGTTAATTTTATGACTTTGGAATTGGAACGGATTCTTGACGAAATTGGTAATGGGTAATTGGTAATTGGTAATGGGTAATTGGTAATAACCTTTAACCTTTATTATGCTACTCTTTTTCCCTGACAAACAGTTGAAGTCAAACGTGGTACTATTCCATCATCATGAACTGTAATAAAATCGGCGCGTTTACCAATTTCTAAACTACCCCTATCATGAAATAAATCAATTGCTTTTGCAGGATTGCTATTAACTAAACGCATGGTTTCATAAATAGGTTTACTAGTTTTATTAGCAATAATAAAGATTGATTGCAGCAAACTTTGAGGTACGTAATCAGAAGAAATCACGTCTACTAAATTTTGTAAAATCAATTTCATTGCAGACACATTACCCGAATGAGAACCACCCAAAACCAAATTTGGCGCACCCATTAAAACCTGTAAACCGGCATCATGAGAAGCCTTTGCCGCTTCCAAAGTCGTAGGAAACTCTGCAATTACAGCTTTATTTGCAATCGCTTCCTGTACGTGTTCGATGGTTGCATCATCGTGAGTTGCAAGAGTTATACCTTTAGCATGACTCAAAGCAACCAATGCTTTACGGTTTTTCGGTGCATATTTTTGCTGTTCTATCTGACGCAACTTGATAAATTCTTCCATTTGTGCTGAAGTTATTCCATGCTTACCCATGTAATATTCCTTAAACTTCTCAATCCGCACAAACTGACGCTGACCGGGTGTATGATCCATTAAAGAAATAAGTGATAGCAAAGGATGATCAGCATATCTTTCCGTCACTTCATAAACTTTTTCAAAAGATAATTCACAACGCAGATGCAGCAAATGTTCAACACAAAAACGTCCCGTTGCTTGCCCTTGACAAATCACATCAATCATGGGTGAAAATTCAGTCAAGCGAGGTGAACCAGCAGCAGCATCACCAAGGGCGATAGCATCACATACAGTAGTTACTCCAGCACTTGCTAAATCCCTATCATGATACACCGCAGCCGCTTCCAGAGGCCACTTAATACCCGGACGAGGAGACATACACTTTTCTAGATTATCAGTATGTAATTCAATCAATCCCGGTATTAAATAATCTCCCCCACCATCGTTTCCTTGTGAGGAAATTCCCGGTTGAATATCACGAATCATACCGTTTTTTACAATAAGCGTTCCCAAAAGCTCTTCATTTGGGAGTTGCAGCCGATAATTAGTGTAAATTTGTTCCATCAGATAATTTTGGATTTTAGATTTTAGATTTTAGATTTTGGATTCTATATCGGATATTGTAAGGTTAAAGTTTAAAGGTCAAAGGTCAAAGGTTTGTAATTAACAACTGTCAACTGTCAACTGTCATCTGTCCACTGTCAACTGTCTTTAACTTTTAACTCACGATCGCAAAGTTGGGAACGAACTTCTTCGTCATGAAAAATTCCCACCATTGCACAACCATCTTTTTTACGTTCTTGCAAAAGTTCAATAACCACTTGACTATTACTAAAATCTAACGCCGAAGTTGGTTCATCTAATAATAAAATTGGATAATTTACCGCAAGTGCGCGAGCAATATTAACCCGCTGCTTTTCACCTCCAGAAAAAGTTGTTGGAGAAAGATTCCAAAGATGTTGAGGTAAATTCAACCGAGTAAATAATTCACATATTTTTTTGTAAGCAACTTTTTTATCTACTCCCAATTCTAACAAAGGTTCAATAGCCACATCAATAGCCGGAACCCTAGGAATTACTCTTAAAAATTGACTAACATATCCAAGAGTTTTCTGACGTACTGTTATTAATTCATAAGATTTAAGCTGACACAAATTAACCCATTCCCCTTCATGCTTCACCCAAATATTACCACTATTAACTCGATAATTAGCATATAGACAGCGCATAAAAGTTGATTTACCCGTCCCAGATTCACCAGCTAAAGCAACACATTCACCCGCTTTTAAGTTAAACGAGATATCTTCAATAACCGGAAAATTAATTCCACCTTGATTGTGAAGAGTAAAGCTTTTACAGATATTTTCTGCCTGCAAAACTACATTAGAAGAAATGTTAGTTGTTGGTTTTTGATTGTTAGTTGATACTAAATTTTGTGTCATCATAATAGGAGTTAAGAGTTAGTACCACCGGAGTTTTTTGTAGAGACGTAGCCGGGCGTTACGTCTGTACCGGAGTTAGGAGTTAGGAGTTAGGAGTTATGAGTTAGGAGTTATGAATTTTTAACCTTTAACCTTTAACCTTTAACCTTTGACCTGTATTTAACCTTAAACTACGGTGTTAACGCTGCACTAACTAAAAGCTGCGTATAAGGATGCTGTGGATCATCAAGTACCTGATCGGTTAAACCGGATTCCACAACTCGTCCTTTTTGCATTACTAATAAACGATGGGCTAATAAACGGATAACACCGATATCATGAGTTACTAAAATTACGCTCAAACCAAAAGAACGAACTAGCGATCGCAACAAGTCCAACAGCTTTGCTTGCACTGATACGTCTAAACCTCCGGTGGGTTCGTCCATCAAAATTAACCGAGGTCGCGAAACTAACACACGAGCTAATTGCAACCTCTGCTGCATTCCTCCCGAAAAAGTCGTAGGTAAATCATCTATCCGCACCGGATCAATTTCAACTTCCTGTAACCATCGCGCTGCTTCTTCACGAATGTTACCGTAATGCCGCATCCCAACATCCAGTAAACGCTCGCCGATATTCGCTCCCGCACTCACATTCATCCGCAAGCCATCGCGGGGATTTTGCCGTACAAAACCCCATTCCGTTCGCATCAAAGCGCGGCGTTTAGCCTCGGAAATACGGAAAATTTCTAAATGATTATCGCTACCATTAATATAAGTAACATCACCATGATCAATCGGTAAATTACCAGCAATTGCACTTAATAAAGTAGACTTACCGGAACCAGATTCCCCAACAATTCCCAATACTTGACTGGGAAAAAGTTCAAAAGAAATATCATTGCAAGCTTGAATATTACCGTAATATTTATTAAGTTGATTGACTTTTAAAAGAGGTTTCATTAATTACGTGATAGTGGTTAGTAGTTAACTGATAGTAGTTAGTTAATAGTGGTTGGTTGTTGAAGTTCAAGTTAGAAGTTAATATCTTTCTTTGTTTTCCCATTTTCCAAAATTCTGTGCTGATTACAATAATCTGTATCAGAACATATCCACATTCTTCCACCTTCATTGTCAATTAATACTTCATCTAAATAACTTTCTTTTGAACCGCAAAATTCACAAGCTCTATCCCATTTTTCAACTGCAAAAGGATAATCTTCAAAATCCAGACTTTTAACCTTTGTATAGGGAGGAATTGCATAAATACGCTTTTCTCTTCCTGCACCAAATAATTGAAGTGCCGGATTCATATGCATTTTAGGATTATCAAAACGAGGAATCGGACTCGGACTCGTTAAATAACGATTATGTACCATTACCGGATAGTCATAAGAAGTTGATATATGTCCGTAATTAGTGATGTCTTCGTAAAGCTTGACGTACATCGAACCGTAATCTTCTAAAGCGTGCATTTTACAAGTTTCAACTTCTGAAGCTTCTAACCAGCGTAAAGGTTCGGGAGTCGGTACTTGATAAACGATAATTTGTCCTTCTTTTAATGGAGTCTCAGGAATGCGATGACGAGTTTGAATGAGAGTTGCATTACTAGTTTTCTCGGTTGTTTCTATCCCGCAAACTTTCTTGAAAAATCGGCGAATATTAACCGCATTAGTAGTATTATCTGCACCTTGATCGATTACTTTTAATATATCTTTTTTACCAATTATCGAAGCCGTAATTTGTATTCCACCTGTTCCCCAACCGTAAGACATCGGCATTTCACGAGAAGAAAAAGGAATTTGATGTCCCGGAATTGCAACAGCTTTCAGTAAAGCACAACGAATTGAACGTTTAGTTTGCTCATCTAAATAAGCAAAATTAAAACCACTTTCACAATCTGATTTTTGTTGATAATCTGCCATACATTATAAGAGTTAGGAATTAAGAGTTAGGAGTTAGTAGTTCGGAGTATAAAAAATATAAATAAAAATATAACTAACCTAAAGCTGTAATATTTTTAGTCCATTTTAATGGACTTCTGCTATCAGACTGGGACTTGCAGTTCCAGGTGGGTAAAAAACAAAATCAAACAATTAGTAATTATTTTAACAATAGGTTTCTATGCTGCAATATGTATCTATATTATTTTTTTGATCGAGTAATATAATTTAAACCTGAAATCATTTTGCTGATTCGATATTCGATAAAACATTTTCCGAAATATCCATGTTTTTTGTAACCTGAGACTCTTGACAAACAGAATCTTTTTCAGACAATTTATCCATAATATCTTTATCTTGTTTATTCTTCGATGCATCCTGACGCATTTTTCGCACCAGATTCAATTCTGCTTGAAAATCGATATAATGCGGTAATTTTAAATGTTGTACAAAACCTTGAGCCTCAACATTGTCAGAGTGAGACATCACAAATTCTATATCTTGAGCCGGACTTTCTACCGTTTCATCCAACTCAGAAGCCCGCATCGCTCTATCTACAAGAGCCATCGACATTGCTTTGCGTTCGTTATACCCAAAAGTTAATCCATAACCACAAGTAAACTGCGCCGGAATATCCTTGCTGCCCTTAAACTGATTTACCATCTGCACCTCAGTAACAGTAATTTCTCCTATTACCACATCAAAACCCAATTCCGGAGGACAAATTACCACCTCGACTTCCCCCATGCGAATCTCTCCAGCAAAAGGATGATTTCTTCCATAACCCCGCTGAGTAGAATAAGCCAAAGACAGCAAAAAACCCTCATCAGCACGAGCCAAATTTTGCAATCGTGCATCACGAGAAGCCGGAAAAGTCAGCGGTTCACGAGTAATGTCGTAAGGTACCGAAGAATTGGGAATTGGGAATTGGGAATTGGGAATTGGGAATTGGGGAATCACTAATTGATTATCCCCTTGTCCTTTAATCTCCCCATCCTCAATCAATCCTTCTTGATTCAAAGTATCAATAACTCTGGATATCGATTCAGAATTAATTTCTCCTAACGGTGCAGTTGGAACCTCCCCTTCTGCCATTAATTTAAAATCTAGTAAACGATGGACATAATCAAAAGTTGGTCCTAAACATTGTCCTCCGGGTACATCTTTGAAAATAGCACTAATCCGCCGTCGAACCCGCATTTTTTCAGTATCTATCGGTTGGCTGTAATATAACCGAGGAAGAGTAGTACGATATGCTCGTAATAAAAATATTGCTTCTACTAAATCTCCCCAAGATTGTTTAATCGCCAGGGCTGCAAGTTCTTCGTCATACAAGCTACCTTCTGTCATCACCCGATTAACTGCCAAAGCCAACTGCTGTTGAATTTGCTCTAAACTCAATTCTTGCATATTAGTATCACCACGACGCAAAAATTTAAGCAGTGCTTCAGCATTTTCAATTGCTTTTTCACCCCCCTTGACAGCAACATAAGGCATAAATTTGCTCCAGTTTTTAATTCCCAAATAGTTAGGAGTTAGTTGACAGTTGACAGTTATCAGTTATCAGTTATCAGTTAATTTCTCCCCATCCCCTTCCTTGTTCCCTTGTCCCCTTCCATCTCTATACATATTGATAAGTACGTTCTTTTTTTAAATTAGAAGACAACATTAATTTATAACATCCAGCTTCTTGACTCAGTTGCATTGCAGCTTGAATCATTTGTTGAGCAATACCGCGATCGCGAAGTTTGTGAGTCACGGTTACCGCATCTAATACTGCATATTTATGATATTCTTCCTGCATCATTTTTGGTACGTGAAGCAGACTAAATGTACCTACAGGCTGATGATTTTCGTAAACAATATAAATGTGATAGTTAGGTATTTTGACAATCGCGGCGAAAATCTCTTCTGCTAAAACATTTGGTAAGGGAGACTCACCATCCATTCCTGCACATAATTCGATCAGCAGGGGTACGTCTTCAAGGTTAGCGGTTCTAATATTGAGAGTCATAGGTAGATTCCTGGTTTGGACAAGGTTAACAACATTTCTCAGCGAGCGCTGTCTTACTTAATTCGTAATTACCAACCAAATGCACCATTATTGATAAGTCAAAAAAAACCGGGTTTGTTTACGAAAAATATAGTTAAACATATAGTTAGAGATGAAAATTAACCGTTCTGGGTAATCCCATCACCTGATTCTCAGTAAATAAAAATACATCAATTCCTTGAGGATAAGCTTGATGATTTGCTTTCCAACAATCCCAAAAACGAGCCGGTAATTTCGGCGAAATTTGCTGATTTGCTAAAATTCCCGGTCCAATTAACTCTACAGATTGTCCTCGTTCCCAACTCTCAACTGGTATTAACAGCGTTGTTGAGGTTTCGGGGCGTTCTGCTGTACCCAAATTAAAGTTTGAGAGTTCCGGTATTGTCTCTACATCATTAATCAGCGCGAAATTAGCTAAATTCGGCTGACTGACAAAGTTACAACCACAATGAAACATTAACCAAGCTTTAAATTCGTTGCTAAATCCCGGTTGCAACCACACCTGAGTTTCTAAATCTAATAACGTTAAACAAGTTGCTGCATAAGCTGCCTTAACTTGTAAAAAACTATTTTTTATAACTTCTATCTCAAAAAGTTTTCCGGGTTGCGCCATCGCTGCAAGTAAAGATCGAAATGTATCCTGGGCATCATGCACTGGGTTTTTTAATCCTGGTAACTGCGTAATTGTCATTAATTTTCTCCCCTAATAAGAGTAAAAAAATCTACCTTTGTCGCAGATGTTTGACGCTGTTCTAATTCATGAGTATGCTGTCTTGTTGCATTCAGTGGCTGTATCACTTCAACCTCAACTCGTTCGTACCAGGAAGGACATTGCAACAGTCCATCGCATACCGCAGCTAGTTCTGCATGACGACGCGATCGCCCTTTTACATATCCAAATCCTGCAATGCACTCTTCATCTCCTGTTTGTATCTGCACGACACAGCGAGTTATAGTAATTTCACCTAAGTTAAAATCACTACCACTACCACTGATGCTACCCCTAACCATTGCGCTGCCAATTTCTGGCGATCGCAAAAAGCTATATTCCGGTAACAAGCCTAACTGCTCAACTAATTCCTCCAGTTGCTTTAACTCAGCTTTTGCTAAAGTCGCCATACAGGCTTGTCTTTGTGTTTGGGATACCATAAATGAGAAAAATATGTATCAAATCCCTATAATTAATGATTTAATCAGGATTTAATAGTTCAGAAACCAAAATATCAACTCTTATTGCCGGATATCAAAAATAGGAGAACTAGAAATAAAGCAAAAAAAATAAACTTACTACAAATGATTTGTAATTTAATTTAGTTAATTAGTATGCTTAAATTTCATATATCGCGACTGTTGAAAATCAACAAAACTAATTTTACTTAGACTTGTTTTCAATTAACAGAGATTACGAAAATACAAAAATTGAACCAAAACTAATATTAATTACAAAATCGACTGAAACACCCTAATGTAATATGTATTTTCAAATATCGGTCACTTGTCTAGACATCTAGACAATCACAGATATGTTAACTTAATTACGACGATTTGACAACAAGAATTTATGGCTAAATAATGACTAAATTATGAAGCGCGAAACCTTGCCCATATATATTCAGATAGCAGCCCAAATCAGAGAAAGTATTAATGAGGGAATCTACAAAAAAGGCGAAAAATTGCCCTCAGAAGCTCAATTTTCCCAACAATTTGCCGTAAATCGCCATACTATTAGACAAGCAATTGCTTTATTAAAAATTGAAGGATTGTTAAGAGTTGATCGAGGACGGGGTATGTTTGTAGCAGAGAAAACAATTCGCTATCCTATCGGTAAAAGAGTACGCTACAACCAAGCATTAAAAGCTCAAGGTCGTCAAGGCAACTACGAACTAATACGCACAATAGAAGTAACTGCCGATACTTCATTAGCAGAAAATTTACAATTAAACCAAGGTGAACCAGTAGCCTTAATAGAACGTCTTGGTTTTGCAGACTCCGAGCCAATTGTTGTTGCTACAAGTTATTTTCCCCTCAAGTTATTTCCAGACTTGTTAGCGCCAAAAAACATTGAATTATTGCAAGAAATCAAATCAATATCCAAATTAATGCAGCATCTGTACAATTGTGATCATATCCGTCGCAGTACCAGCGTTTCCGCCCGTTTAATTCAGCCCCAAGATGCTAGATTACTGCAAGTAGCTCTTAACCAACCAATCTTATTAGTAGAATCCGTAAACCTCAACCAATCAGGAGATATAATCGAATACGGTGTAACCCGATTTCGCGGAGATAAAGTGCAGTTGGATTTTGAGAATGACAGTTGACAGTGGACAGTGGACAGTTGACAGTTGACAGTGGACAGTTGACAGTTGACAGTGGACAGTTGACAGTGGACAGTTGACAGTGGACAGTTGACCTTTAACCTTTGAGCTCTAATAGCTGTTCTCGTAAAGTTAACGGTGCATAACCCAATTTAAAAGCTTTGGAACTGTCTAAAGAAACATCCTGTGGTCTAGGTGCTGCCATTTTAACATCTTGTTGTTTACTAGCTTTAATTTTGGCTGCGTAAATTTGAAATGTTTCTACTAATAAGCGACCAAAATCATAACGTGAAACTCTTTCTTTTCCTCCTAAATGAATAATTCCTTGAACTTTCTCTACCGCTAGTAATAATCCTTTAGCTGCTGTTTTACCATTTACCGGAGTGCGGAATTCATCTACAAACAACTTTAATTCTTTCCCTTCTTGAAGCATTTTCATAAATGATTGTAAAAAACTAGAAGCTGTAGGAGTTGCATTCCCAAACATTAAAGGCATTCGACAAATTGTAGCTTGAGGATAACGTTCTAATATCCCCATTTCCGCCATAACTTTGTGTTCTCCGTAAATATTTACCGGATTTACACTGTCTGTTTCCTGATAAAAACCCTTCAAACCATCAAACACTAAATCTGTTGAAGTGAATACGTAAGGAATGGAATTATCTGCACATAATCCCGCAATATTCAAAGATGCTGTAACGTTAATTAACAACGATTCTTCGGGATGAATTTGACAATAATTCGGTTGAGATTGTGCAGCAGTATGAATAACCGCTGCTGGCTGTATTTCTTGAAATACTCTTTTAACTTCTGCGAAATTAGTTAAATCAACTTTTACCAATTTAATCCCCGGAATTTCTAAGCTATGAGAAAAATATGTCCCGTAAACATCCCATTCCATATTTGCTAATTGACATAAATGCCATCCCAGAAACCCACTTGCACCAGTAATTAAAAGTTTTTTCATTGGTTAATTATTAATTATCTTGCCCAAATTCTACATCTTCGTAAATTTCTGCCATTGTAATTTCAACATCAACCGATTGTAATTGTAAAATATTGTCTTGAGTAATAATTTGCATAAACCAGTTATTTTGATAAAATTTTCGATAAAGTTCTACTTTCATTTCTGATTGATGCACTAACATATATTCTTGTAAACTTGGTAATTTACGATAATTAAATAATTTTTCGTTACGATCTATACGTTCTGTAATTGGTGAAATAACTTCTGCAATCAAACAAGGACAAGTTTTGAAATATAATTCTCTATCTTCAGAATCACGAACAACTGATACTTCTGGATAGTAAAAAGCATTTATTGGTTCAATTCTTATTTTCATATCAGATGTAAAAACCTGACAATCAGTACCGTACAACTGAGTACGCAATCTTGCAAATAGATTCTCAGCAATAATTTTTAAGTTATGAGAATCCTTAAGTACGGGATAAACTTGCCCTGCAATATATTCGTGACGTACTATACTTTCTAAATCAAATTGCAGATATTCATCGATACTTGAATCTATGAATTTTGCTTGAGAATACATAGTTATTTAGATAAATTATATTATTGTAACTTATCATACTAAGTTTCACAAGTAACTTTCTATCCCTAATTTAAAGACTCAAATAATATTTTATTTTTATTTTATACACAATTATTCTATTCAAAAAAAAAAGAACAAAGAGTTAGTACCACCGAAGTTAGTAAGCTAAAAAGCGTTTAATTTGTATATTTAAATTTCATTAAAGTCTTGTTGTGCGGGCATCCTGCCCGCTAGAAAAATACAAATTAAATCCGCGACAACTTACCACCGGAGTTAAGATTTATCTATCCCGAAAGTCCCTCCATCTCCCTCAAACCCCAATTCCCTAATTAAGTAAATCTCGAAACTGCTCAGTGTTGCGTACTCTAGCAAAATCTGGATCAGTTTTCGCTAGTTTTTCGTACTTACCTGGAACAAGTTTCATTGCTTTTTGTAGATTGCTAATTGCTGCTGTAGTATCTTTTTGCAAAGCATAAGTACAAGCTTTGTTATAATAAGCTTGATGCTTATTGGGTTCGATGGCAATGGCTTTATCGTAAGATGCTAAAGCTTGGGAATATCGCTGCAATTTTGTCAGGGCAATACCTCGATTAATCCAAGCTTCGTATTTTTTGGGTTCGATGGCAATGGCTTTGTCATAAGATGTTATCGCTTCTTGATGTAGCTGCATCGCCGATAGAGTGTTCCCCCGGTTGTACCATGCTTCATGTTTGTCTGGCTGAATCGCGATCGCCCTATCATAAGAATCTAACGCTTGTCCGTATCGCTGTAAAGAAAATAAGGCATTTCCCCTGTTAATCCAAGCTTCTGCGTTATTGGGTGTAGTTGCAATCACCCGATTGTAAATTGCGATCGCGTCTTCGTAACGATTCGCTTCTAATAATTCCGAACCTTGAATAAACAAGTCTTCAGCTTCCTTTATTTCAGAGGCTTGTATCAGCAATTGGGCAACATTGGTTTCTTGCACTACTCTTTTGCTGCCCTGTCTTGTTAATTCTGCCCGATCACTACAACCAAAAATCAAAGAAGTAGTTAAAAAATAGGCAACAAAACTGCTCCAAAATGCCATATCGCATCCATAGAAATCATACTATTTAGAATACAGCTTTTTATTCTATTTAACAAGTATCCATGTTTTTTTATTTATTATTTTATTGAATATATTTAGAATTTCATCTATTTAGTAGTATAATACTTGCTTGCCATTCATTAAATATTTTTGATTTGCTCTACGACATACCATGTAATAAACCAACCAATATCTCAGCAAAACATTTTTTTGAATTAATTTATTAATTTATTAATTTATTAATTTATTTAATTTATATACAATACGAGCTTACATTTAATCCGGCTGCTTTCAACAATAAATTGCGTATTTCATATCTTGCACCATAGAAACCTATCGTTAAAATAATTACTAATTGTTTGACTACGTTTTTACCCGCCTGGGACTGCAAGTCCCAGTCTGATAGCAGAAGTCCATTAAAATGGACTAATTATGCGGCTCTGTGCAAGATATAGGTTATGTAATTATATACAGCAGTTTGCAAGTAAATGAAGTACACCCCTCCCCAACCTTGGCAAGCGGGTGGGGTATTTCTGGACTTCACCCCCGCTAAAATCTTCTCTATATAGGCGATAGAAAGTAAAGTATCTCGATTTAAATATCTCGATTTAAAATATGTAACTAACAAACTATTTGAGCGTATAATTTAAATAATTAATAATTCTGTAAAAGTAATTTTATCTACATATAACTAACTCATTTAACTCATTCATTAAAGTAAGTTAAAGTTTGTCTAAATATAGTGTTAATAGCTAAAAATTATACATTTATCATGAACTAAAAAAGCTGAACTTAGACCATACAATATGTAAAAAAATATTTTAACTAGCAATAAGTAAATTGGATTACCACCGAACAAAAAAATATCAAAGTCTAAATATTGAAAAAAGAATTTGATATAAATGTAAAAAATAGTACCTTTGTGATTGCGCTAAGCTCACCCTGGGGGAAATAATTCCCAATGTTCAACCTATAACTGCTGATGCCAAAATATAATCATGTCAATTGAATCTAACTCCCACTCATCGCAACCTCCGAATCTGCAACCCCCATCTGAAGACAAATGGCAACCAGATGAATTTGAAGGTGCAGGTGATACAACCGAGTTATCCAACGGGCTTAACACTCAACTACTAAACTCGGCTATAGCTTCGGTGCAGTCTCAAGAAAATATGGCAGCCTTACAACAAGCTCGTTCCTCATTTTCTAGCAGTACTTCTACCACACTGACGGTGAAGACACGAGCATTATTAATTACTTTATTCTCAACTATTGTCACGGTTGTAGGAATAGCCATAAATCTTCCAATAGTAGGAATTACCGGAACAGCAGTCACTTTATCTTTATCCGTAATAATACTATTTCCCTGGTTGAAAAACGTAGTCACCGACTTGTTGACACCCCAACAGCGAGCATTGATTATTGGTTTTTTGGGTATAATCGTCGCAGTTGCTGGCTTATTCAAATTTATTCCCGGCAAAATTGACTGGGATGTTTCGGGAACTTTAGCAGAGTGGTTTGGCGCTTTAGGACAAATTCTCATCGCTGTCATCGCGGTTTATATTGCTTGGCGACAGTATATCATTTCCAAAGATTTAACAATTCAGCAAAACTTGCTAACAATTCAGCAAAATAATATTACTCAACAGCAGACAATTGACACATATTTTCAAGGCATTTCCGATTTAGTATTAGATCAACAAGGATTTTTGGAAGATTGGCCTCAAGAAAGACTGCTTGCAGAAGGGCGTACAGCAGCAATTTTGAGCAGCGTTGACGCAGTTGGTAAAGCCAAAATTCTCCGCTTTTTATCTCGTTCCAAATTGCTCACACCACTAAAACGAGACGGACATTTAGGTAGAGCGATTCTTGACGGTAGCGGAGGTTATGCAGAAGATTTAGTTACGGGAGTGCGGGTGATAGACTTGGGTGTAATGCTTGCCGGTGCGAAACTTTCCGGTACAGATTTGCGGTGGACAGATTTGAGTGAAGCCAATTTAGTACGGGTTAATTTAAGTCATTGCGACTTAGTGAAAGCTAATCTTTGCCGCACCATTTTATATGAAGCGAATTTATCTAGTGCTGACTTCAATGGAACTCAATTATTTTATGGTTCTTTACAAACAGCATCACCCCGTAGCCGTTTGCATCCACCTAATTATCAAACGGGGGAGCGTACTGGTGCAGTAATAGAAAACGCTGATTTTACCAACGTCAAGCGAATGTCTCAAGCCAATCGTCATTATTGTTGCAATTGGTGCGGTGAAAACAGCCGAAAAACCATTCCCGGTGGTTGTGAAGGCATTGAGAATAAATTAGGAAGGTAATTGGTAACTGGTAATGGGTAATGGGTAATTGGTAATAGGTAATTCAAAAATAATTTACAGGTTGGATTGTATTGGACAGTTTATTACTCAATTAATTAATAAAATAAACTTCACTTGTGTAATAGCTGTATTTTTGAAACTTTTCAACCTGTGAACGAGATAATATGATTTTATTATCTTTAATTTTAGGACTAATCTTAGGCTATCTATTTAGCGGTAAAAACGGTAGCTTAATTAGTATCAATATTTATGTCAATGTCAATTTCAGTAATAATTTAAATCATAACGGTAACAATAATGGGAATCATAACGGGAATCATAACGGGAATGATAACGGGAATGAGAATGAAGTTAAGAGTTAGGAAAACATAAATTTTATCGCAACTCTATCAGGTCAGAATTGTGCTTGAAATACCTGAGTTTTAACAATCGATAAAATAATACAAATTGTCGAGTTATTTTATCAGTAATTTTTAAGAAAATTGGAACTTTTGGGAATTCAATCTCTTTATGCATTTGGAAATAAATTTGTTTATCTGCCAGATTTGATTGTCCCATCTTGATTCTGATTTGCTCTATATTATCCTTGAAAAATGGAAATCTATCTTCAGAATCAAACCTGATGTTTAAACCTGCTTTTGCCGCAGCTAATCCCATCACATTACCTTCTCCCCCATAAATTCCTTGCATTTCAAAATATGTTGAAATGTTCTGCCAAAGTTTTAAAAAAACCTTTTCAGCACCAGCTTGTTTTGTCACAACAAACATGAACTCGTGAAACCATTTTGTTTCCTGAAGGTTTATATCTAATTTCTGTGCCACCTGCTCTATTGTTGCGAACTCTAGACTCCGCTTTGTCCCTATATTATGCTTTATAATATTGCATCCAGTCCTTGCAGTAATTCCAGGAAGCCACTTCATATCCTCTGGTACCGAACCAATGATTCGCACATCAGAGTCTAAGAAAATACACGTGTCGAAGCTTTCAAATGACTTCTCAATTACAAAGCGTTTATCATGATAACCTTTTACACTTTGAAGTCGATGCTTAATAGGAATGACATTTTTAAATTCTACAAAGTCAGCAGGTTGATCTGTTAAAACTACAAACGAAACATTAGGCGCTTGTTCTTGAATATCTTTTGCAAGCATTAGCGCATGGGTACGATACCTTTTACCTACTGCCAAAGTTCCAAAACAAAAATCTTTTACCATAGCTACCTACCCGATTAAAATATAAGTTCCACAAACTACGAATAGCTCAATTCTATATAATATAATTACCGAAAATTATCTCTGAATAATTTGGAATTAACAGATTGATGATTCAAATAATCCATTCTTAACATCTTGTTGGAACAGATGAAGTCTTTCTTCAAGTTGCACAGTCAAAGTTTCAATGCATGAGTCTTTACTTAAAAATGTTGGTTGATTCATGGCAACCTGCTTTAAGGCTTTACTAACTTTATTTCGCCGGATTTTATCTCTTACAGAACGAACTGGAGTCAAAATATCTTGTTTCTCTCTTGGGTGGTGCAATCTCTCAATATAATTAGGCTTGTATTCAACACCAATTGATGAACACCAATCTTGCCATTTAAAAGCAAGAATAGTTGAATTTGTGACAATTGGTACCCACCTAACTCGAAGTGCATCAGCAACAATTGCACCATGCATAGCTTCAGTTAGCAAAACTTCTGTTTGGCTTATAGATGATAAAACTTTTTCTACAGTCCATCTTGGATCGATATAACCAAAACCCAATTCTTTACAAGCAAGTTCCCATCCTTTACCTGCAAGTTCATAATGAGGCATATAAGAAAAACGATGGATTTTTTTAGCCGTATTTTTATAAACTCTGCGAATTAAAACAGCTCCATCTGTAATTCCCAAATCCTCTGTTACTCCCAAGGCTTTTGCAGAAAGGGAACCTCGCAAGCAATAAATTTTGTAGGATTCATCAAGTTTTATTTCACCCTTTCCGTAACCTACACCCGTACCAAAAATAACTCTTTTACTAGCATGACGAGTCCGCCACGATAATCCATCATTAATTAAGCTACCAATGCCAACAAAAGCTACACTTTCATCATGATCTAGAACTCCTGGAATTAGTTTGTCCCATATCCAAGGATTAAGATCGTCTCCAAAGTTTCTCAGTCCATCGATTAATTTGTGATAACATAGTTTCATTACTTTTTACATCTCCATCATTATTTTTTTACTATTTTTAAAAGAGTAATCATCAGGATACATAGTAACTATTAAATAGTATCCTTTTAACCAATATAAATTTTACCTATATTCACCATATTTTAGGTTATGTAAACTTAGATAAAGTCAGAAGAATTGGTTCGATGAAAATTTTTGATTTTGAGGGTTATAAAACGTACATTTTTCAGGATAGGATTAGATATTTTTTTAATTACCTTACGCCAAAAAGGTAACTTTGAAATTTGTTTTCTTTGGTTATCAAAGTCTAAGACTTGCTTACACAAAACATCACTCAAGTCATCAGTATCATTGTGAATAAGCAACTTATAAAAAAGTTTGTCTTTATAAACATCTTTAATATTATAATCAATTCCATCTTCAGGATAACCGGAATTGTAGTGGTATACTTCCAGAGATGTTTTATATGCAGCTAAACCCATTGCTACACCTTCTCCATCGAAAATTCCATTCGACTCAAAGTAATCCCGAATCTGCTTCCAAATTTGGAAAAATTCTTTTTCTTTGCCATTATCTTTACGAATAGTAAAAATTGCTTCATATACAAATTTACACTCTTGTACAGAAATTTGCAGCTGTTTAGCAATCTCATAAACTAGTTCCCGTGTTAACTCTTTTTTTGGCAATAAAACACCCTTTGGACTAATATGTTTTTCTAAATTCCAATGCGTCTTTGCTGTTAAACCGGGTTTCCAATTTCTAGACATTGCCATATTTTCCAGCAATCGACAATCAGCATCAATGAAGATAGAACAATCATAGTTTTCAAAACATTTTTCTATACAACAAAGCTTGTCATGGAATATACCTACAGATTGAACATTGTGTTTAATAGCAGTTACGTGTAAATCCTTAGAGAAAAGTTGTGGTCTATCTGTAAGAATCACTATCGGAATATTTGGAGATAGCTTCGCAATATCTTTTGCTAATAGTTTTGCATATTTATTGTATTCATATCCAATAGCTAAAGTCGTATAACAAAGACTTTTTTCATTACTAGTCTTGAGCATATAAAATTTACCGACGAATAACCGATTGTTTGAATTAGATTTAATCTTAAAACTAATCTTACAATAGACTTAAGTACTCTGTACTCTGTATATTCACCTTAATTACTACATGATTGCAGGCGATCGCCATAACACCAAGCACTTCACGAAGTTTCAGTACCGTACCCGTTAAATTAGTAGACAAACACCCCCACCCAATAAATTAAACGAACCTATCCCAACAACCAAACCAAAACCCACGGTACACTGATGAAATTAAACTGAAGGATATTCCCCCTTCATCTTTAGATAATTCATACTTGACTGTGTACTATGGCTAATTTTTTATTGGAAGTCGGAACGGAAGAATTACCTGCAAGCTTTTTAAGTAGTGCTTTAACTCAATGGAAACAACGAATTCCCTTATCTCTACAAGAAAATTTCCTTGACTATGATACGGTAGAAGTCTACGGTACTCCCCGCAGGTTGGCTGTGTTAATCAAGGGTTTACCCCAAAAACAAGCCGATAGGGAAGAAGAAATCAAGGGACCTCCTGCAAAAGCTGCTTTTAAGGATGGTACAATAACTAAGGCTGCTGAAGGTTTTGCGAATAAGCAAGGTGTGGATGTTTCGGCTTTGGAAGTTCGTCCCACTGATAAAGGTGATTTTGTTTTTGTAAAGAAAAGTATTGCCGGACGCACTACTGCTGATATTCTTACAGAAATTATTCCCGATTGGATTTTTAAGTTAGAAGGTAAGCGCTTGATGCGTTGGAGTGACGGGGATTTAAAATTTTCTCGTCCGATTCGTTGGTTGGTGGCTTTGTTGGATGATAATATTTTACCGATTGAAATTGATAATAATTCGCAAGTTGTTAAAAGCGGTAATATTTCTAGAGGACATCGCGTATTACATCCGGATGATATAACTATAACTCAAGCTACTGATTATCTTGATACTTTGAATTCTGCTTGTGTAGTTGCAGATGTGGAAGTGCGAGTTAATAGAATTACTCAACAAGTAGAAAATGCAGCGCAAAAGTTAAATGGTTATGCTCAAATTTACCCAGATTTATTGGAGGAAGTAACCAATTTAGTCGAATATTCAACGGCAGTTGTCGGTAATTTTGAACCGGAATTTTTGCAGTTACCCCCGGAAGTAATTACGACAGTAATGGTTTCTCACCAAAAGTATTTTCCGGTGTTTAAAAGCGAAAATAGTCAGGAATTATTACCTTATTTTATTACGGTTTCTAATGGCGATCCAGAAAAATCAGATATTATTGCTAAAGGTAATGAAAGGGTAATTCGCGCTCGTTTATCTGACGGTAGATATTTCTACGATAAGGATATTAAGCAATCTTTGGAAAGCTTTTTACCGCAGTTGGAAACGGTAACTTTTCAAGAAGATTTAGGTTCTTTACGACAAAAAGTTACTCGAATTTGTACTGTTGCGGATAAAATTTCCAAACAATTAAATTTAGATTTCCAGCAACAGGAATATGTTCAAAGAGCAGCTTTATTATGTAAAGCCGATTTAGTTAGTTCCATGGTGTATGAATTCCCGGAATTGCAAGGAATTATGGGTCAAAAATACGCTTTGAAAAGTCAAGAACCACCTGTTGTAGCTGATGCAATTTTTGAGCATTATTTACCTCGAAATGCTGATGATATTTTACCGCAAAGTTTAACAGGTCGAGTTGTGGCTTTAGCCGATAGAATTGATACTTTAGTAAGTATTTTCGGCTTGGGAATGATTCCTACAGGTTCCTCCGATCCTTTCGCTTTACGGAGAGCCGCAACTGCTATTGTTAATATTACTTGGGATGGCGATTTATCGATTAATTTACAGCAGCTACTTGCAGAAACAGTAAACGAAGATACTCCTTTCCCGGTAGAAGATTACCGGAATAAAAACCGCAGAGACGCGGAGAACACAAAGGAAAGAGGTAAAGAGAGATTGGTCATTTTAGAAGACTTCTTTTTACAGCGGATTCGCACGTTATTACAAGATGAGAAAGATATTGACTACGATTTAGTTAATGCTGTATTGGGAGAAAATGACCCAGAGTATACAGAGCGAGCATTACAGGATTTGTTAGATGTTCGCGATCGCGCTTTGTTTTTACAAGAAATTCGCAAGAATGGCGATTTAGATAAAATTTATGAAACTGTTAATCGTTCTACTAGGTTAGCGGCACAAGGTGATTTAGATACTCAACAACTCGATCCGGGCAACTTAGTCCAAAAAGAGTTATTTCAAAAATCATCCGAGGAATCATTTTATCATGCACTCCTGAATCTAGTACCGCAAACCCAAGCTGCACAACGTACTCGTAACTACCAACAACTGATAGCAGGATTAACAGAAATAGCACCTACTGTCAGCAGTTTCTTCGACGGGGCAGAAAGCGTGTTAGTAATGGATGACAATCCGGATATTAAACGAAATCGTCTGTATTTACTAGGATTACTTCGTAACCACGCTCGTGTGTTAGCTGATTTTGGGGCAATTGTAAAAAATCTGTAGTAAAAATCAACAAAACATGGTGTAAATTATGCCAATAAACGTTACTATAAAGTTGCTTAACCAGGGATTTCTGCTTACAGTCTATGCCTAAAGCTCATGTCATAGGATTGGGAAAGTCCGGTGTTGCTGCGGCGAGATTGTTGAATCGAGAAGGTTGGGAGGTGGAAATTGGTGATACTAATACCTCCCCTAACCTCCTCCAACAACAACAAGAACTTGCTGTCGAGGGAATTACAGTTAAATTAGGGTATTCCCTGGAACTCAACGATACCGAATTACCGAAATTAATCGTAGTTAGTCCCGGTGTACCTTGGGATATTCCAGTATTAATCAAAGCACGGGAAAAAGGAATTGACACTATCGGGGAAATGGAATTTGCATGGCGCAATTTACGTTCCATCCCCTGGGTAGCAGTTACCGGCACCAACGGTAAAACTACTGTGACATCCTTAATAGGCGCAATATTTCAAACTGCGGGTTTTCACGCTCCTACCTGCGGTAATATTGGTCATGCAGCTTGTGAAATTGCGCTCAAGGAAAGACAACCAGACAAACAACAAACTTCCTCCGCTCCTCTAGATTGGATAATTGCCGAACTTAGCAGTTACCAAATAGAATCTTCCAGTTCAATTTCTCCCAAAATCGGTATTTGGACGACTTTAACCCCAGACCATTTAGCGCGTCATAAAACTGTAGAAAACTACTACAATATTAAAGCGCAATTATTACGTAGTTCTCAAATGCAAATTTTCAACGGTGATGATCCATACTTAAGAAAGATGGGTGAAACCGATTGGCAAGATGCTTATTGGACGAGCGTTAAAGGTAAAGATAGATTAATTGGTGGTAAAGGTTTTTATATTCAAGATGGTTGGGTTGTAGAGACGCAACACATCGCATCTTTGCAAGAAGACCAAAAAATCATGCCAATTTCCGCTTTACGAATGGTGGGAGAACACAATTTACAAAACCTGTTGTTGTCAATTGCAGCAGCGAGATTAGCGGGAATTGAAAAGCAAGCCATTCATCAAGCTATCAGTGAATTTGCTGGAGTACCCCATCGTTTAGAACACATTCGGACTTACGAAGGAATTGACTTTATTAATGATAGTAAAGCAACCAATTACGACGCTGCTGAAGTCGGTTTAGCATCGGTTAAAAGTCCGGTAATTTTGATTGCTGGAGGTGCTGCAAAAGAAGGTGAAGATAAACCTTGGATAAATAAAATCAAAGAGAAAGCCGCAGCAGTATTATTAATCGGGGATGCCGCACCGATGTTTGCCAAACGTTTGCAAGAAGAAGGATATTCCAACTACGAAGATGTCGGAACAATGCAAAAAGCTGTTACTCATGGGTTGAAATTAGCAAAGCAGCATGATGCAACTGTAGTTTTACTGTCGCCAGCTTGTGCCAGCTTTGACCAATATGCCAACTTTGAAGTACGCGGTGATGATTTTCGTAAGTGGTGTTTGGAATTATAAATTAGGTAATTTTTGAGGATTTATCAGCCCAGTTTTTTGTAAAAACTGGGTTTTTTGGTATATTAAGTTAAAAAAACCTTTAATTAATTTGTATATTTAAATTTTATTAAAATCTTGTAGTGCGGGCATCCTGCCCGCTAGAAAAATACAAATTAAATGCGCGACAACTGATTACAGTATATTTCATTTTTATGAAGCAGATTCCGACGAGCAGGGATGCCCATTCCACAAAAGCTTTATAATATAATACTGTAAATCTTTTGGCGATAAATATAAACAGATTTTATAATTGCTCGCGCAAACTTTTCAACATCCTGCGAGTACCTTGAGTGAAAGCTAGCTCTACCAATTGCGGAATCATCCCAACTATCCAATAAAGGTACCAAATGCTAATCTAAAAATTTTATCGGTTTCAGGAATTTCAACTTCTTGTAGAGTCCGAATTTTTATTTGCATGGGTAAATCCACTATTAATATTGATTACGTTTAGGCTACTCTTAGGTATAGCATCATTCATGATGATTAACTACACCTCTATCCTAATAGTTTTAATCCCTTTATCCACAGAAACTTCAATTACCTGCGGAAGATTTTCTTTAGGTAAAATGCTAATATCACCGCTACTTTCTAAACGTGCAATTTCAACTTGTGAAGGTTCGGTAAGTTTGGCTTGAGAACGCAAAGAAGAGTTTAAATCTTTTTCAGTAATATGACTCTTTTGCATTGCTTTATAATTAATTTCACCATCCCGAATTAAAACGCGAGAGGAACCTTTAATTAAATTTTCTAAAGCTGGGAAATGAAAAGAAATTCCACCAAATACCCAATGCATTCCAACTAATACAAAACCAGCGCCTATGGTTGGGAAAAAAGGAGCAGAACCATTAATAGTACGACTTAAAGTAGAGCCAAAAATAATACTTAAAACAACATCAAAAGCAGCATATTTACCAATAAAACGCCGGTCTCCGACTATTCTAACCATCATCCATCCAGCGACATAAATCACCGCTGCTCTCAATCCCATCTGCCATAAATTGATTTCTTTAGCATCCAATCCCAAAGCATAATTAAGTCCATTTCCCATTAATTCCAACATAAATTATCAATCTTTTAATCTTTGTTTAACCTCTAACTTTTAACCTAATTAATGTAACTTTACCTCATCAATCATTGTTTCATCATCTAAATTACTAGCTCTATTAGTAGTAATACTAGAAGCAATAGCATCCCAATTCCAACCATCATTTTCTGCTAATGCTAAAAGCAATCTTCTACGTTTTGTAATCATCTTGATTCTTGTAAAAAATTCTTGATCGCTAACAGTAGGAATACCTTTATTTCGCAGTAATTCTAAAGAAGGGAGTTGAGGATTATAGGTCGCTGGTTCTAAATAAGCTGATTTAAGAGTTTTCAAAAAAGCTGCACTAGCTCTTCTAACAGAACCTAAAACAGCCGGTTCTGGTTGATATTTATCTGGAATTGCATATTGCAGTAAAGTTAAAGCTTCATCTAATGCAATTACACTCAAAGCTAAAGACCTAGCTCTTTCTACACTGTGGAAATAATGTAGAATTGGGTATGCTAAATGTTTCTCTCCTTGCTGAGTTAAAGTAGGTGTAAGAGAACTCAAATGTTGAGATAAACCTCCAAAATTATGACCATTCCAAGCCCTAATTAAAATTTCGTCTGCTGTTCCTCCTAGTGAAGCTACATAAATCGCAACAGCGCGTTTTTCAGAAGCTGCTGAAACAATTGGTAACAAGTAAGCAATGCTCAAAGTTACTAAGAAAAAACCACTTGTTGATGCAATTGCCGTTGCTATTTGCCAAATTCTTCCTTGAGCTTGATAGTCTCCCATTCCCAAAGTAGATATTGTATAACCAACAAAATAAATCCGTTCCCAAGTATCTGCTGGTATTTTAGAAGATGCATTCACAACAGCAGAATTTTCAGCACTAAATATCAATGTCCAACCAATCCAAGTTAAAATATACCAAAGTAAGGCTATCCCGCTTAATAGTACTAAACCTGTAATTGATAATAATCGGTGGTTAGATTTTCTCTGATGAATTTGTAAAACTATCCACCATATTCCACTAGAAATTCTACTAGTAATTGGTCCTCCTCCTCCCACAGTTAAGGTAGTTACCAATACATCGATAGTGACAACAGTTAGAATTAATATTCCTAAAATAATTAATAATATTGACATTTAGACTTTTTCTCTTTTATAGCGATGAATAATTTATCCGATTCTTTTTACCAGCTACAATTCATAATGCAATAATATTTTAAAGGTGTTTTTCGGGTATTTTTTTATTTTTTTATTTATGCGAAGTAATAGCTATATTTTAAATAGCATCAATCAAATTACTCATACATCTACCATTAGTGTATAATTTCAAATCTGAAGGTAATAATTGATAAAATAAAATAATTGTTTGCTTAACTCACATCTTGCACCCTACGCATAATTAACTACATAATAAAAAATAGAAATAAAAATATTACTAAAATAAAAATGTAATATTTTAGTCCATTTTAATGGACTTCTGCTATCAGACTGGGACTTGCAGTCCCAGGCGGGTAAGAACGACAGGAAAACAATCAGTAATTATTTTGAGTTAGGAGTTTTGATGGTGCAAGATATCAATTAAAGCGAAGATATACAGTATATTTCATCTTTATAAAGCAGATTCGGACGCTCCGGGATGCCCATCCCACAAAAGCTTTATGCTTTTCATCCTACAAGAATTAAACAAGAATTAAAACATACAAATCCGTACTAGGACGGAATTCTCACCATAATAACCAGGGTTAACATCCATCGGTTATCGACTCAAAACAGCTACAATACCTAAAGACTATAAGATTAAGTCCGAATTTTTAAATTTTATGACTGCTGCTACAACTGTAAAAACTGATTACGAAGCGATAATTGGTCTAGAAACCCATTGTCAACTGGCAACCTTAACTAAGATTTTCTCCGATAGCTCTACAAAATTCGGTGCTGAACCTAATACTAACATCGACCCGGTTTGTATGGGTTTACCTGGAGTTTTGCCGGTACTCAATGAAAAAGTATTAGAATACGCTGTAAAAGCAGGTTTGGCTCTTAATTGTCAAATCGCTAAATACAGCAAGTTCGATCGCAAACAATATTTTTATCCCGATTTACCCAAAAATTACCAAATTTCTCAATACGATTTACCCATTGCCGAACACGGTTTTATCGAAATTGAGTTAGTTGATCAAGATGGTAATCCAATTCGCAAAAGGATTGGTATTACTCGGCTGCATATGGAAGAAGATGCTGGTAAATTGGTTCATGCCGGTAGCGATCGCCTTTCTGGTTCGAGCTATTCTCTGGTAGACTATAATCGAGCCGGTATACCGTTAATTGAAATCGTTTCCGAACCCGATATCCGTTCTGGACAAGAAGCTGCCGAATACGCTCAAGAGTTACGCCGAATTGTCCGCTATCTCGGTGTCAGCGATGGTAATATGCAAGAAGGTTCGCTGCGTTGTGATGTGAATATTTCCGTGCGTCCAGTGGGACGAAAGGAATTTGGCACAAAAGTCGAAATTAAGAATATGAACTCGTTCAATGCGATTCAAAGAGCCATTGAATACGAAATTGAACGTCAAATTGCAGCGGTTGAATCTGGTGAAAAAATTGTTCAAGAAACTCGTCTTTGGGAAGAAGGTTCTCAACGTACCATTAGCATGAGAATTAAGGAAGGTTCTAGCGATTATCGTTATTTTCCTGAACCCGATTTAACTCCCATTGAGGTAACACAAGAGCAATTAAACAAGTGGGCAAGCGAATTACCAGAGTTACCCGCAAAAAAACGCCATTATTATGAAACCGAGTTGGGACTTTCTGCATACGATGCTAGAGTCTTAACTGAAGAGCGTGCTACAGCGGAGTATTTTGAAGCTACTGTGGAGAAGGGAGCAAATTCCAAAACTGCGGCAAACTGGATTATGGGTGATATTGCTGCTTATCTCAACAAACAAAAACTGAATATTTCTGATATCAAATTGACACCAAGTAATTTAGCTGAAGTTGCTAAGCTAATTGACAAAGGTGAGATTAGTAATGCTAAAGCCAAAGAGAAATTACCAGAGTTACTTGAAGGTAGCTCTGCTAAAGATATTTTTGCTGGTGAAAAGCTAATTACCGATCCATCAGTACTCGAACCTCTCATCGATGAAGCTATCGCTGGAAACCCCAAAGAAGTCGAAAAATATCGCAGCGGTAAAACCAACGTTAAAGGTTTCTTCGTCGGACAAGTTCTCAAAAAGACTGGAAAACGCGCAGATCCTAAATTAACCAATGAGTTGGTAGATCAAAAACTCCAAGCTTTGCTTGAATAAGCAATTGCTCTAGAGATGTTGCAGGTATTCGTGTAAAAATAAATTGAACAAGTAGTGTGGGCCGAAAAGCCTACCTTTGGGAAATAGCAAGCGAGACGCTTGCACTACTTATTTTTACATGATTCCGTGCAGCGTCTCCATGTTTTTTCCAGACTTGAGTAAAATCGCATTTTAAGTATATATACTTTTAAACTCATCAAAACCTGATTCAACAAATCACACCCCCGCATTTTCACTTAATTGAGACAAATTTTTATTTACAAAATCTTTACAAAAAATATCACAAAAGGGGTGTCGCCCCTCAGCCGTAAAATGCTATATTATGTTAAGTAGATGCACCCTGATGATCTGGAGAGCTGCCAAGTGGCTCTCTTTTTTTTTGGAAATTTATACTGCATCGGGATAATAGCGCCATAACTCACATCTTGCACCCTACGCATAATTAACTAGATAATCAAAAATATAAATAAAAATATTACTAAAATAAAAATATAATATTTTAGTCCATTTTAATGGACTTCTGCTATTAGACTGGGACTTGCAGTCCCAGGCGGGTAAGAATGAAGTCAAACAATCAGTAATTATTTTGAGTTAGGAGTTTTGATGGTGCAAGATATGAAATAACTTCCCTTACACTACGCGATCGCAATCAAATTAATTATTAAAAAATAATTTAGATCAAACAATTTTGCAAAGGGGTACAATCCCTCATGTCATAAATGGTATTATGTGATAATCAGATGCACCCTGATGTTTAGAGAGCTATATATAACTGGCTCTCTTTTTTATTTTTTTATATTTAATCCCCATTTCTTCGTAAAAAGTTCACAAAAATTTAAATAAGGGGTGTCACCCCCTGGACAACTAATGATATACTATGTTAAGTAGATGCACCCTGATGATCCGGAGAGCTACCAAGTGGCTCTCTTTTTTTTGCCTTTTTCCTGCTTCTAGATAATAATACTGAAGTGCAAACAAATTATTTACGAAAACTTAATCAAAATTTAGATAAGGGGTATCACCCCCTGGACAACTAATGATATACTATGTTAAGTAGATGCACCCTGATGATCCGGAGAGCTACCAAGTGGCTCTCTCTTTTTTTTGCTTTTTTCCTACTTATAGATAATAATACTGAAGCGCAAACAAATTATTTACGAAAACTTAATCAAAACTTAACTAAGGGGTATCACCCCCTGGGCAATTAATGATATACTATGTTAAGTAGATGCACCCTGATGATCCGGAGAGCTACCAAGTGGCTCTCTCTTTTTTTTGAGTATTTATACGGAATTAGGTTAAAGGTCAGAGGCAAGAGGTAAGAGGCAACTGTCAACTGTCAACTGTCAACTGTCAACTAACTCCTAACCATTAATAACTAATAAGTTACCATTAAGTGTTGACTAATATATTGATATAATCCCCTCTGATTGCGGTGATCAAAATGTAGGGGAAGAGTAATGAGTGAGTGGCGGGAAATAAGTGGTGGTGTTACAGCACCGAAGGGATATAAAGCAACTGGAATCGCCGCAGGGCTGAAACCTTCAGGTGCGCCAGATTTAGCATTGATTGTTTCAGATGTAGAGGCGATAGCCGCAGGTGTGTTCACAATTTCTCAGGTGACTGCGGCTTGTGTAGATTATTGTCGTCAGCGGTTGCTTGCGGCACACAGCGCTCGTGCGATTCTGTGTAATGCGGGACAGGCTAACGCTTCTACGGGTAATCAAGGTTGGTTGGATGCGCTCGAAAGTGCGATGATTTTGGGGCAAGCGCTGAATATTTCTTCAAAGTCGGTGTTGCTGGCTTCAACTGGGGTGATTGGGCAAAGAATTAAGATGGATGCTTTGAAAACAGGTATACCCAAGTTAGTAGAAGCACTTTCGGAAACTGGTTCCGATGCAGCCGCAAAGGCGATAATTACTACAGATTTAGTAACTAAATCCATTGCCTTAGAAACAACTATACATGATAGACCAGTGCGAGTCGGCGGAATTGCCAAAGGTTCGGGAATGATTCATCCGAATATGGCGACAATGTTGGCGTTTGTGACTTGCGATGCTGCGGTTTCTCCTGGATTATGGCAAGAAATGTTGAGTCGCGCTGCTGATAAGAGTTTTAATGCAATTACCGTTGATGGGGATACTAGTACTAATGATAGTTTAATTGCTTTAGCTAACGGACAATCTCGTACCCCAGCGATAACCGAAATGAGTGCAGAAGCTGAGAAATTAGAAGCAATGTTAACCGCAGTTTGTCAACATTTAGCAAAGGCCATCGCTCGCGACGGTGAAGGTGCAACTTGTTTAATAGAAGTGCAAGTCAGCGGTGCATCGGATCAAAAATCAGCGTTGAAAATAGCTAAAACCATTGCTGGTTCATCGTTAGTCAAGTCTGCAATCTTTGGACGCGATCCAAATTGGGGAAGAATTGCTGCTGCTGCTGGACGTGCAGGTGTACCATTTGAGCAAAGTGATTTAAGAATTAAAATGGGGGATTTTTTATTAATGGAAAAAGGACAACCCCTGGAATTTGATCGAAAAGCAGCGAGTGCATATTTGAAACAAACAGCAGCGGAATCTTCTTTACCTCCAGATTTTGTCGCGACTAGTAATAGTAATGATTTAACTGTTGTTCGAGATACGGTAAATACGCAAAGGATAGATAATCCGGTAATAATTGACGTGAGTGTTGGCAATGGTTCGGGTGCAGGTAAAGCTTGGGGATGCGATTTGAGTTACGATTACGTGAAGATTAATGCGGAGTATACAACTTAGAAGTTCATGTCATTAGTTTTAAATGTTTGTAGTTGAGATAAGCTAAAAAGCGTTTAATTTGAATATACAAATTAAACGCTTTTTAGCTTACAAATGTTTACCAGGATATAAATTTTGTATTTCCTCACAAGTTCCTCAAACTTAATTGTTACTCTTAAAATCATCTGCTTCTGGAAAACTACTTTCACACTAAAACTCACTCAAATTCTATATCTAGTTAATAATTTTCACTTGAAAATATTTTAGGAGTATCAAAATGAAAACACAACCTAAGTATTCAGCGGCTGAACTATATAAATTACAAACAATTAAGAATGAAATTCAAGATTTACGAAAACAATTAATAGAAATAGACCAAGAAGTTGGACAAATTAAACAAAATTTTCCTTCTTTAGAAACAGAGCAACCAAAAAGTTCAAAAACTTCTTCTCCAAAAATTTCTCATAAAAATAATTTTCACCCTGAATTATTAGAGGAAGAAAATGTCCAAAAACCTTGGGGAAATTATATAATGTTTGTTTTAATTGTGTTTTATTTTGTGGTAATGAGTTTTCTCTAAGATTTCCTTTAAAAGGAATAGGGAATAGGGTTGGGGGAATAAGATTTTTGAACCAGTTTACCCTGTGTGTTATGTAGTTGGGGAAAGTTTGTCCCGACTTACTTAATATTTTAATAAATAAAACATCAAAAATTAGGAAATTAAAAAAGCTATATTTCAACATTAACTACAGAAGTCGGGTTTTCAAACAAGTATCTGTAACACACTTATAAATTAAAATAAATGAAAAACAAAACCCTACTTCTCAACCAAAAAATCCCCAGAAGTCGGGCTTTTAAAATAAATAAAATAAGTAAAACAAAAAATATCTGCAATACCTGATAAACTTTCTAAAAACCCCATTTTTAAACTTAAATTCTGACGATGTGAAAGATGGTTAAAATTTAAAAGAATTCCGCTCGTTCAATATTTGCGCGAAAAAAATCAAAGTATTTGTCTGTACCAAACCACCAACCTGCATTTATTTGAGAAGGAATTGTAAATCCTCCAAATGTGCGTTCTTCTAAGACTTCTCCACCAAAGGGAATATAAGTATGGCTACCATCTTCAGTTTTGTCTCCCCAACGTAGTACCGACATTTTTAATAGTTTACCGTTTGAGTCTATAAAAAATGTTAAAGTAACAGGCTCGCCATCAATTTTCATATTTGCTTCGATAGTATTATCATTAATTGCCTGCCAACTTACACTATTTTGTGGCAATAAAGCTGAAGGTAGCCAGAAAGATTCTCCCGCGAGTCTACCTATACTAGAACGAGTGATATCTTGATTATGGGCATTTACAACTGGGATAATTCCCCATATAGAAAACCATATTTGACCAAAATTATGAAAATAATAATCACCACCGATAAATTTAATTAAACCGCTACCAATATTGGCTTGCCAAACAAATCCTTTGAATGCGCTGATAATTTGTTCGGCTTTCATGGGTAGCCAAGGTTTATTTGCTGATAACCTAAAATTACCATTCATTTTCAATTTTACAGATTTAGCTAAAGTCGTCCCCGGTTCAATTGCATGAAGAAAGTAACGCTGTACTGGTTGCGGCAATTGTGCAACCATTTCGGTGGTAAAAATAGTATTGCTTGGACTTGTTTCTAAAGAATGCCAAATTTTATTTACTTGCTTACGCTCTGTTAAAAAATTAAGATCAAGAGCGATTAATGACAAAGCAATTAATGCAGTAATAACTAATAAAATTATTAAAATCATGTTTATTTTTCACAATATCCTAATTGTTAAAATAAACCAAAAATGTGAATAAACTGTGATATTTTTATGCTTTATTGAGCATAGTTATTAGATATCTATCAGATATTTATCAGATATTTATGACAATTTGATAATCAATTATCCAGCACGTTTTTTTCACGACGATTATCTAATAAGTAAAACAGTAATGCACCCAAACCAAAAATATTTACTACCGACATCATTAAGCCACCTAATAATGGAATTAAACCAATTAAACCTAAAATTAACATTCCCATCAGAAATTTTTCTACAGGTGATTTCTCTCTTTGTTTGATAGTTTTTTCTCCTAACCATAGTGCTACACCGAGAGTTCCAAGTATTACTGCAACATAAGTCATCAAACCAATTAAAGGTAATAATGGAATTCCAATTAAGGTAATTGCTAGCAAAATTATTGATACAATTATGACGAGCAAACCACCCAAACCCCATAACCCACTTTGTAGAGGATATTGATTTAAGATAGTTGCTAAATTGGGTAAAAAATTAGGTCGCCACTTAATAATTAAAACACCGAAAATAGCGCCTAAAATGATTTTAAAAATATGAAAAGCACTACCAAAAAAATACCGGACTACAAAGCTATTAATTCCTCTTCTCTTAGTACCATAAACTCCCCATCCGCTGAGTGTACTGGAGGAACCAACAATATTAGCCCCCTCTTCAGTAATCACCTCACCTCCCACTGCATAAGCATCACCATCAACACGGGCATTTTTCTGTAAAATTACATCCCCACCAATGGCGATCGCTGTTTGTCTGACTCTTGCACCTTCTTCAATAGTTACATCTCCCCCTATAGCGTGGGCATTTTCCACAGTTGTATTCTTCGTCACTCTGACATCACCGCCGACTCGGATAATATTATCGTTGTTAATATTGATATCAGCTTGTGCCAAAGCCATTGTTGAAAATAAAATAGCACTCAAAATTGAGATTAATACCAAATATAACCAGTTTTTTCTCAAATACTTCATGGCTGATTCCTGATTTATAGCTGTTTGAATTTCTATAAAGTCTAAAGGGAAGAGGACGGAAGATGTAAAATTATTAACTCGTAACTCCAGAACTTACCTATGAAGCCAGAAACCCGGTTTCTTTAAACTTACTAACTCTTAACTCCTAACTCCTCACTTCTAACTCCTAACTCCTAACTCTTAACTGATTAACCACTGCACCAATCATCGTACATCTGTCCTTGCATAGCTTCTGGGAACTCTTCGCAATATTCTTCAAAAGCTGTTTTAGGAATTTTTTTGGCTTCTTGATGGGCTAACTCAGCTTGTAGTTCATCGACAATATCCCAAGCAGCGGCACATTCTTCCGAACGAGGAGAAGTTTCACTACAAGCAACACGAGCTTTTCTAATTGCATCTTGAAGTTCTTGTTCTAATACTACTACCCTAGGTAGCTCCAGAAATTTACTTTCATTAACGATATCGGCGAGTGAAATTATACCCATCAGTTCTCCTTGAATCACGGGTGCGCGGAGTAAGCGATATTGGGCAAACAACCGCGCTACATATTCCACACCCAAATCAGGATTGACTACTATACAGGGTTTACTCATTATTTCATACACCCGCACTTTGCTAGGGTCTTTACCAAAAGCAATTACTTTGTAAACTATATCTGCTTCAGTAATAATACCGTAGGCATCTTGGTCATGACGGCGTTCTACAATTAATGCGTGCCATGCTCTTGATTGCATTAATTTAACTGCTTCTGCCACAGTTGCGGAACTGCGAATAGTTGCAACATCTGTAGTCATAATATCTGCTGCTCTCAACATAATCCACCTCCGTGGCATTATCTTTGTTTGGGGAAGGTGATTTGTCGGGTTTTTATGAAGGTTGTTTTATATTACAAATATTTAAGTCAAAAACCCGACTTGTTAATCGTTGTTTCACTAAAATTAAATCACCTCCTAACCCTCTGTTTTTGTTATATAAGAATAATTTGAGGAAGTTGTGAGTGTTCCGAAAGCAAATTAATAATTAATAATTAATTACTTCCTTCCCGTTAAAAGATTACCGAAAAAAAAACCGCAGAGACGCAGAGAACGCAGAGGAAAGAGGTTTCATAGAAATAGGTAATTTTCGAGCGGGATAGGAGTAAGTAACTTGACATAACTAATTACACATTTGAAAAACCTATTCCCTATTCCCTATTCCCTATTCCCTATTCCCTGGCTTCAAAGTCTGTTAGTAGTTATTCCGTCAAATTTCCACGAATGCAAAGCACGTAATTGAGATGTTTTTTTCGATTGATGTTCCTGCATTCTTTTAAGCACATTATCTAATATACTGACAGCTTGCGCTTGATAACGTCCTTTATTTAACATTACGCATTCCGCTCTTTCAGCCATTGCTGCATCAGTCATTTCAGCGCGATTCGGAACTCCTTTTTTGACGAATTGTTCGAGGACTTGTGTAGCCCAAATTACTGGAACATGGGCGGCTTCACATAGCCAGAGTATTTCCTCTTGCATTTCCACTAACCGCTGATAACCAATTTCTACAGCTAAATCACCACGAGCAATCATTACACCAAAAGGTTGTTTACCCGCAGCACGAACGATTAATTCGGGAAGATTTTTTATCGCTTGCGGAGTTTCAATTTTTGCTACTAATGCAATTTGATGATGGGAAAGTTGATCCCGACGAGCTTCTAACTCTTGTTGTAAAAGTTCGATGTCTGCGACTTCTTGCACAAATGAGTATCCGATGATATCCGCATGAGCAACAATAAAGTCCAAATCCTGTTTATCTTTTTCCGTAAGTGGACTTAAATTCAGTGAAGAATCTGGAAAATTCAATCCTTTATCCGCAGAAATTTTTTCTCCTTTGTCCCTCGCATGAGTAATTTTTAACACTACTCCTTCTGGTATTAAACATTCAACATAACCACCAATGCGTCCATCATCAATCCAAACATTGGCTCCTCTTTCTAATCTATCAATGATGGATGGAATAGTACAAGTTGCTTGCCAAAATCCAGGGGTTAACGAATTAGGCAACTCTAAGTCGGGTAATTCACGTCGTAAAAGTAAAGAATCTCCCGGAAATATGTGTTTATAACCACAAGGGGCAATGATACGCTTAATCCGAGGTTTTGATCCAGCCAAATCCATCATAATTTTACAACGCTGTCCAGTTTGGGCTTCGGCTCGGCGAACATAAGCAATCATCGCTTCCCAGGTTTCTGGTGAATCGTGAGCGCAGTTAATTCGCACGCAGTTGGTACCTTTATGTAGCAAATCTTGAATATTTTTGTAATTATTGGCGGTGGTTGACGGTAATGTCGCCATGATTCTTACCCATCGCTGGTTATTTATTTGACCTAAAACTTCTTCTGTATTATGTCTAAGAAGATACTCTCCTTCTAAAAAAGAATTTATCGAAGGAGGATTGGGAACTGAATTCGGCTCTACTTGGCAAATAGCACCTAAAGTAGAAATTACTGCGTCTAAGTTGGGTAGTACTCTTGCTTCTATTCTACCGAGAGATGACAATCCCCAAGGTATTAAAGCTGCTTGCAAGGTACGTAAATCATGATGACGTAAAGCTAGATAATATGCTAGATTTTCAGCACTTTTTATCAAAGAATCTCGTTGAATATAGGGTTTCCATTGGGAAAAGATTTGTTGCCCTTCCTGATATACTGATTGTCGAATGTCTTGAAGAGTCGCAAGCAACACTTGAGGGTCATCTAAATCTCTAGATTGAGTTTTAATCCCAGGATTTTCAAGGCTCAACATAACACTATCTCCCAATAAATACTTGTTTAATTGCTTTAATTATTTGAATTATTTTTATTTATACGGAAGAAATTTGAGAAACTTGTGAGGTCATGTTGATATCTTGATACGCTCTGATATTTATTTACATTTTGTAGAGACGTAGCAGTGCTACGTCTCAAACAACGTCAAATCAAATCATCATTTAGAATCGATAACCAACTCCTGTTTGGAAGCTAACAGCATCAGCAGAGCTATTTTCATAGGCATCAATACCCCATTTTGCATCACCATAAACGATCAGGCGATCGCTAACTTCAGATTCTGCACCAAGAGTAATTACAGCGGCATTTCTGTTGCCCAGAGGGGTGTTATCACCTTCGTTTGTAATCCAGGAATAACCAGCACCAAAGTAAAGGTTAGTATTATCGGCAATTGGCGAATCGATAGTTAGCATTGGCATAATTGCCGTAGCATCACCACCAAATAGAATCGCACCTCTAGCGGAAACTGGTGTTTGAGGAATTGCATAACGCCCTTGAACGTTTCCACCGAACAAAGCGTCATCGTTTCCTTGCCCACCGCTGGTAGCACCTGCTGCAATCCCAGCACCGATATAACTACCATCCATACCTGTTTGAGCAGCAGCAATTCCGCCGGAAAGTATAACGGAGGTTGCAGCAAATAGGCTAATTGCTAAATTAATAACTTTCATATTATCCTCCCGATATAAACTAAGTTAATTCCTAGCTATATCAATTAAAAGATTGATGTTGATGTAGGATTTTTTCTACATTTTTTAGTTCGATAGAAAGGAATATTTATTTACCGTTTATTTAGAGTTTATTTACAATTTATCTGCTTTCTATCTACTTTTAAAATAACAAGAAAACTTGAGAAACTCGTGAGTATATAAAACTTAATCATTTTTGAGTCATAATTGTGTATTGATTAATTGTGATTCGATTCCCACACAAGCATTCACTAAGGGTAACAATGAACCAAGTTGTTCTTGTCCGTTTACTGCTAACTCGCTGTGACATAAATAAATTTTATCGGATACGCGAGCAAGTAAATCTGCTATAATCCTTTGCAATCGCTGGTCTTCGGCTGATTTTTCATCTTCAGCAGTCCAAGGTTGAGCAAATCTATCTTGTAAAAAGAACATGGAACCAAATAAGGTTGCTGCTCCTCCTTTTGTCCATAATGGTGAACCTGCATCTAACCAAAAATGCCAGGGATGGGAATGACGTAAGGAACGATATTGAAATATTGTCGCTAATGTAACGGCATTCTCTAGGCTTCCGATACGACGTATGGGATAAGGACTTGCAGTAATGGTTCCCTGTCGTAATAACTCGATAAATTCGGCGATGGTTGTGGTTTTAGTTTTATCTGGTTTTTCTACTGCTTCTGTTAGCTGCTCATCTTGTAAAGATTTCCTAGTAGAAGAATATTGATTTAATCTAGTATCAATTTCCCAGTAATGTTGAGCGGTTTCTAGTAATTGCCGCAAAATCGCTAGTTGTTCGTAATTGGAATAACCAACGTCAGATATAAAGTATTCTATGGCGCTATATAAAAAGGAGACTGGAGTCGGAATTAAACGCTTTTGGTAGTTCGAGCGCTGTTGCTCTAACCAGTTTAATATTTTTCCATAAGCGGTTGTCGCAGCGTAACCCAATCTATCCCATCTTTCAAAGGAATCGATATTTAGTAAATTGGGATTGTCGGGATGGGGTTCAAAGCAGTAGTCTGCGATTAATCCAGCTCTTACGGGATCAATAAATTGATGGTTATTCGGTTTGCGACTGAGTACTACTAACATGGAGGCGATGGCATCTCTATCAACCAAACGTCCTAAACCCGGATAAACTAAGGTTAATAAGGTTAGTAAAGCACGAATCAAAGGTGAACTAATTAAAGGACGTTGATCTTGCAGCGAATTCACCGCAATCCCGGCTTTATTAAACTTTTCGATCAAAGAATAACGTGCGATAGCATCTAAACCGGGAGCAATGATGGCGATTTCTTTTGGTTGTACTATCCCGGATTCGACTGTTTTAATGATTGTTTCTGCGGTTTCTTGTAATAATGAAGCGCGGGAAGTTGTTTGAATTGACTGTACCGATAAAGGTAAACTCAAAAGCGTCATTGGTTCTGTGATCAATTGCGTCATTGAATTCAAGAGCAAATCGGATAAGGATAACATCGGTGGTTGAGTCAAAATTTCTCTGTGACAATGTTCTGCTAACCCAGACATATAATTTGGATCTGCTCCTAATCCTAAACGCACTATACCATCGGGATTATAACTAAAGGCTCCCACACCATCAGCAATAATCAACTCGAATAAACGACGCATCAAAGCGGGATAATCCTGTATATCATCCGCTAAAACTGCTTGATAGCGTTTTTTGAGTCGGGAAAGATAATTATGATCTGATAATAAATTTTGAGCGTAAAGCTCCGTAATAATTCCGTAAGTTAAAAAGCCTTTATCCAAACACCACTTACGCCAATCTAATAATAAAGAACCAATCATATCTGGTTCTAACTTAGTAAAATTATCTTGTGTTGATATTACTGTTGTTAAAATGTGGGGAATATTTTCACATGGTGTTCCACTTAAGGCTGCTAATTGCATTAAGTCAAGAATACGGCGTACTAAACGAGACTCATTCATCCCAATACTACGCAAAATTTTTTCATTCAATCGAGAATGCCATAACTTAGTTGCTAGTTCCTGTTCAGTTTCTGGACGTAATCTTACCGGAAATTGGGCTTTTAATTTTAAAGATTCGATCAAAAGAGGCCAAAACAAAATCACTTCATCTTGAAAAAAACCTAACGGTGTTTTCGCTATCACCGGATATTTACCCCAGGTAGCGGTAACAATTTTATCTGCTAGCTCTCGGCGATTATCCCCATTGGCAGCAAACACTAAAACTCCTAGTTCGTGATGTTGCAGGTACAGGCTTTTTGGTATGCTAAAACTATTTTTTTTAATTGGATTACTAGTATAAAATAGTTGTTTGTTCTCATCGCGTTCATTTACCCAAATACAAAATTGCTCTACCAAACGTTCAGTCTTACCACTACGACTAGAACCTTCAATCCAAAGAGAATGATTTAACACAAACCGTCTCCCGATGATTTTGTTAAGATATCCAACAGCGTGAATGTAAGTTTAAAAACTACTAAAAAGATAGAGATGACTATTTAAAATGAAAAACTTTTCCGTTAGTCAAAAGATTTATTCGTATTTAGTAAAAGCTTACCAGTGGTACTTACGAACCCAGGAACGTTCTTTAGATGAAGCTTATAAAGCAGCATTACAAATTAAGGTTATAGAAGATGAACATTTTAATGGTCAAAAAATAGATATCAATTCTGTTACCTATAGTACCAGTGTAATGGATTATTTTGAATCTGACCTCAAACAACTTTTAAGAATTGTACGGATGAGGTTGACGGAGTTTAAAGCAAGTCATTATTTACTGAATGAATCAAATTTAAAGGCTGCAAATAAATTTAATGTTGAACATCCTAATTCTGAATTGGTTTTAGAAAAGTTAAGATTGATCGATCAAATAGTTGGTAAATATACGACACCAATTTTACAACAAACTTTTACTCAAGATGCAGTGATTCGATCTTCAACTCAATATGACACAATTATACCAAAAATTGAATCAGAAATAGTTCAAACCAGAAAAGCGGATTTAGTAAAAAATAAATCAAACAATCAACCCAAAGGTAAAGTTAATGCCACAGGGGTATTACCGCGTTCAATTTTCAATACATTTAATCGTTTACAAGTTGAATTAGATCCAAATGCCGAACAGGATGTTGTGGATAAATTCCGCACTTCTCAAAGAAGAACAATTATCTCGGTGAGATTTTTATTATTATTAATTATTATCCCTATTTTAACGCATCAAATATCAAAAGCAATTTTAGTTAGTCCAATTATCAATCATTTTAGAAGCCGCGAACAATCTCAATTATTTATTAATTATGAAATGGAAGAAGAAGCACTATTAGAATTACAAAGATTTGAAGAAAAAATTAAATTTCAAACTTTAATTAATAGTACACCTCTACTTTCTCCCCAAGAGATGGAAGAAGAGATAGAAGAACAAGTAAAAAACAAAGCATTGGAGATTGCCGAAAAATATCAGGTAATCAGCGGGAATGCAATTAAAAATGTTTTTGCGGATATTATTTCTGTGTTTGCATTCATCTGGTTTTTGATGATTAGTAAGCGAGAAATAGCCGTTTTAAAAGAATTTTTTGATTATATAGTATATGGTTTAAGTGACAGTGCTAAGGCATTTATTATTATTCTATTTACAGATATATTTGTCGGATTTCACTCCCCTCACGGTTGGGAAGTGATTCTAGAAGGTATATCTCGTCATTGGGGTTTACCTGCTAATCACGAATTTATTTTCCTCTTTATTGCAACATTCCCCGTAATTCTAGATACTATCTTTAAATACTGGATTTTCCGTTATCTCAACCGCATTTCTCCTTCTGCTGTCGCCACTTATCGTAATATGAATGAATAGAGGATTGGGAATGGGTAATTGGTAATTGGTAATGGGTGATAAAATCCGTGAAATCAGTGAAATCCGTGGTAAGTGATGGAGTATAAGTATTAAATAATGTAACAATAAATATTAGTTGCTGCATAAAAAGTCATTTTTAAATCGTATTTATATATAAGTTGTTAACTATAGAATCAAAAAAGAATTAAGTATCTAAAAAATCAGTGCTGATAGCAATTTGCCTGTTGATCGGATATATTCTTGTGGGATAGACTTAAACAACCATCCTGACAAAATATTCAAAAAGTCGCATCATTGATAATTGCCAATGAAAAAGTTAGGAACCATAATTGCGATCGCCTTACCTGTAGCTGTGTTATTAATTACTTTACAGCCTTTAGGTCATTTATTACTTAGTCCAGTACAGTGTCAATTAAAAAGATGGCAATTACCAGTATTTTCTCCTGTAAAGCTAGATAAATCGACTTCAACAGCAACAGCAACAGTACCACCACTAATTGCAATCAAAAAAGCACCTTTTCCTTGTTGTGAAGGTGATACTTCTTGTTTTGATCAGCAAATATGGGGAGAAAATGATCAAACTTTAGATAAAAAAGTTCTTTTAAGTTCCCTAGATAATAGTTTAAGGTATTTAAAAACTTCTGCGGCTGAAAATGCTTATCAAAAATATCCCATACCTGAAATTAATAGAGAACGAGTTATCAAAAGTTTAATTCGGTTTCGTCAATTAGTGTTAAAATCTAAATCCGCAGCAGAATTAAATCAAGCTGTTGCCAAAGAATTTGTTTTTTATCAATCAATAGGAAAAGATCAAAAAGGAACAGTATTATTTACTGCTTATTTTGAACCGCTTTATATCGCAAGTAGAAAACAAACAGCAGAATATCGCTATCCCATTTATGCTTTACCTCCAGATTTAAAAGATTGGGAAAAACCACATCCTACACGTGTGGATTTAGAAGGTGCTGATGGTTTACAAGGTGAAAAAGGAAAATTAACAGGATTGGAGTTATTTTGGTTTAAATCCCGTCTCGAAGCTTACATGATTCATATCCAAGGTTCTGCTAAATTGCGATTGCTCGATGGTACTCAAACAACCGTCGGTTATGCGGGAAATATCGCTCATAATTACAAAAGCATTGGAGCTGCTTTAATTGACGATGGTGAATTACCATCAAGCGGTGTTACCATGCCGACAATCTTAGAATACTTTGAAAAGTACCCCAAAAAGTTAGATGTTTACCTTCCTCGCGATCCCAGTTTTGTGTTTTTCCAAGAAAATAAAGGTGAACCAGCACAAGGTTCTATCTCAGTAAGTTTAAGTGCAGAACGTTCAATTGCTACAGATAAATCTTTAATGCCTCCTGGAGCATTAGCCTTAATACGCGGTCATTTCCCCTTTGCAACAGACAGTGATGAACTGCAACACCGAACCGTTAGCCGTTATGTTTTAGACCAAGATGCGGGAGGTGCCATCAAAGGTGCAGGTCGAGTCGATTACTTCTTAGGCACTGGCAAAATTGCTGGCGATCGCGCTGGAGTTACAGTTAGTAACGGACAATTATATTACCTGTTAATCAAATAAAAATCATCTACCTTTTGATAGATGTTATTAAATTAATTTAGGTGAATTAGTGATGACTTGTATGCCAAATATTAAGTTTAATGGTTCTTCAGTACTTATTATGCTAAACTAACAATTAAAGTGCCAATTTAATAAGCATCTA